>NZ_KQ961026.1:74951-402072 GCF_001562555.1 Agrobacterium bohemicum
TTGGCCGCTTTGAGCGCGGTATCGTGATCGGGAAACGTCTCGGACCAGACATCGCCAAGCCGGTACGCATAACCGCCATCGTGTTCGCCAACGTGATAGGTAATTGCCATTTTCATCTCCATTGTAAGCGTTGGAAAACGTGACCAGGAGACAGATGTTCCTTGCAACCCGAAGATAGCGATGTTCTGGCTAGCCGCCGCACGACTCAAATTATGTCATCAACCATATAAAATATATCTAAAACCTCTATTATTTTTATATAAATATAATTTTTGTTAGCTTTGGAATACGAGTCGACTTAGTTCGTACGCATCCGGCTTCTATATGATCTCTCAATGCAAATTTCGCGCAAAACGCAATACCGCCAGAGATACGCCGGCTGAAAAAGATTTAATGATACGGTCTAGGACATAGAAAAATTGAACCGGACGAATGGGATGTCAGCACAATTTACTCCCTTACTCAGGAGCTTGCCACCGCAATATCCTGCCATGCCTCGTAAGCTGCCATCACCGTCTGCATCTGGGCCGTGTGCCCTGTAATGAAATCATCGCCATAGATGGTTTCGTCCGGATACTCGGTTATCAGCGTCATCGGCACGGTATGTCGATCATCGATCGATGAAAGGCAGGGGAAGCCGTTGATGAGGCGGAAGCCGGTTTCACCAGCGTGGATTTCATAGAGCGCTATCTGTCGGTCATTATAATCCAATAGGCCGGGAATGCTGCCCAGATGGCGGGTGACTTTGTCGAGCAATGTTTCGGCTTGCTCAGCCCATCCGGCATGGTGCCGTACGACCAAGAAGAAGCCTTTTGGTAGTGTCCACATTGCGAAATTGCGCGGCACATAACCGGAGAGCGGGCGGGTCCATTCGTGTGATGGATAGCCGTGGAGGTTTACGTGCAGGGTGGCGCCGCTCAGTTCCTGTGCATCGAAACGGATTGCCTTCTCGTTGAGATGCGCTCCCGAATTCTCGACTGTGCGGTATTCGAGATCGTCGCCTAACGCGGTATAACGGGCGGCATGATGCATGTGTCTTGGGTTGTCGATACGAAGACGCTGATGAATGGCATAACCATCCGGGTTTTCAAGCGGCGAAATGGTGAAATGAGCACCCGTCTTCGCTTGCAATGCGCGAGCCGCACGAAGCGCGCCGACAATGCCCGTCGTTTCATTGGGATGTTGTCCACCGCTGATCATCACAGCAGCGTCGCTTCCCTTAAGATAGCGTGCCGAAACCTGCCTACCTGAACGGGCGTGTGCGATGAACCCCTCGCCACCGACCTCGATCAGCAGTTTTGAAATCTGGTCCGCCGCAAGCGGTGCGGTGGCCATGTCGAGTGCCTGATCAGCACCATCCAGAAATGTCGTACCGAGTGGCCGGGTTTCAATACGAACCGAAATTTCCGCATCACTCTTGATAATTTCAGGGACGATCTGGCCGGGCCTCAAGCCGCGATCACCCAGCGGGCGACCAGACTTCTTCTGGAAGAATTCGAGGAGCGAAAAGTAGAAATCCTCATGCAAGGCTTCACGCAAGCTGACGACCTCATCGCCGACAGCGAGTGACAAATCTTCAGACGGAAAGAGAACACGAATGTTCAACTCTTCGAAATAGGGCTCATCATTTCCCCAATCATGCTTTGCGACTGCATCGATTGCCGTTTCAAACAGACGCTCATAGTCCGTTTCCAGCCGTTCCCCGGCCTCGTCCCCTTCGCCGCGCAACCAACCGGTTAGCGAAACATTCGTTTCTCCGACGACGTCGACATGAACGCGATTGGGCGCCAACACCCTCACCGTCTCGGCTCCCTCAACACGGTTCAGAACCACGTCGTAGAAAAAACCACCGTCGTCACGTGGGATGAAATCGATTCTGGCGTTCCCGACCAGCGCCGCCAGCGGATAAGCTTCCAGCCGGAACCGGTTTGCAGGTGCCGCAGCGTGAACGGGGTAGCTGATTTGAACGCGCTCGAGGCCCGTCAGGTCGATCTCTTCCAGGAAGGCGTGGAGCAGAGGTTTATATGCACTGCGTATGCGTGCCGTAACACCTTTTTCTGCCAAGCGTTGCTCGTAATCACGACGGCTTTTCAAATCATCGAACGTCCATGCTTCGAGAGACTGACCAGGCACTGCCTGCCTTAACAACTCATCGAGAGTGCGCTCAAAAGTCTGGCTGAAAATCTCTGTCATTCTAGTTTACCTTGAAGTTCTTCCAGTCGGGTCAAGACTATCGCGCAGCCAGTCGCCGAGAAGATTGAGGCCAAGCACCGTTAGCAGGATTGCCAGACCGGGGAATACACTGACCCACCATGCGATTTGCAAATAAGTGCGCCCATCTGCCAGCATACCGCCCCAGCTTGGAATTGTCGGGTCCACGCCCATGCCGAGGAATGTCAGGCTGCTTTCCAGCAAGATGTTGTTTGCGACATTCAGCGTCATCAAAACGATGACCGGGCCTATGAGGTTTGGCAGCAGATGCTGGGCTATGATACGCCAGTCTTTGACGCCGATCGCGCGTGCAGACAGGATGAACTCCCGCTCACGCAGTGTTAGAACCGAACCGCGAACGAGTCGCGCATATTGCACCCACTGCGAAACGATCAGCAATATGATGGTGTTGGTCTGGCTACCGCCGACAATGGCAATGAACGTGATAGCCAGAAGAATAAAGGGCATGGCAAGCTGGATATCGGCAAAGCGCATGACGACCATATCCCAAAAGCCGCGGTAGTAGCCTGCAATCAAACCCATCAGCACACCGAAAATGACGGCGCCGATGACGGATGTGAAGCCGACCAGCAGCGAAATCTTGCCACCTGCCACGACGCGCGCCAGAACATCCCGGCCAAGTGGGTCGGTGCCGAAGGGATGCGCGGCACTCGCGAAGGGCTTGGCAAGACGTGCCATCAGATCGATCTTCTCGGCACCGCCGGGGAAAAGCACGTCAGACAGAAGCACGGCAGCGCAGATGACCACGGTCAATGTCGCACCAAGCACGAATTCAAGGCTGTAGAACCGCGAAAGGCGGGAGGTTTTGGTTGCCATGTCGATTACTCCGTGCGGATACGGGGATCGACCAGCCCGTAGGCGATATCGACCAGAAGGTTGATGCCGACGATCATCAGCGACAGCACGGTAATGACGGCTTGCAGCACAGGATAATCGCGCGCGCCGACGGCATCGAATGCCAGAGAGCCCATACCCGGCCAGTTGAACACCCGCTCAATAACGACGATGCCACCCAGCAATCCGCCGAACTGCAATCCGAAATAGGTGATGAGCGGGATCGCACAATTGCGCAGCGCGTGTTTGTAAAGAACCTTGCTTTCGCTTAGCCCCTTGGCGCGGGCGACCATGATGTACTGCGATTGCAGCGTGTCGAGCATAGCCGTGCGAACGAGCCTGACGTTGGTGGCGGTGAGAATGACACCCATCGTGACCGCCGGCATGATGTAACTCGCAAAGCCACCCATGCCACTCGGTGGCAGCCAGCCAAGCGTGATTGAGAACAGCAGCACGAGCATCAACGCAAGCCAGAAATTCGGAAATGACAGGCCGAGAAGCGAAAAAATCCGTATGGCCTGATCGACGCCCTTACCCTTCGAGGTCGCGGCTTTGATGCCGAGCGGGATGGACAGAGCAATCGAAACAATCATGGAAATGAACGCGAGCATCAGCGTTGCCGGTAAGGCATCTCCGATCAAGCGCGAGACAGGCGTACCGCCAATGAAGCTTTTGCCAAGGTCCAGTGTCACAAGGCCTTTCAGGAAGTTCATGTATTGCACGAAGAACGGTTGATCCGTGCCGAGTGCCACACGGATGCGCATCAGATCCTCTTCCGTCATGCTGCCACCACCCTGAAACATCGTGACAGCAGGGTCGCCGGTCAGGCGAATGGCAAATGAGACGAGCAGCGTGATGGCGATGACGACGAATAACGCCTGCAACAATCGCTTGATGAGGAAACCGGCCACGTTCTTTTCCTTGCAATGGGGATGGTGACGCCGCCCCGAAGGAGCGGCGTCAAACAATGATTATTCGACGGTGACGTCGGTCAGTTTCAGGCGGTTATCCGGTGGAGCGACGAAGCCCTTGACCTTCTTGCTGACGCCATAAATCGCGTTGCTATTGTAGAGCGGAAGCTCAAGAGCTTTTTCGGCAGTCGCTTTGCCTATTTCCTTCAGGATGCGCTCACGCTCCGCGCGGTCCGTCAGCGGCCGCTGGGATTCCAGCAGCTTGTCCAGCGCAGCGTCCTTTTCGTAAGGGTTCCACTTTTCACCGGAGTGGTACATGGAATAGGCGGTGTTATCGTAATCGAAGGTCCAGCCACCCCACTTCTGCTGGAACATCGCGCCGGTCTTGCCCTGCGGAATGATATCGTTCAGTAGAACGTTGGTTTCGTAAGGCTTGATGGTGGCGGTGATGCCGACCATTTGCAGATAGCTGGCGATGACCTGTGTGACCTCGTTCATCGTCGCGTCATTGCCACGAATATCGATCTGGATCGTCGCGCCCGCCTTCACGCCAGCTTCCGCCAGAAGCTTCTTTGCGCCTTCCGGATCGTAAGGAAGCGGCTTCAACTCGGGATCGTAACCGAAGGAGAGCGCGCCCTGGAAGCTTGCGATTTCGGACCCCTGCCCCGCAAGGATCGACTTGACGATTGTGGCACGATCAACCGCCATGATGATGGCTTTGCGAACCTTCGGGTCGGCAGTGATGCCATCACGCGTATTGAAACGAAGGGCATCGACGGTCGGGCCGGGAACGCTGACGATTTCCAGATTGGAGTCGCCCTGAATGACCGGCAACATACCAATGGGGATGGTCGGCGGAATCACGAGATCGACGCGGCCAGCCTGAAGCTCGGCAACGGCTGTCGCTGGCTCAGAGATAAAACGGTAATCGAGTTCGGAAAGCTTCGGTGCGCCGCCCCAATAATCCGCATTGGCTTCGAGCTTGATATTCACTTTCGGCGCATAGGACACGAACTTGAATGCACCCGTGCCGACGGGATTGGTGTTGAAGTTGTCTTCGCCCTTTTCCTGGATGTATTTCGGCGGCACGATCATGGCACCGTAGCCAGCAAGCTTGGTCAGAAGAACGGGATCAGGAGCCTTCAGCTTCATGTCCACGGTGTTTTCATCAACGATTTCGACGCTTTCAATGGCCGTATAATTGGAACGTTGCGGACCCTTCGCACCCTGTTCGCCCAGCAGGCGATCGAAGGTGAACTTGACGGCTTCGGCGTTGAATGGCTCGCCATTGTGGAACTTGACGTTCTGGCGAAGCTTGAAGCGGATGCGCTTGCCTTGATCCAGCTCTTCCCAGGATTCAGCAAGGCCCGGTACGAGCTTCAGATCAGGACCGCGATAGGTCAGGCCGTCAAAGATGTTGGTGGCAACAGCAGCCCACTGAACCAGAAACGTATCGATAGGGTCCCAGCTGCCAGGGTCCTGCGGGGTGGAAATGGTCATCTTTCCCGCAGCCAGTACAGGTGTTGCAGAAAAGGCCACGCTCGAAAAAGCAAGCGCTACGAAGGCCGTCAGCCCCTTATTTATTCTATTCATTGATCTGTTCCTCTCAGATAGATGCGATTTTTCGCGGTTTTTTCAGGCCCTTTTTGCAACAAAGTGGCCTGGATTGATTTCCTCGTGAACGAGAATGGCTGGCTCATCGCCAACGCGACGAACCGGATTGGGTATTTCACCCTCGATCATCGCTGTGTGCCTGACGGCAGCAGGATCGGCGACCGGGACTGCGGACAGCAACCGGCGTGTGTAATCATGCGTCGGCGTTTCGAAGACCTGCCGACGACTGCCCAATTCCATGATCTGGCCGAGATAGAGAACGGCCACGCGGTGGCTGATCTTTTCAACCACAGCCATGTCATGGCTGATGAAGAGATAAGCTAGACCGCGCTCGGCCTGCAAATCCATGAACAGGTTTATGATTTGCGCCTGAATGGAGACGTCGAGCGCCGACAGCGCCTCGTCGGCGATGATGAGCTTCGGATCTGACGCCAGTGCACGCGCAATACAGACACGCTGGCGCTGCCCCCCGGAAAACTCATGCGGATAGCGCTCGGCTACAGCGGAACTCAGGCCCACGCGTTCAAGTAGCTCATCGACTCTCCGGCGAACCGCCTTGCCGCCAGAGATCAAGCTGTGGGTGTTGATCGGCTCGGCAATCGAAAAACCGACAGTCTTGCGCGGATCAAGTGAGGCAAAGGGATCTTGGAAGATGTACTGCACGTCCTGTCGCATGCGAAAACGTTCCGCTGCAGACATGGATGAATAGGTGCGCCCGGCGAAGGCGATCTCGCCGCCCATGGATGTCTGAAGCTGCTGGATGGTGCGGCCAATGGTCGACTTACCGGAGCCGGATTCGCCGACCAGCGCGAGAGTCTCACCCGGATGTATATCGAAACTGACGTTCTGGACGGCGCTGAGGCGATGGGTCGCCTTGCCGAACAGGTTCTTCTTCACATCAAAACGAACGAGCAAATCTTTCACCGCCAAAAGCGGCTTTTCATCGTATTTCGCGGTGTCCTGTATTCGCTCTTCCCCGACGATCCTGGGCTTTCCATCTTCCAGCACGGTAAGAGGCGTGCGCTTGGGAAAGTCCTCCCCCGTCATGCTGCCCAGCCGCGGCACGGCCGACAAAAGCATGCGGGTGTAGGGATGCTGCGGGTTGGCAAAGATTTGCCCAACCGGGCCATCCTCGACCTTTTTACCTTTCCACATAACGACGACATCATCGGCCATTTCAGCGACGACACCCATGTCATGGGTGATGAAAACCATGGCCATACCGAGGTCTTTTTGCAGGTCGCGCATGATGTTGAGAATTTGCGCCTGAATGGTGACGTCGAGAGCGGTCGTCGGTTCGTCTGCGATGAGAAGCTTAGGTCGGCAGGCCAGCGCCATGGCAATCATGACGCGTTGGCGCATTCCACCTGACAGTTGATGAGGATAGCGATCAAGAAGTGCTGCCGAATCCGGCAGGCGCACCATATCAAGAAGCCTGCGCGCTTCTGCCGAGGCCGCTGCCTTGCCCATTTTCTCGTGTAGGATCAATACCTCGCAAATCTGATCACCGACGGTGAAAACAGGATTGAGTGAGGTCATCGGCTCCTGAAAAATCATGGCAATGTCTTTGCCACGAATGGAGCGCATGTCTTTTTGCGAGACTTCGAGCAGATTCTTTGCGCCGAACATGATGCGTCCGGTTGGAAATCTTGCCCCCATCATATCCGCCAGGCGCATGGTCGACAGCGATGTGATGGACTTCCCGGACCCGGACTCACCAACAATTGCGACGGTCTTGCCAGCAGCGACTGTAAACGAGAGATCATCGACGACCCGACTAGCGCCAAATTCTACACTCAATCCCTCAACCGAAAGGAGCGGCGTGAGTTTGTCTGCTGCGTTCGTCATCTATGCGTCTCCGGCGTCGCTTGCGCGGTCTCATTCAGAGCTGCCCTCGTCGTTGCGGATGGAAATGCGAGACGAAAATCACGCTCACGCCCATTGTCCCAACGCCAGCGAAACAGGGTCTGACTTGCTAATGTAGACGCTACCAAAGTAGGACAATCATGTCCATACTGTTGAACAATATTCTATCATTGCCTAACAAATATGCATTTGCGTATTCATCCAGCAATGTCAGTCTTCTGACCGGACGAACCGCCCTAACCGCTCTTCCCTTCGATAAGCTCCATTGGCCAGACCTTGCGTTTGGTGGCATCGGGATAATGCGACTGGTATTCTGGCATCACCGACAGCAGAGTTTCTGCAAGACCGATGCCGAGATCGCGAAGTGACAGCGCGAAACAGGTGAGGCGCGGTTGCAGGAACTGCGCCTGCAAACTTTGCCTTCCAACGATGGCGATGTCCTTGCCAGGCGTCAGGCCACTTTCTTCAAGCCCGCGATAAAGCCCGGTGACCAGAGTTTCGTTCACAAGCACGACGGCCGTCGGGCGGGTTTTGCAGGCCATAATATCGCGGGCCACGCCATAACCACCGGTTTCGCTAGGCGTTGCGCGGAAAATGTGCTGGTCCGCGAGGGATAAACCGTGTCGGCCAAGAACCTCCCGCGCCCGCTGTACGAACAGATGACTAAGATTGAGATCGCCGTAGGGCCAGATGAGACCGATATGCTTATGTCCATTTCCAACCAGCCTTTCGATCGCGATTTCCGCCATGCCCTCGAAATCCAGATCGATCCATGGCTGACCGACATCGGTCTGGCTTCGCCCCAATGTGATGAAGGGGATGCCGTGGCGGGCCAGCAGTTCAAATCTCGCATCGTGAAGACGCGTTGCAGAAAGAATAATGGCGTCGGCAAAACCCCGTGCCACCACACGTTGGAGATAAGCGTCCGGGTCCTCGTCAGATGAACACAGCAGTGCCACCAGATCGAGTTTATGACGCGCAAAAACAGTCTGTACGCCATCAAAGACACTCATGAAAAACGTATCGCCCTGACCCGTGATCTCAGGCCCCGTCTGCATCATGAACCCGATGATACCAGTCGAGCCCTTGCGAAGAGAACGGCCTGATTGGTTGGCCACGTAACCAAGCCGGGCTGCGGCCTCCAGCACGCGACGACGCGTTTCCTCATTCACATCCGCTTTTCCATTCAAAGCACGGGAGACCGTACCAATAGAAATATCAAGATGTTCTGCCAGTTGGCGGATGCCCTTCATGAAGTGTCTTTCCACGGTTCCTAAAGCGATTTTACAAACAGTATTGACAAAAATAGGCTCCTGTCCATAGTATCGTAAACGTTTACGGAAAACCGGAAGAGGAGTTTCGGTTGCCGTAGGAGGAGGATTTCAGTGACATACAATGCCGTTTTGTGTGGGTGCGGAGCCATGGCCAAAGGTTGGTTGAGAGCTCTTCAGGCCACACCGGAGATGCGAGATGCAGTCAGGATCGTTGGCTTGGTCGATCTGGACCGGGCGACGGCCGAGGCCATTGCGGCCGAGTTCAATATTCAGAATGCTGTCATAGGGACCGATCTGGAATCCGTTTTGACGGATACGAAGCCCGACATTCTTTTCGACGTGGTCATTCCCCTTGCTCGTCATTCCGTTGTCAAAACCGGTCTGGCGCACGGTTGCCATGTGCTGAGCGAAAAGCCGATGGCAACGTCGATGGACGAAGCGAATGACTTGCGCCGTGCCGCCAAGGATGCAGGCCGTGTTCACGCCATTGTTCAGAATCGACGGTTTATTTCAGGTGTGCGCCGCATGCGCCGTCTGGTCGAAAGCGGTGTCATCGGCACGGTGACCGGCATTCATTGTGATTTTTTCCTCGCCCCCCATTTCGGTGGTTTTCGGGAGAAAATGGATAATGTCCTGCTTCTCGACATGGCCATCCATACCTTCGATGCCGCACGTTTCGTATCGGGCAAATCGCCACTATCGGTCTATTGTCTGGAAACCAATCCGGCGGGATCGTGGTATGCCCATGGCGCGGCGGCCAATGCTATTTTCAAGTTTTCAGATGATGTTGTCTTTACCTATCGCGGTTCCTGGTGCGCCGAGGGTGAGCGCACGAGTTGGGAAAGCACGTGGCGTATCGTTGGCTCGAAGGGCATGCTGACCTGGGACGGCGAGGAAACCTTTAGGGCAGCCGTAGCAGGAACCGAACCCGGTCTGCTGCACGGCGTTACCCACATCGAGGTGCCGCCCCCTGACAACGATGAGGAAACCCATGGCCACGCCAGCGTGATCGCCAACTTCCTCGATGCCATCCGCACCGGACACGAACCAGAGACAGTCAGCCACGACAATATCAAAAGCCTGGCGATGGTGCTTGGCGCTATCGAAAGCGCAAAGTCAGGCCAATCCGTCGATATCACAGCATAAGGACCGAAACAGTGAGCAACCTACAGGGACAATCCATTCGCATCGGTACCATGGTCAGCGCCACCAAGGGTCAGGCAGCCGAGCGCATCGCGCAGATTGCAGACATGGGATTTGAAAGTTTCGAGCCGTTTTTCTGGCAGACAACCAATGGCCAGGACATCGCCGATCTCGGAAAGCGCTGCCTTGAGGCCATCGGAGACCGCGACATCACGATCTCGACCATCGGCATGTTCGGCAATCCGCTGGAAGAGACCGATATGGACCTTCAGACCTTGCAGGGCTGGAGGGATTGCATCGACAATGCCCATCACTTCGGTGCTACCTGCGTTGCCGGCTTCACCGGTCGCATCCGTAACAAACCCCTCACCGATAGCCTGCCACGCTACAAGCAAATATGGAGCGAGCTTGCCAAGCGCGCGGCCGACAAAGGTGTGAAGATCGCTTTCGAGAACTGTGCCATGGACGGCAACTGGGCGGCTGGCGACTGGAACATCGCACACAACCCTGATGCCTGGGAGCTCATGTTCAACGAGACGCCCGATGACAATATCGGACTTGAATGGGAGCCGTGCCATCAGATGGTCTATCTAATCGACCCGCTGCCGCAGATCCGCAAATGGGCTTCGAAAATCTTCCACGTTCACGGCAAGGATGCGACCATTCGCTGGGACGTCATTCGCGAACACGGCATTTTCGGTAAACATCCGTTTGTGCTCATGCGCACACCTGGCTTTGGTGACAGCAACTGGACAGACATCATCTCAGAGCTGCGGCTGGCTGGCTGGTCCGGCTCCATCGATATCGAAGGCTGGCATGACCCGGTCTATCGCGACGCGCTGGAAATGACGGGGCAGGTTCACGGGCTCAACCATCTGAAACAGGCCCGCGGCGGCAGCTTCGTCGTCGATCCGGTGTAAGTGGAGAAACGCAGGCGCGGCAGGAGGAGGCCGCGACGCGCTATTTGAGAATTCTGGATAACCACAAAGGAGGAGACTATGGGTATCCGCACATACACGATTGCTGTGGCAACGGCTCTCGCAACAAGCGCATCGCTCTTTGCGCTCGGCGCACAGGCAGAAGACGTAAAGCTGACGCTGTGGTCGCTTGACCGCGATATTCAGCCCGCACCAAATCTCATCAAGGAATTCAACGCCCAGAGGAACGGCATCCAGATCGAGTATCGCCAGATACAGTTCGATGATGTGGTGAGCGAAGCCATGCGTGCCTATTCGACCGGCAATGCGCCCGATATCATCACCATCGACAATCCCAATCATGCCATGTTCGCATCGCGAAAAGCGTTTCTCGACCTGACAGACATGATTGCGAAATCAACCACGATCAAACCCGAAAATTACTTCCCCGGCCCCCTCGCCTCCGCCACCTGGGACGGGAAATATTACGGTGTGCCGAAAGCCACGAATACGATTGCGCTTTATTACAACAAGGATCTGTTCAAAGCCGCAGGGCTTGACCCGGAAAAGCCACCGCAGACCTGGGATGAATTGCTGGAAACCGCAAAGAAACTGACCGACCCGTCCAAGAATGTTTACGGTATTACATTCTCGGCCAAAGCCAATGAGGAAGGTACATTCCAGTTCCTGCCATGGGCACAGATGGGTGGCGCCACCTACAAGTCCATCAACAGTGAAGGTGCCGTCCGGGCCCTGACGATCTGGAAGCAAATGCTGGATGGCAAAATGACATCTCCCGACACGTTGACGCGCAGCCAGTGGGACGCAACCGCAACCTTCAATGCGGGTAATGCCGCTATGGCCATCTCCGGCCCATGGGAAATCGACCGCATGTTGACGGATGCCAAGTTCGACTGGGGAACCGCGTTGTTGCCGGTACCGCAGCAAGGGGCTGAGCGTTCTTCTGCCATGGGCGATTACAACTGGGCGATCTTCTCCAGCACTAAACACCCTGAAGAGGCGTTCAAAGCGCTCGAGTTCTTCGCTTCCAAGGATGTTACCATGTACAAGGATTTCGGCCAGATTCCGGCCCGGTCCGATCTGCCGATCCCGCCAACGGGCAACGCGCTCAAGGATGCCGCACTGAAAACCTTCGTGGAACAGCTGAAATATGCCAAGCCGCGTGGTCCATCGCCGGAATGGCCGAAGATTTCCAAGGCTATTCAGGACGCTATTCAGGCAGCGTTGACTGGCCAGATGGAACCGAAGGCTGCGCTTGACCAGGCTGCCGAAAAGATCAAGCTGATCGACGGCTAAGGGCAACCTCGTCTGCTTCAAGAAACCGATGGCATGCACGCCATCTACCTTTCCTCCTGGAGAGAACTGCTTGACACTTCGGTGTCGGGCAGTTCTCCACCGGCGCACATGAGGCTTCCATGAAAAGGATATTTTCCAGCATAACGGATGGACGCGGCTTCGACATCGGTCTGGTCGGTGTACCCTTCGCCTTCCTGTTTATCCTGGCGGGCTTGCCCTTGCTCTATAATATCCTGATGAGCTTTCAGGAAGTGGACATGTTCAGCCTGGGAAGCATCATCAGGCCATTCGTCGGCTTCAAGAATTACATCGATCTTTTCAAGCAGCCTGAAACTCTACCAATTCTCTACAACACCGTCATTTTCGTTGTCGGCTCCATCGCCGGTCAATTTCTCGTCGGCTTCGGCCTTGCCCTGTTTTTCTGGGTGAACTTTCCCGGCTCATCATGGCTGCGCGGTCTGTTTCTTGTGTCCTGGGTCATGCCCGGTCTGGTGGTCGGGGCGATCTGGAACTGGATTCTTTCAGGCGACTTCGGCGTGCTCAATTTCTTCCTGCGCGAGAGCGGCCTGATCGACAGCAACATCTTCTGGCGCTCCGATCCTCACTTCTCCCTCTGGGCTGTTATTCTTGCCAATATCTGGCTCGGAACGTCGTTCAACATGATCCTGCTATCCGTCGGACTATCGTCAATTCCCGACGATCTCTACGAGGCTGCCGAACTCGATGGTGCCAACGCCTGGCAGCGGTTCTGGACCATCACGCTGCCGATGATGCGTTCTACAATCGGAGCCATCATTTCGCTGGGACTGATCTTCACTTTGCAACAATTCGATCTGTTCGCCGCCATTACCGATGGAGGACCGAACAATTCGTCAAATGTCGCCCAATATTGGGCTTGGGACCTTTCCTTCCGGCAATACGACTTTGGCAAGGGAGCGACGATCTCGGTCATCATGACTGTCTTCGTGATGTTTGCCGCTATCGTCTATGTGCGCTCGACACGTCATGAGGTGCGCGGATGAGTGACACTGGCCGAAACCGCATGATGCTCTTGATCGCCATCATCATGGCAGCGATCTATCTGTTCCCGCTTTACTGGATGTATATCACGGCGCTGAAAACCGGCTCCGAGATGTTCGCCAGCCCACCAAGCTTCTGGCCATCTACCGCGCAATGGAACACCTTTGTCTATGTCTGGGAAAGCCGGAACATGGGCCGCTATCTCTGGAACTCGACACTGATTGCCTTCGGCTCGGTGGCGCTGATCGCCGTTCTCGGCACCGGCTGCGCCTATGTGTTGGCGCGTTATCGCAACGGCTGGGTGGATATCGGGCTGTTCCTCATCCTGATGCTACAGGTTTTGCCCGCGTCCTTGATGATCACGCCGATCTTTGTCGGCTTCTCGCAGGTCGGCTTGCTGGACTATCCGCGCTTTGCGGTCATTCTGGCCATTGCGGCAAAGAGCATGCCTTTCTTCGTCGTGCTTGTAAGGGCAACCTTCATGGCGGTGCCGATGGAGCTTGAAGAGGCCGCGCTGGTCGACGGCAATTCCCGCATCGGCGCTTTCTTCAACATCGTGCTGCCGCTTGCCCGCAACGGCATTCTCGTCAGCGCCATCCTCATCTTCATGCAGGCATTCGGGGAGTTCGTCTATTCCAAGTCGATGATCCAGAACGTCGAGTTCCAGCCCGCAAGCGTCGGCCTCAACTCGTTCATGGGTCCAAACACCAGCGAATGGAACAACATCATGGCCTATGCCACCATGTATGTGACCCCGATCCTGGCCATTTTCGTCCTATTGCAGCGCCGCATCGTTTCCGGCCTCACATCGGGAGCTCTCAAATGACCAATCAAATCGAATTGTCCGGCGTCAACAAATATTACGGCGCTTATCATGCGTTGAAGGACATTGACCTCACCATCCGCAAAGGCGCTTTCGTCGCTCTCGTCGGGCCATCAGGATGCGGCAAGTCCACGCTGCTGCGCTCACTTGCAGGGCTTGAATCAATCTCGGCGGGTGATCTTGTGATCGCTGGCGAGCGCATGAACAATGTGCCGCCACGCAAGCGCGATCTGGCGATGGTGTTTCAGTCCTATGCGCTCTATCCGCATATGACGGTCGAGGAAAACCTCACCTACAGCCTGCGTATCCGAGGGACGAAAAAGGCAGAAGCCAGAAAAGCAGCCGAGGATGTGGCGGCTATCACAGGCCTTTCAGACCTGCTGCATCGTTATCCGCGGGAACTCTCCGGTGGACAGCGACAACGTGTTGCGATGAGCCGGGCGATTATTCGCAACCCCAAGGCCTTCCTGTTCGATGAGCCCTTATCCAACCTCGATGCCGCGTTGCGCGTTCACATGCGCAAAGAGATCAGAGCGCTGCATGACCGGCTTGGTGCTACATCGGTCTACGTTACGCATGACCAGATCGAGGCGATGACGATGGCCGATCATGTGGTGGTGATGCGTCAGGGCGTTATCGAACAGCAGGGGCAGCCGCTTGAGCTTTACGACCGGCCGGTAAACCGGTTCGTTGCGGGATTTATCGGCTCACCGGCGATGAATTTCATTCCGGCGCTGGCAGGACCGGATGGAAAAAGTCTGATTCTCGACCTCGGTGCGCCGCAGACAATCCGCCTGGACCGCGCACTGCCCGTCAATCGCGAACTCGTGGTCGGCTTGCGGCCCGAGCATCTGAGTATCGCGGAGAATGGTGAAGGCGCAATCAAGGTGCCCGTCGGACTTGTCGAATCCACGGGGTCAACGACCTATGTGACGACTGCAACGACACCCGAACTGGTGGTGGTCGTCAATGGCCGTGTTCTCATCGGAAATGGGCAAACTGTCGGGCTGGATTTCGAACAGGAGCATCTTCATCTGTTCGATGCGAGCACGAATATGCGGATCGAGTAAAGCGGACATACGGCATGTGCGGAGACTAAATCTCCGCCACGAGATGACCCGGAGAAACCTCGCGGAATTTCGGCGGTGCGGCCTCGTAATCGACCGGTCGTATCGGGCTTTTCAATTCCTCGGTGACCGAACCACTCTTGGACCTGCGCCTGTCGGGGTCCGGAACCGGTACGGCCGACATCAGGCGTTTGGTATAGGCATGCTGCGGGTTGCCGAATACGGCCACACGCGGTCCGATCTCAACGATTTCCCCCAGGTACATCACGGCCACCCGGTGGCTGACGCGCTCGACCACGGCCATATCGTGGGAGATGAAGAGAAAGGCTAGATCGAGACTTTGCTGCAAATCCAGCATGAGGTTGATGACCTGCGCCTTGATCGACACGTCAAGCGCCGACACACTCTCATCCGCCACGATGACCTTTGGCTGAAGCGCCAAAGCGCGGGCGATACAGATACGCTGGCGCTGACCGCCAGAGAATTCATGCGGATAGCGCTTGGCCATATCGGGTGTCAGCCCGACCTTTACGAGCATATCGGCGACCACCTCTTTCGCCTTTTTCTTGTCGCCCATCCTATGCTCAAGGAATGGTTCAGCAATGGCAGCACCCACCGTCATGCGTGGGTTGAGCGAAGCGAAAGGGTCCTGGAAGATCATCTGTACGGATTTGCGCATTTCGCGCATCTCGTTTTTATCCATCGTCAGCACTTCGCGGCCTTCGACCATGACAGAGCCGCTTCCCGGCTCGATCAACCGCATGATTGCGCGCCCGGTGGTCGATTTACCGCAACCGGACTCGCCCACCAATGAAAGGGTTTCGCCCGCGTGCAGATCAAACGAGACGTTTTCCACCGCATGAACACGCCCGGTTACCGACCCGAACAGGCCTGAATGGATATCGAAATGCTTGGTGAGGTTCTTCACCTGCAACAGTGGCTGGCCTTTCGCCACGGTGTCACCGACTTCAACAGGGACATCCGACTCACCGGTGGTGACGTCAACGACTGGAAAGCGGCGCGGTCTTTGATAATCCTGCATCGATCCGAGAACCGGAACGGCAGATAGCAGCGCCCGCGTGTAGGGATGCTGGCCGCGATGAAAGATGTCGGTGGTTGCGCCCGTTTCCACCTGTTCTCCCTGATACATGACAACGGTGCGATCTGCGATTTCTGCGACGACGCCCATATCGTGGGTGATGAAGAGGACGGAGGTGCCCTCCTCTTCCTGCAAGGTTTTTATGAGATCGAGAATCTGGCCCTGGATCGTTACGTCGAGAGCGGTTGTCGGCTCGTCGGCGATCAGCAGCTTCGGTTTGGTGGCCAGCGCCATGGCAATCATCACACGCTGGCGCATGCCGCCGGAAAACCGGTGCGGATACTCATCGAAGCGGGACGCGGCTGAGGGAATACGCACCTTTTCGAGAATACGGATGGTCTCCGCTTTCGCCTCGCCTTTGCTCATCGGGGCATGACACAAAAGCGCTTCGGAAATCTGGTCGCCAATCGTAAAAAGCGGATTGAGGCTCGTCATCGGCTCCTGAAAGATCATCGCCACATCATTGCCGCGCACCTTGCGCATCTCGTGTTCCGGCAGCGCCAACAGATTGCGACCACCCAACATTACCTTGCCTTCGATGCGACTGGTATCGGGCTGTAGCAGACGCATGATCGAAAGCGACGTGACTGACTTGCCCGAGCCGCTTTCGCCGACTATTGCCACCGTCTCACCGGGGGCAACCGTAAAAGAGATATCGCGAACGACAGGCTTCCAACTGCCATCGACCATGAAAGACGTCCGCAGCTTTTCGACCGATAAGACCGGATCCGTGGCTCGCGGCGCGATTGGCATGGTCTGAGCAAGATTGGTCATGATCGTTCCCTTATTATCCGTCTTCAGTCGCGTCAGGCGCTCAATCGGGCCAGCGCAATGCACCATCGAAGCGGTGTCGAGATAAATCTTCGATTGGCGTGGCGATGATCTCGTTGGAAGCGCGAGCCTTGTCGAGTTCTTCCGCCAGTCGCGATGCCACAACCGTTTCCTGTCCGGGATGCAGGTTGCAGGGGTCGAGATAGAAGTAGTGATGCTCGACCTCATGATCGCGCACGATGATCGGCTGCGGGCCTTGGCGAAGGGCAGCGGCCAAATCCCAGGCAGTGATGTGCGCTTCCTCCGGCGAGATGATCACGCGCATGCGGTCAAGCGGGTTGTTCGTCGGGTCGGGCTCGATCAACGCGGTTACGCCGGGGCGGTTTTCAAGCGTCTGCTTCCACAGGTTCAGATAGCCGGCCTCCCGTTCGCGGATGCCTGCGTGGTCACGCTTTTCCCACGCTTCCAATGCCGCCATGACACCATAGATACTTTCCTTGCCAACCTTCATGCCGCGGCCGATGCCCATATTTTGCAGGAAAGCATTGCGGACCAGCTCCTTTTTGCCCGCGACTATTCCCGAGGTCGGACCACCGAGGAACTTGTGACCGGAGTAGAGGACGATGTCGGCACCCTGCGCCAGAAACAGCTTCAAATCATATTCGGAGGCCGCATCGACAATCACCGGAACGCCCTTTGCATGGGCGATCTCGACGAATTCCTTGAGATTGAGGAGCCCATAATCGACGACATGATGCGACACCACATAGACGGCCGCCGCTGTACTGTCAGTTATGGCATTTTCCATGTGGTAGCGGTGTGTCGAGGTCGCCTGACCCACCATCACCACTTTGCCACCGGCCAGCCGAATGGACTGATCCACCGGCGCGCCATAACTAACCATATGGCCCATCTGCACCAACACCTCGTTCTTGTCAGTCGAGGTTTCCGGCAATTTTTCGATGGCCAACAGGTCCGGCCCGGTGATGGTTGCCGCCACAGCAAGACTGATACCAGACGAGCAGGAGGCAGTGACAAACCCGGCCTCTCCCCCCGTCAATCGCGAAATGATGGCGCTTGCCTTTCGCTGCAAATCGTTGATCTCAACGAACTGAGGTAGAATCGCCGCCATCGCGGCAATCGCTTCCGGCACCACGATGGAAGCCCCAAGACTGGTCATCGTGCCGGATACGTTGATCACGGGGCGCAGGCCGAGCTTCGTGCGGATATCGTCGGACATTGTCATTCTCCAGTCTGCAAGCCGGTTCGCCCGGCTTTGATTTCGGTTGCCCTGCACGGGACTATACCATAGTAATGCAATAGGTTCTTTAAAGCGCAGGAGCATGGTTTTGGATTTGAAGACATCATCGGAAGCTCTTTCCGAAGAGATCGCTGAAGCCGATGGCAAAGTCCGTCGCTCGCGGGTCAGCGGCATGGACCGCGCCTTGCAGGTGATTGATTATTTGTACGAAACCGGCGCGCCCGCCGGGGCCTATGCTATTGCCAAGGCCGTCAAGGCTCCGCTTTCCACCGTCTATGTGATCATCGATGATCTGGTCGAAAAGAACATGTTGGCCCGCAACGCCGATGGTTTGATCTGGCTTGGCGCGCGGCTCTACCATTACGGCCTGGCCTATGCCCGGTCGCTGGATTTCATGAGTGTTGCGACCCATGAAATGCATGATCTTTGCCGCGAGGCGGGTGAAACTGTTCAGGTCTGCGGCCGCGATGCCGAGCATATGCTTGTTCTGGCCATGGCCGATGGCCCCAGCCATTTTCAGGTCGCATCCCGCGTGGGAACCCGCGTTCCGCTGAACTGGACGGCGTCCGGTCGTCTTCTTGTCGGCCATATGCCGGAAGAAGAGCGTATCGAACTGTTCAAGCGTGGCGCGCGTATTTCGCCAACCGGCCGCGCCACTGTAGATGCGACGACCTTGTCCGATGCAGCGGCAAAGGCCTTTGAGGAGCGGCTGTCGATTCAGGCCGGTGAATCCGATTACTCGGTCGCCTGTATCGCGTCGCCGATTGTCGACAACGGAGGAGATTGCGTTGCGACGATTTCCATCGTGCTTCCAGAACAGAAGGTGCTGGCCGACAAGTCCGGTTATGCCGACCGCGTCAAGGCGTCGGCCGCAAGGATCGAAAAGCTGATGGGCTGGCGCAACCACTGATCGTCTCCTCTAAGCGTGCAGTGCCACGATGGCTTCGATCTCGACCGTAATGTTGCCCGGAAGCGAGCCGAAACCGACGGCGGAGCGGGCATGCTGGCCCGCCTCACCGAACACGGCATTGAACAGATCGGAACAACCGTTGATGACCTGCGGGTGATCCAGAAAATCAGGCGCGGCATTGACCATGCCGAGTAGCTTCACCACCCGCCGAACCCGGGAAAGGTCTCCCAACGCGTCGTGCATCACGGCAAGCAGGTTGATGCCGGTCAACCGCGCATCGGCATAGGCCTTTTCCGTCGAAACATTCGTTCCAACTTTGCCGGTGTGCATGAAACCATCGACCTCGCGCGGACCTTGGCCGGACAAATACAGCATGTTGCCTTCAATGACATGCGTCACGAAATTGGCGATTGGTGGCGCTGGCGGTGGCAGTTCGATGCCGAGCGCAGCAAGCCGATGATAGGGCGTATTCGCCTTCGCTACGGCTGTGATCGGGGACTGGGTCACGCAAACTCCTGTGTCATGCGAAATTCTTTCTTCATGTCTGGCAGCATCAGCGATAGGAATAACCGTGGCTGTGGCGAACCAGTTTGCGTGCGCGTGGGATGTAACGGCTGGCGACAGTCGCCTGCGCGCCGATGACGGCGTAACGCGGCTCGAACAGCTGCTTCAGTTGCGAGACGTCGCCATTGGAATCCGTCGCTTCAAGATCGGAATCGATGACGTCGAATATGGTGAAATCAGCACGGGCACCCACCGAAAGGCGGTTTTGCATATCGAGCTTGATGACCTCTGCCGGGGCGTGGGTGACGGCATTGACCACCTTGTTGAAGGGCATGCCGACAGACATGAGCTTCGACATCGTCGTTGCCAGATCCCAGACAGGGAAGTTCATGGAATGGCCATGAAGATCGGTGGAGATGGAATGCGGTAGCAAACCACGGGCGATAGCGGCTTCCGCCACCTTGAACGAAAACGACGCGCCGCCATGGCCGATATCAAGCCGCACGCCTTCGGACGCGCAACGTTCAGCGAGATTGAACAGGTCCTCGTCTTCCATGATCGATGAACCCGCCTTGCCATTGAAGCAGTGGGTTACGACATCGCCGGGGCCGAGAATTTCCAGCACTTCATCGTAAAGCGCAGGTGGTTCGCCCACATGCACCATCATTGGTATTTTCAGGATTTTCGCAATTTTCTTGCCGAGCTTGACGGGTGTAACGCCCCAGGAGCCGGTGATAACGTGGCTGGCACGTACCTTCAGGCCAACAATATGTTCGCTGTTTTCGGCGTAGCATTCAATAATGCGATCGAGGTCGATGTCTCTGATATCGCGCAGTTCCGCCACACGATTGCAGGCGACGAGGCCGATGGAACCGAGATTGAGAAACGCCTTGATCCGTTCCTTCGAGGGCTCGATGATATATTCCCGGAAACCATGGAAATTGGCCTCACCAGCAGAGCCTGCATCGACAAGCGTGGTAACGCCGCGCTCAGCACCACATTCTGACGGGCGGATCGAAATATCGGTGCCACCGTGCCAGATGTGCACGTGCAGATCCACCCAGCCCGGAGAAATCCAGGCGCCCTTGCCATCGACGCGCACGGCATCTGCAGGAGCGGCGACCGACTGACCGATGGCGGCGATCTTGCCGTCGCCTCCCACCAGAATATCGATCGTGCCTGTCTGTGCGGTTTCGCCAAAAGCCATGGGCTTGACGTTGGTGAGGAGGAGCGGTTTCGCGTTTTCCCCGGTCATATTATAAATCCCTTCGCAGTCTTGGATCGAGCATGTCCCGCAGTCCGTCGCCAACCATTTGCAGCGACAGAACGGAAAGAATGATGGCAAAGCCGGGGAAATAGGTCATCCAGTCGGCCTGTCCGATATATTGGCGGCCGCTGGCGATCATGGTTCCCCAGGTTGGAATTTCCGGGCTGACACCGAGCCCGAGAAAGGAAAGACCAGCTTCGGCCAGCATTGCGCTGGCAAACAGGAAGGTGGCTTGAACAAGGATCGGCGAAAGCAGATTGCGCAAGACATGCCGCGTCATGATGTGGAACGTGGAAATGCCGAGCGCTTGCGCAGCCTCCACGTAAGGCAGTTCACGAATAACCAGCGTCGAAGCGCGCACGATGCGGGCAAGACGCGGGGCATAAACAATCGACAATGCGATGATAACGGTGGTGAGAGATGGACCGAGTGCGGCCACCAGCGCGATGGCAAGGAGAATATCGGGGAATGCCATCATCGCATCAATAAGGCGGGCAATCGGCGTGTCGAGCCGTTTGAAGAAACCTGCGAGCAAACCCAGCGTCACGCCGATTGATGCAGACAGCAGGACAACCGACGCTCCGATCAGCAGGGACAGGCGGGCCGAATAAATGGTTCGCGAGAAGACATCCCGTCCGAATTCGTCCGTGCCGAACCAGAATATCTCGCTTGGCGGCTTCAGCCGGTTGACGATGGAAAGCTTGGATGGCGAGTAAGGCGCAATCCACGGCGCCAACGCCGCCAGAAGAACGAAGACAACCAGAATGATCAGACCAAAAGCCACGGTCTTGCGTTTAATGAACCGCCGCAGGAATTTTGAGCCTTCACTGGCGGCGGGCTTCGGCGTGTTTACTGCAATGTCAGCCATCAATATGTCCCCTCAATACCGTACGCGGGGATCGATAGCCAAATAGAGCATGTCGATCGCGAAATTGATGAGAACATAGAGCGCGGCAATGACCAGCAGAGCTCCCTGAATGACCGGATAATCCCGTCGAAGCACCGCCGAAACCACCAGACTGCCAACGCCGGGAAGACCAAACACTGTCTCGGTCACGACAGCACCCGAAATCAAGACGGCAGCGGTCAGGCCGATGACGGTGAGGATCGGGATCAGCGCATTTTTCAGCGCATGCTTGAGAATGACGCGGCGTTCTATCAGCCCTTTAGCCCGGGCCGTGCGAATATAGTCGTCGCCGAGAACATCAAGCATGGAGGCGCGTGTAAAGCGCAGGATGAGCGCTGAAGAGACGATGCCCAGCGCAAAAGCGGGAAGCGTCAGATGATACATGCGCTCCATGAAGCTGGAGCCCGGACCACCATAACCGGACACCGGGAACATATTGAGCCGCACGGCAAAGAACTGCATGAGAATGAGGCCAAGCCAGAAACTGGGAATACTGGCGGCCAGCATCGCGACGGTCGTCGCGGCCTGATCCACGAAGGAGCCACGGCGATAGGCCGCGTAAATACCGATGGGCAACGCTATCACGCAGGCAATGAGAAGCGAAAACAGCGTGAGAAAAAAGGTCGGCTCCGCACGCGCCATCAGCGCAGACGTAACCGGCATGTTGAGGAAGATCGACTGGCCGAGATCACCCTTCAGCATCTGGCCGATATAGATGAGATATTGAACGACAAGCGACTGATCCAGCCCCAGCCGCATGCGCAGGTCGGCGATATCCTGCGCCGATGCGTCCGGGCCGAGCATGACGGCAGCCGGATCACCGGGCGTGACGCGCACGATGACGAAGACGATGGTCACGACGAGAAACATCACGACGATCATGCCGAACAGGCGCTGGAGAATATAACGGATCATATATGTCTCTCTTCATGCTCCAAGTCAGAACCTTTTTCGAAACCGGAGCCGCCGTAAGGCAGCATCCGGCGCATCGAAAAAACGTTACTTCTTGATCGAAGCATTCCAGAAATACGGCCATGGGGCCGGGTCAACGCCCTCAACCTTCTTCGCCTTCGCGGTCAGGCCGTTGAAATCGCCGATCTTCATGTAGGGAATTTCCGCATACATGGCTTTTTGAACATCGGCCCAAAGAGCAATCCGCTTTTGTGGATCGGACTCGGCGGAAAATGCCTCGACTGTCTGCTTCCGCAGCGGTGTGTCCCACCAACCAGGCGATGACGGAGCAAGCGAACCAATCAATGCCGGTTCCGGCAGGAACGGGCTATGGGTAATGTAGATATCCCAAAGAGCCTTGTCGGCGCGGCGTTGGGTGAGCGTCGCCCAATCCACCACCTGAAGATCGACTTTGAAACCGGCAAGCTTCAGGTACTCCGCAGCAACCTGCGCCATCTTGTAGTGGAACTCATACTGGCGGCTCGTCAGAATGCGGATCGGTTTCGAGCCATCATAACCGGCAGCCTTTGCGGACGCGGCTGCGCCCTCGGGGTCAGCAACGTTATAATTACCCTCGACACCCGCATCTGTGTTCCAGACATAATTCTTGGGGTAGATATCACCATCCAGAGCATAGAAATCCGTGCTGCCGAAGGCTGCCGCCATCATGTCTTCCATGCTGAGAGCTTGGCGAATGGCTTTGCGGATAGCGACATCCTTGGCGACACCTTCCGCCGTGTTGAACACGAAGACGGGATAACCGAAAGGTTTCAGGACGACGGGTTCGGTGGCGGAGGAAGATTTCACCTTGTCGAAGGATTCGACCGGTAGACTGTCAATGTAGTCGTACTGCCCGGAAACGGCAGCCTCGACGCGGGTATTGGCGTCTGGCACCGGAACGAACCGGATTTCATCGAGATACTGGTGGCGTGCACCACCATAACCGTTACTGTCTCCCGAACGCGACGTGTAACCGTCGAAACGGGCGAGCTGGATATACTGGTCTGCCTTACGCTCTTTCAGCATATAGGGACCCGTGCCGATGAACTCCTTCATCGGCTCGTCCTGCTTTTCCGATGGCAGAACGATCGCAGCCGAATTGTTGAACGCAAGCAGCGACACCAAGGGAGCGTAGGGTTGTTTGAGCGTGATCGTTACCGTCGACGGGTCAGTTGCCTCGATCTTTTCAATGAACGACGCCGCCTGCTTTCCGCGTGACGCAACCTTCATCCAACGATTGAGCGACGCCACGACATCATCGGAGGCCATGTCCGAGCCGTCATGAAATTTGATGCCGGACCGCAACTTGATCGCATAGGTTTTGCCATCTGCGGTGATATCCGGCAGGCTTTCGGCAAGCAGCGGCGTCGGCTTCCAGTCCTTGTCGAATGTGTAAAGCGTCTCGAAAATGTGCTGCGTAACAATCCCGACCAAATCGGCGGTCGATGCCATGGGGTCAAGTGTCGGTGGCTCACCAATCGTGGCGACGTTGATCACACCACCCTTTTCCTGAGCGGAAAGGAGTGACGGTGCTGCAACGAGGGCGGTGGCAATCAGAAATGCTAGCTTGAGTCTCATACAAAGCTCCCGGTTTTCGTTTGTTCCATTATTATGTTATTTAAGACTTTATAACAGAATATCGAAATGACCGGGGGTGTCAATCGTGTTAATGACGAGATTGAAATGTAACCGATGCCGTTCAGGATTGCTCCACTTCCAATCTGGCGGGCTTATCTTAGTCTGGTCGGATAAGGCATCGCATTGGGCGTGCCGAGGCCCTGACTTATGAAGACACTTCATCCCCTCATCCTGACGGCCAAAATCGCGGATGCAGACCTTCAACCCTTTGATGACCTGCGCCAGAAACACTTTCCACCAGATCGAAATTTCCTGCGTGCTCACCTGACGATGTTTCACCGGTTGCCAGGGGAATACATCGATAAGATTATTGAGGATCTTCAGGACGTTGCGGAGGTTCACTCAGCAACAGCTGAGGTCAGCGGCATCCGACATCTTGGGGCAGGTGTCGCGTTCACGATTACCAGTCCTGAGCTTCTGGAGATACATTTGCGTCTGAAACAGGTCTGGAGGCCATGGCTGGGTGGACAGGACATGCAAAAATGGCAGCCGCATATCACGATCCAGAACAAGGTTTCACGAACGACCGCTGATGCGACTTACCAGAAGCTTGCTGCCGAATTTCGACCTCACTCCATCGAGATTGTTGGTCTTGATCTCTGGCGATACATGGGTGGCCCGTGGGAGCATAACACCTCCCAAGCCTTCAGGCCTTGGCTCGACCGCTGACCGCCAAATCCGATCAGCCTAAATTCGATTAGCGCGCCATAGCGATGACAGCACCGTTTGACGGTTGGCGGATGATATCCATCGGAACATCGTAAATACGCTGTAGTTCGCCAGGACTCATGAGATCGTCGGGTGTGCCGTGAGCGACCAAGTGGCCAGAATGAAGGGCGATGATCTCATCACAAAACCGCGCTGCCATATTGATATCGTGCAGCACCATTATGATGCTGATACCCTTCTTGCGGCACAAATCCGCTGTCAGGCTAAGGACTTCCAGTTGATGTCTAATGTCGAGCGCCGAGATGGGCTCATCAAGCAAAAGGCAACTCGCATCCTGCGCAACCAGCATTGCAAGCCATACCCGCTGCCGCTCGCCACCCGACAAACTATCGACCATGCGATCTGAAAATTTACCGATACCGGTCAACTCAATGGCTTCTTCCACTTTGAGGTGATCGTCTTCGCCAAAACGGCCAAGCGCCCCGTGCCATGGGTAACGACCAAGTGCAACCAGTTCCTTGACCAGCATGCCGGGCGCCGCAGGTGTCCGTTGCGGCATGTAGGCCAGCCGACGCGCAAAGTCTCGGTTTCCCCATTCGCTCAACGGCTTGCCCTCGAACGTAATCTGACCACCGGTCGGAGCCTGCTGACGCCCGATCAGTTTGAGAAGTGTCGATTTTCCCGACCCGTTATGGCCAATCAGCGCGATCGACCGACCAGAACCGAGTTCCAATGTCAAAGGATGTAGCAGCGTGCGACCTTCAACGGCAAAGCTCACATCTGAAAGAGACAGCAGTGGTGCAACAACATCTGTCGATCTTTGCTGAGCATTCAAGAGCATTTCGATTTCCACATGTCTGCATTAAACGGAGGACCTGCCGGATGTTTGGCCAATTTATCATCGACCGTCAACACCACCAGTGTGCACAGCCAACCAGCGTCATGACTTGATATTCGGTATCAAGACACGGCCTTCTTGAACGCTCATAAAAAACTTGATAATTAGATGAAACTTTTACTTCGTTTCAGGTTTCGAGAATGATGTTTCAGCCGAGAATGCATAATAAGATAGAAGGCTTCTCCGTTCTCGGTGGCCTTCGTCGGCGATATTGGAATGGAATTACTGCGGATCTCTGGGACGTGGAGTGCGCGAGTTATGCCGGTGGTTACTACGTCGCGCGCGATCCGCGCCTATTCATTTTATTGGACCACAGGGGCGCAGGCAGACCAACTGTGAAACGCACGGCTGGCGAAAAGGGAATGTCACAAGACAGCAATCTCAGCCCGATCTCTTACATACCTGCCGACGTGGAGTTATGGGTCGATATCAGGGATGTTCAATATGTCCGCCATCTCGACATCCATTTCGATGTGGATGCCATGAACCGTCGCCTAGGTGATGACCTCGATCCACAACGGTTGAGAGAGCCCAGATTATCCTTCACCGATAGTCGGATCGTCACGCTGTCCCAATTGATCGCGACCGAAATTGCCAACCCCGAACCGCTGCATGATCTTTACGGCGATGGGCTGGCGCTTTCGCTTTTGATCGACGTCCTGAAACTCGGCAAAACGGAGCCCCGTAGACGGGGGGCGCTTGCTCCCTGGCAATTGCGCCGTGCAAAAAACTTCATCGAAGAACATTGCCTGCGCAACATTCGGCTCGAAGAACTGGCAGCCATTACCGGCCTGTCGCAATCGCATTTCAGCCATTCCTTCAAAGCTGCCACCGGCATGGCTCCGCACGAGTGGCAGATGAGTGCGAGGCTTGATCGTGCCAAGCATTTACTGAAATCCGGTGGCTATATGCTGACGACGATTGCCGCGGAGACCGGTTTTGCAGACCACGCCCATTTCAGCCGCACATTCCGCAAATATGTGGGCGTTACGCCGTCACAATGGAAAAAGTCACACATTGAATAAATGTGTGAGCAAATGCGCGTTGGCGTGAGATTTGCCCAAAATCATTCAAGTGCCGCGCATAGCGGCAAGCGGCAGATTTAAAATTGATTTATCCACTCATCTTATTGGGCATCGGCGCGAGTGGGGCGTGAAATGAAGAAATCGATCAAATCTCCCTTGATCAGGGTAGGCTTATGGGCGGGCGTAGCAGCATTGGGACTGAACGCCGGATGGGCGCTTGCGCAAAGCACGAATGAAGACGGAAGCACCGTGCTTGAGCCCATAATCGTTCAGAGTAACGGAGAGCAAGGCGGTACGGGGCCAGTAAAGGGTTACGTTGCCAAGCAGACCACCACAGGTTCAAAGACCGCGACGCCACTGAAAGAAATTCCGCAGTCGGTCTCTGTCGTAGGACGCGAGGAACTCGAAGACCGTGGCGTCGTGGACAAGGTTGATCAAGCCCTGCTCTATACGCCGGGTGTTTTCGCACAGCCCTATGGCTCAGATCCTGACACAGACTGGATATACGTGCGTGGCTTCAACGCCAGCCAAACAGGCCTGTTTCTGGACAATATGGCACTCACCAGCCACGCCTTCGGAAACTTTCAAGTCGATCCGTTTATGCTTGAGCGCGTCGAAGTTTTGAAGGGCCCGGCTTCGGTTCTCTTGGGTGGCGCAAATGCCGGTGGCGTCATCAATATGGTGCGCAAACGTCCAAGTGATGAGCCTTACGCCTATACGGAAGTTGGTATCGACAATAACGGCAACGGTTTTCTCGGCTTCGACGCTTCCGGCAAGGTATCGGACAATGAGGGGATCGACTACCGCGTGACGGGAAAGCTTGCTGGCGGCAATGGCTATTCGGATGAGCAAAAAGACATCCGTGGCATTTTCATGCCGCAAGTGACATTTCAGCCCGATGACAATACAAGTCTGAACATCTGGGCTTATGTCAGCCATCTTGACCAGACGCACACATCCAACGGCCTTCTGCCCTATTCCGGTACGGTCGTTGCCAACCCTTTCTTCGGTAAGATCGACCGCGACGCATATTTCGGAAATGCAGATTTCGATATCGGGCGATCTACACAAGCAATGGTGGGTTACGAATTCCAGCATGAATTCGACGAAGGCTGGAAATTCACGCAGAACCTGCGTTACGGGTATCTCGACAAGCGTGAACGGCAGTTATATCCGTTTGACTATGCCGACCAGACCGACGCTGACGTGCTAATGTACGCCGACGACGTCCGGTCGAAGGCAAACTCCTTCAATGTCGATAACCGCATTGAAAACCAGTTTGATGTCGCAGGCATCAATCATAAAGTTATGATAGGCTTGGATTACCGCAACTACCGTCTCGACAATAACCAGTTGGCGACACCGTTCGGTTTTTATCCTAACCCGGTTAACCCTAACGACCTACCGTATAGTTTTCCTATACCTCCACTGACACCATCTACACACCAGATTTACTCCATCAATCAGGTTGGTATATATGCGCAGGACCAGATCAAGTTCGGCAATGGCTGGATCGCTACCCTGAATGGTCGCTTCGACTATCTGGACAGTGAAGTTGACGATCGCCTGGGAACAGGAGACTACTCACTGAGTGAGACGGCCTGGAGTGGCCGTGCGGGTCTGGCCTATGAATTTGATAATGGGCTCACCCCCTATGCAAGCGTTTCAACGTTCTTCAGCCCACTTGTCGGCACAAGTGCTGACGGAGCGTTGAAGCCTGAAGAGGGCGAGCAATACGAAGCGGGTGTCAAATACGAACCAAACTGGCTCGATGGTGTGCTCACGGCGTCTCTATTCCAGATCGACAAACAAAACTATACCGTCTCCACTCCCACTTTTGTCAGCAGACAGCTTGGTGAGGTTCGATCGCGTGGGATTGAAATCGAAGGCAAGATCAATTTGAATGAGAACTGGAAGACAATCGCATCGGCATCCTATACCGATCTCGAATTTACCAAAAACCCGAGTGATCCGAGCTTGCAGGGCAAGACGCCTCTGCTGGTACCAAACTCCCAGGCTTCACTCTGGTTGGATTATACGGTGACCGATGGTGCCTTTGAAGGGTTCGGTCTTGGCGCAGGCGCACGTTATCGCGGCAAGTCATGGGCTGACGACGCCAATAATTTCCGTGTCCCGGACGCCGTCGTTTTCGATGCGGGTATTCGGTATGAAAAGAACGGTTGGAAGACTTCGCTCAACGTCACTAATCTGTTTGACAAGGAATATGTTGCAGGCTGCAATACGACGATCTTCTGCGGTTATGGTGAGGCACGCACCGCAACCTTGAAAATCAGCAAGGTCTGGTAAGTCGATCATCTCACATAAGTACGCGAGGAAGCTTTGAGGGGATGGCCAGACAAGGCCATCCTTTTCACATCACCGGAGACTAAAACTGAAATCGCAGGCTCATATCTCCCGCAGAGTTTTTTTGGCAGGTGCCGGCACTTTGGCTGCCTCTCTTCCTGCCTTTGCACAGGAGCCTAGCCGCACTTCCCGTCCCAAAACCGCAACCCTTGACTGGGCTCTTCTCGAAACGCTTCTCGCCCTCGGCGCAAACGTCGTTGCCGCACCTGAGTTGCACCAATTCCGCGAGGTCGCGGTCGAGCCTGTGTTGCCGCAAACCGTTACCGATCTTGGCCTGCGTGGTCTTCCCAATCTGGAAACGTTGTCCTTTGCGAAACCGGACATGATCTTCAACTCGAATTTCTACGCCTGGGCCGATCCGCTGCTGGCAGGCATCGCACCGACGTATAACCTCGGCATCTACCTTCCCGGCGAAGACCCTTATCTAATGGCAGAGAGGGCAACGCTCGCGATAAGCGAACATCTCGAAACCGGGCCGGAAGCGCAAGCCTATATCGCGGCGACCACCAGTCGGCTGGATGAACTGCGATTAAAGCTGGCCAAGGGCGATGGAAGAGCAATATTGCCCATCAATCTGGGTGATGCCCGGCATTACCGCGTCTTTGGCAATGACAGCATGTTTGGCTGCGCGTTGAAGCGGCTTGGCATCGAGAATGCATGGAAGGGTGCTACGGCCTACTCCGCGACAGCTCCGATGGGCATCGAAACACTTGCTTCGATGCCCGATGCGTGGATCGTCATGATCCCGCCTCACCCGCTCGATGCACTGGCGACGCTTGACCATAGTGCATTCTGGAATGCTCTGCCTGCCGTGCGGGAAAAGCGGGTTATCACGCTTGGTTCGATCAATCCTTACGGCGCGCTGCCTGCGGCTGGGCGCTTTGCCGAGGAGCTTGCGAAAGGTCTGTCCTATGCCTGGAACGGTTAGTGCTGCCTCCCGTAAGGCCAGCAGCAACCGTGCCGTTATCTCGGTTTTTTCGGTTTGCCTCGCCTGTATGGCTATGCTGGCACTGCTTATCTGGACGCGCCCCACGGTGCCGGGTGATCCCGCCATCGCAGCGGGCCTCGGTGATATTTTGCTGTGGAACAGCATGCTCCCCCGTATGGTCATCGCGCTCCTTGCGGGGGCGGCGTTGGGGTTGGCCGGGGCATTGCTGCAGCAGGTCTTGCGCAACCCTATTGCCGATGCATCAACGCTGGGTATCGCGGCGGGTGCTGAGCTTGCGCTGGTGGCAGGCCTTAGTCTATCGCCGCTGCTTGCCGGATTTTCCCGCGAAATCGTCGCTTTCGCGGGCGGACTGGCCGCCGTTTCTCTGGTTCTTGCCTTATCCTGGCGACAGGCTTTCGACCCGGTAACGGTTGCGGTTTCCGGTTTGATCGTCAGCATGATCACCGCTTCGCTCACCATCACGCTCATTCTGGCACGGGGCGAATACGCAATATCGGTCAGCATATGGGGCGCGGGATCGCTCAGCCAACAGGATTGGCAGGGCGTCATTTCTCTGGCACCCCGGCTTGGCTTTGGTGCCATCTTGGCCTTCGTCCTCGTTCGTCCGCTCAATGTGCTGGCGCTGGATGATGCAAGCGCCAAAAGCCTGGGGCTTTCTCTCGTCTGGCTTCGATTGGCGATTTTGCTTCTGGCCGTCTGGTTGGCTGCATCCGTAACCGCCACGGTCGGCGTCATCGGCTTTCTCGGACTTGCCGCCCCTGCTCTCGCAAAGCTCTGGGGTGCGAGGACGACTGGCCAGGTGTTGATCGCCGCTCCGCTTACCGGTGCAGCGTTACTCTTCCTGACGGATGGCACAAGCCAATTGCTGGGAACCGGATTTTCAGATCTTGCACCGGCGGGTGCAGCCACCGCGCTGATGGGTGGACCCATTCTCTTGTTTCTGCTGCCCCGGCTACACGCTATTGCTCCCGTCACCGCGTCTGCTGCTCCAACGGGATTGCGGCTTACAAGACCAACTCTATGCCTTGCTTTGATAGCTGCAATGATCGTCATATTCGGGCTTGCAGCACTCATCATCGGCCCGTCACCAACCGGCCTACGGTTTTCATTCGGCCCAGCCCTCTGGGAACTTCTACCTTTCCGTTTGCCACGTATTTTAGCTGCCAGTGGCGCTGGCGCCCTTCTGGGCGCGGCGGGTTTTATCATGCAACGTGTAACGGGTAACCCGATAGCAAGCCCCGAAGTCCTTGGTGTCTCGGCGGGCGGAGGAGCGGGCCTCGCAGCCACCCTCTATATCGTCGGCTCACCATCGCCGACGGTCATGCTGATTGGAATGTCGCTTGGCGCACTGACCGTGTTCTCGATCATGATCGCAATCACAGCCGCCCGAGAACTTTCCGCCGAACGTCTTCTTTTGACAGGCATCGCGATGAGTGCAATCTCGATGGCCATCGTTACCATCGTGCTGGCACAGGGCGACATGCAGTCCTTCATTCTCTTGATGTGGATGGCGGGGTCGACAAATCGGGCCGGCAATTTCGAGGCCGTGACGGCACTAATCGCGCTTGCACTGTTCGCCGCACCACTTCTATTCATGAAGAGCTGGCTCACCATTCTGCCGCTTGGTACGGTCGTATCGAGAAGCGTTGGTCTCAGCCTCACATCTTCACGACTTGCGCTTTCGGTACTCGCTGCACTTATGACCGCTGTGGCCTCCTTCCTCGTGGGACCGCTGAGTCTTGCCGGGCTCGTGGCGCCGCATCTTGCACGGCTCATAGGTCTAAGTGGCGCGCGCCATCAGCTCATTGCGTCGCTCCTGATAGGCTCAGCTTTGCTCGTTGGAGCTGACTGGTTATCAAGGGCCGTCATCTATCCCTATCAGGTACCGGTAGGGGTTTTTACGGCTCTGATCGGTGGCCCATACCTCCTCTGGCTTATCGCACGTATGGAAAAGCGATCGTGATCACACACCTATCGCTGTCACGGCTGCAAGCCCGCGCACCGTGCCGTGTTGCGAATATGTGCTTCCATTTCAGCGCGGGCCAAAGACCCATCATTCGACCTTAACGCCGCAATGATGCGGCGGTGTTCGGCAATGGATTGCCGCATTCTTTCCGGGTCAGTGATGGGGATTGGCTGGCGCTGTGTCTCGGTGACCTGATCCCGAACGGTCTGATAAAGCGCCTTCAGCATGGTGTTGGAGCAGGCAGATACGATGGTGCCATGGAACTCCAGATCGGCGTCGACATTGGCAAGCAGGTCCTGATTGGCCCAGCAATCCTCCATCGTCTTGGTCGCTTTCTCCATCTTCTCCAACTGAGTCTGAGACAATCGCCCTGCCGAAAGTCGGGCGATCTCACCTTCCAGCAGGATGCGGGTCTGGAAAACATCGAATACGGAATAGCTCTCCGAATAACGCCACGGTGCCATATGCCCCGCTTGCCCAGCCGTTCCATCGGTAGCGGCGACAAATGTTCCACGGCCCGCCTCAGTTTTCAGCAAACCCAAGGTTTCCAAGGTCAGCAACGCTTCACGAAGGGATGCCCGGCTGATGCCGAATTTCTGGGAGAACTCGCGCTGGGATGGTATCTTCTCGCCTGCTTTCAATTGCCCGGCCTGAATCATGGCCTGGATTTCGCGGGCGACCGATTGTGGCACAAGCGTTTTGTTGAGCATTCGATCCCTGTTTTCCTAAAGCCGCTCCGGCTCTTTCGATATATTTTTCAAGAAGCATCTTGCAAAGTACAAAAGCAAATGCTTGTTTGGTCGGACTGGTCTGACCAGTTAGACCAACGTAGATTGGCTTACGACATAAAACAAGGGGTTCTCGAATGCATCACGTTTCGCGCATCAAAAGCACACTTCTCGCCGGGCTGGTTTCAGCGCTCGGCGTGTTCAACGTTCAGGCGGCCGATCTGACGGTCGGCGCCAATATCGGCAACGTCCCATGGGAATTCGAAGATGCCAGCGGCAAGGTCACCGGCTTCGAGGTCGATCTCGTCAACGAGATCGCCAAGCGCCTCGGCAAGTCGGTCGAGTTCGTCAACACACCGTTCAACGGTCTGTTTCCAGCCGTCCAGTCTGGTCGCATCAATATGGCGATTTCCTCGATCACCATCACTGAAAAGCGCCTGGCATCCGTTAGCTTCGCCCAGCCCTATTACGACAGCGACCAGTCGTTGACGGTGACAGCGGCCTCCGGCATCACCGGCCTCAAGGGCATGAGCGGCAAGGTCGTCGGCGTCGATACGGGATCGACCGGCGATATGTGGGCAGAAGCCCATAAGGCCGAATACAAGCTGGGCGAAATCCGCAAGTTCGAAGGCTTGCAGCCCGCCATGCTCGATCTCGTTGCGGGTCGCGTTGATGGCTATATTTCCGACATTCCGGCCCTGCTGTATTACGCCAAAGACAAGCCGGAACTGAAGGTGGTCGAGCGTATCCCGACCGGGGAGAAATACTCGATCATGTTCAACAAGGGTGATCCACTGGCCGCCGAGGTCAATGAGGTCATCACCACGCTGAAGGGCGAAGGCTTCATCGCCAAGCTGCACGAGACATGGTTCGGCGCAAAGGCCGAGGACACGACATCGACCGTTGCCGTTCTCGACATGCCGAAGGCCAAGTAAGGCTTGAACCGCATCCGGCGGGACCAATCGCGTCCTGCCGGATTGCCAAGGGAGCCTATCGGCATGAACCTCATCAATACCTTCTTCAATGTTCCCGTCTTTCTCAACAGCCTGCCGCAATTGCTTTGGGGCCTGATGGTCACGCTTCAAATCGGCATCACCAGCATCATTTGCGGTCTGGTCGGTGGTCTGTTTCTGGCGGTGGCACGTCTATATGCGCCTGCATTCTTCAAACTGCTGATCCGCGGCTATATCGACATTTTCCGGTCGATCCCGCTGCTCGTGCTGTTGATCGTCGTCTACTACGCGCTGCCCTTCGTCGGCATCCGGCTGTCGCCATTTCTGTCTGCCGTCACCGCCCTGTCGCTGGTCTCTGCCGCCTATACCGCTGAAATCTTTCGTGCAGGCATCGAAGCTGTTCCGCATGGTCAGTTCGAGGCTTCCGCAGCTCTTGGCCTCTCCAACCGCAACACGATGGTCGATATCATTCTGCCGCAGGCGGTGCGCATCGTCATTCCGCCGCTGACCAACAATTGCGTCAACGTCATGAAGGACACGGCTCTCGCCTCTGTGGTCGCCATGCCGGACCTGTTGAAACAGGCAACGCAAACGCAGGCGTTGAACGCAAACCCAACGCCGCTGATCGGCGCCGCACTCATCTATATTGCGTTGCTCTGGCCGATGGTCGCCATCGTGGCACGTCTTGAAAAACACTTTAGCCGGGGTAAACGGTAATGGAAAAGACGGCCGCTCCTCTCATTTCCATCCGTGGGCTGACCAAAGCCTATGGCACCTTTACCGTTTTGCACGGCATCGATCTCGATGTGGCCGAAGGCGAAGTTGTGTGCGTCATAGGCCCTTCCGGGTCCGGCAAATCGACGCTCATTCGCTGCATCAACCACTTGGAAGCCTTTTCCGCTGACAGTACCATCACCGTGGATGGCATTCGCGTTGCGCCCGGTCCGGCGCTTGCGAAGGTGCGTGCCGAAGTCGGCATGGTGTTCCAGTCCTTCAATCTGTTTCCGCATATGACGGTTTTGAAAAACGTCATGATAGCGCCCATGCGGGTGCGAAAAACGCCCGAAGCTGAGGCGCAACGGAAAGCCCGCGAGCTTCTGGCCCGCGTCGGCATTTCGGAGCAGGCAGAGAAATTCCCCGGCCATCTCTCAGGTGGCCAGCAGCAGCGCGTGGCCATTGCCCGCGCGCTGGCGATGGAGCCGCGCGTTCTGCTGTTCGATGAACCGACATCCGCGCTTGATCCCGAAATGGTCGGCGAGGTGCTGGATGTCATGCGAAAGCTGGCTGGCACCGGCGTGACCATGGTGATCGTGACACACGAGATGGGTTTCGCCCGACAGGTCGCAGACCGCGTCATCTTCATGGATGGCGGCAAGCTGGTGGAGTCAGGCACGCCGACAGAGATTTTCGATAATCCACAAGAGGCCAGAACGCGCGGTTTCCTCCGCGCCGTCCTCAATCATTGAATAAAAGACCATTCGGGAGACACCAGGGATGACCACCACTTCACCGCTTAACCTCGACTATGTGCGCAGCCAGTTTCCGGGCCTGTCACGCGGCTGGACCTATTTCGACAATGCCGGTGGATCGCAAATCCTCAAGGGCGCGCTGGAGCGCATCAATACCTTTCTGATCGAGAAAAACGTGCAGATCGGCGGTTCTTACGAGGTGTCGCAAAGTGCAGCTAGCGCGCTTTATGAAGCGCGGACCGCCGCCATGCATCTGGTCAATGCGTCGCGCCCTGAAGAAATCGTCTTCGGCAGCTCCACCACGGCATTGCTGCAAAACCTTGCCCGCGCCATGCAGAGCCAACTGTCTACAGGTGATGAAATCATCGTCACTGTCAGCGACCACGAATCCAACATCGGTCCTTGGGATCGGTTGCAGGATGCGGGCATCACGCTCAAATTCTGGCCGCTCAACAAGGAAACACTGACGCTCGATCTGGCCGACCTCGAACCGCTGATGAGCGAGCGCACCAAGATGGTCTGCGTCACCCATGTCTCCAATATTCTCGGCTCGATCAACCCTGTCCGCGAGATCGCCGATTTCGTGCATGCGCGTGGCGCAAAGATTTGCGTCGATGCCGTTGCCTACGCCCCACACCGCGCCGTCGATGTGCAGGCGTTCGACGTCGATTATTACGTCTTCAGTCTCTACAAGACCTATGGTCCGCATTATGCGCTGATGTATGGCAAGTACGACCTGCTGCTAGAACTCGATACGCTTTACCATTATTTCTACGGCAAGGACAAAGTGCCGGGCAAGCTGGAACCGGGCAACCCCAACTACGAGCTGGCCTATTCCACCTGCGGCATCGTCGATTACCTGACCACACTCGGTGAGCAGGCTGGCGAGACTGGCACGGTGCGCCAGAAAATCGAGGCCGCCTTTTCAGCCATCACAGCGCAGGAAAACCTTTTGACCGAACGGCTGCTGAGCTACCTGCGGTCGCGCAACGATTGCTGGATCATCGGGCAGGTTTCCAACCATGATGAAACCCGCGTGCCCACGATTGCCTTCCGCTTCGATGGCCGCGAGGCAGGAGAGCTTTGCAAGGCAATGGATGGCGAAAAGATTGCCATGCGGTTTGGTGATTTCCACTCCCGTCGCCTTGCCGAATATCTCGAACTGACCGACCATGGCGGCATGCTGCGGGTTTCCATGGTGCATTACAACACGCTGGAAGAGGTTGATCGCTTCACCGCAGCGCTCGATCGGATTCTATCTGGCGATGCGGGATTTGCGAAAGCAAGCTGAGCTGTGAACGATAAGAAGGACATGGAATGATGCGTTTCGATACGGTGATCAGGCACGGAACCGTGGTGACGGCAAGCGACACTTTCGTCAGTGATGTCGGCATCAAGGATGGTCGTATCGTAGCGCTTGCCGCTGAACTGACCGATGCCGAGGAGGTGATCGATGCAACCGGCCTCTTCGTCCTGCCAGGCGGTATCGACAGCCATGTCCATCTCGACCAACCTTCTGGCGATGGCATTGTCATGGCGGATGATTTCGACAGCGGCACCCGCTCTGCGGCCATCGGCGGCAACAGCACCGTTCTGGCCTTCTGCATGCAGGAAAAAGGGCAGTCCCTGCGCGAGGCGTTGAAGGTCTATCACGCAAAGGCCGAAGGCAAATGCCACGTGGACGTCTCCTTCCACCTCGTCATCACGGACCCGACTGCCGATGTGCTGGGGCAGGAACTGCCTGCGCTGGTCGAGGATGGCTACACCTCTCTGAAGGTCTTCATGACCTATGAAGGCCTGCGTCTGCGCGACGACGAAATCCTAGCCACGCTCGACACGGCACGCCTCACCGGCGCGCTCGTCATGGTCCATTGCGAGAATGAAGACGCCATTCGCTATCTCATCGGTCGCCACGAGGAAGACGGTAAATTCGAGCCTAGATACCACGCTACGACCCGACCAATTGCTGCCGAGCGCGAGGCAACGCACCGGGCGCTATCTCTGGCCGAAATCGTGGATGTCCCCATTGTTATCGTTCATGTGTCCAACCGCGAGGCTATGGAGGAGATCCGTCGTGCCCGCCAGCGTGGCCAGAAGATTGCCGGTGAAACCTGCCCGCAATATCTGATGCTGACCGCGGATGATCTTGATCAAAGTGAAATGGAAGGCGCCAAATACGTCTGCTCACCGCCACCGCGTGACAAGGCAAGCCAGGATGCCTGCTGGGAAGGTCTGGAACAGGGCGTGTTCGATCTGTTTTCCTCCGATCACTGCCCGTTCCGTTTCGATGATGCAGAGGGAAAACTGAACGAGAAGGGCAAGCGCCATTTTCGCTGGATTCCGAACGGTATTCCCGGTGTTGCCACACGTCTGCCGATCCTGTTTTCAGAAGGCGTGATGAAGGGCCGGATCGACATCAACCAGTTCGTGGCGCTTACATCCACCAACCACGCCAAGTTATACGGCCTCTACCCGCGCAAGGGCACGATCTCTGTCGGCGCTGATGCCGATATAGCCCTGTGGGACCCGAACAAAAACGTCACCCTCAGCAATGACATGCTGCATCACGGCGCAGACTATACGCCCTATGAAGGGCTCGATGTACGCGGATGGCCGGTGCGATTGCTCTTGCGCGGCAAGACCGTTGTGAACGACGGGCAGTTCAATCAGACCTTTCCGCAGGGAGGCTATTTGCCGCGTGAACGCTCCTGTCTAACCCGTCAGCGACAGTAGAGCCGTGAGCGCCCTCCCTTCCCCGCTACAAGGAGAAGAGAGGGACGGAAACCTCTTATTCCGCTGCGATTGACAGGCGGGCGTCGTTCAGCGCGATCAGGTTTTTGGCACGGATCAGACTGGCCGGTTGTTCAGCATGGTAACGACGACCGATTTCCATCATCATCACTGTTTCCGGCAGGAAGGTGAGTTCCGAGAAAATATCCTCCCAGTCGATGTCACCCCAGCCGAGCGGCATGTGCAGATCACCGATTCCAAGAGCGGTATTTTCCTGAATGTGGTACGGCTTGTAAAAGGCCTGCGGGCGACCAAAGCTGTCGTGGACATGCAGGTGACCGGCAACCGGCGCCATTGCTCTTAGCTCTTCACGGAAATTCAGGCCGCGATAGGTCGATTCAATATAGGCATGGCTGAAATCGATCAGCGCCACGAGGTTAGGGTGACCGACAGCTTTCACCGTCTCGGCAATTTGGGTCGGCGTCTGGCGATACTGACCCAGTTCTGTGGTGAAAATGTTTTCAAACGCGATACGCACACCATAAGGTTTGCAGAACTCCGCCAGTTCATGAAGAGCCTCCCGCTCGCGGCTGTCGGCTTCGCCGCGCTCCACCAACTGCTCGGCGCGCAGGCAGCCGCCATGCTGAACGAGGATGCGAGCACCAATGCGGTCACAAACAACAGCCAGTGCCTTTGCCGCATCCAACTGGTAACGGCAGGTGTCCGGGTCCATGAAGTTGGACGAGACGAGGCCGTGGACCGTGTATCGAAAACCGAACTGTTTCGTCAGAGCAACCAGCCTATTGGCACGCTCCTCGATGATACGCCCGCCGGCGATGAGGTCGAGGCTGGTCAGACCCAGTTCGACGGTATCGACACCGATATCGGCGAGGACGCGCAGTTCGTGTTCAAGGCTTGCCAGTTCTCCGTCTGTGGAGCCTGCATTAAAGCCGGTACCGATGATGTTACCCATATTCATATTCCTCTTCAGGCCGGTTGCGTTTGGGATTGGATTTCACGAGACAGCCGGAGAGCGAGGTCTGGCCTGTCGGATGTCAGAAAACCTATTTTGCGCTCCAGCCATGGCCGTATCAGCGCTTCGTCGTTAAGCGTCCACACGCCGAGCCGATCGAGCGGCAACATTTGTGTGATGTGCTCCCATTCGGCTGACATCAGTTCGTGCTCGATGGCAACGATATCGACGAGGCTCTCCACATTTTCTAGGAAAGCCTGCAGGCCACCTTGCTTTGCCGCCCATTCGGCATTCACCGAGACCAAGCGTGCAATATGCGGCGCAACACGACGGCATTCTTCCAGCACCGAAACATCGAAAGACGTCAGGTGACAGCGTTCGGCAAGTCCGAAGCGTTCGATTTCTGCGACGACCTTTTTTGTGATGCCGGGATAAGGCTGCTTCGCCTCATCAGATTTGATCTCGACATGAAGCTGTTTGCTGTCGTTCTTCGCCAACACGGACAAAACCTCTGCAAGCGTCGGCACGGTATCGCTTGAGCCTTCCAGGCGCGTCGCAATCCGGGCGTCCGGTGTCAGGCTCCTCACCAGACCGGTTTTCTCGGTTGTGCGATCAAGCGTGGCATCATGGATGACCACCAGCTCGCCAGCATGTGTCAGGTGCACGTCGAATTCGACCGCATCGACATCGAGAGCCAGCACGTTGCGAAAACCGGTCAGTGAATTTTCAGGCCAGATATTTCTGGCACCACGGTGGCCAACGATTTTTGTCATGGGACTTTCCTCAAGTTAGCGAAGGGTCGGGTCTAGCTTGTCGCGCAGCCAGTCTCCGACCAGCGATATGGACAGCGTCGTCATCATGATGACGAAGGCGGGAGCGAGCATGATCCAGGGTGCACGGGTCAGGTATTCGCGGCCGAAACCGACCATATTGCCAAGGCTGGATTCTGGTGGCTGCACTCCGAGACCAAGGAAGGAAAGCCCGCTTTCCATCAGGATGATTTCCGGAAAGGTGAGGGTCATGGAGACGATCAGCGTCGAGGCGACGTTTGGTAGGATGTGGCGCATGTAGACGCGCGCGGGCGTCGCCCCCAATTGCACTACGGCAGAAGCATAACCTTGAGCACTGGCGGAGATTGCCAAACCGCGGGCGATACGGGCATAGCGCTCCCACCCGTAAAAGCCCATCAGACCGATAAGAAGCGGCATAGACGAACCGAAGAAGGCAAGCACCGCCAACGCCATCACGAGGAACGGCAGCGCCGCCTGGAAATCAGCAAGCATAAGAACAAACTGCTCGATCACCCCACGGAATTTGGCAGCAGCAAAGCCGAGTGCGGTTCCAAAAACGGCTGAAATGATCGTCGCTCCGAAGGCGATGGTAAAGGATACCCGAATGGATTGGACAAGACGCGACAGCACATCACGCCCTAGTTCGTCCGTCCCCAGAAAATGCGCTGGGTTGCCCGGCAGCGACAGTCGAGCACGCAAATCCATGGCGGTGATGCCGTATGGCCGAAGCATATCCGCAAAGAAGGCGATGAAAATCATGGCCGCAAGCCAGACGATGCCGAAGGCAACGGAGAACGGCACCTTGCGCACTTGCCTGATAAGGCGAACGAAGACGGAGCTGTCAGATACATGGGGGCGGGGGGCGTCTGCGATAGTCATCACTCAAATCCTCAATGGGCGCTCTGGCTGCGCAATCGCGGGTCCAGCCATCCGTAGAGCAGGTCTACGATCAGGTTCGAGACGACCATGGTGGCGGCGATCATCAGCAGAATGCATTGCACGACGGCGAGATCGCGGTTGGTGACGGAGACGACCAGCAGACGACCTATGCCCGGCCAGGAGAAGATCGATTCCACCACGACGGCACCAGCAATCAGCGTACCGACCATGAAACCGACAATGGTAACGATGGGAACCGCAGCATTTGGCAGAGCATGCCGCCAGACGACATCCTGCCATTTCATACCCTTGGCGGAAGCGGCCCGAATGTAGGGCTGGCCCATCACCTCGATCATGGCGCTGCGCGAAAAGCGCGCCAGAATGCCGATGCCGCCAATGCTCATTGTCAATGTGGGAAGAATGCCGTGCTGCCATGTGTCGTAGCCGCCAGAGGGCAGAAGGCCAAGCATGATTGAGAAGATCAGCACCAAGAGCAGCCCCATGACGAAGGACGGGATGGTAAAGCCAAAGATCGCCGCAAGAATGACGCCGCGATCAACAGCGCTCTGGCGATGAAGAGCGGCATAGACGCCTGCGGGAATGCCAATCACGACCTTGAGGAAAAGCGCAGGGATGGTCAGTTGCAGGGTGGCTGGAATACGTTCGATGACAAGCTGCATGGCGGAGGCTTTGTCGCGCATGGAGACGCCAAAATCACCGGTCAAGATCGACTTGAGATAAGCGAGATATTGTATCCACAACGGTTGATCGAGACCCCAGGCCTTGCGAAAGGCATCAACCGCATCCTGCGGGACGTCTGGACCCAGCATGATCTGAGCTGGATCTCCCGACATACGCAGAACAACGAAGGCGAAGGTCATCACGGCAAGGATGGTGACGAGCGCGCGTAGAAAACGGATGGAAACGTAACGCAGCATCTTCTTTTCCTTATGCCACGACCGGCTGATCGGCGCCGGTTACCAAATGGCAAGCGGCAGTACGACCTTGGGCAACGTGCCGAAGTTGCGGTACGCCGGTGCGGCACAGATCGATGGCAACAGGACAACGGGGATGGAAAGCGCAGCCGGATGGACGATCGGCCGGGTTGGGTGGCTCTCCCTGCAAAATCGTACGGCTCTTGAGCATCGTGCCCGGCACCGGGACGCTGGACACCAGCGCCTTCGTGTAAGGATGGAGCGGCTTCGCGAAGATGACATCGGATGACGCCTCCTCCACGATGCGGCCCAGATACATGACGGCCACACGGTCTGCGATGTGGCGCACCACTTTGAGATCATGGCTGATGAAAACCATGGCAATGCCGTTCTTTTCCTGAAGGTCACGCAGCATGTTCACGACCTGCGCCTGAATCGACACATCAAGAGCGGAGACGGGCTCGTCACAGACAAGCAGCTTGGGATGCGAAGCGAGTGCACGGGCGATCACGACACGCTGGCGCTGGCCACCGGACAGTTCATGCGGATAGCGGTCAGCCTGATCCGGCCTTAGACCCACCGCAGACATCAACTCGGCCACGCGGGTTGCCCGATGCTCTTTGGGAACGAGATTATGGATGGCCAACGGTTCGCCGATCTGTTCGGCAATCGTCAGCCGCCGGTCCAGAGCAGCCAGAGGGTCCTGATAGACGAGCTGCATCTTTGCCCGAAGGGCGCGCCATTGCGGTGTGCCGAGTTTCGGCATCGGCTGACCCTCGAAGACGGTCTTGCCCGACTGCGGCGGATCAATACCGAGAAGCATTCGGCCAAGCGTGGATTTTCCGGAGCCGGATTCTCCGACGATGCCCAGCGTTTCACCCGGCATCACCGTGAGGTCTATGCCGTCCACCGCGCGTATTGACGTCGCTTTGCCGAACATTCCCTGACGGGCTTCATAAATTTTAACGAGGTCTTTTGCTTCGAGAAGAGGGGTCGTCACGAGATGGCCTCCAGAACGCGAGTTTCTGCAGGTGCCTTCCGGCCAACGGGGTGATGACAGGAGAGAAGGCGACCATCCGCCATGGCATGGAGCTCTGGCTGGCGGGTCCGACAGTCCAGTGCGACGTGAGAACAGCGCGGCGAAAAGGCACAACCATGTGGCAGGTCGCGTGGGTGCGGAACCGTGCCGGGAATAGGGATCAATCGCTCGCGAGGACCATCCAATCGCGGAATGGCGTCGAAGAGCCCACGGGTATAAGGATGCCGCGGATTATCGAACAGAGACGCAATCGTTCCCTGTTCCACGATGCGACCGGCATACATGACACAGGCGCGCTCGCAGACCTGGCTAACGGCCCCCAGATCATGGCTGATGAAGATGGTCGCCATGCCGGTTTCAGCCCGAAGCGCGATCAGGAGATCGAGGATTTGCGCTTGGATGGTGGCGTCGAGCGCAGTCGTCGGTTCGTCAGCCACAAGAAGGTCCGGCTCACCTGCGAGAGCCATGGCAATCATCAGGCGCTGACACTGGCCGCCGGAAAATTCGTGAGGGAAGAGATCGAACCGGCCACGTGCATCGGGAATACCGACCATATCGAGCAGGCGTAGCGCCTCGGTTTTGGCCACTTGCCCCATCATCCCGCGATGGATGGCAAGCGCCTCCGTGATCTGTCGACCCACCCGCAAAACGGGGTTCAATGAGCTGGAGGGGTCCTGAAAGATCATGGCGATACGTTTGCCGCGCACGCTCTCTAAAACAGAACGCGGCGCGCCGAGGATTTCCCTGCCGTCGATTTTCACCGACCCGGTGACTGTTGCCTTGCCCGGTAGAAGACCCAGGGCTGCCAGCCATGTAACCGACTTACCGCAACCGGATTCACCCACGAGGCCGATTGCCTCACCACGGGCGACATCGAGATCGATACCGTGCAGGACCTGGACGCCGTCAAAAGCGACCGTCAAGCCGCGCAGTTCCACGAGATTGGAAGCCATCGGAGCTCATCTCCTTTTCTCAGATAAAAGACGCCGGCCGCACGAAGACGGCCGGCGCAAAAGGTCAGGAATTCCAGTTGGCGGTGGTGAAATCCATCGCAAAGGCTGGAGCGGCCTTCCACTTCAACGACGACTTCATGCCGGTGAAGACAGCGTTCTGGTGCAGGACCTGATAGGCAGGGTCTTCGCGCTCGCAAATTTCCAGCATACGGGTGACGGCCTTCTTGCGCAGGGCGCGGTCCGTGGAGGTTTCCATGACGACTGAGAGCGTGTTCATCTCCTCGTTGGTCCAGTCCTTTTTCTGCTGGGCTTCGCCATTCGGGCCGAACTGCGCCACCAGAGGAGTGATCGGATCGTTGATCGTGTTACCGGCCGACCAGTCGCGAACGCCCTTGACGCCTTCAGGATCATGGATCTGGGCCCAATTTTCCTTCATCTGTATCTCAACGTTTAGGCCGACCTGCTTCCACATCTCCACCATGATCTGCGCCGTGGCAGTCTGGTTGGTGTAGTAGTTGTTGAGCAGGCGATAAGGGATCGGATCACCCTTGTAACCGGCGTCTTTGAGAAGTTTCTGGGCAAGCTCGGGGTTGTACTCTGGTAATGTCCAGCCATCCACGAACATGTTCGTGGCCTTGAAGGACTCGAACTGCAGTCCAGCCGGGACCACAGTCTGACCAGCCCACAACGCGTCCACGATAGCCTGACGATCAATGGAGTGCGTCATGGCGCGGCGCACCAGCGGGCTCTTGAGGATTGGGTTTTGAGTGTTGAAGGTGGAAACACGATGGTTCCAGATAGTCGAATTCTGGACTTCGAGGCCCGGTGCCGACCGCACTGCGGAAATCTGATCCGGCGGCAGGTCACAGGCAAAGTCGTACTGCCCTGAGAGCAAGCCGTTCACGCGTGAAGCGACTTCCGGGACTTCAACGAAGCGGATTTGCTGAAGCGGCGGGCGTCCACCCCAATATTCGTCAAAAGCAACAAGCGTCAGCGAAACGTCCGGCTTGTATTCGCCGACCATGTAAGGACCGGTCGTGATTGGTTTGCGAGCCCAGTCGATGTAGGTCTTTGCCTCATCCCAGGAACGGCGGCTGGTGATCTGGCTACCGAAGGAATAGAGGCGACCCTCAAGCGTGACATCCGGCGTCGCGTTATGGAAACGAACGGTATATTTATCGACGACTTCAACGCCGGCAAGTGCGGGCCAGAGACGACGTCCGACACCAGGAACGATGGCTGGCAATTCCTTGGCGGTCACCGGCTTGTTGTCTGCCTCGAAAACTGTCTTGCCGCCCTTCGGCTCCGTATTGCCGAAGACACGTTCTTTGGAGAAAGAGAACGCCACGTCTTCCGCAGTCAGTTCGTCGCCATTGTGGAACTTCACACCCTGACGCAGTTTCAGCTCAAGGGTCTTTTCATCAACGCGCCTCCATTCAGTGGCCAGCCCGGGCACCGGTCCCTGATCGCCCATCCAGTTCCGGTTGATCAAGCCCTCCCATAGGTTGGGGAAGAACACGCGCTCGCCGACGTTAGACTGCTCATTCCAGATATCGAGCGTGTTGTTATTGGTAATCTTCTGAACAGCTATCGTAACAGACGGGCGAGCGGCCTGACTGAACGAGATGCGCGGCAAGATGATGCTGCCCGCTGCGGCAGACATTAGACCCAACGCATGGCGACGGTTGATAGAAAGCATGGATTTCTCCTGTAGAACCAAAGGACGATACGGACGCGCGAACGAATGCGGAGCGCCGCAGGGCGCCACGTCGGGTTCCGTTAAATTTGACAGTCGATCTTTCCGTAGAGCGGCGGTTTTCGGTGTCTTTACCGGCCCCTCAACTTCGATTACCTCTAGGTTACAAATGTTACGCTGTTGTGACATTTGAGAGGGGGAGCATATGCCTTATCAACAGAGCATGGTGCGGGCGTCTTGGCTCTACCACGTGGAAGGACTGACACAGGCCCAGATCGCGGAGCGCATGTTGTTAACCCGGCGTAAGGTCAACGAACTGCTGGCAGCGGCTCTTGATCAGGGAATCGTCAGTATCAGCTTCAATTCTCCGCTGACGGAAAATATTGAGCTAGAGGCGCAGCTGCGAAAACGCTTCAGCTTGACGGATGTGGTCATCGTCCCGACGCCTGCGGACAAAAGCCAGATGGCGACGGTAATCGGCCGCGCTACAGCCATGTTTATGGAGCGATTGATCCAGGCGAGTGAGCCAGCATCATTGGGCGTGGGCTGGGGTGCAACGCTGCGGGAAACCGTGCACCATATGGCACCTGCAAATGCACCGGATATCAAGGTTCGGTCGATGATGGGCGGGCTTACTCGTGGGTCCGAGATCAATACATTTGAAATCGTTCAACGCTTTGCCAAGGCACTGAATGCCGAATGTCATTATCTGGCTGCCCCAATCTACGCAGATAGTCCAGCATCTCGCGATACGATTGTCACTCAGCCGGTTTTTGCAAGCCTGCTTGCAGAGGCAACCGCCGTCGACGTCTCGATCCTCAGCATTGGCGATGTATCCTCGCAATCACTTCAAGTTCGATATGGCCTGCCCACCGGCACCGATGTCACGGAACTGACCGCAGCTGGCGCGGTCGGTGATCTGCTGGGTCGTTACCTGGACATAAAGGGCGAGGAAATCGATCATCCGTTGAACAGGCAGGTTATCTCTCCCTCCATGGCCGAATACCGTAAAATTCCAACGCGCATCATCGCGTCGGGAGGTGAGCAGAAACGAGGGATTCTAGAGGCCTGTATCTCTGCCAATCTTGCAACAAGCCTGATAACCGACGCCGACAGCGCACTTCACCTCCTGAAGCCAACGTCCAATATCGCATGATCAGGGAACAGAGTCCGGCGCAATCGGTTATCTCTGATGAGCCAAGGGTCTGAAAACGACTATTCTTTGATTAAAATATTGGGAGAAGATTATGGATATTCCACAGAACACCGTTATCGCTGTAGCTGATGGCGAAAAGCTGAGCCTTTTCAAGAATGAAGGCGATGCGCAGAACGTGAAGCTGAAGCCGCTTCCAGAGGCGGGTGTGGATAGTTCAAAAATCCCGTCCGGTGCCCGCCATTCCAGCAGCTCCGCAAACCCTGATGACAGCCAGCAGGATGAAGATGGCTTTAGCGCGGGTATCGCCGACATGCTCAACAAGAAAGTTCTCGGCGGCAATATCAAAGGTCTGATCGTTGTCGCTGCTCCCCGCACGCTGGGTGAGATGCGCAAGGGTTACCACAAGTCCCTGTCTGACGTCCTGTTGGGCGAACTCGACAAGGATTTAACCGGCCACTCGATTCAAGAGATCGAAAAAGCACTCGCTGCCGCATAAACAGATTACGTCGAAATGGAGCGGTTCTGACCGCTCCATTTTTGGTTTCCAATTTCAGAATATTTTCGTATTTTTTTAAAGTGCTAGCCCGGACGCCCGATCAAACACATGCACACGTTCATGGCTGATGTTTGCAGCGAACGGCGTGTTTGTACGAACCAACCGTTCGCCATCCACCACTGCCGTAACGTGATGCCCGGCTAGATCAAAGATGACATGCGTCTGTGCACCCGTCGGCTCCACCAACAGCGTCTGCCCGGACACCGCCACATCACCACCACCACCCATGGCGAAATGTTCGGGGCGTAGACCGATTGTTACGGATTGACCGAGCTTGACCTTGCGGTCCGGCGAAATGCGGATTGCGGTGCCATCATCGAGACGCGCCGCCGGAGCACCCTCCTCACCATCCACAATACATTCGATGAGGTTCATGGCGGGTGAGCCGATGAAGGCCGCAACGAACAAATTAGCCGGTGTTTTGTAGAGTTCCAACGGCGTTCCCTGCTGCTCGATGCGGCCCTGATTGAGGACGACCACGCGGTCGGCCAGCGTCATGGCCTCGATCTGGTCATGGGTCACGTAGATCGATGTGGTGCCGACCTTCTGATGCAAAGTTTTGATTTCGCTGCGCATCTGCACACGCAGCTTGGCGTCCAGATTGGATAATGGCTCATCGAACAGGAACACGGCCGGATTGCGCACTACTGCACGCCCCATGGCCACGCGCTGACGCTGGCCGCCGGAGAGCTGCGAGGGTTTGCGCTCCAGAAGACTGGCGAGATCCAGCATGCGCGCGGCTTCGGCCACACGCTCCTCGATCACGGCTTTCGGCTGGCCAGCGATCTTGAGGTTGAAGCCCATGTTTTCGGCCACCGTCATATGCGGATAGAGCGCGTAGGACTGGAACACCATGGCGATGTTGCGTTCTCGCGGCGTCATCTCGTTGACGACATTGCCGCCAATCATGATGTCGCCATCGGTGATTTCTTCCAGCCCTGCAATCATGCGCAGCAGCGTGGACTTGCCGCAGCCGGAGGGGCCGACGAGCGCGATGAATTCGCCATCGGCAATATCCAGCGAAATGCCGTGAATGACACCAAGCGAGCCATAGGACTTGCGGATATCTTTGAGTTCGACGGATGCCATGTTCTGCTCCTGATCAGGACTTGACGGCGCCAGCCGTCAGACCCGCAATGATGTGTTTCTGTGCAAGGAAAAAGACGATAATGGTGGGCAGGATCGTCATGGTGATGAAGGCCAGAACCAACTGCCATTCCGTGCCGAATTCACCGCGATAGACCATGATGCCGAGCGGCCATGGGTACTTCGATTCCGAATTGAGCATGATGAGCGGCAGGATATAGCTGTTCCAGCTCCCCACGAAAGAAACGATGCCCACCGTTGCGATGATGGGGCGCGAGAGCGGCATGGAAATGTACCAGAAGAATTTCAGGTATCCGCAGCCATCCACAAAGGCAGCCTGAAACAGCTCATCCGGCAGGTTTCTGAAATAGTTGCGAAACAGCAGGATGCTCATGCCCAGACCAAAGGCCACCTGCGGCAGCACCACGCCCCAATAGGTATCGAGAAGCCCAAGATCGCGGATGCGGATGAAGAGCGGCAGGATGGCGGTGGCTGCCGGAAACATCAGCCCTAGCAGAAAGTAATTCAGCAGGAAGTTGGAGCCGAAGAATTTCACATGCGCGAAGGTGAAGGCCGCCATGGCCGACACGACAAGTGTGAGAAACACGGTGAGAACGGCAATGACCAGCGAATTGAAGATTTGCAGCCAGTAGCGTTTGCCGAAAAGAATATCGCCGTAGTTCGACCATTGCCATTCGGCGGGCAGGCCGAAGGGGTTCACGCGCAGATCCCCCAGCGTCTTGAAGCCGCCCAGCGCCGTCGTCAAAAGCGGCACCAGAACGATGGCCGCGATAAGGCCGAGCGATACATAAAGATAGAGCTTCGTCTGCGTGCTCACGCGGATGGATGTGGATGTATCAGTCATGGCGCATGAAAATCCTTTTGTAACCAAAGGCGAGCGTGACGCAGATGACGAAGAGCACCACGCCGACCGCACTGCCAAGACCGACCTGCATGCGCATGACGCCGTATGTATAGAGGAAGGTCACCATGGTCTGTGTGGAATTGGACGGACCACCGCCGGTCAGCGGCATGATCATGTCGAAGAGCTGGAGCGACCCGATCACCGCAAAGAAGATGGACAGGCGCACAGTGGAGCCCAGCATGGGCAACGTCACATAGCGGAACTTCTGCCAGCCGGTCGCACCATCGATTTCCGCCGCTTCCAGCACGTTCTTGTCGACCGATTGCAGGCCTGCGATGAACAGCATCATGTGGAAACCGAAATATTTCCAGACGATGACAGCCAGCACCGCATAGATCGCAACATCCCTGTCGGCCAAAACGTAGGGATTGGCGAAGCCGAAGAAGTTTGAGATTGCGGCGAACAGACCGTAGTCACCGTCATAGACGAAGCGCCAGATCAGGCCCGCCGCCACATCTGCCAGAACGTAGGGCAGGAAGAAGACGAGGCGGAAGGCGACGACACCGGGAATTTTGTGGGCCAGCATCGTTGCCAGCCAGATGGCAAGCGGAATCTGGATGCAGATCGAAATTACGATGATCAGGGCATTGTTGATCAGCGCCTGCGAGAATGCAGCATTGCCGAACAGCACCTGAAAGTTCTTCAGACCGATGAAATCGGTGGGCGTGCCATAACCGTTCCAGCGATAGAGACTATACCATGCCGCTTCGCCCATCGGCAGAATGACGAAGAGGGTGAAGAGAAGAAGTGCAGGTGGCAGGAAGATCAGCAGCGTCAAGGCGCGGTCATGGGCGACCGAGCTTTGTTTACGCTTCACCTTCGTCAGTGGTTTGGCCAATGCAGGTTGTGCATCGATGGAGATATTCGTCATCTTGTCCGCTTTCGTTTTCACGCGGGGCGCGAAGGGGCGCCGCATCTGAGCGCGGCGCCCTCACGTTCATGCGGGATCAGCGAAGCTCGAAGGCATCCTGAATCTGCTGCGCGCCTTCTTCCGATGTCATCTGGCCAGAGACGATTTCGACGGAGACATCATTCACGACGCGGCCAACGGCAGCGCCCAGTGTCTGATCGAAGAAGTTCTGATGCCAGGTGGACTCGGAAAGCTGCTTGGCGGAACCGGCCATCAACGGGTTGGTTACAGCCTCGCTGGCGCCAACGGCGACCGGCAGGATCATGCCAGCCTTGGCCATTTTCTTTTCATTTTCGGCATTGGTCAGGAAGGTCGCGAACTCGATGGCTTCCTTAGACGCATTCTTAGTGACGGCCCAGCCGTTCAACCCGCCCAGCGTATCGGTTGCCTTGCCCGCGCCGCCTTCGACGGCTGGAAACGCGAAGCGACCGAGATTTTCTGGCGCAAGACCCTTGCCGTCACCGGCATTCTTGCGCTGGTTGGCTTCGGTATTATCGAAACCGAGGATCATCGCGGCCTTGCCATCACCGAAAACGCCAAGCGCTTGCGGCCAGGTGGAGCCGAGATAGCCGGGCTGGAAGGGTTCGAGCTTGCCGAATTCCGCCAGTTGTTCGCCAGCTTTGATCATCGCCGGAGCCATGAAGCCTTCGCCCTCACCCTTGCGGGCGGCATCGAACACGGCCTGTCCGCCATTGCGCATGACGAGGTAACTCCAGTAAAAATGGATCGGCCATTTTTCACCGCCACCACCGGCAATCGGCACGATGCCCGCAGCCTTGATGGTTTTGACCGCAGTACCCAGATCATCCCAAGTCTTAATGTCTTCTGCTTTCACGCCTGCCTTGGCGAAAAGCTCTTTGTTGTAGAAAAAGCTGACGAGGCTGACGCGGTACGGCACGGCCCAGACTTTGCCATCGAAGGACAGACCTTCAATGGATGCCGGGTTATAGGCGTTGCGAATTTTGCCGCCATCGGCATCGAACAGTTCAGTCAGGTCTTTCAGAGCGCCGGTTTTGGACTGCTCCTCCAGAACGCCACCGCCCCAGCTGTAAAAGAAGTCCGGTACGTCATTGGATTGCAGCAGCGTCGGTAGCTTTGCCTTGAAGGCTTCATTCTCCAGGAATTGCAATTGCACATCAACATCCGGATGTTTCGCTTCGAAATCCTTGGCAATCTCCTCCCAGACGGCCACGGCTTTCGGATCGAGCTCCACATGCATCCATTTGACGACCGTTGCGGCAGATGCAGCGGCTGTGCCTAACATGAATGTGATGGCTGTGGTCGCGGCAAACGACATCCATTTGCCGCTCAGGCTTGCGCCTGCGTGCTTATGCGTCATGATGATTTCCTCCCGGGGACGTTCCTCACCAATTATTCCCCAATGCGGATTAATTCATATAAGGACACGCTCAATGTCAAGGCATTTTGCTGATATTTTCAGCTTTACGCTTGACATACCCCTGCCCTGCCCGGTTATTTAATCCGCAACCCGATGTAAATACCACGTTGGAATATGGCCTGATCGCGACTGGAAATCATGAAGACCGCAGACCCGGAATTAATGCGTGCGATCAATCGCTTGAACGTCCTCGACACCGTCCGTCGTCACGGGCCGATTTCACGCGTGGAGATCAGCGGGAGAACCCAGCTTTCCACGACGACGGTATCTGCAATCACGGCATCACTTCTGGATGATGGCCTTATTTTGTCTCGGCATCTCGGTGATATCAGAACCGAAGGCGCGCGCGGACGCCCCCGTGTGATGCTGGAGCTTAACCCGGACGCAGCGCGTGTCGTAGGCGCCAAAATTGCGGCAAGCCGAATGGTGTTCGTGGTTACGGACTTCTGCGGCAATGTGCTGTCTACGCTCGCACTGCCGATCCGTATCGACCGCCAGCCTATCGGCGTCATTGCCGATTTGATTGAGGACGGCGTGCGCCGCTGCGTGGTGGATGCCGGGCTGTCACTTGAAGATGTCGATATGGTCTGCCTCGGTCTCCCGGGGGTTATCGAACATCGCACGGGCAGGATCCGTTCCAGCCCCGTATTGCGGGAAGTGAATATCGACTTTGCCGATGAGATGACGGCGCGTTTCGGCACGCCGACGATTATCGAAAGCGATGCCCATGCCGTGACGCTCGGCCACCACTGGTTCGGCAAGGCACGCGATCTGGAAGACATGGTGCTGATCTCGCTGGAGCAGACCTTGGGGCTGGGCGTGCTGCACCGGAACGATCTGTTTCGCGGTGCCGGTGGTCTCAGCCACAATCTCGGGGATCTCGTGCTGGTCGCAAGCCCGGAAGGCACCGTGCGGCTTGCCAGCCAGGCGGGCGAAAATGCCATTTTAGGATCGCGGCCTGCGGATGGGCGCTTTGCGGAGGCCATTCGCCTTGGACGAGGCATGCAGCATGCGCAGACTCTGGTGCTGGCGCAGGACAACGACCTCATCGCTGCTGCAGAGCGCGCGGGTGCGGCCATCGGGCTGACACTGGCCAATATCGTCACGCTGTTTGCGCCGCCACGGGTTATCATCGTCGGGTCGAGCCTCGAGCTTGGCGCGCCGTTCATCGACAGCATCCGCGATGCCTATGAGGCCTCCGTGCCGCCTTCCCTGCAAGGCGTGGCGGAACTGGTTTTCGACAAATCGAGCGACGAGCTGTGGGCGCAGGGTGCGGCCGCCGTTGCGCTCTACGAGCTTTACGAATCGCCGTGGAACACCACGGGTCCGGCTCTCTGAGGAGGGAGCGGGTTCACATCATGATGGGAGAGAGAACATGAAGAAAGTCGGCGTTGGCATCATCGGATGCGGCAATATTTCCGGCGCCTATCTGAAGGCGATGGCATCGTTTCCCATTCTCGACATTCGCGGCGTAGCCGACATGAATGCGGATATGGCCAAGGCGAAGGCCGAGGAATTCAACCTGACGGCGCGAACGGTGGATGAGCTGTTTTCCGACCCGGACATCGAAATCATCGTCAATCTGACAATCCCCAAGGCACATGTCGAGGTGGCGTTGCGGGCGCTGGATGCGGGCAAGCACACCTATTCCGAAAAGCCGCTCGGCATCAATTTCGCGGAGGGCAAAAAGCTGGCGGAAGCCGCGAAGGCCAGAAACCTGCGCATCGGCGCGGCACCTGACACGTTTCTGGGCGGCGGCCACCAGACGGCGCGCACGCTGATCGACCAAGGCGTTCTCGGCACACCCGTGGGCGGGACGGCAACTTTCATGTGCCCGGGCCACGAGCGCTGGCACCCCAACCCCGCCTTCTATTATGAAGTCGGCGGCGGGCCGATGCTGGACATGGGGCCATATTACATCACCGATCTCGTCAATCTGTTTGGCCCTGTGGCCAAGGTCGCGGGCTTTACCTTTTCTCCACGGACGGAGCGTTTGATTACCAGTGAACCCCGCAATGGCGAAAAGATACCGGTGCAGATTGCCACTCACGTTGCTGGCGCATTGGCGTTCAAAAATGGCGCTGTCGTTCAGGTCGGCATGAGCTTCGATGTGGCCGGACACAAGCATGTGCCGCTGGAACTCTATGGCACCGAAGGCACGCTTATCGTGCCGGACCCCAATCATTTCGGCGGCGAAGTGCAGTTGCTGAAGAAGGGAGGCCAGTTCGAAAATCAGGACCTGTCGTCGCCCTATGCAGATGGCAATTACCGCTCCATCGGCGTGGCGGATATGGCGCATGCCATCCGCTCCAACCGGCAACACCGCGCAAATGGCGATCTCGCCTTGCATGTGCTGGAGGTGATGGAAGCGTTCCAGACCGCATCCGACACCGGCACGACCATTTCCATAACCACCGCAGTCGATCGTCCAGCACCGCTGGCGGAATCGTTGATTGACGGCCAGATCGGCAAATAATCCTTGAGGAGGAAGACTATGCGTGAAGCACTGATAGTATGGGGCGGATGGAGCGGTCACGAGCCGCAGGAATGCTCTGTGATCATCAAGGATTTGCTCGAGGAAGAAGGGTTCAAGGTCTATGTCGAGCACAGCACGGAGGCCTTTGCCGACCCATCCGTGCATGATCTGAGCCTTGTGGTGCCGATCATCACCATGTCCAAGATCGAGAAGGAAGAGATCAAGAACCTCGCCGCTGCCGTTGAAAACGGCGTCGGCATTGCTGGCTATCACGGCGGCGCTGGCGACAGTTTCCGCGAATGCGTGGAATACCAATTCATGATCGGTGGCCAATGGGTGGCTCACCCCGGCAATATTATCGATTATGACGTGAACATCACCAAGCCGGATGATCCGATCATGCAGGGTATCACCGACTTTCCCTACACATCCGAACAGTATTATATGCACACCGATCCATCCAACGAAGTGCTGGCAACAACCACCTTTACTGGCGATCACGCTTGGTGGATCGATGGCGTTGTGATGCCGGTGGCGTGGAAACGGAACTACGGCAAAGGCCGGGTGTTCTTCTCGGCGCTCGGTCACGTCGCGAAAGAGTTCGAGGTGCCGCAAATGCGGGAAATCTTCCGCCGTGGCGCGAACTGGGCTGCGCGGTAACAATAAGCGAGACGGAATGATGCCGTCTCATACTGGGAGGTATCATGACAGGTCGCAACATCGTGCTGGTCGATCCGCTGCCACGGACCCTTGAATTGATCATGGAGCCTGATGTTCGTGCACGGCTTGAAAAGCTTGGCGAACTCGTCATCTCGGAAGATCGGCAAATGCCTGCGGAGCAGGTAGATGCCCTTCTTCCCGACACCGTGCTGATCTTCGGCCAGACCGACATGCCGAAGGAACGGCTGGAGCGAGCGCCGAAGCTTAAGGCGATCATCAATGTCGAATCGAACTTCCTGCCGAATATCGACTATCAGGCCTGCGTCGAGCGGGGCATCTGGGTCATTACACCCGCATCCGCTTTCTCGTCGCCGGTAGCGGAAGCGTCGCTCGGCATGGCGCTCGATCTGGCGCGCGGCATAACCATTGCCGACCGCCAGTTTCGAGATGGCACCGAAGAATATGGACTTGCGGGAAACATCGAGACGTTTCGCTATGCTGGCGCGCCCATCGGCATCATCGGTTTCGGGGATCTGGGCCGCGAGCTTCGGGAGCTAACGCGCCCCTTCAAAAACGAGGTCCGTGTTTACGATCCATGGCTGCCAAACGAGATCATAGAACGTCTCGACGGTATTCCCAGCAATCTCGATGATGTCGTTTCCAAATCCCGGGTGGTCTACGTGTTTGCAAGCGTCACCAGTGAAAATCAGGGCTTCATTGGAAAACGCCAGTTCGATGCCATGCAGCCGGGTTCGGCTTTCCTGCTGATGAGCCGCGCTGCCGTAGTGGATTTTCCTGCCATGCTCGGTGCTGTTAAATCCGGGCATATTCGTGCTGCAACCGACGTGTTTCCTGATGAGCCGGTGGCCGTGGATGATCAGGTCCGCTCGATCCCCGGCTTGCTGCTTTCCGCGCACCGAACGGGTGGTACGCGGGATGCCTTTTATAAACTCGGATCGATGGCTGTCGCCGACGCAGAACTTATCATGAAGGGCCTTCCGCCGCAGCTCTGCCGACGCGCCGACCCCGCCACTGCCAGCAGACTTCGCTCCAAGCCCGTCAGTGTTTCATAATTCATTTCTCGTTCTGAAAACCGAGACTTTCGCAATCGATACCCTTATCGTCGCTCCCTTAACTTTCAAGAAACGGACAGGGAGCGATTGCTCGCCCTGCGCGTTTGTGGAAGCCCATATTTTTATCCCGCACACAGGCCCCAATGACAATTCTAGCATCTTATCTCTACCGGGACGGTAGCCGCGCCGAAGAGGTACCACTGACCTCAACGGTATTCGAAGCCAAAGACGGTGAATTCGTCTGGATTGGACTGGTTGATCCGACAGCCGAGGAAATGTCCGATCTGAAGGCGATGTTCGGCCTGCACCCTTTGGCGGTGGAAGATGCGTTGAACGGCAGGCAGGTGCCAAAAGTCGATGTTTACGGCGACCAGCTTTTTGTCGTTGTCAAAACTGCCCACCTCGAAGGCGATAAGATTGCCTATGGCGAGACTTCTATTTTCGTTGGCTCCAACCATCTCATCTCTGTCAGGCATGGCTCGGCACGCAATCATAAGGGGCTGCGGGAGCAACTGGAACATTCGTCCAGGCTATTGCGGCAAGGCCCGGATTACGTACTTCACGGCATCATCGACTTCGTGGTGGATGGTTATCTCCCGATGGTGGAGACGCTGGAAGACAAGGTGCTGGAGCTTGAAAAGCACATCTTGATGTCCTTGCTTCAACCGGAGCAGATCAGACGCATTTTCAGAATGCGACGGCAGGTCATCCGCTTTCAGCGCATCCTCGGCCCGATGGCGGAAGTCGTCGGCAAGCTAAGCCATCTTGAGCTTCCGTGCGTGGATGAAAATGTCCAGCCTTTCTTCAAGGATGTCCATGATCATATAAGGCGTGTGGACGGGATGGTCAGCGGCTTGCGGGAAATCATGACGTCTGTTTTCGAGGCTTCGAACCTGCTCGAACAGCAGCGACAGGGCGCGATTACCCGCCAACTGGCCGCGTGGGCCGCCATTCTGGCAGTGCCGACAGCCATTGCGGGCATATACGGAATGAACTTCAAAAATATGCCGGAACTTGAAACAAGATACGGGTACTTCATAGTGCTTGCTGTCATTGCAACACTGTGTTCGATCTTATACGTGCGCTTCAAAAAGGCTGGCTGGTTGTGATCCACGACCGAAGCGGCTTGGCCAACGAAACAGCCGGGGCATCAACCCCGGCATTTTTGTTTTCAGATACTGCAAGCTCTATCAGGCGACACTGATACGCGGCTGTGGTTTCACACCCACGACGATGCCAATTGCAGCGAGGGCCAGGATCAACCCGCTCGTACCGAACACGCTCAAAGCGCCGTTCATATCGAAAATAACGCCACCAACCGCAGCACCCATGGCTATGGCGAACTGTATAGACGCCACGAGCAGGCCACCTGCGCTCTCGGCCTCATCAGGAATCGTGCGCGCCAGCCAGGTGGACCATGACACGGGAACAGCTCCAAACAGGAAACCCCATACGGCGACCATGACAGCCGCTACCGGCAATGGTGGCTCTGTGGTGACGAGCAGCAGCGCGATGAGCGCCATCAGCAACGGCAGGGCTGCGAGCGAAAATCTGAGGCTACGGCTGATCAATGATCCCGCCAGCAACGTTCCAACGAAATTGGCAAGTCCAAAACCAAGCAATAAAGCCGATACCATGCCGATGCCAGCCCCAATGTTCGCTTCGAGATAGGGTCGCAAATAGGTGAAGAACGCGAAATGACCACCAAAAACGAGCGTTGCCGCGATTAGGCCAAGTGCGATGCCAGGTCGAGCGAGGACCACGCCCAGAGTTTTCAGACTGGTCGAGCCAGATGGGGGAAGCTTTGGCAAGGTCAGAAACTGCATCACAAAGGCAATGACGCCCAGCAGTGCTGTCAACACAAAGACCGAGCGCCAGCCCGCGAGCTCGCCCACATAGCTGCCAACGGGAGCAGCGACGATGGTTGCCGCCGAAACGCCACTAAATATCATCGACAATGCGCGTGGAATACTCGCGGGTGGAACCAGCCGAATGACAATGGCAGTGGACATAGCCCAGAAGCCGCCGAGAGCCACACCCAACAACAGACGCCCGATCAACAGCACCGTCATGCCCGGCGCGGCTGCTACCATCAAGTTGGACACCACAAGCGAGGCCGAGAAGAACATCATCAGATGCCGCCGGTCGATACGTTGTGCGACAGAGGTGATCAGCAAACTCGCCACCATGCCAACAACGGCAGTGACGGTTACCGCCTGGCCAGCGGCGCCTTCGGTAATACCAAGCTCGGTAGCAATGGGCGTCAGCAGGCTTGCGGGCAGAAACTCTGCTGTCACAAGTCCGAAAACGCCAAGTGCCATGGATGTCACGGCGCCCCAGTTGGGCGCTTGCGGACTCGCATCCGTCGAAACACTATTAAAAGTCGGGTTCATAGTCAGGTCCTTTGGGAGGATGAGAATGGCCTTAACATAAACTGGACTTTTCGGACGATCTATGCCAAATAATCCGCCATGATTGATCGAAAGTCCGAAAAACATTCCTTGCCTGATCCTGACCTCATCAGTGAATTGCTGATGGGCATGCGTCTCGTCGGGCTGGATTACCGCCGCATCGAAGCAACCGCGCCGTTTGGCCTGGGCTTTGGGGAGGTGGAAGGACGTGCGCAGTTTCACTTTGTAGCACGTGGACCGGTCTATCTGCGAACGGTGGCCGGCACGCTTCATACCATGAAGACGGGTGACGCTGTGCTTTTGCCGCGCGGCGGCGCGCATTCGCTGGTCTCAAGCCCGGCTTTACCGTGCCAGAACATTCGCTCGCTTGATGCGGCGCCGCTTTGCAACTCGGTCACGAACGTAACAGCCTGCGATCCGGGCATGCCGAACGACCAACGCGTCCTGGTTTTCAGTGGCTGTATGGAGTTCGATCTGGGCGGGTTGCACCCGCTGGTCGGCTTGATGCCAGAGGTCATGTTTGTCGATACGCTCATCACCCGCTACCCGGAACTGCTGCCGATGCTGGAAGCAATGGAACGGGAAACCAGGCAGGAACGAGCAGGTTTCGCAGGCATTCTTGCCCGACTGGCAGATGTGGTTGCGGCCTTTATCGTGCGGGCTTGGGTGGAATGCGGATGCGGAGACTCTTCTGGCTGGATTGCGGCCCTGCGTGACCCTCGGCTTGGTCGCGTCATTCTGGCCATCCATAACAATCCCGGCCACGACTGGTCCCTTGCAGAACTCGCCAGCCAGATGGGTGCGTCCCGCTCGGTCTTCGCCGAACGCTTTCTGGAGGTCACAGGCATTACTCCACTGCGCTACCTCACGGAGTTACGCATGCGCCTTGCCTCGCAATGGATCGGCAAGGAGCATATGCCGATAGAGACAGCAGCAATCAAACTCGGCTACGGCTCCCAAGCCGCTTTCAGCCGCGCTTTCAAACGCATCATCGGCCACCCGCCGGGCTCACTGACCGCTCGAGGAACTATCGAGCGATTAACCAGCGCGCAAATCAGTTAGCTGCAGGGTTTTGGTTTTATATCTCAAGACCGGCAAACGCCATGCGCCTTGTGCAGCGCATGGCGTTTGGTAGTTCAGATTGTACTACTTGACGAGCGCACTCAGAGGGACGGCTTCAGAGATTGTCCAGTTACCGACAACACCCGGCTTACCGTTTTTCGTTTCAACGATGAGATAGCGAGCCTTGTTCTGATGGTGCAGTTCTGCGGTGAAAGTGCGCGGTCCAAACAGGGTAGGCTCATCTTTCATCTTTTCGAGTTCAGCAACGACGGCGTCCGCGTCGGTGGTCCCCGCACGCTCTACGGCTTTTGCCCAGACATCAATCATGGAATAGCCGGGATAGACATACTGGCTGGATGGATCAGAGCCAGTTTTCTTCTTGTAGGCGGCATTGAATGTCTGGACGTCCGGGTTAGGATCGTCACCATATATCGAGCCCTGAACCGGCGTGAAGAAGTTGGAGAGGTCCGGCACCGCCGACAGCCAGTAGCTTCCGTCCACGCCCGAACCGTTGAGGATCATCGAGTTGATACCGGCAGCGCGGATCTGCTTGATCGCCGATACGGCACCCGGCATCATCGTGCACAGCATGATGGCATCTGGCTCCTGAGGCAGTGCCTTGATGCGGGTGATCTGCGCCGCGATGGAGGCATCGTCGTTCTTGAAGGTGTCCTTGCCCACGAGCTTAGCACCCTTGGCCTCAAGTTTCGGCATCATCCAGTCGAAACCGTCGCAGATGCCCTTGTTATATTCCGTCCAGGTATCGAGGAGGCGATAATAGGTCTTGGCCTTCTTCTCGTTGAAAGCCCATTCTGCCATCGTCGCACCCTGCACGCCAGCCAGGACCGATGCGGAGAAACTGTGCGGACCGACACCCTGAATACCCGCTTTCACGGATTCTGCGCAGAGAAAGAATGAAACAAGTCCCGCATCTTCCGCCGCCAGTGCCGCTGGTGCGCCGAAGTCATAGTCGCACGATACCACGACGAGGTCCGCACCCTGGTCGATGACGGACAAACCGGCTTTTGCACCCTCTGCACGGTCGGATTTCGTATCGGCGCTGACAACCTCGATTTTTTTGCCGAGCAAGCCGCCAGCCGCATTTATCTCGTCGATACGGATCATCGCCGCATCCTGCGCCGGTTTGTCATAAGCTTCCATGAAACCGGAAGCACCGGTGGCAAAACCAACGACGATCTTATCGTCGTCTGCCCATGCGGGTAAGCTGGTCATGGCGGTCGCCAGCACCGCAGACAGTATTCTCGTCATATAAGCCATTTCGTTCTCCTTTATTGCCGTGCGGTTTCCTCTCCGCCGGCTATTTGTTACGACTGCGACGAAACAAGGTGATCTCGCGGTTGCCTATCAACCCGGCAGGACGAAGCGCGAGAATCACGATCATGATCACGCCGAGGGCGATTTCCTGAAGCCCCTTGGGAAGGGCAAAGGTCGTAGCGCCAACGGGGACACCGGCCTCAAGCATGCGAAGTGCCTGAATGAGGGCAGAGAGAAGAACCACACCGATGACAGCGCCCGACAGACTGCTCATGCCACCAACGACGAGCATCGAAAGCGTGATGAAGGTGAGGCCAAGATAGAACGTATCGGGCGTGACGACACCAATCGAATGCGCCATCAAGGCGCCGCCCAGCCCCATCACCACACCGGAGATGGTGAAGGCGACCAGCCGTTCTCTAGGAATATCGACGCCCGACGCTGCCGCGGCCGTCGGTTCGTCACGCGCGGCCCGAAGTGCCAGGCCGGATCGGGAGATGGCGTGCGCCCAGGCGATAAATACGGCGATGACAGCGGCTGCGACATAAGGCCAGATGGTTCTGACGATGGGAATGCCGACCACCGAAGACGTCGCGCCGGTGACATCTTCCCAATTGGAATAGACCGTGTTGATCATGGCAAGCACGGCAAATGTCGCAATCGAGGCGGCGATGCCGGAGAGCCGCATCAGCACCTTGCCGAAAATGAGCGCCACGACACCAGCAAAGAGCGCTGCCAATATTGCGGATTCCCAATAGGGCAATCGCGTATCCAGCAACCACTGCGGCAGGCCCGGAAGAGCGCTTTTCTTCATGATCGGATTGATGGTCAACCACGCGGCAGCATAGGCACCGAGGCAGGTGAAGCCGATATGGCCGAAGCTCAGGACGCCGGAGTTTCCGATGAAGATGTAGAGACCGACGACCAGTGTGACACGCACGAAAACATCGATCATGGCCTGATTGAAAGGCTTCGACCCGGTCATCACCGTCAGCACCGCGATTGCCAGAAGCAGCAGCGACAACAGGATCGGCGTTATCATGGTGCGACGCGCCAGCGAAAAAGGTGCTGGTTTCTTCGGAGACGCCAGTTCGACGGGTAGGTCTGGTATGGTCGCTGTGGTCATGTCGTCAGACCCTTTCCTTGGTGCCGCGGGCGGCGATCAGGCCTTGCGGTCGGAATAAAAGCACGAGGATGACAGCGCCATAAACGAAGGCATCACGAAACGGCCGAGCATCAATCGGCAGCACGACCTGCATGACGACGGACGCAGCCCCCAGCAGAAATCCGGCAAGAACGGCGCCTGCCAGACTGCCGAGCCCGCCGATGACGGTTGCGATGAAAGCCATCAGCATGATCGATGCTCCCATCTGAATATCGGCCGTACCCGTCTGGCTGCCGAAGATCAGCGCGATTGCACCGGCCAAGGCCCCGGATAAAGCAAAGGCACCCATGATGACGCGGTTGGCGCGAACACCGAGCATACGGGCCATGGAGAAGTTTTCCGCAGCCGCGCGCATTTCCAGCCCGAAACGGGTGCGCCTCAGAAAGAGCGAAAGCCCGATGAGGATCAGCACCGTTGCGATGATGGTGATCAATTGCAAAAGCGGTAGCCGCGCGCCAAATATCTCGACCGGCTGCGACAGCATTGGCAACAGCGAAATGGATTTCGGTCGGCTGGTAAACAGCATCAGCAGGAAGTAGCGGATCACGAAGCCCAGCGCGAAGGAAGCAATCATCATCGTTGCCGGGCTGGCCCGCCGAAAACGGCGGAACACGACGATTTCGCACAGCACCGACAGCCCAGCCCCCGTTATCAGGACAAGTGGCACCAGCAGGTACCATGGCAGATGACCGGCGAAGACGATGGCCATCGCATCGGTCGAAGGCCACAACAGCGCAAATATGCAAAAGGCGATAACATCGCCATGGGCGAAGTTCACCAGCCGCATGACGCCGAAGATTAGCGCGATGCCGAGTGCACCGAGCGCGTAAAGGGAGCCGAGAGACAGCGAGTCGAAGACGATCTGTAACATCTCAATGATCCTCGTAACCGAAATAGGCGGCCTGAATGGCCTCGCTGTTGCCGAGTGTGCGGGCATCGCCATCCAGCACGATCTCGCCGCCGCGCATAAGGATCATCCGCCCGCCGACCATGACGGCGCGGGCAGAGCTTTGCTCCACGACAAGCAGCGTCAACCGGCGCTCGGCACGCAAGGCGATCAGCCGTTCGTAGACCTGATCTGTAATGTTGGGGGCAAGACCGAGCGATGGCTCATCGATGGCGATAAGCCGTGGATTGGTCATCAGGGCCCGGCCGATGACCAGCATCTGCTGCTGGCCACCGGACAGGAGGCCCGCCTGCCCGTTTCGACGTTCCTTTAGAATAGGGAACGTCTCGTAGACTGCTTCCAGCTCGATTGCGGCACGGGCGCGCCAGCCACGGTCGCGCGCATGCATGCCTGTGCCGACCAGAAGGTTTTCCTCGATGGTCAGTGAACCGAAAACCTCCCGACCCTCGGGCACCATGGAAAAGCCAAGGCGTGCAATGTCTTCCGGCGCTTTGCCGGTGATATCTTGATCTTGGAAGTCTATCCGCCCGGCAGTTGCCGGGGTCACGCCCGCAATCGCCCGCATCAACGAGGATTTTCCAGCTCCGTTAGGGCCGGTGATGAAAAGGATTTCGCCCTCATCCATCGAAAAAGAAACGCCACGCACCGCAGTCAGTCTGCCGTAGCGTATCTCAACGTCGGAAACCGTAAGGATACTCATTGCAGGGCCTCCACAATGGGCAAATCCGTGTCGGCAGTTGTGCCCATATACGCGTGCCGCACCTTCTCGCTGCCGCGGATGGCGGCGGGCGTGCCCTCTTCGATGACCGCCCCGGAATCCAGAACAACGATGTGGTCGCATAGCCCCAGCACAAGGCCGACATTGTGCTCGATGATCAGAACGCCACAACCCAGTTCACGGGCAATACGCCGAACGAGGGACGACAGGTCGGAGGCTTCGTGGCTGCTCATTCCGGCAGCGGGTTCATCGAGAAGAATATAGGATGGGCGGCCAATGAGGGCGCGACCAATGGCAACACGGCGCTCATCCGTATAAGGCAGCGTTCCGGCAATACGCGAACCGAGAGCACCAATGCCCATCCAGTCCAGCATGGCCTGTGCTTCGGCAACGGCGGTTCGCCTGCTCATGCCGAGGCCCACGCCTGTTACCTCGAGGTTATCGATAACGGCCAAATCCCGAAACAGGCGACCGCCCTGAAAGGTTCTGGCGACGCCACGACGGCGTACCATATGCGGTTTGAGCCCGCTGAGCGACGAGCCGTCGAGATTGATGGCCCCTTCCGTTGGAGCCTGAAAACCCGTCAGCACATTGACCAGCGTCGTCTTGCCGGCACCATTGGGGCCGATCAAGCCGCTGATATGTCCAGGCGTTATGTTCAGCGTCACCGACGACAGTGCTTTAAGCCCCGCGAAGGCGACGGACACGTTTTCCGCGCTAAGTTGACCCATTCCCCTGTTCCTTATGTTTTCAGGAGAGGGCATGCTGGAGCGGGCCGTGTTACGGCCTCAAGTTTCCAGCGATGTTCCCCTTATTCTTCCGGCAATCTCTGCGGATCGCTCGGCTAACAAATTCACGCCGTTTACCGGCTTCGTCTTGTCGTTGCGCGCGCCGGATATTGTTATCTGGCGCGGCGGAGAGCCAACATCGGCTGGCCAACCCCTCCCCTTAAATCTCCGGTTCCTCTTCCGGAGACATCCGCATCAGGCGGTCAGGAATTCTTCTGCCTTCGCAAGGGCAGCCGTTCGGTCAGCCCGCGCAGCAAGCGCTTCCTCAAGCGTAACGGGCACGAACTGCGCTGGGGTGTGCGGTTGTAATTGTGCAATACGGTCCATATCCGCAGAAATGACAACACCCAGCATCATGTAGCCGCCGCCAGAAACCGCATCACGGTGCAACACGATCGGTTCCGTGCCGCTTGGCACTTGTACTGAACCATATGGATAGCAAGCATCAACGATGTTGGACGGGTCTGAACCGGCACCGAATGGCTGCACGCGCGGCATGAATTCCAGCGGCGTGCCACCACGGAAACGATACCCGATACGGTCAGCTTCCGGCGCCACTTTCCAAGTATCCTCGAAGAACCGCTTTCCAGCAGCTTCCGTTATGCGGTGCCAGTAAATACCGGGCAGCATACGGAGTTCAGCGGGCATGGCACCCAGACCACGCATATGGGAAGGAAGGGAAAGCCCGGCCTTGCCGGAACCTTCGCCCACAGGAAGCTCATCGCCTGCCTTAAGAACACGGCCTTCAAAACCACCCAAAGCACCCAGCACATAGGTCGAGCGTGACCCAAGAACGATCGGAACATCGATACCGCCAGAAATCGCGATATAGGCCCGCGCGCCGGCTTTCAGATACCCGAACGACAGGCGATCCCCAGCCTGGACGGCGAAGCTTTCCCACGTCGGCTGCTCTACACCATTGACCTTCGGCGGCAGTTCGCCACCGGTTACTGCAACGATCAAAGGCTTGGAGAATTCCAGTTCTGGGCCCATGAAGGTGACTTCAAGGACAGCAGCACCGGGATCGTTGCCCACCAGAAGGTTGGCGATACGGGTGGAAAATCGATCCATGCCGCCGCCTTCGGGAATGCCGGAATGGTAATAACCAGGGCGACCGAGATCCTGAACCGAGGTGGCGAGGCCGGGCGTGATGACTTTAACGGCCATGGAGAAGCTCCATCAGTTGGGCGTTGGTGCCGTAAATATCGTTGTTGAAACTGGTGAGGCTGAAGGTGCAATCGCGCACCGTCGGTTGCCATCTGTTGGCCCCGATCTCCTCCAGCGTTGCGTCGTATTCGTCGCGGGTGATCGACTTGAATTTGACGATATCACCCGGCTTGAACAGACACATTTCGTCTGTGAGATAACGGACCTTGCGGGTCGGATCGTAGATTGGAGCAGGTGTGACCCCGTACATTTGATAACCACCGGCACCGCGTACTGAATAGATCGCCGCAAAGCAGCCGCCATGCCCTACCGTCAGTTTTGGCGTATCCGTGCGCGGGCGCAGATATTTCGGCGCTTCGATCTGCTTTTTGCGTTCTACCATCTGATAGAGCCACGGCAGACCGGCAACGAAGCCGACCATGGAGACAAACCATGGCTGGCCTGAATAGGCCGCAATGAATTCCTCGACCGTGCCGTATCCGTTGATGCGTGCGGAATATTCCAGATCGGTCGAGCTGGGGTCCTGGTGGCGCTCGCGAAAACGCATGCCGGTTTCATGCGTCCATGGGTCCTGGAAATAGACCGGCAACTCGATGATCCGTGTTTTCAGTGCCGCATCGGATTTCGATGCCGCGTCTTCCATGGATTTCAGTTCTGTCAGCAGGTCCTGCGGGGAGATGATGTCAGGGTTGAAACGAATCTGGAAGCTGGCATTGGCCGGGCAGGTTTCGGTCACGCCGCGAATATTGGCCTCACGCACCGCATTGATCATCGATAGGCCGGTGAAAAACGAGGCCAGCGACATGTCTTCGGATACTTCACCGAAGATGTGTTCGTCGCCGCCGAAATTGAATCGTATCGACATCGCTTCTCCTTTTCAGCCGGCGAGCGCCGCTGCGTTTTCGGTGAGCCAGCCTTCCAGCCAGCGCGTGTGCACGTCTCCCACCTGCACCGACGGATCGGCGGCAAGCGCCAGAAACAGCGGCTTGGTGGTTTTCACTCCGGTGATTTCAAGTTCGTTCAAGGCTCTTTTCAGGCGTGCAATCGCAGCTTCGCGTGTTTCCGCATGCACGATCAGCTTTGCCAGAAGCGAGTCGTAAAAGGGCGGTATCTGGTAGCCATTGTAGAGCATGGAATCGAACCGCACGCCCGGCCCGCCGGGGATGCGAAGATTATCGACCTTGCCCGGAAACGGCGCGAAATCCTTGGCCGGGTCCTCGGCATTCAGCCGCACCTCGATGGCATGACCCTTGACCTTGATATCGTCCTGCACAAGTCGTAACGGCTCCCCACCCGCAATCCGCAGCATCTCTGCCACCAGATCGATACCGGTAATGGCTTCCGTTACCGGATGTTCGACCTGAATACGGGTGTTCATCTCGATGAAATAGAACTGATCGGCCGCATCGTCATAGAGATATTCGACGGTACCCGCACCAGAGTATGACACGGCTTTTGCCAGCGCCACTGCAGATGCGCAAAGCTCTTCGCGCAAGGCATCAGACAGTGCACGGGAGGGAGCTTCTTCCCATACCTTCTGGCGTCTGCGCTGAAGCGAGCATTCCCGCTCATAACAATGCACTGCATCATGGCCATCGGCCAGAACCTGCACCTCGATGTGACGCGCCCGACCGATGACCTTTTCCATGTACAGGCCGCCATCACCAAACGCAGCCAAAGCTTCGGCCTGCGCCTGCGGATAGGCCTGTTCAAATTCGGCAGCCGAGTTGGCGATGCGGATGCCGCGCCCGCCGCCACCGGCCGCGGCTTTGATCATCACCGGAAAACCGGTCTCTTCCAAAACACCCCGCGCGGCCTCGATGCTCTCGACGCGACCGGCAGAACCCGGAACCACGGGAACACCAGCTGCTGCTGCCGCAACGCGTGCCGACACCTTATCACCCATAAGACGGATCGCGTTGCCCGATGGACCTACAAAGACAAGGCCGGCCGCCGTTACGGCATCCGAAAACGCAGCGTTTTCCGCCAGGAATCCATAACCGGGATGCACGCTGTCGCACCCGGTGCTGCGGGCCGCGTCAAGAATGGCCTCGATATTGAGATAGGATTTTTTGGCGGCGGGAGGGCCAATATTCACCGCTTCATCAGCAAGTTGCACATGCAGGGCTTCGGCATCGGCTGCGGAATAAACGGCAACGGTCGCAATGCCGAGGTCTTGCGCTGCACGAATAATTCGCACCGCAATTTCCCCGCGATTGGCGATCAGCAGTTTTTTCAACATCAGCTGAGTTCCGCAAGCGCTGCACCGGCCATCACCGGATCTTCGTTATCAACGAGGAAGGCGACGCTGCTGCCGGCAACCTCTGAACGGACTTCGTGAAAGGATTTCATCACCTCAATGAGGCCGATCACGTCACCGATGGCGACGTCTTCACCATCTGCCTTCAGAGGTGGCTGGCCTGGCGCTGCGCTGCGATAGAACGTTCCTGGAAGAGGTGAAAGAATCTGTGTCATGGCAAGGTTCTCCGGTTCCGACGATGCGAGAAGACTGCAGGCATAAAACCGCCGTTTGAGGCGGTTGTCGATCTCAGTGCCAGGGCGCTATGGCTTCGCGCACGGTCTTGGCAATGTCGATGGCGTTCGGCGTATCGGAATGAACGCATATGGTCTCGCACGTGACCGGGAAGAAACTCCCGTCGTTTGCCGTACCCTTATTTTCCTTCAGCGCACGCACACAGCGCTCAGCCATCAGGTCGGGGTCTTTAGCATCATGTTCGCGGGTCACGATCAACGTACCGCCGGGGGCATATTCAAGGTCGGCATAGAACTCCGGAATGAAAGTAATGCCGCGCTGCTGATAGATTTTCTCATGCAGCGTATTGGTCATGCCAAACAAAGGCACGCCAAAAATTTCCGCAGCGTCGCAGATGCCATGCGCAATTTCTTCCTGACGCGCCGCCATTCCGTAAAGGCTGCCATGCGGCTTGATGTGGTTAAGCGGCATATTCTCGGCCTTGAGGAAACCCATCAGTGCGCCGACCTGATAGATGACGCTATTGGCAATTTCCTCGCGGCTCATCTTCATCTCGCGACGACCGAAGCCTTGGAGATCGGGAAGAGAGGGATGTGCACCGACCTTCACGCCGTTTTCCTTGGCAAGGCGAACGGTGGAGCGCATGTGGTCAGGATCGGATGCATGGAAGCCGCAGGCAACGTTGGCGACATTGATAAGCGGCATCAAGCCAGCATCGTCGCCCAGTCGGTAGAGGCCAAAGCTCTCCCCCATGTCACAGTTTAGCGTGACGCTCATGATCGAAATTCCCCTTGTGTATGCTGCCGTCTTTGCGGCGTTGCACAAATCTTGTCTGAGGATTTTGCTCTTGTGAAATAGTAATTTTTTTAATGTATTATCAAAAAAAAAGATAATTATTCAGAGGGTGAACTTTTATGAGCATCACGTTGAAACAGCTTAACTATTTTATAGCGTCGGCTGAAAGCGGCCAAGTCAGTCATGCAGCCGTTAATCTCAATATCTCACAATCAGCCGTGACAGCGGCCATCAAAGCGCTTGAAGACGAGCTCGGCGTCAAGCTGCTGGAGCGCACCCATGCCGGAGTACGCCTTACGATGGAGGGCTCGCGCTTTCTGGAACACGCCCGCATTATCACCGGCGCTGTCGCTGCCGCAGTGCACAGTCCATTGCGTGAGCGTGAAGGTTACGCTGGCAAACTAACACTTGGAATGACCTATACCGTCACTGGATATTTCATGTCTAAATATTATGCGCGGTTTCGAAAGACCTATCCGCAAATCGCTGTCGAGTTGAAGGAACTGCCCCGCGCGGAGCTTGAGCGGCAGTTAGCCTGCGGCGACATCGATATAGCGCTGATGTTGGTGTCGAACCTTGGCAACACAAAAGAACTGGAACAAGAAGTCCTGATGCGATCCAGTCGACGCCTCTGGCTCTCGGCAGATCACCACCTGCTTTTGCGCAACGACATCAGTCTGGCCGATATCGCGCAGGAAGACTATGTCATGCTGACCGTCGATGAAGCGAACGAAACCGCCGGACGATACTGGGATCTGGCAGGACTCACGCCACGCACGGTACTGACAACCAGCTCCGTCGAAGCTGTCCGCTCACTTGTTGCAGCAGGTGTGGGCGTGACCATACTCTCGGATATGGTCTACCGCCCTTGGTCACTTGAGGGACAGCGCATCGAACTCAAGCGGCTGGCCGAGCCCATTCCGAGCATGGACGTCGGCTTCGCCTGGGCAAGAGCCCGCCCCCTTGTCGCCGCGGCTGCAACCTTCCGGGCTTTCATGTCCGTGACCATGGGCGGCGGAGGCTGAAGGTTGGACGCGAAGATCGCGTTACACGAGCCCTTCGTCGGCAATGGCGCCCGTCAAACGGTCCAGAGTGCGCCCCATGCGGACCATGATTTCGTCCACCTCATCAGAGGTGATGATCAACGGCGGGCAAAGAGCCAATTGATCGCCAATGGCCCGGAAGATAAGGCCTTCCTCATGGCCGATCGTCGATGCAATCGCACCCGCCTTGCCGATTTTCTCGAAGGGCTTGCGGGTTTGTTTGTTCGCTACCAGTTCCACCGCGCCAATCAGTCCCGTGCCCCGCGCCTCGCCGACAAGCGGGTGGTCCGCAAAGGAACGCAGGCCAGCCTGAAACTGTGCTTCGAGCCGTGCGGCATTGCCCATCAGGTCACGCTCCTCAATGATAGCGAGGTTTTCCAGCGCAACAGCCGAAGCCACCGGATGGCCAGATGCCGTAAAGCCATGCCCGAAAGCGCCGATCTTCTCCGAGTTATCGGCAATCGCCTGATAGATCGCATCAGAGAACATCACAGCCGCAAACGGCATGTAGGAGGAGGTAATCTGCTTTGAAAGCGTCATGATATCAGGCGTGAAACCGAACTTCTGGCAACCGAATGGCGTGCCCAAGCGACCGAAGCCGCAGATCACTTCATCCGAAACGATCAGAATGTCATTGGCACGGCAAATCCGCTCGACGCCCTCCCAATAGCCAGCTGGCGGCGGCAGGACACCGCCGGCTGCCATCAGCGGCTCGCCGATAAAGGCGGCAATCGTATCTGCGCCTTCGGTTGCAATGACGGTTTCCAGTTCGACCAGCAACCGCGCCGTAAATGCCGCCTCATCTTCGCCCTCGGCACCGAAGCGATAGAAATGCGGGCATGTCAGATGATGTACCGGAATAACCGGCAGATCGAAGTCCCGGTGGTTGATGGGCAGACCGGTCAGGCTTCCCGATGCGACGGTGATGCCGTGATATCCCTTGATGCGCGACAGGAATTTCTTCTTGTTGGGACGCCCCAGAGCATTGTTCATATACCACGCCATCTTCACGATCGTGTCGTTGGCTTCAGACCCTGACGAGGTGAAGAACGCACGGTTGATATTTGCAGGCGTCATCTCCACGAGCTTTTCCGCCAAGCGGATGGAGGGCTCATGCGATTTGGACGAGAACGTGTGGTAATAGGGCAGCTTCAGCATCTGCTTGTAGGCGGCCTCAGCAAGACGCGGCTCTGAGAAACCCACCGCCACCGACCACAGACCTGCAAGCCCCTCGATATATTCCTTGCCACGATCATCATAGACGCGGATGCCCTCCCCCCGTTCGATGACCAGCGGACCCGTACGTTCGTGTTGGCGCAGATTGGTATTGGGGTGCATGGTGGAGGCGATGTCGGCGGCGGCAAGGGAGTTGGAGAGGATGTTCATGTCAGTCCCATAGGCTGGAGTGATTGTGCAGCAATGTCGTTCATTTGGTTTTTGGAGAGCGCTTCAGCGCAATGTATTATCCACCCACGCGGGCGCGATATGCGGATGCGAAGACGATGGTTCCAGATCATGGAGCAGGCGTAAAACCCGCGGTGGCGTGAGCGGCAAGCGTGAGACTGGTTTGCCGATGGCACGTGAAACAGCGCAGGCAATCGCCGAACCGACAGCGAGAATAGGAACTTCCCCTGCCCCTTTCGTGCCGAGCGGCCCGATGGATGGCGCACCTTCGTAAAGATCGGCAACTACGGGAACGACATCCTGCGCCAGCGGCACGCGGTAGGTCTCGAAACCATCCTGCGCGATGCGTCCGTCATCGGTTATCGTCACCTCCTCGTGCAAGGCATAACCCAGTCCCTGAACCACGCCGCCCTGAACCTGTCCCATAATGGCGCGTGGGTTGAGCGCGCGCCCGACATCCTGCACGACGCGATAGGCGAGCACCTCAACATGTCCGGTATCGGGATCAACAGCCACTTCCGCCTCGTGTACAACAAAGACCGGAATATCGAGCGCTTCGATGAAATGCCCCATCGCGCAACCGGTCATGGCAGGCGTGTTCTTGGCTGTGAAGCTGCCGGTGCCGGTGATCGGCCCCGTCGTTGCTTGCGCGTGGGCCACGACCGCCGGGATGGTGACGCCAGATCCCGGACGACCATCGATTTCCACCCTGCCTTCACGCAGCACGAGGCTCCCCGGTGGCGTCTGCAACATCTCGCCTGCAGATCGTAACAGTTTCTCTTTGACCTCAGCGGATGCGCCCATGCTGGCCGCGCCAATAGAGACTGTTGTTCGCCCGCCACCGACACCGGCGTCCAGGCCTGCCGCATCCGTATCGGCTTCCTTCACCACCACCTGATCCGGCTTCAACCCCAATTGGCCCGCCACGATCTGCGGCAAGGATTGCATCATCGTGCCGGAGCCGATCTCCACACCTGATGTCACCAACGTAGCGCTGCCATCTGCGTTCATGTTGATAGTAGCGGCAGACGGGCCAACGAAGATGAACCACGTCCCGACCGTCGTAGCGCGGCCATAAAGGCGGCCATCGGCCTTGCCCTCGGCGGTGCCGGTTTTTGTTCGCAGCGCATCCATGCGCTCCAGCATCGGGCTCAGCACATCGCCTTCAAATATCTGACCCGTTGGCCCAAGATCGCCATCGCCCAGAACGTTTCGTTTACGAAACTCTATTGCGTCCATGCCGATTGCCGCACAAATTTCGTCAGTGTGACGCTCCAGCGCAAAGCCGTTATAGACGCCGTTACAGGCCCTGAATGCGCCGTTTGGAGGCGTGTTGGTGTAGATCGCGCGGCTGACAAGCCTGACAGCACCCAGCCGATAACTACCGCCCAGGGTGTGCGAGGTCATCGTCGTGAGGAAAACTTGCTCACCGCCATAGGCGCCGCAATCCATCAGGACCACTGCCTCGCGCCCGACGATCTCACCATCAACCGTTACCGCCGACCGAATGGTTATCTCCGCGTTTTCCCGGCACAGGCAGGTCGCCATTTCCTCCTGCCGGGTATTTTCCAGAATGACGCCGCGTCCCGTCATGCGGGCCAGCAATGCCGTGATCGGCTCAATGGAGGCATCGAATTTCAGACCGAAGGCTCCGCCCACTGGTGGCACGGTGACGCGAACACGCCCCGGCGGCAGTTGCATGACGCGCCCGGTGACATTGCGCACGGTCCAGGGCACCTGCGTCGACGTCTGGATATGCGCGCGCCCATCCTCCCAGCTACCAATCGCAACACGCGGCTCGAACGGCAAATGGCTTTGTCTGCCGACCGAAAAGCTGCTTTCGACGATGGTCACGTCATCGCGTGCAAAGGCGGCATCGACATCACCCCGCACTGACTTTGCTTCCCAGGCAGTGTTTCGAGAACGCGCACCGCCCTCCGTCAAAACCTCATAGTCACGCCAGTTTTCGTGCACCAGCCGAGCGTCGGGCTCAAGCGCTTCGGCCATGGTCAGGACGGGCTCGAGTGGTTCAATCTCGATAATGATAGCCTTGAGGGCGGCCCGCGCATCCGCCTCTGTTTCGGCAGCGATGGCGGCGATGGGTTCGCCGTTGTAGCGGATCATATCAACGGCGAAAAGCGGATGATCGGCAATACCGATACCATAGTTTCCCGGAGCATCCGCAGCTGTCGCAATGGCCAGCACGCCGGGGCATTCAAGCGCAGTGGACACGTCGAGCCTGATGATGCGACCGGAGGGAACATTGGAGCGCAACAAAACCGCATGCAGCATATCGGGACGGGCGCGGTCGTTGGTATAACAGGTGCGCCCACGCAGCTTGTCGCGGGCGTCGCGGCGCGGAAGGTCCATGACAGTCGTGGAAACCTCAACCATGGGCGCGCACTCCAGCGATAACATCCATGACGGCATCGATGATCCGCTCGTAGCCGGTGCAACGACAGATATTGCCCACCATCGCCGCTTTGACATCGGCACGGCAGGCATCGGGATGATCTCGCAGAAAATGCGAGAGGCTCATGACCATGCCGGGAAAACACATGCCACACTGAACGGCGTCAGCGGCTTCGAACGCCGCCTGAAGCGGATGCAATGGCCCGTCACCGCTCGACATCGCCTCGATTGAGGTGACGCTCGCCCCCTCCAGCAGGCCAACTGGGCGAAGGCAGGACATAACCGCTTCTCCATCGACATGCACGGTGCAGGCACCGCAAAAGCCTTCGCGGCAGACAGCTTTGGTGCCGGTCAAGAAACGCTCGTGGCGCAGTACATTGACCAGAGGCGTCATCGGATCACCATTGAAACGACAGATGGAGCCGTTGATGCGAAGCGTCACCGTCATCTGGCATCCTCCTTGTGCGACAAAGCTTCTAGGCCGCGGCGGACCAGCGTCGGCAGCACCTGACGGCGATACCAGCCATCCGCTTCGATACCGTTTCGCCCTTCGAAATCGTTGCACGTCTCAGCCAGAGAGGCCGCTATCTGCGCGCTTGCCGGACGCCCGCCGGGTTCACGGGAAAATGCTTCTTCGAGCTTGGTCCAGCGCCGCGCAACCTCCTCCACAGAACCGACCGCGATCTGTATCTGTCCCTTGCTCGACAGGGCGCATGACACGATCGCAACCGGATAATCTCCAGCACGGCGCAGCGGCAGCCTCACATGGGCGCTGGCGATGATATCGCGGGAAATAATAACGCTCGTAAGGATCGCGTCTGCCAGCACCTGCTCCCTATTCGCAAGAAAACACGCAAGCGGCATGCGCAAAGGTGCTTGGGTAGCACGCAACTCAACGATGGCATCAACAGCGAGGAGTGCGGGCAGAAGGTCTGCGGCTGCAAAACCCGGCGTACAGAGATTACCGCCAAGCGTCGCCACGCGGCGAATGGCAGGATTGGCGGAACTCGATGCAGCAAGAGCAACGGCTTCAAATCCGGCAAGACCGAGCAGCGCCTGCCCAAGCGCCTCATGCGTGACCGCTGCACCAATGGTGATCGTGTCGTCGGATATGTAGATTGCCTTAAGACCTGCAATTGCGTGTAGCGAGACCAGCGCTTGCGGCAGGTCAACGCCTCTACGCGGATCACGCATCAACCACGTACCACCGGCCAAAATCGCAGCGCCCTGCCTTTTTGCGGCAAGCGCTTCCTCGATAGTGCCGGCAACGGTCAAAGACCGCTCCAGATTATCGAACATCGTTCAGGACCCCTCAGATGCCATCTTTTGCGGCGTTACAGCATAGTGTCCCAGCCGGAACCCCATGTGAAATAGTTGTTTCTTGAAAGTCATATCGATAAATCAGATAGCGCTTGATCGCTGCTCAACGCCGGGCAATGCAGTCACAGCAACGCCCGGTGTGAGGGCGATTACGCCCAGTGAGCAACGCTGCGCTTTTCGAAGCTCTCGCGGAACTGGGCGGTGGTTTTTTCCAGCACCTCGCCGCTTTCCCAATCCAGAATGACGGCAAAACGGCGCACTGCATCGAGGGAATTGATCTCTCCGGCTTTGTATCGCGCGGATACCGTATGCGGATCCATCCGCGCCCAGTCCTTGCGGTTTGCTCTTATTTCGGCGCGTGCAGCCTGTGTCGCAGACGGGTCGATCTCATATTTGCAAAGATCGGGATCGATAGCCTTTACAACCACACCGTAATCGACTTTCGCACGCTCGATCGACACGTAATCGTCAATCACATCTTCCATCACGTGGACGGGATCGCGCTCCAGCGGATCTCCAAACCCACCGCCGCCTGCTGTCGGCCGAGCAAATTCATCACCGGTAAACACGGGATAATCGGAAAACACGGAACCGAGCCACGTGTCGGCATCCTCACCGGCGCGGCGGATGGTCAGGCCGTGTGGCATGGAGGGAAGTCCGCCTTCCACACCCCAGACAACGGCCCTTTCGCGGTCGCAGATATAGGACATGACCGCGCCTTCTGCCTCCAGTAACAGAGACGTTTTTTGCACACCGACGCCACCGCGCCATTTGCCCGGACCGGCAGAATCCCGCTTGATCTGGAACTCAGTGGTGCGGGTCGGATTGACGCGCTCGTTGCCTTCATTGGGCTGAGACATCAACCCGGTTCCGAAACATGCCGTCGTCACGTCAGCGCCATCCTTACCGTTGCGACCGCCCCAACCGCCCGGCAGCCACTCATAAAACATGAAGATCGGCTTTTCAGGCTTGCGCGCATCCCGGCCACCGGCCAGCAGATATTCAAGGTTGAATGCGCAGGCGATGGCGCGTTCCGGCATGATCTGCGACCACATCTCGAAAATGGCGTTCATGATCTTTTCGAACGGCATGAGGAAGCCGGTCACGGCAACTGGCCATTCAGCACTGACGACGCTGTTCTTCGGCGCCGTTACCCGGATCATTCGGTAAAAACCACTATTGAGGGGAAGATCGGGAAAGAACGTCTTCATGCCCGCAACCACCGCTGAGAAGGTCGCGCCGGGAGCGGAGTTGTACATGGAGGCGATTGTGGCGTGACTGCCGGTGAAATCGTAATGAACCGCATCGCCCTTGATCGTCATCTTGATGCGGATTGGAATCATGCCTTCCCCGGCACCCAGATCGCGATCTATATAGTCGACGGTTTCCCACGTTCCGTCTGGCAATTCGGCCAAACGTTTACGCACCGCCCGCTCGACATAGTCCTGCACCTCTTCCATGCCGCGCGTGACCTTGTCGCGACCGTATTTCTTCGTCAGTCGCAACAGTTCGCGCTCCGCCGCCTGCGTTGCCTGCGCCTGCGAGTGAATGTCGCCGATGATGGAGGCAGGGTCGCGGGTGTTGGCGGCAATCATGTTGGCCACATCAGAGCAGAAGCGTCCCTGGCGGAACAGCCGTACCGGCGTGATCCGCAATCCCTCGCGAAACATGTCTCGCGCCGTTACATCGAACGATCCGGGGACAGAGCCACCAAGATCGGACCAGTGGCCGTTGGATTGCGCAAAGCCGATCAGCTTGTCTTCATCGAAGATGGGCCGCACCAGCCGCACGTCACTGAAATGCGTACCACCCGCATAGGGGTCGTTGATCGCGTAGACATCGCCGGGAGCCATATCGCCTTCAAAAACGCGGATCACCTCTTTGCAGGTGTTGTGCAGGGTGCCGACATGGACAGCGATGTCGTAATTGCCCTGCGCAACGGAGTTGCCGTCAGCATCGTGCAGCGCGTTGGAGAAGTCCCTGTTATAGATGACGAAGGAATAGCAGGTGCGTAGCATCTGCTCGGCCATCTGATCGACGGTGGTAATGAATGAGTTCTTCAAAACCTCGAAGGTAACAGGATCGAGGCCGTTTTCCGTTTCCGCAAATTTGGTCATTTCTCAGCCTTTCGTTCCGATCAGAATGTTCAGGAAAGCGTCAACCCTCGCGCTCATGCCTGGTGGGACGACCGTGGTGGAATCAAATTGTTCGACTATGGCGGGGCCAACGAACATTGCGCCTGCCTCGAGAATTTCACGCTGATAGATCGCTGCTTCATGGGATACGCCATCGAACCAGACTGCACGGCGGGCGATCGGCTCCGGTGTATGATCCCTCACCTCGTATTTCGGCAAATCAGCCTTGGGCACGATACCGGCGGCCTTGATGGCGATGCGAAAGACCGATACCGGCGCTTCGTCGCGGCGGTAGTTGAACTCCCGCTCATGCTCTGCATGGAATGCCTCGATCAGCGCGCCGATGCTATCGATTTTGGGCGGTGCGTTGACGGCAAGCGAGCGCCATTGGCCCTGATACATCATCTCCACCGTGCGCTGCAGTGCCATGTCGCCGGGCGCGATACCTTCGTGAGACAGCCGCTCGGTCGCCTGCATTTCCATGCGCTGGAACGCCGCTTCCATCTCATCTGGCGAAACTGCGGAGGCGTCCGCCATGAAGCTTTCGGAAAAATCATGCTGCACATCCACCAGCAGGCAGCCGAGGGCAGAGGTGACGCCAGGATTGGGTGGAACGATAACGGTTGGAATGGAAAGCTCTCTGGCAACCGCTGCCCCATGCAACGCGCCAGCGCCACCGAAGGCAACAAGGGCAAAATCGCGCGGGTCGTAACCCCGGCTGACGGACAGAAGACGAACGGCATTGGCCATATTGGCGTTGGCCACGGCAATGATGGCTTCGGCAGCTTTGTGAAGGCTCATGCCGAAGGGTGTCGCAACCGTTTCCTGAACGGCCTTCGCCGCAAGGGCCGGGTCAAGTGTGATCTTGCCGCCAGCAAGGCTGCTACCCAGCCGCCCCAGCACCACATTGGCGTCCGTGTTCGTAGCAACGGGATTACCGTTACGATAGCAGGCGGGGCCCGGATGGGCTCCGGCAGACTGAGGGCCGTTGCGCAGCGAGCCGCCTTCGTCCTGCCAAGCCAGAGATCCACCACCGGCACCAATCGTCAGAACCTCGATCGATGGAAAGCGGATCGGATATCCATATTCAATGTACCAATCCTTGGTGATGCGCGACTGGCCGTTCCATGCCAACGAAACATCCGTGCTCGTGCCGCCCATATCGAAGCCGATGGAGTTGGGAAAACCGCAGAGATTGCCGATGAAACGACTGGCGATGGCCCCAGCGGCAATGCCGGAACCCGCAAGGCGGGCGGAAAACTCCTTGACGCTTGCGGGCGTCATCACGCCGCCGCCTGAGTGTAGAAGCAGCAGATCGCGGCGGTACCCGCCCGCCGCTAGCTTATCGCTGAGGCGCGACACGTAATCGACAACCACCGGCGCACAGACGGCATTCGCCATCGTCGTGGAAAAGCGCTCATGCTCGAAAATTTCCGGCATCACTTCGGAAGAAACCGAGACCGGAATATCCGGCATGACCTGTTTCAGAATATCACGCATGCGCCGCTCATTGGCGCCGTTAACGTAGGAGTTCATGAAGCAGACAGCGACCGACTTCACCTCACGCTTCTTGAGGATTTCGGCCACGCGAATGGCGTCCTCTTCATTCAGCACCTCCAAAATCACACCCTCTGCGTCCACACGTTCGCGCACGGTCAGGCGATCACGACGTGGAATATAGGGCTTCGCGACATCCTTGTAGGTGTCCCAGAGGTCTTCCTTGTTGGCCCGCCGGATTTCAACAACATCACGAAATCCTTCGGTGCACACCATGGCAGCCCGCGGCAGGCGGCGTGTGATCAACGCATTCGTTGCGACCGTTGTGCCATGAGAAAACATCGTGACCTCGGACAGGTCAATGCCGGCCTGCTCCACACCGTTCAGAATGGCGCGCATCGGATCGTCAGGCGTCGAGCCGGTTTTCTCGATACGGATCGCACCGGTATCCTCATCCATGATGCAGATATCGGTAAAGGTTCCGCCGACATCCACGGCAACTCTCGTCTTTGTCATACTCGTGTCCTTAAGGCTGTTTGAGGCCGCAGTTTCCCTGCCCGGCCACACATGCTTGTGGCCGAGGTCGACATTTTCTTGGGAGGAGTGTTTCTACCGCGTCAGTGTCGCTGCATATCCGCGAATGATCGCGCTCGCAGCACTGCCTCTCGACGCGTGTCGCTTGGCGAACATCCAAATCTGGTCCGGTAGTGTCGGCAGAACTGCGACTGGTCAGCAAATCCCCAACGATAGGCGATCTCGGCGATTGTCGCGGTATGGGTTACCGACATCAAGTCTTCAGCGCAGTGGTCGAGGCGGCTATCACGGATGAAGCCATTGATCGACTTGCTGCTTTCCTGAAACAGGCCTTGCAGATAGCGCAATGATATTCCGCCAGCATCCGCAACGGCCTGCGGCCCTAGCGATCGGCTCTTGATATTGTCGCGGATATATTGCTCGGCGCGGTGCAGGTGCCCCGCCCGTATGGAGGAAATGCTGCTGTCCAGAACCCGGTCGTCACTGACGATAGACAGACAAAGCATTTCGAGAATGTGCCTGCCAGTCATTTCTCGTGCCGCCTCGCTGAGATCGGCGACATGCCCGATTGTGGTGCGCACGGTATCGAGAAACAGCGCGGCAACGCCGCTCGTGCCATCGAAGCTTAAGGCACTGAACCTGTCGGTCGAGCCGATGCGCGAGCGGACACTGGCGGATGGCACTTTCAGCACCCACAGAGCATTGGGCCGCCCATGCCAGAATTCATAGGGCGCATCACCGCGTTCCAGCAAAAACCCGCCAGGATCGCATTTGACGCTGCGCGAACCTTGCGAAAAGTTGATTTCGCTGAGTTCTGGAATGGAAACCAGAAGGCTTGCATCGCTCTCGTTGAGAAAATGACGGCGATGTCGGCGATAACGCACGCCGTCACACTGCATCCGCGAAACACCCACGAGACCAAGAGACCAGGTTTCCAGTTGTCCGGTGAATTCCCGCCGACTACGATACTCCGTATCCAGCGGAAAGTATGTTTCTGTCACTGCGGCCTGCCAGGCATCACCTCCAGCAAGACCGCCGACATTATCGACGACGTATCTCATTCTTCGATATTCCCCTGTGGTCCGGCTTTTCCGGTTCCTTTTATTGAGTTCAAGATACATCAATTTCGGGGAGCGTATTGCTAAAAAACGCACAAGTTTCTGAACCCAGCCGCATCGGCCATGTCGGCGGAGATGTTATGCGCTGACTGAACGACCTCATTTCCGAAGAGACTGAATGTAGCCGCGCCAGCCACCCAGTTGGGTGATTTCCTGCGCCCCGGTCACTGCATGCGCTTCGCACAGGAAGCCGGAGACCTGGCTGCCATCGTCCAGCGTGATCTTGCCTATGCCAAGCGGGGCTGGAATATTCTGGACGAAACGACCGAATGCATCGGGCGTGATTTTCCACACCTCGATCTCAAGTCCTTCGCCGAGAAAACCAGGCTCTCTGATAAGGCCGGGCTTGGGTGGCGTGGTGTTGGGAAGCACGAACAAACGATAGTCGCCCGCCGTTCTGCATGTCTTGATGAGAATACCGCCGGGACCGGTCAGTTCGTGGTTCAGCGGCATACCGGACAGATGTGCGCCAACAACGACAATCGGCACCAGCCCGTCATCTGATACGGCCACGCGGGAGGCTTCGGGATGTGCGGCATTCTATCCTTGCCCATACCGCAGGCCACCGCGCGATGAAGCGCATCGGCGAAGGGTGCGAGCGCGTCATCTGAGAAGGAGGGGCCGAACAATGTTACGCCCGATGGAAGATGATCATCGGTGTCGAAACCAGCGGGTATCGCAATTGCCGCATAACCGAACAGGTTGGCAAAATTGGTGTATCGCCCGAAGTGACCGTTCTTTGCGACAGGGTCGGCCAACATCTCTTCCACCGTGTAGGTGGTCGGTGATGTCGGCAGCATCAGCATATCGACCTTTTCCCATTCCTTCAGCGTCAATTGCCGCAGGGCTTCCAGCCTGTAGAGACCTTGGAAAGCATCAACGGCGGTGTAGGCTTCTGCGCCAGCTATGATGCTTCGAACCGTAGGATCGAAGTCTTCGCTGTTTGTCGCGAAGAAATCCTTCACAGCCGCCAGCCGTTCCGCCACCCATGGCCCGTTGTAAAGGAGTTCTGCAGCTTGCCGGAAAGGCGCGTAGTCGAATTCCACGATCTGCGCGCCGAGCGCGTTGGCCCGTTCGATGGCGGCATCATACAGCGCTTCATAGGCGGCATTGCCATAGAATTCTCGTTCGGAATGAGCGAGGACACCGACCTTCAATCCAGATGTGGGAAGCGTGATGGGTTTGGCTGTTTTCGAGAATGGATCGGCAGCGTCATATCCATCCATGACCTTGCGAACCGCCACGCCATCCCCCACCGTTCCGGCAAATACGGTGACCACATCGACGGAGCGGCAGGCGGGAACGACGCCGACATTCGGTACCAGCCCCGGTGTCGGCTTGATGCCGACGAGGTTGTTGAAGGCGGCGGGAACACGGCCCGACCCTGCCGTATCCGTTCCCAGCGCAAAGCAGGCAAGACCGGACGCGACGGCGACGGCTGACCCGGACGACGATCCACCAGATACATAGGCCTTGTCGAACACCGAACGCGGCGCGCCGTGGGGTGAGCGTGTGCCGTTCAGACCAGTAGCGAATTGGTCGAGGTTCGTCTTGCCGATGACAAGCGCCCCTGCTGCCTTCAACCGCGCGACGACTGTCGCATCCTGTTGCTGATCATAGGCAAAGGCCGGGCATGCCGCCGTCGTTGGCAACCCGGCAACGTCGATATTGTCCTTCACAGCAAATGGTACGCCCCACAGCGGCAGGCTATTGACTAAGGGCGCGCGGGCCATGAGTTCCCGCGCGGCGGCACGCAACGCCTCTGCCGGGGTCTTGGTAATGAAGATGGCCGGATCATCACAAGCGTCGATGCGAGCCAGCACTTCCTCCACCAGATCAAGTGGTGTAAGGCCGTTGGCATATGCCTGTTTCAGTGAAGTGAGATCGAGAAACATGGGTAGCATCAGATTGTCTCCAGAACGATGAGGACATCGCCTGCCTTGACATTACGGCCCGGTCCGGCGCGAAGCTCGCGGACGCGGCCCGGCGCATGGGCGGTGACGTTGATTTCCATTTTCATGGATTCGATGATGGCGAGTGTTTCGCCTGCATCAACCTTCTGGCCTTGCTCGACCAGAACCTTCCAGACATTGCCCGGTACGGCACTTTCGATACCGAAGCATCCTTCTGCGATGTCGCCACCAGCGCCGACGCTTGCGCCTTCATCGGGCACGAAACTGTCGAGGCCCTGTTCTTTCCAGCGCTGACGCTCGGCCTCGAATGCTGCCTGTTGCCCCGCTTTGAAAGACCCGATGCCGGAGGCGTCTCTCACGAGATCTGCCTCGTAATCCGCATAGGAAAATTCGCCCTCGTCAATGCGGATGGGATAGCCGCCATGCGGAAAGGCGGCGCGTGCTTCCGTCAACTCCGCATGCGAAACGGGGAAGAACCGCACCTGATCGAAAAAATCCAGCAGCAATGGCTTGTCTTTGCCGAAGACCGGCGTTTGCCGCCAGGTGTTCCACATCTGAATGGTGCGGCCGAAAAGCTGGTAACCACCCGGTCCTTCCATACCGTAGATGCACATATACGCCCCGCCGATGCCGACGGCGTTTTCCGGTGTCCATGTGCGGGCCGGATTGTACTTCGTCGTGACTAGGCGATGGCGCGGATCGAGCGGCGTGGCAACCGGTGCGCCGAGATAGACATCGCCAAGGCCCATGACCAGATAAGAGGCGTCGAAGATGGTGTCTTTCACCGCCTGCTCATCCGCAAGCCCGTTGATGCGGCGGATGAACTCGATGTTGGAGGGGCACCAGGGGGCGTTAGGGCGTACAAGTTCCTGATATTTGCGCATCGCAAGTTCAGCGTCCGGGTCGTTCCAGGATAGCGGTAACCACACAGTCCGGCTTGGTACCTTCACAGACTGCACCGAAGGCATGCCATCCTCGATATCGGACAGCAGCCCAAGCAACCTCGTGCGGGCAAGGCTCGATCCATCATAGTGGATCTGCAAGGATCGTATGCCGGGCGTGAGATCGATCACGCCGGGCAGTTTGGCTTCGTTGACAGCCTGCATCAGCAGATGCGCGCGCAACCTCAGGCCCACATCGAGTTGCATCGAACCATATTCGACCAGCAGATTGTCATCGCCCTGGCGACGATAGGTAACGGGAACCTCGGCATCTTCACGCCGTGCGAGAATGGGCGAACCGGCGTCATCCGAGATACGCTTGGCGACCGGTCCGGCAATCGGGTCCTGCGCACGGGCCACCGGGTGGAAGCGGATTTTGTCGCCGGGCTTGAGTTGCCCCATTTTCCACTGCTCATCGGCTGCAATGACGGCAGGGCAGACGAAGCCGCCCAGCGAGGGTCCATCAGGTCCAAGGATGATAGGCATATCGCCGGTAAAATCGATGGAGCCGATGGCATAGGCATTGTCGTGCAGGTTGGATGGGTGAAGTCCAGCCTCGCCGCCATCCGTGCGCGCCCACTTCGGCGCGGGGCCGATAAGGCGCACGCCCGTGCGGGCAGAGTTGAAATGCACCTCGTAGTCTGTCGAAAACAGCGTTTCGATATCGTCCTCAAGGAAGAAATCGGGCGCACCGTGTGGGCCGTAGACGACACCAACGGACCATTCGCGGGTCAGGTCCACAGGTTCCACCGCGGGCGTGATCTCTGTCTGCACCGCTTTTGCAAGGCGCAACACCTGGCCTGCGCGCAATGGTCCGGTGGCGTTTCCGCCGAACTGGCCAAGCCCGAAGGTGGCGCGGGAGCCGAGCACGACGGGCGCATCAAAGCCGCCGGAAACGGCAAGATAGGCCCGCTGCCCTGCACCTTTGATCTGCCCGATGGCAAGCGTCTGTCCCGCATGTATGCGATGGGGAACATTGTGATCGACCGGTTCGCCATCCACGGTCATCGGCATGTCGGCACCCGCCAGCGCCACGGTGGCGTCTGTGAAAAATTTCAGGACCGGCCCCGACACGGTAAGCTCGAGTGCTGCAGTATAATCATGATTGCCGACGAGGCGGTTGGCGTGGCGAAAGGAGCGCTCGTCCATCGGGCCGCTGGGCGGAACGCCGACATTCCAGAGGCCAAGACGGCCCGGAAGTTCCTGAAGGCTGGATTGCGCACCGGATGAAATCACCTCCACCACATCAGGCACGAAGGCGAAATCTTTGAGCGCAGTCGTTGCCACATCGCCGCTGCCGAACAGGTCGGATTTGGTAATGGCATTGAGATAGTCGAGGTTGGTTTCGATACCGGAAATCGATGTTGCCGATAGCGCCTTTTTCAGCGCGTTGATAGCGTCCTGTCGCGTGTCACCCGTCACGATGATCTTGGCGAGCATCGGGTCGTAAAACGGCGTGACCTCGGTTCCCGTCTCGATCCAGCCATCCACCCGCACATCCGGTGGAAAGACGACCTCGGTCAGCAGCCCCGCACTGGGCCGAAAATCCGCGTGCGGCATTTCCGCATAGACCCGCGCCTCGATTGCCGCGCCCTTCAGCATAAGATTGTCTTTGCCGGTCAGAACATCCTCACCGGCAGACTGGCGGATCATCCATTCGACCAGGTCGATGCCGAAAACCGCTTCTGTTACGGGATGTTCGACCTGCAAACGGGTATTCACCTCGAGGAAGTAGAACGCCTGACGCGCAGGATCGAAAATAAATTCTACAGTACCTGCGGATTGGTATTTGACCTGCGTACCCAAAGCCACAGCGGCCGCATGAAGCTTCTCCCGCATAGCAGAAGACAAGCCCGGTGCAGGTGTTTCTTCGATGACTTTCTGATTTCGCCGTTGCAGCGAGCAATCACGCTCACCCAGCGCAATAACCCTGCCCTCGCCATCTCCGAAGATTTGAACCTCGACATGGCGCGCCTTGGCGACGAAGCGTTCCAGATAAACGCGGGCATCGCCAAAGCTTGCCTTGGCCGTGCGCTGGACGCTTTCGAACGCTGCTTTTAACGCTGCCGCGTCGTCACACAGTTGCATGCCGATGCCGCCGCCACCAGCCGTGGATTTCAGCATCACCGGATAGCCGACGCTATCAGCGGCAACCAGCGCCTCGTCAACCGAGGCCAGCAGATCCGATCCTGGCAGCAGCGGAACGCCGCTTTTCTTCGCCAGCGCTCGTGCCGTGTGCTTCAAACCGAACTCAGCAATGTTTTCCGGCTTCGGGCCTATGAAGACAATGCCTTCGGCCTTCAGTCTTTCAGCAAAGCCGATGTTTTCAGAGAGAAAACCATAGCCGGGATGCACCGCCTGAGCGCCGGTTGCCTTACAGGCGGCAATGACGGCGTCGACATTCAGATAGCTTTCCGCAGCCGGTGCGGGACCGAGACGAAACGCTTCGTCAGCCATCAGCGTTGCCTTGGCAAAACGGTCGGCATCGGAATAGACGGCAACGGACGCAATGCCCATGAGCCGCAATGTGCGAATAACGCGAACCGCGATTTCACCGCGATTGGCGACCAGAACTTTGGTGAACATGGCGATCAAGCCTCCCCATTCCAAACCAGAACGCGGATCGGCGTCGGGTCAAAACCGTTGCAGGGATTGTTGATCTGCGGGCAGTTGGAAATGACGAGCAGCACGTCCATTTCAGCCTCCAGTTCCACGTAATCACCCGGGGATGAGATGCCATCGACTATGGTCATACCGCCGTTGGGGGAGATCGGAACGTTCATGAAGAAGTTGATGTTGGCGGGAATATCACGCTTGCCCATGCCGTATTTTGCGACCTCCGCCACGAAGTTGTCGCGGCAGGCATGCAGATATTTCGTACCGTGCCCGAAGCGTACCGTGTTGCTCTCGCATGAGCAGGCGCCGGCAGAGGTGTCATGCCGCCCGCAGCTGTCTGCCGTCATGCGCAACATGACCCGGCCTTCGCTCGACATAACTTTCGTGCCGGTGGAGATATAGGCGGCATTCTGCTCGCGCACCGTATCCTGGCTGGAATAGCGCTCGGAATAATCGTCTGCGTTATAAAACAGCGTATCGATGGCCTGCTGGCCATAGCTGTCTTCGATGCGGACCGTCTGACCTTTGCGAATGATGGTCGAAAACGGCTTTTCGGCTGCGATGTAATGGTCCTGCGCGGTATTTTCGAGCGTGCGGGACGGAGCGGTCTGGATGAAATTGGTCATGATCGGTCTCCCCGGCTCAAAGTTCGGCGGCTGCATTGTTTTCAAAACCCCGGATCGCCTCTGCGCTCGCGGTGCGGCAAAGATCGTCGGCGGCAACGGTTGTCGCGGCGATGCGCGTGATCGTCACCGGGTTGGGCGCATAGGCAGGGTTCGGATCGAGCGGGTGTGGGCAATTGGACAAGCCTACGACCATGTCCATCTCGGCGCGCAGTTCCACATAATCGGCGCCGTTGAGGAGCGCCGAGTTCCAGAAGAAACGGCCTTCCGCATCTACGCGCACGGGTGCAAACAGGGTCAACGCTGCAGGAATATCGCGCCGGTCGAGACCGATCTTCATGGCGAGTTTGACGAAATTGTCGCGGGTGTCGCGCAACTCGTGGCCTTGATAGCGGGCATTGGTTGCAGCGTTCGAACCGCCCACGAGGCAATCATGCGCGCCAGACGAATCTTCGGTGATAGAGAACATGACCCGGCCCATGTCCGAGAAGATGACACGGCCTTTGGAGAGCCCTGTCGTCCACTGCATCTTGACCGTATCGGGCAGGTTCATGCGTTCCGAGGTGTCGCCACTGGCCCAGGCAATGAGTGCAACAGACGAAAAGCCGTGTGTGAGGCTGACGCGCAAAACCTCTTCGCGTTTGACTTTCGTGGACCAGTACCAGCCACCGGGAATGACCTCACGATGGATGACTCTGGCTTCATCGACTGGAATTTCTGGGAAATCGCTGAAGCCCGGCAAGGCCTTGGGCGCGAAATTCAGCCCCTTTTTCTGGTGTTCTTCGTAGCGCGCACGGTTGGCAGCGATGTCTTCAGGCGAACGTCTTAGGTGCATGAGCCTGCTCCATGGGTTAAGTTCGGGTCGTCCCGCTTGTTTTTTGCCCGTAATGCCGGGTCGTCCCGGCGGGCGTTCAAAGCTGTCAGTCGGTACTTGCCGCCCGGCGCGTCGGCCAGATGTGGAGATCGCGGGTAATCGTCGCGCCGTAGCGCATTTTTTCTTCCGGGCGGTCGCGCGGTCTCTCGAACGCGACCACCCGCGTGGCCAGCGTAAAGGCCTCGCGCATGTCATGGGTCACCATGACCACCGTCATCGGCGTCTCGTTCCACAAGCGCTTCATCAACTGGTGGATTTCCGCCCGAGTGCCGGGATCGAGCGCGCCAAAAGGTTCATCCAGCAGCAGTACTTTGGGTGGCATCAACAGTGCCTGCGCCAAGGCAAGACGCTGCTGCATGCCGCCGGAAAGCTGCGCTGGATATTTGTTCTCGGTGCCTTCAAGACCAACATCGGCAATCATGGCGCGGGCATCTTCAATGGCCGCACGACGTGCGGAACCGAACAGTCTCCCCGCAAAAGGGGCTGCCGTAAGCTCTCTGCCGATCAGCACGTTGCCGAGAACCGTGAGATGCGGAAACACCGAATAACGCTGGAACACGACGCCTCGGTCGGCCCCCGGTTCTGGCGACAAGGGCTGGCCATCCATGAAAATGGCTCCCCGCGTTGGGCGCTCCTGTCCGAGGATCATGCGCAGGAAAGTGGTTTTTCCGCAGCCCGATGGCCCAACCAGTGCCACGAAAGCACGGGATTCGATCTCGAGCGAGATGTTTTCCAGAACGATCTGGTCGCCATATTCCTTCCAGACGTTGTCCATCCTGATCGCGCTCATGCGTTTGTCTCCGTGGCCGACCAAGGGAATACGGCAAGCCGCAAACGCTCCAGCAGCCAGTCGGTCAGAACGGCGATCAGGGTTATCCAGACGACGTAGGGAAAGATCACATCCATCGCCAGATAACGGCGCACGAGGAAAATGCGGTAACCAAGCCCGGCATCCGCTGAAATGGCTTCAGCCGCGATTAGAAACAGCCATGCCGGTCCAATCTGCAAACGTATGCAGGTGATAAGGCGCGGTAGCACCTGCGGAAGAACGACGCGAAGCGCGATCTGCCAGGAATTTCCGCCCAAGGTTTCGGCCTTGATGATCTGTTCACGCGGCAGTTCCAGCGCTCGTAGCGCCAGATCGCGGATCATCACGGGAGTGACACCGATGACGATCAAAGCCACTTTTGATACTTCGCCCAGACCCAGCGCGATGAACAGAATGGGCAGCAAGGCCAACGGCGGCACCATGGAGATGGCACCGACGAATGGCGATAGCAGCGAACGCGCATAGGGCAACATGCCGATTAACATGCCAACGATCAGCGCTATCGCGGTTGCGATGCCAAGACCAGAAAACAGACGGATGAGACTGGCGATCGTATCCGTCCACAAAACGATATCGCCTGTGCGGGCATCCGGTATGAAAGCCATGCGGTTGATGGCGTCTGCAAAGCCGGTCAAGTCGGGCAGCAGCTTGTCATTGGCGTTTTCTGCTAGTCGCGTGGCCGAGCCGATGGTGTAGGCGATGAGAACTGCGGCAAATGGCAAAGCTGCAAGGGCAAGCCGCCCTCCGCTTGAAGGCCGTGTGTTGATCCAGCGCATGGAAAAGCTCCTGATTGAGGCTTTATCACTATGCCGGGCGCATATCGCCCGGTCGCGAGGTGTCTGGCGTTGAATGCCTTACAGTGCGCCCTTGGCGGCCGCGTCCATATATTCCGTGGTAAAGCGGAACTTGATGTTGTCCTTGTCGCCGTGAACTGAACCATCCGGGAAGGCGATGCCGATGACATCTGCAGATGGCGCGCCATTGCCCAGAAGGCCTTTTTCGAACAGGAAGTTGCGAACGAGATCCATTGTCTTCGGAAGATTGGGCGAAGCGGTAAACGCGACCGCGTCTGCGGCTTTATCGAAAAGCTTGGTTGCGGCCATCTGCGCTTCGAAACCGGCAATATCTGTTCCCGAGGCCTTGCCCATCGTCTCGCGTGCGGTTTTGCCTTCAGCGCTGTCTGCGGTCATCACCTTCATCGTGTCGTACCAGATGCCTGCAAGCGCCTTGCCGAAATCCGGATTGTCCTTCAGCAAGTTGGTGTTGGCGACCATGAGATCGATGATTTCGCCGGGGATTTGCGCGCTATCGAAGACTTTTTTGGCCGATGGCGTTTCCATAATGGTCGAGACCAGCGGGTTCCATGTAACGACAGCGGAAACGTCAGGCGTCTGGAATGCGGCAACCATATCCGCGTCCGAGGTGTTGACGACTTTCACATCGCGCTCGGTGGAGCCGATGCTTTCCAGTGCGCGGGCGAGAAGATAGTGCGAAACGGAAAATTCGACCAGGTTGACGTTCTGACCCTTGATATCGGCAAGGCTCGTCTTGTCTTTGAGGATGACGGCGTCATTGCCATTGGAGAAGTCACCGACGATGACGGCAGTGGTATCGACACCGCCAGCGGCTGGAATGGAGAGGCCGTCCATATTGGTCAGCGTCACGGCGTCATAAGCGCCCGCCGTATATTGGTTCATCGATTCCACATAGTCGTTGAACTGCGTGACTTCGATGTTGATGCCGTATTTGTCCGCCCATTTCTTGACGATGCCGTGATCGTTGGCATAGCCCCACGGCATCCAGCCGACATAGATGGACCACGCGACCTTGAAATCCTTCTTCGGTGCGGCCTGCGCCGCAAAGGCGCTGGAGAGAGCCAGCGACGCTGCAAGTGCGGTGATGGAGATGGAGATGATTTTTTTGACTGTTTGCATGGTATTCCCCTTTGCTTTTCTACAAAAAGGGATCGGCACGAACCAACGCAGCCAATCCCTTGGCTAACGAGGTCTCCCGGGCTTTTGTCCCGCCGTGCATCCGGGCAGGATTTCTCCCCACCCAGTGGCTGCTCTCGGACCAGTCACGCACAATGCGCCGGAACCCTAGCGGCCAACTCTGATGTTTTGATACAAGCAAATGGCGTGCCAGATGCAAAAACCGCGCGTTTTTCCGGTATTAAGGAGGCAGAACAGCACGTTCAATTTCCGTTTGATGAAATTTGCAGCACGCAAGATGTCATGTGCCCACGAAATAAACCGTGCTTGAAGCACATCTATTCCATCTCGAGTGACGTCATTCAATAAGGCCGCAAGGGTTTTTGTTGTGCAACTGCCTCTGGCTTCATATCCTACCTGAACTGGTCGTAAAAAACATGCGTCCAATACGGGAGGTAAAGCGTTACCGTCTGCAACGATGGCACACGCCGATTGAACAGGAGACATGGATGTCAGATGATAAAACGGTCAAGGATTGGCAGGAACTTGCCGAAAAGGAACTGAAACGTTCATCCGACAGTCTTGTCTGGCAGACGCCAGAGGGCATTGACGTCAAGCCGCTCTACACCGCCGAAGACATCAAAAACATCCCACACCTCGATAGTTTGCCGGGCTTTAAACCCTTCGTGCGCGGCCCTCGTGCGACCATGTACGCTGGCCGCCCCTGGACCATACGCCAATATGCCGGTTTTTCGACCGCTGAAGAATCCAACGCCTTTTACAAACGCAACCTCGCGGCTGGCCAGAAAGGCCTTTCCGTTGCGTTCGATCTGGCTACCCATCGCGGATATGACAGCGATCATGAGCGTGTGGTGGGAGATGTCGGCAAAGCGGGCGTGGCCATCGACAGTGTCGAGGACATGAAAATCCTTTTTGACGGCATCCCACTCAAAGACATGTCCGTGTCCATGACCATGAATGGTGCGGTCATTCCCATTCTCGCCAGCTTCATCGTCGCCGGGGAAGAACAAGGTTGCTCGAAAGCCGACCTTTCAGGCACCATACAAAACGATATTCTCAAAGAATTCATGGTGCGCAACACCTACATCTACCCGCCTGAACCTTCGATGCGGATTATTGCAGACATCATCGAATACACGGCAAAGGAAATGCCACGCTTCAACTCGATTTCGATTTCCGGCTACCACATGCAGGAAGCGGGTGCGACGCTGGTGCAGGAATTGGCCTTCACCCTGGCGGACGGACGTGAATATGTGCGCGCTGCCCTGAAGAAAGGCTTGAATATCGATGATTTCGCGGGCCGCCTTTCTTTCTTCTTCGCCATCGGCATGAATTTCTTCATGGAGGCGGCGAAGCTGCGCGCTGCACGTCTTTTGTGGTCGCGTATCATGGAGGAGTTCGAGCCGCAAAAAGCGTCATCGATGATGTTGCGCACCCATTGCCAGACATCAGGCGTGTCCCTGCAGGAGCAGGACCCGTATAACAACGTTATCCGTACGGCCTATGAGGCACTGTCTGCTGCGCTAGGTGGCACGCAGTCGCTTCACACCAATGCGCTGGATGAAGCCATGGCGTTGCCGACGGATTTTTCCGCCCGCATCGCCCGCAACACCCAGCTCATTCTCCAGCATGAAACCGGTGTGACAAAAGTGGTCGATCCGCTAGCTGGCTCCTATTACGTCGAAAGCCTCACCAACGAACTGGCTGACAAAGCCTGGGCGTTGATCGAAGAGGTGGAAGCCCTTGGCGGCATGACAAAGGCTGTCGATGACGGTCTGCCGAAAAGGCTCATCGAGGAGGCGGCGACCAGACGGCAGGCGGCCGTGGACCGCGGCGAGGAAATCATCGTTGGCGTCAACAAATTCCGGCTGGAAAACGAAGATCCCATCGACATTCTCGACATTGATAACAGTGCGGTTCGTGCCGGGCAAATCAGGCAACTTGAAAAGGTGCGACGTCAACGGGACCCGAAAGCGGCGCAAGATGCGCTTGCCGCTTTGACGGGGGTCGCCCGCAACGGCGACGGCAATTTGCTGGAAACTGCCGTGGAAGCAGCACGCGCGCGCGCAACAGTAGGCGAGATTTCCGATGCGCTACGCGTTGTTTTCGGGGATCACACCGCAGTGCCGGAGGTCGTGCACGATGTTTACGGCGCCGCCTATGAGAACGATCCCGAATATGCCACCCTGTGCACGCGTCTAAGCGAGCTGTCGGCGGCTGTCGGCTGCCAACCCAAAATGCTGATTGCCAAATTGGGGCAGGATGGCCATGACCGTGGCGCAAAGATCATCGCATCTGCTTTCGGCGATATTGGTTTTGACGTCATTGCTGGCCCTTTGTTCCAGACACCGGAAGAGGCCGCAAGCCTTGCCGTGGAAAGCAAGGTTCATGTGGTAGGCATGTCCTCACTGGCAGCGGGCCACAAGACGCTGGCCCCGCAATTGGTGGAGGCACTGAAAGCCAAAGGCGCGGAAAATGTCATCGTCATCGTCGGCGGTGTCGTGCCACGGCAGGACTACCAGTTTCTGCTGGATAATGGTGTCGCTGCCGTCTTCGGCCCCGGCACCAACGTGCTGGAAGCCGCCCGCGCCGTCGTTGATCTGATGCAGGGCCGACTGAGAAACGCCTAACTCGGAAAAACGACAATTTTGCTCGGCGCGCGAAGCTGCTTTGTACGCCGGACACACAAGTACGGACAACACCCAGATATTTGGTCTCGAAAACGGGTATCCGTAATGACTATAACAGTTTTCTATTTGGAGAATATTCACCAATTTCCAGCAGACTTCGCGCAAAGCTGGGGACAAGTACATGAATGCAATACTTCGCACATTATCAGGTAAGCTCATTCTCGCGACAGGAGCGGCCATCGCAAGCATCCTGATTGCCTATACTACCTTCAATGCGATCACCATCAAAGCAAAGACCGAAAACGACGTCATGGTTCTTGCAACGGAGAAGGCGGCCCTTGTCAGCCAGCGCGTGGCTACCGACATTGCTCAGGCCACATCTGCCGGCGCCACTTTGGCCGCCACCCTGAACGGTATCATCACAGACGGCTCAAAAAACCGCACTGACATCATTGCCGCCATCAAGTCCGTCCCGCCGCAATATGCCAACGTATTCGGGGCATGGATGTTTGAAATGCCAGAGGCCAAGGGCCTGACACCCGCCGCAGGCAGCGATGGCGTCAACAAGGAAGGCATCTTCACACCCTATTGGACAAAGGGCGACAATGGCCAGATGGAACTATCGACCTGGAGCCTTGATCCAACGTCCGAATATTATTCGCTTGTGGCCAATTCTGGCAAAGCTGCGATTACCTCACCCTATCTTACCAACATGAACAAGTTGGTGACATCTGTTTCCGTTCCTATGCGTGCAAACGGCAATATCGTTGCCATGGCCGGCGTCGACATTAAACTTGATGACCTGACAAATACGCTGAACCAGATGAAACCATTCGATGGTGGCCGCGTCATGCTACTGGCCAGCAATGGAAAATGGCTGTCACACCCTGATGCTGCCAATCTGATGAAGGATTATGCCGATCAAGGCGCTGACAAGGTCAAGCAGGCGCTGGTGGATGGCAAGCCGCAGATTTTGCGCGATATGGCGGACGGTTCCGTTCGTCTGGTCTACCCATTCTCAGCCCCCGGCATGAACACGACCTGGGCGGCAATTCTCGATGTTCCCGCAGCAACCTTCTCCGGTCCGGTATGGAGCCAGATTTACAGCACCACCATCGGCGGCGTGCTGATCCTGCTGGTGTCACTGGGCGTTATTCTCGCCGCCAGCCGCACCCTCATCGGAAAACCACTTAAGAGCCTCCTCGGCTCCGTTCAGAAAATGGCGGATGGCGATTACCGTGACGACATTCCCCATAATGGCAGTGTAGACGAACTCGGCCGCTTGAAGGTGGCTCTTGAAAAATTCCGCCATGATCTCGCCCGCGGCGAGACGTTGAAACAGGAACAGGAGCAGCTGCAGGAGCAGGTCGAAGAAGACCGCAAACGCCGCAGTAATATTGAAGAAGCGAAGGCAGAAGATCTGCGGAATTTCGTGCAAATCGTCCAGAACAGCTTCAGTGTGCTGGCTTCCGGTGACCTCACGGTCCGTATGGACGCAAAGGTTTCTGCGGAATTCGAAACCATCCGTCAGAACTTCAACACGTCGGTCTCCACGCTCGAAGATACGATCAGCAACGTCGTCCAGGCCGTGTATGCCATCCGCTCTGGCCTCGGAGAAATTTCAACGGCATCGAACGATCTCGCGCGCCGCACCGAACAGCAGGCCGCATCTCTGGAAGAAACAGTTGCAGCGCTGGGTGATGTAACCCGTGGCGTCAACGACACCGCCGATGGTGCAAACACTGCCCAAAAAACGGTCAGCGCCGCGCGCACCGACGCTGAACAGGGCGGCGCAGTCGTCGCCCGTGCCATCTCCGCCATGACGGAAATCCAGGGGTCTTCGAGCAAGATCGGCAATATCATCAGCGTCATCGATGAAATTGCGTTCCAGACCAATCTGCTGGCGCTGAATGCCGGTGTCGAAGCTGCTCGTGCGGGTGAAGCTGGCAAGGGCTTTGCCGTCGTGGCGCAGGAAGTCAGAGAGCTGGCGCAGCGTTCCGCACAGGCCGCGAAGGAAATCAAAACGCTGATTTCGCTGTCATCCTCGCAGGTAGAAATAGGTGTTCAACTCGTTCAGGAAACCGGCTCGTCGCTCGATAAAATCGTTGAACAGGTGGTTGGCATGACCCAGACGGTCAACCAGATCGCCTCCAACACCCGCGAACAAGCCGTGAGCCTTCGCGAAGTGTCGTCGGCTGCCGATCACATGGACAAGGTTACCCAGCAGAACGCGGCCATGGTTGAAGAGACGACGGCAGCGGCGCAAAGCTTGTCACAGGAAACCGAAAATCTTGCCGAAGTCATCGGCCGCTTCAAGGTTGGCAAAAACACGTCGCACACCGACCAGCGACGTACACAATATGCCCTGGCCAGCTAATGGCCCGGGCATCCGGCGCTTGCCCTATTCGCCTCTGGGGTAACGCTGGTTGTCCTCAAGGATGTTGAGGTCCATGTGGTTTCGCATGTAACGCTCCGACGCTTTTTGAAGCGGCTGGAAGTCCCATGGGTAATAAGCGCCGTTGCGAAGGGCCTTGTAGACGACCCAACGGCGCGCCTGGCTTTCGCGAACGGACGCGTCGAATGCGTCGAGGTTCCAACGCGTATCGACCTGTTTCATTAAAGATGCCAGAGCATCCTGATGACGCGGATCGTCTGCAAGGTTATGCAGTTCCTGCGGATCGGCCTCGAGGTCGAAGAGCACCGGCGGGTCTGCCTCGCAAATGCTCAGCTTGTAACGCCCATCGCGTATGGCAACCAATGGCGCGATCGAACCTTCGGCGGCATATTCCATTGGAACAGGGCCGCGCTTCGACGTGCCCTCGACAAGCCCGGTCAAGTCCTCCCCGTCCGTCCAACGTTTCAGCGATGTGATATCCAGACCCGCAAGCGAGCAAAGGGTCGGGGTCACATCGAGAGTTGAGACCGGTGCATCGACGCGGTTAGTACTCCACTGTGGAGCGGAAATCATCAAGGGGACGCGGGCCGAACCTTCGAAGAAACACATCTTGAACCACAGCCCGCGCTCGCCCAGCATATCGCCGTGATCGGACAGGAAGACAACGATCGTGTCCTCATCCATTCTCGTCCGTTTCAGCACATCGAGAATTTCACCGACCTTCTCATCGACATAGGAGATGTTGGCGAAATAGCCCCGCCTTGCCCGCCGCACCTGTTCAGGCGTAATATCGAACGCGCGGTGATCGCAAGCTTCCAGCAGCCGTTGCGAATGCGTATCTTGATCGGCAAAGGCAATGGGCTCGACGTGCGGGTCGAGAGCCGGGCAATCCTCGTATAAGTCCCAGAACTTGCGCCGTGCGACATAGGGGTCGTGAGGATGCGTGAAACTGACTGTCAGACACCATGGACGGTCATCGAGCCTGCGCGAGAGGTCATAGAGCTTGCGGGTCGCATGATAGGCGACCTCGTCGTCATACTCCATCTGGTTGGTGATTTCGGCAACGCCTGCCCCCGTGACGGAACCGAGATTATGGTACCACCAGTCTATACGCTCGCCGGGCTTGGTATAGTCAGGTGTCCAGCCGAAGTCGGCCGGGTAGATATCTGTCGTCAATCGCTCTTCGAAACCATGTAACTGATCCGGTCCGACGAAATGCATCTTGCCGGACAGACCGGTATAATATCCCGCCGAACGCAAGTGGTGCGCATAGGTCGGGATGTCTGACGCAAATTCTGCAGCATTGTCGTAGACACGCGTACGGCTTGGCAACTGGCCGGACATGAAGGACGCCCGCGCAGGCGCGCAGAGCGGACTGGCCGTGTAGCTGTTGGCGAAGCGCACGGAGCGCTCCGCCAACGCCTTCAAGTTGGGCGCGTGGAGAAAATCCGCTGGTCCATCCGGGAAGAACGTTCCGTTCAACTGATCGACCATGAGGATGAGAATATTCTGACGCGTCATGCACTGTTATCCTGAAATCACAGACCGACCGCAGCCTTGACTGCAGCATCACCGGGCTTGCCGTCCAGCGTCGTCACACCAAACAGCCAAGTATCGATGACTTTCGGATTGGCTTTGAGCCACGCTGTTGCCGCATCGGTGGACGTCTGGCCGCCAAGGATTTCGCCCATCAGCTTGTTCTCCATGCCCACATCGAATTTGAGGTTTTTAAACAGGCTGGCGGCGTTCGGGCACTGCGCCGTCCAACCGGTTCTGGCCAGCGTGTAAACCTGTGCGCCACCGAAGTTCGGTCCAAAGTAGTCATCACCACCGGACAGATACTCGATCGAGAATTTCTCGTTCATCGGGTGAGGTGCCCAGGCGAGAAACACGACGCCCTTCTTCAACTTACCGGCACGCTCTACCTGCGACAGCATGGCCTGCTCTCCAGATTCGACCAGTTCCCAGTCTTTAAGCCCAAATTTTTCGTCGGCTATGATTTTCTGAATATTCTGGTTGGCAGGTGCGCCGGGTTCAATGCCATAAATCTTCTTGTCGAACTCATCGGCGTGCTTTGAAAGGTCAGCAAAACTCTTGATGCCTTTTTCCGCCATGTAAGATGGAACGGCGAGCGTGAACTTGGCACCCTCCAGGTTCTGGCCGATGACCTCGATTGCCTTTGCGGCGTTCAGATCATCGACGAACGCTTTCTGGGCAGGCATCCAGTTGCCCAAGAACACATCGATTTCGCCATTTTTCATGGATTGATAGCCGATCGGCACCGACAGGGTCTTGACGTCCGGTTCATATCCAAGCGCGCTCAGCACTACGGATGCAACGCCATTAGTTGCTGTAATATCCGTCCAGCCGGGATCGCTCAACCGGATCGCCTTGCACGCAGCGTCATCCGCCGCGTTCGCATTGCCAGCAAAAGCAGCAACAATCAGAAGAATGCCTGTGGTGATGCGTCCTGTACGAGAATTCCTGTTCATCGCTGTTCTCCGATTAATCCAGTATTTTAGTGAACAACGGATTGATCTCTGCCGTGAAGCGGATATTTTTTGATATCTGGCAAAAGGATTTTTTATGGCTGAGCGACCGATCAATCTGGGATGGATGCGGATATTGCTGGAGATCGGCAGGCGCGGCAGCCTGACTGCGGCAGCGCAGGGACTGGGTTTGACGCAGCCCGCGGTGAGTTATCAAATCCGGCGTCTGGAGGAGGAGTTGGGCATTCGCGTTCTGAAACGCCAGCACCGCGGCGTTGAACTGACGCCCGAAGGCAGACGCCTCTACGACACAGTCAGCCGCCATGTCGCCGAAATCGATCTGTTGGCCGATGAGTTCAAAACAGATGAACGGGCGACCGTTCGGCTGCACACGGACTATGCGTTTTCGTCGCTGTGGCTCATTCCGAGAATGCAGGAATTCCGCGCCCGATATCCCGATATCAACATCCAGATAGCAGCGACACAGAACCCGCTTCGCCAGAATACGGGTGAAAATGACGTCTTGGTGATCTTCGGAACCCGAGAAGAGGCCGGTCGTAACGCGACATTGCTGCTGCCGGAAAAAGTCAGAGCCGTTTGCGCCCCGGGCTTTTTGAACGCTTCTCCCGAAATGGCAAAGCCGGAACATTTCGCAAAGCTGAAGCTCATCCATCTCGAAAGCTCTTGGGCATCGACTTGGCACGATTGGCCGAGCTACCTCGCAAGTGCTGGTGTTCAAAGAAATATCGAACACGGCAGAGGCGACATAAGCTTCAACACCTATTCTCTCGTCGTCCAGTCAGCCATCGGCCATCAGGGATTGGCGCTCGGCTGGGCAGGCCTGGTGGATGACCTGCTGAAAAGCGGCGCGCTCGTCGGCGTCGGCCCCGAACTTGAAGCACCAGATCGGGGATATTGGTTGATGGGCTCATCGGGCAGAAAAGGTGCCACGGCAAAACTGGTAGATTGGCTGCGTGAGCAAGCGCCATAGCGATAGCAGATCCTTTTACGTCATGGATGCCTGACTATCCGCACACCCGATGATTTGAGGTAAGCGCTTGGCGAACTGCCCAGCATGCGCCTGAACATTGTGGTGAAGGCGGAAACATTCTCATAGCCCGCATCCAGCGCAACATTCGTCACGCTTTCCCCGTTTGCCAGACGCGGCAGCGAGGCAAAAATACAGGCTTGCTGGCGCCATGTCACGAAACTCACACCAGTTTCGGCGCGAAACACGCGGGTAAATGTCCGCCTGCTCATACCCAGCGTCTGCGCCCAATCATCAATGCTGGCGTTGGCGGCCGGGGCACTCAAAAAATGCCTGCAAAGCGCTGCTATGTTTGGTTGAGACGGAAAGGGAAGCCCCAGCGGCTTTTCGGGAAGCTGACTGATTTCGTCCATCAGCAACTCCATGACCAGTTCACGCCTGCGCGTTGCCGATCGTCTTACGTCATCTTGAACGAGTTCCTCGATCAAGTTTTCAGCGAGAACGGTGACCTCCACGACGCGTGGCCTGTCGGTGTTGATGACATCGCGATGCACGTAGACGGAATGCATTTCCACATCGCTGATCATTTCGCTGGAATGTTGCAATCCGGCAGGAATGATCAGCCCATGGCCAGGCGGGATCATCCAGCGTCCATCACCTGTACTGACGATCACGACACCGCTATGGGCAAACCACAACTGCGTCTTTCTGTGTAAGTGCACCGGGCTCTTGAAGCCTTCGGGATAGACGCGACGAAGTGCTAGCACGGCTTCATTATTGCCATCGATGAAACTGAGCATGGCGTCATGCTCGTCACTGCGCAAAAAGCTCAATCCCTGGGAATGATCGTCAAGCATTTGGCCCACTCTCGTAAAAACTAGACCACACCACAAAAGCAGGCCGAAAACAATGAGGGTAGAAGAGCGCAAAATCATGACGAATATCTGGAGAGAAACCCTATGGCGAGTGTGACCAGCACGAGCTTCAGTGCCGAAAAAACGACGTTTTCCATCATCGCCGCAGCCAGCTTCTGCCATATGCTCAACGATATCATGCAGTCGCTGCTCACGTCGCTGTACCCGCTTCTCAAGGCGAACTATGCGCTGGATTTCGTCCAGATCGGCCTGCTGACCTTCGCCTTTCAGGTGACTGCCTCGCTGCTTCAGCCAGCCGTGGGCATAGCAACAGACAAATGGCCGATGCCATTTTCATTACCAGTCGCCATGCTCTCCACCTGTGCCGGACTGTTCACGCTTGCCTACGCACATAGCTTTGCGGTCTTGGTGATCGGCGCTTGCATGATTGGCATCGGCTCTGCCATTTTCCACCCGGAAGCGTCGCGCGTCGCGCGCGTCGCATCGGGTGGTCGCCACGGTCTTGCACAGTCGTTCTTTCAGGTTGGTGGCAACACCGGCACGGCCATCGGCCCGCTTCTCGCAGCCTTCATCGTTCTTCCGATGGGTCAGCAGAGCCTGAGCTGGTTTTCCGTGATCGCCCTTATCGGCTTTGCCGTTCTGTCATGGGTGAGCGTCTGGTACAGCCGTCACCGCCGCAGCAATGCGGGCCGCGCACCCGTCAGCCGTACTTTGCCCATGGCCAAAAACAAGGTGATCATGACGCTTGTCGTCTTGATTATTCTGACGGCGACCAAGAACGCCTACCTCGCCAGCCTGTCGAGCTACTTCACCTTCTACACGATTGAGAAGTTCGGCCTGTCTGTTCAGGATGCGCAGCTGCTGTTGTTCCTGTTCCTTGGCGCATCCGCTGCGGGCGTGTTCTTCGGCGGGCCGATTGGTGACAAGTTCGGCTCGCGCGTCGTTATCTGGTTTTCGATCCTCGGCGTCATCCCGTTTGCACTGCTTTTGCCCTACGCCAATTTGATGTGGACTGCCATTCTCGTTGTCATGATCGGCTTCATCTTTTCCTCGGCGTTTTCAGCCATCGTCGTGTTTGCGCAAGAGTTGGTACCCGGACGTGTCGGCCTGATCGCAGGCATGTTCTTCGGATTTGCCTTCGGTTTCGGGGGCATTGGTGCTGCGGTTCTAGGCGTCTTCGCAGACCGCGAGGGCATAGATTTCGTCTACCGCCTCTGCTCCTACATGCCGTTGCTTGGCTTGCTCACGGTGTTTCTACCGCAATTGCCAAGCCGCCGCAGGGCCGCTTGAAGTCAATAAAAAGCCGCCCGGAAACCATCCGGGCGGCTTTTCTATATTGCTATCTATCAGGCTGCACGAAGACTCGCAGCCAGAGGAATCTCAACGTCGATCTCCAGCAGCGAGACATGCTCGTCGCTGTCCATCTTGACGTGAACCTTGTCGCTGTCGATCTGGACGTGCTTGGCGATTACAGCGAGAATTTCCTCACGCAGCAAGGCGACGAGCTCGTTGCCAACACCGTTGCGTTCATGCGCGAGCAGAACCTGCAACCGCTCACGGGCAAGGGGTGCCGATTTTTGTTTGCGGAAAAGGTTGAAGATGCTCATGCGGCCCTCCCGAAGAACTTGGCGAAGATGCCACGCTTTTCGCCGGGAATCATCATCGGAACGTCTTCACCGCGCAGGCGGCGTGCCGCATCGAAATAAGCCATGGCCGGTGGAGATTTCGCATCCGCCAGAGTAACCGGCGCACCGACGTTCGACGCGCGCAGAACATCCATGCTTTCAGGGATGATGCCGATCAAAGGAATGGATAGAATTTCCAGAACGTCTTCGACCTTCAGCATATCGCCACGCTCGGCACGAACCGAATCGTAACGGGTCAGCAGCAGGTGCTTTTCCATCCGCTCGCCGCGCTCGGCCTTTAGTGTCTTGGAATCCAAGAGACCGATAATGCGATCGGAATCGCGAACCGAGGATACTTCCGGGTTTGTAACGACAACGGCAACATCCGCATGGCGCATTGCCAAGGTCGCGCCGCGTTCGATACCAGCCGGGCTATCGCAGATGACCCAGTCGAAATGCTTCTTCAGCTCGCCGATGACCCACTCGACACCTTCAGGCGTCAGATTGTCCTTGTCGCGTGTTTGCGATGCCGGCAACAGAAACAGCGTGTCGAGACGCTTGTCGCGGATCAGCGCCTGCGGCAGCTTCGCATCGCCTTGAATGACGTTGACCAGATCGTAAACGACGCGGCGTTCCGCACCCATGACGAGATCGAGATTGCGAAGACCGACGTCAAAATCAACGACGACGACCTTCTCCCCGTTCTGCGCCAGCGCTGCACCAAGCGCGGCTGTCGACGTGGTTTTACCAACGCCTCCCTTGCCGGAGGTAACGACGACTACCTTCCCCATCCTGCTCTCCTATCCGTTTTTGCCGCATACGGCTTAATTGAGTTTGTCCGCTTTGATCGTATCGTTTTCCAGCCATAGCTGGACGGCCTGACCGCGAAACTTCGGGTCGATATCTTCAGCCACTTTGTAGACGCCATCGATGGCCAGCAGCTCGGCCTCCAGCTTCTTGCAGAATATCCGCGCCGAAGCGTTGCCCAGCGATCCCGCCATGGCACGACCGCGCAGCGCGCCGTAAATGTGGATCGATCCACCCGCGATGACTTCGGCACCCGAGGCTACGGACCCGACTATGGTCACATCGCCCTCAGGAAAGATGATCGATTGGCCGGAACGCACCGGCTCGCTGATCATCAGGGACTGAACCACACTGCGGATTTCCGTAACGGGTGGCTTCGAAACATCCTCAGCCGCTTCGGCCGTGGCGAGCGATACGGGTTCCACATCGACGTCCGAAGCTGCCTTTCCACCCTTCAAAGCGGGAGGCATGCCGGGCTCAATCATGGACGGGCGTGCGCCTTCGATACCCATAATGGCGACATTACGGGAAAAAAGCTCTGCCAGAAGGCCTTTCAGCCCCGCCTTGTCGAGCTTCAGTTCCGCAACATCCAGAACCACGGGGCGCGACAGAAAAAACCCGGCAGAGCGTGCTGCCAGATCATCGAGTCGCTCAAGCCATTGGTCCAGAGGCTGTTCAGGAGATAGCACGACCGCAAGAAACGAGCGGCCTTTGATGCGGATTGAGCGTGAGGTGTCTGTTAGCACTTTGGTCATCTTGGTAAAGAAATCATTGACAATGAGGTACCGCGAATGTGGTTAACAAATGGTTAACAGGCACCATGTCAACCAAGAGAAATTAACCTCGACATGGCCTTGACAGACGTACATCTTGCAGCGGCCATAGCGCTGAATTTCCAAGTGATTCTGCCTTCGGACGAAGTATGCAGCTCGCCTTTAGAGAGTGGCCATCCACCCTTCAACCAGTCGACCCGGACGACGCACTTGAGAAGAGAAAAATATTCTCCCAAACTGCATCTTTTTGCGTCTTTGTGCCGTTTAAACCAGCACGATTTATGGGAAGAGACATCAACAGAAAATTCTGAAAGGAATACCATGAGCTGGCTCAAGACAATCACAACCGCAGCAGCCCTGAACGCTGCCATGTTCGCTCCAACATTTGCTGGCGAAAATCTTGACCAGATCAAGTCCGCGGGCGTCATCAAGATCGGCACCGAAGGCACTTACGCGCCATTCACGTTCCATGATTCTGCCAACAAGCTGGTTGGCTTCGACGTGGAGATCGGCGAAGCCGTTGCAAAGAAGCTCGGCGTCAAGGCCGAGTTTGTTGAGGGCAAATGGGATGGCCTGATCGCCGGTCTCGATTCCAAGCGTTACGACGCCGTCATCAATCAGGTCGGCATCACCGAAGCGCGCAAACAGAAATACGCCTTCTCCGAACCTTACATCGCCTCCAAGGCGGTGCTGATCGTCAGCGAGAAGAATACCGACATCAAGGGCTTTGCAGACCTGAAGGGCAAAAAATCGGCCCAGTCGCTGACCAGCAACTTCGGCAAGCTGGCAACGGAAGCGGGCGCTGAGCTCGTTGGAACAGATGGCTTCGATCAGTCGATCCAGCTGGTTTTGACCGGTCGTGCCGACGCGACTGTCAACGACAGCCTCTCGTTCCTGGATTTCAAGAAGAAGCAGGCAAACGCACCCGTGAAGATCGTGGCTGAAAAGCCGGATGCCGATTATTCCGGTATCATCGTGCGCAAGGGTGACGACGATCTGGTAGCCTCCATCAACAAGGCATTGGCCGACATCAAGACCGATGGCACTTACAAGAGGATTTCCGACAAATATTTCGGTCAGGACGTCTCCAAGTAAGCTGACGTGACGTCTATTTTCCTTCGGGAAAATAGGCCATTGTTGAGATAAGATCATAAAGTCCGGCGTCCAGCGCCGGACTTCGCATTTTTAAGGGGTTTACCGTGCCGCATTGGCTTCAACTGATGATGGATTCCCTGCCCACGCTGCTTTGGGCAGGTGTGAAATTCACCATCCCATTGACATTGCTGTCCTTTCTCTTTGGATTAACGCTGGGTCTTGCCACCGCTGTCGCACGATTGTTCGGCCCTACGCCGCTCCGGTTGCTTGCGCGGTTTTACGTCTGGGTCATCCGTGGCACGCCGCTGCTGGTGCAGTTGTTCGTGATATTCTACGGCCTTCCCAGCATGGGCATTCTGCTGGATGCGTTCCCGGCGGCCCTTATCGGCTTTACGCTGAATGTAGGCGCCTACACGTCCGAAATCATCCGCGCTGCCATTTCGTCGGTTTCGAAAGGTCAGTGGGAAGCGGCATTTTCGACCGGCATGAACTGGCGGCAGGCCATGCAGCGTACCATCCTGCCGCAAGCAAGCCGGGTGGCCGTACCACCGCTGTCCAACACCTTCATTTCTCTGGTGAAGGACACCTCGCTCGCCGCCGCCATTACCGTGCCGGAACTTTTTCAATCGGCACAGCGCATCGTGGCCACCACCTATGAACCGCTCATCCTCTATATCGAGGCGGCCATCATCTATCTGGCCCTGAGTTCCGTGCTGTCCAACTTGCAGGCGCGGCTGGAAGTGCGTTTCGCCCGTTACGGCGGCATGATGGAGAACAGCCGATGATCGAGCTTTCCAATATCGAAAAACGTTTCGGCGAAGCGGTCATCCTCAAGGACATTTCGCTCAGCTTTCCTGAAGGCAGCGTAACCGCTTTGGTCGGCCCATCCGGCGGCGGCAAGAGCACCCTGCTTCGTTGCATCAACCTGCTGGAGTTGCCAACGGAAGGGACCGTAAAGATCGGCACCGATGCGGTTTCCTTTACCGCAGGCAAGAAAGTGACGTGGCAGTCCATCCAGAAAATCCGCCGGCAAACGGGCATGGTGTTTCAGAGCTTCCAGCTTTTCCCCCACCGCACGTCCATCGAGAACGTCATGGAAGGACTGCTGATCGTGCAGAAGTGGTCACGCGAAAAGGCAAGAGATCGCGCCATGGAGCTTCTGACCAAGGTCGGCATGGCGCACAAGGCCGACGCCTGGCCCGCCAATCTCTCGGGCGGGCAGCAACAGCGCGTGGCCATTGCGAGGGCACTCGGTCCCTCGCCGCAAGTGCTGTTATGCGACGAACCGACGTCAGCGCTCGACCCGGAATTGTCAGAGGAAGTGGTCGACGTGTTGGGTCAACTCGCCCGTGAGGGAACGACCATGGTCATGGCGACGCACGATCTGCGCCTTGCCTCGCGCATTGCCAATAACGTCGTGTTTCTCGAAGCTGGAAAAGTTGTCGAAACCGGCTCCTCCGAAGCCATTTTCCGCTCGCCCAAGCAAGATCGCACCCGTCGCTTCGTTTCCTCCATCAACGCGGCACAATCCCTTTAGCATGTCGTCGAATCCCTACCGTTGGCCGTAATAGACTGTTTTCAATTCGGGATTTGACCCTTAAGTCTAGAACGACGACATTCGCATCAGGGAGGCTGCATGCAGACGGTTCTTGAGGAAGTGGAAGCGCGCCGGGCGCAGGCACGGCTTGGCGGCGGGCAAAAGCGCATCGATGCGCAACATGCCAAAGGCAAGCTGACGGCGCGGGAGCGTCTGGATGTTCTGCTTGATGAAGGCTCTTTCGAAGAATACGACATGTATGTCACCCACCGCGCGGTGGATTTCGGGGTGGCCGAACAAAAGGTCGCAGGCGATGGCGTCGTCACCGGCTGGGGCACCATCAACGGGCGGCAGGTCTACGTCTTCAGCCAGGACTTTACCGTTCTGGGCGGTTCGCTATCCGAAACCCATGCGCAGAAAATCTGCAAGGTCATGGATATGGCCGCACGTGTTGGAGCGCCTGTCATCGGTCTTAACGACAGCGGCGGTGCGCGTATCCAGGAAGGCGTATCGTCGCTGGCCGGTTACGCAGAGGTTTTCAGGCGCAATGCCGAGGTTTCCGGCGTTGTCCCGCAAATTTCCGTCATCATGGGCCCCTGCGCGGGCGGCGCTGTCTATTCCCCCGCCATGACCGATTTCATCTTCATGGTTCGCGATACCTCCTACATGTTCGTCACCGGACCGGATGTGGTAAAAACCGTCACCAACGAGATCGTCACGGCGGAGGAACTGGGCGGGGCCTCCACCCACACCAGAAAATCGTCTGTGGCCGATGGCGCTTATGAAAACGATGTCGAGGCACTGGAGGCAGTGCGGGCGCTGTTTGATTTCCTGCCGCTCAACAACCGCGAGAAGGCACCGAACCGCCCGTTTCACGATGATCCGGCACGGCTGGAGCAGCGTCTCGACACACTCATTCCTGACAGTTCCAACAAGCCTTACGATATGAAGGAACTGATCCACGCGCTGGCCGATGAGGGCGATTTCTTCGAGATTCAGGAGGCCTTTGCAAAGAACATCATCACCGGCTTCATCCGCCTCGAAGGCCAGACCGTTGGCGTTGTCGCCAACCAGCCGATGGTGCTGGCCGGTTGCCTTGATATAGACAGCTCACGCAAGGCAGCCCGTTTTGTACGTTTCTGCGATGCTTTCAACATTCCTGTTCTGACGCTAGTGGACGTCCCGGGCTTCCTGCCCGGCGTGGCACAGGAATATGGCGGCGTCATCAAGCATGGGGCAAAACTGCTCTTTGCCTATGCGGAAGCGACAGTGCCGATGGTAACGTTGATCACACGCAAGGCTTATGGCGGCGCCTACGACGTGATGGCCTCGAAACATATCGGCGCCGACGTCAATTACGCGTGGCCGACGGCGGAAATTGCGGTGATGGGCGCGAAGGGCGCGGCAGAGATCCTCTACCGCTCCGAACTCTCCGACCCAGACAAGATCGCCGCGCGGACCAAAGAATACGAAGAGCGTTTCGCCAATCCCTTCGTAGCGGCAGAGCGCGGCTTTATCGATGAGGTCATCATGCCGCATTCGTCCCGCCGCCGCATCGCCCGCGCCTTCGCATCACTGCGCAATAAGCAGGTGACGACGCATTGGAAAAAACACGACACGATTCCGCTGTGAGGATAACCCAATGATTTCCAAAATCCTCATCGCCAACAGAGGCGAAATCGCTTGCCGCGTCATTCGCACCGCGAAAGCCATGGGCATCAAGACCGTCGCGGTTTACTCCGATGCCGATGCCAACGCGCTGCATGTGCGGGAAGCGGATGAGGCCGTGCACATAGGCCCGGCCCCGTCCAACCAGTCCTATATCGTCATCGACCGAATTCTCGACGCCATAAAGCAGACCGGGGCCGATGCCGTGCATCCCGGTTACGGCTTTCTGTCGGAGAACGCAGCTTTTGCCGCAGCGCTGGATAAGGCCGGCGTCATCTTCATCGGACCGCCGGTGAAGGCAATCGAGGCGATGGGCGACAAGATCACCTCGAAAAAACTGGCGCAGGAGGCCGGTGTTTCCACCGTGCCTGGGCATATGGGCCTGATCGAAGACGCGGACGAAGCCGTGAAGATTGCATCATCTATCGGTTACCCTGTCATGATCAAGGCATCCGCAGGTGGCGGTGGCAAGGGCATGCGCATCGCCTGGAACGACACCGAGGCACGCGAGGGCTTCAAGTCCTCCAGGAACGAGGCGAAGGCGTCATTTGGCGATGACCGCATCTTCATCGAAAAATTCGTCAACCAACCACGCCACATCGAAATTCAGGTTCTGGGCGACCAGCATGGTAAAGTGCTCTACCTCGGCGAGCGGGAATGCTCTATCCAGCGCCGCAACCAGAAAGTCATCGAAGAAGCGCCCTCTCCTTTTATCGATGAAGCTACACGCAGGGCCATGGGTGAACAGGCCGTGGCACTCGCCCAGGCCGTTGGTTATTATTCCGCTGGCACGGTGGAATTCATCGTGGATGGCGACCGCAATTTCTACTTTCTTGAGATGAACACCCGCCTTCAGGTCGAGCATCCAGTTACGGAACTCGTCACTGGCATCGATCTCGTGAAGCAAATGATCCGCGTGGCCTCTGGCGAACCCCTTGCCTTCAGCCAGAACGACGTGAAACTCAACGGCTGGGCCATCGAAAGCCGTCTTTACGCGGAAGACCCCTATCGCAACTTCCTGCCGTCGATCGGTCGTCTCTCGCGATATCGCCCACCCAAAGAAGGGACCCGGCCTGACGGCACCATTATTCGAAACGACACGGGCGTTTTCGAGGGTGGTGAGATCTCGATGTATTACGATCCGATGATCGCCAAGCTCTGCACCTGGGGAAAAGATCGGGCAGAAGCCATCGATGCCATGGGGGATGCGCTGGACAGTTTCGAGGTCGAAGGCATCGGCCACAACCTGCCCTTCCTCTCCGCCGTCATGCAAAATCAGCGTTTCCGCAGCGGAAACCTGACGACAGGCTTCATCGCCGAAGAATTTCCCGAGGGCTTTGCGAGCGTCGAACCGGATACTGAAACCGCACGGAAACTGGCTGTCATTGCGGTCCTTGCTCATCACCGTGTGCAGACCCGGGCAACGCAGATTTCCGGCACCATCGGTAATCATCGCAGAGTGGTTGGCAATGATTGGGTTGTCACCTTAGCAAAGGCGGACCATCGCATTTCCCTTACACACGCTGAGAACAATACCTCTGCAACCTTTGAGGATGGCACAACTTTGCCAATCGACACGGCATGGCAGCCAGGGCAAACGCTGCAAATGTTTACGGTCGGTGGCCAGTCCATGGCAGTGAAGATCGATCTTTCGCCATCAGCCATCCGTCTTCGCTGGCGCGGCATGGATATATCTGCACGGGTTCGTACCCCACGCGTGGCAGAACTGGCCCGGCTTATGCCGGAAAAACTGCCACCGGATACGTCGAAACTTCTGCTTTGCCCCATGCCGGGCGTCGTGACCTCTATTTCCGTACAGCAGGGCGATCATGTGGAAGCGGGCCAGACGCTGGCGACGGTCGAGGCGATGAAGATGGAAAACATTCTTCGTGCGGAACGGCGGGGGCGCGTCAGCAAAGTGGCGGTCAGTGCAGGCGACAGCCTGGCTGTCGATGAGGTGATTTTGGAGTTTGAATAGGTCGCCGGATCGTTTTAAACAGACACTGCTTTTCAGCCTGACACCAAAGGACCTATCATGCCCAGCGCAACCGACCGCATCGTCTATCTCAACGGTGAATTTCTACCTGAATCCGAAGCCAAACTGTCGATCTTCGACCGTGGCTTTCTGTTTGGGGACGGCATCTATGAGGTTACGTCCGTCATTGATGGCAAGCTGATCGACAGCGATCTGCACATGGCGCGGCTGGAGAGAAGTGCTGGTGAAATCGACATTCCTTTGCCCATCACGACCCAGCAGGTGGTCGAAGCGGAACGACGCCTGATCAAGGAAAACAATTTGACGGAAGGTTTGATCTACCTGCAACTGACGCGTGGCGCGGAAGACCGCAACTTTCTGTTTTCAGATGATCTCGCACCTACGCTCGTCATGTTCCCACAGGTAAAAAAACTGATTGGCAGCCCCCAGGAGGCAATCGGGCTCTCGGTAAAATCTGTTCCGGATCAGCGCTGGGCTCGCCGTGATATCAAGTCCGTTTGCCTGCTGCCGCAGGTCATGGCAAAGCGCATTGCAAAGGCCGAGGGCTGCGATGAGGCATGGATGATCGAGGACGGTTTCGTAACCGAAGGTGCCTCTTCGACTGCCTACATCATCAGCGCAGACAAGAAGCTGATCACACGCGGCAACAGCAACAAGACCCTGCCCGGCTGCACACGTCAGGCCGCTTTGCAATTGATTGAAGAAGCAGGTCTGACGCTGGAAGAGCGCCCCTTTACGCTCCAGGAAGCGTTGGACGCGCAGGAAGCGGTGCTGACAAGTGCGGGCAACTTCGTGATGCCCGTCACAAAAATCGACGGAAAGCCGGTGGGCGATGGAAAACCCGGCCCACTGGTGAAGCGCCTTCGCGAGCTTTACCTCGAAAACGCGATGCGCACGGCTATCTGATACTTGAAGGCGCTCGATTCTCTCAGGTCGAGCGCCTATACTCGACCATACGCGCACGGCTGGAAACCAGTTCCAGGCGATCTTGATCCAGCAAATTGATGCAGACCCGTTTTGTCCATGGACCATCATTCAGCGTAAACAGGAAGCGACCATTCCCCAACGCTGTGATCGGCATCGACTGACGAGTGGGGCCAATGCCCATCGAGAGAACGCCACTCTCGATCACAAATTCAGCCCCTTCTTCTGAAGACCAGCGGCCTGAAAGCGTGGAGGGAACGTCATGCTTCCCCACTGGTATAAAGCGGCGCGGCGCGTGTCCCGCTTCTCCGACCAGCGCGCCATCTTCCAGACGCAGGCGCATAGGCGACGATGCAGAAAGCGACGAGGCCCAGCCATCGCCATCATCATACAGCGTGTCGTCAGCGTCGATGAACGTGCAAGTGCTTCCGTTGATTTCCAACCACCAAGGGCCGGTTTCGGTAACGTAAAGGCCGTTGGGCAGATCGCTCTTGGGTCTTGGCAGCGGCAATCCCGTCAATGCTGCCATGCACTCTATTGCGATTTTAAACCCGTTCGTATCTTCCCGGTTCGAGACGACGGCAAAGCCCGTTCCGTTTTCAGGATCGAGCAGAAAGTAGGTCTTGTAACCGGGATGCGAGCCACCGTGACCGATAAACCGACGCTCGCCCAAATGCGACCAGCGCAACCCCAACCCGTATTCGCTCATTCGGCCATCCGCCAAGGAGCGTTCCGCAGAGAGTTTTTCCAAGACGCCCGCGAAACCCTGCTCGCCTTTCAACAGCGCTTGCAGCCACCGAACAAGCGCCTCGGCACTTCCCGCCAGACTACCGGATGCGGAGATATGCAGGCCTGCGGATGAAAGCTGCCAGCCAGGCTTGGATTTCCAGTAACCCGGCACAAGCCCCGCGACCGGGTCGTTCCAGACATCCGGTGCTTTCAGAACGATGCCGAGCGGTTGGGCAATCTTCTCTTGTACGAAATCATCAAAACGTAACCCGTTTCGCTCAAGCGCTGCCTCGACGAGACGGTAGCCGGTATTGGAATAGGAAATTTCACTGCCTGCCGGAAAATTAAGGCGTTTCAGACGCGAGAGATAATCGAGCAGCGGTCCGGCTTCCGTTTCCGTGTAGACCGACAGGCCCAGAAGTGAGAGGCATTCGCGCACATCCGGCAGACCGCCGCTCATGTCGAGTGCCTGCCCGACCGTCACGTCGCAAAGCGGTGCTTGCAGTTCGGGAATGTGCTTGCCGAGCGGATCATCGAGCAGGATCAGATCGCTGTGTTCCAGCACCATGGCGCAAAACACATGTTTCGTTACCGACGCATAGCGCACGACACTTTTGGGCGTAAACGGCATATAGGTCGACAGGCTTTCAACACCTCCCGAAGAGGCAAACCGCAAGCCTGACAGATCAAAGCCGATGACGGAACCGCCCGGTTCGTTGCTGTTCCATTGCGAAACGAAATCCTCCGCGACCTCAGATGCAGCGTTCCAGTCTTGATTGTCCGTCATGTATTTTTCCATTCAAATAGTCCCTGCAATACCATAGGGCACTGTTCAGCTCTTGCATTTGCACCTATCTGACGCTTACAGCAATGCCGTGTCAGACCCTCCGAAAGCGACCAACATATGACGAACCTCAATGCCGTGCCCGTATTTGATGGCCATAACGACGTCCTGTTGCGTCTGAAACTTTCCGGCTCTTCCGCGCCGGAGACACAGTTCATCGAAGGCGACACGGTTGGGCATATCGATCTGCCCCGGGCAAAAAAAGGTGGATTGGCTGGCGGTCTATGTGCGATCTTTGTGCCGTCGCCACCGGGTTTTGACGCTGACCGCAATTTCACACCTCCGAGCCAACCTGACGCCCTGGCCACCACATTTGGCATGGCAAGCCTGCTGTTTCGCATCGGATCGGCGTCAGATGGCAAACTCAAGGTATGCCGCAGCGCGTCTGATATTCGTGATGCCATGGCGAAGGGCGCGTTTGCTTCGGTTTTACATATCGAGGGCGTGGAAGCTTTCGACGCCGATCTCGACGCTCTCTATGTTTTGCATCAGGCAGGACTTCGAACATTAGGACCGGTCTGGAGCCGACCCAACATATTCGCGCATGGCGTTCCCTTCCGCTTCCCTTCGACGCCCGATATAGGACCCGGCCTGACGGAAGCCGGACAGCGGCTGGTGAAGGTCTGCAATGATCTGAAGATCATGGTCGATCTCTCTCATATGAATGAGCAGGGTTTCTGGGATATTGCCAAAATTTCCAACGCGCCGCTGGTCGCGTCCCACTCCAATGCACACACGCTGTGCAACCACAGCCGCAACCTCACTGACCGGCAACTGGATGCCATCCGTGATACAGGCGGGCTTGCAGGCATCAATTTCGGCGTGCTGTTCGTACGTCAGGACGGCGTCAAGAACCCCGACACCGATCTGGGTGAACTGGTTCGCCATGTCGATTACATGGTCGAGCGCATGGGCATCGATCACGTCGCAATGGGTTCGGATTTCGATGGCACGACGATTCCGGCGGCGATGAAGGATGCGGCTGACCTGCAACTGCTTGTCGATGCGTTGCGAAACGCTGGTTACGATCAAGCGTCGCTTGAAAAAATCTGCCACGGCAACTGGATCAGGGTACTGGAAGCGACCTGGGGCCAATAAGTAGTCTGGAAGGGTAATACTATATAACAACGCGCGGTTGTTGTAGTTATTGCTGCTTCTCGTAATATTCACCGCCACAATTTAGAAAATAAAAATTAAATCTTTATATGACTGAGACGATACCGAACTAGCGTCACAATCCTGTGGTTCGCCAGACGCAATCTGGTTTCGTGGAAAAGCATATGACCGAGAAGAACGACGTCGCAAATATCGAAGAGGCCGAAGCCGGGCTCGAGGGTTTTTTTGAGCGGTACAGGCCGCATCTCACATCGATCGCAGTGACGGTCGTTTTCGTGATGATGACCTTCACAATCTACAAGCTGACGTCAGAAGTCCGCTACGACGACATCGTTGAGGCGCTTGCGGACACAAGCTGGAAGTCGGCGGCGCTTGCGATCCTGTTTACAGGCTTAAGTTTTGCCGCCCTGATCTGTTATGATCTGAACGCCATCGAATATATCGGCAAGAAGCTGCCGACGCCCTCCGTCATCGCCACTGCATTCATTGCCTACGCGGTTGGCAACACCGCCGGTTTCGGGCCATTGAGTGGCGGCGCCATCCGCTTTCGCGCCTATTCTCGCATGGGACTAACCCCCTCGGATATCGCCCGCATAATCGCCTTTGTCACGCTATCATTCGGCCTCGGGCTGCTTGCAGTCAGTGCTTTGTCGACGTTGATCGTGGCTCCGCGCATCGCCAGCATCATCAACGTCGATCCGACTTGGTTGAGAGGCGGCGCACTCGTCGTCATCGGCATCATGGCAACGTTGATGTATCTGGGGCGAAACAGCCGGGTCATCCAGATAAAGCGCCTGAAACTTCGCCTGCCGGATAGCCGGACATCCTCACGGCAGTTTCTGGTGTCGGCCCTCGATATTGCAGCCTCCGCATCCGTTCTCTACGTGCTCCTGCCGGAAACAAATGTCGGCTGGCCCAGCTTCTTTGCAATCTACGCAACCGCTGTCGGCCTCGGCGTTCTCAGCCACGTGCCTGCGGGTCTGGGCGTTTTCGAAACGGTGATGGTTGCGGGTCTCGGCAACGCCATCAGCCTCGATCAACTGCTCGGTGGCCTCGTTCTTTACCGGATGATCTACCATGTGCTTCCGCTTCTGGTCGCGATTATCCTGATGCTTGCTACGGAAATGAAGCAGTTCGCGTCCAAGCCTGTCATGGCCGATATCGGCCATCTTGCCGGGCGACTGGCGCCGTCTCTACTCTCAGCCTACGCGCTCATTCTCGGCACCATGCTCATTTTCTCGAGTGTGACGCCGACGCCGGATAGCAATCTCGATTTCCTCTCCGGCTTCGTGCCTTTGCCGATCATCGAAGCAGCACACTTTTTGTCGAGTATTCTCGGCCTCGTCCTGGTGGTCGCATCCCGTGGCTTGAGCCAACGGCTAGATGGCGCATGGTGGGTTGCACTGGTTGCTGCGGCAGGCGGTCTTTTTCTGTCGTTGATCAAGGCTATCGCTGTTTTCGAGGCGATATTCCTTGGAATTTTCATTGTCGCGTTGTTCTTCAACATTCGCAGTTTTACCCGCCATGCCTCACTTCTGCGTCAGGCGCTGGGCCCGACATGGCTCGCCGCCATGGCTGTCATCGTTGCAGGAGCAGCAACAATTCTGTTCTTCGTGTATCGCGATACCGATTACAGCCAGACGCTCTGGTGGCAGTTCGAATTTTCAGAGGAAGCCCCGCGCAGCTTGCGAGCCCTGCTGGGTCTGGTTCTCGCTTCCTCCACCGTCGCGATCTTCAGCCTGTTGCGGCCGGTCATGTACCGCCCGGAAGAAATACATCCTGAAGATATCGTGAAAGCGACCGAGATCGTCAAAAAGCAGGATGTGGCCGACGCCAATCTTGTACGTATGGGTGACAAGCACGTCATGCTGTCGGAAAGCGGCAATGCCTTCATCATGTACGGCATTCGCGGGCGCTCCTGGATTGCGCTGGCCGATCCTGTGGGAGACGAAAACGATTTCGCAGACCTCGTCTGGCAGTTCGTTGAGACTGCTCGTGCTTCCGGTGGAAGAGCTGTGTTCTATCAGATATCGCCTGCCATTCTCACCCACTGCGCCGATGCGGGCCTGCGCGCCTTCAAGCTGGGTGAGCTCGCCATGGTCGATCTCACCCGTTTCGAATTGAAGGGCGGCAAGCTGGCCAATCTGCGGCAATCGCTCAGCCGTGGCGCGCGCGACGGCCTGACGTTTTCTGTCATCGATACGCCGCAAGTTCCTGAAATCTATGAGGATATCAAGCGGGTTTCAGATTCCTGGCTGGAACATCACAACACGCGCGAAAAGACTTTTTCGCTTGGTTCCTTTGAAAAGGACTACATTCTTTCACAGCCTGTTGCCGTGTTGTACAAGGATGGTCAGGTCACAGCTTTTGCCAACCTGCTGATGACCGAAACGAAAAAAGAAGTCACCGTCGATCTCATGCGCTTCTCACCGGATGCGCCGCGTGGTGCTATGGACTTCCTGTTTGTCAGCATTATTGAATATATGCGCGATCAGGGTTACTCCTACTTCAATCTCGGCATGGCACCGCTTTCTGGCATGTCGAAACGCGAGGCTGCTCCAGTCTGGGATCGGATTGGCGGGACATTATTCGAACACGGTGAGCGTTTCTACAATTTCAAAGGATTGAGAGCGTTCAAATCGAAGTTCCACCCGAAGTGGGAACCTCGTTATGTCGCGGTTTCAAACGGTACAAGTGCCGCTTTGGCGCTGATGGATGCAACGGTGCTCATCAGCGGTGGCGTCAGAGGAGTAATTGGTAAATGACAGGCCTGAAGTTTCTGAAAGCCGCCTTGATAGCAGCGACACTCTCCGTACCCTTTCATGTGTCGGCACAAGACGCTAGCGGCTATCAGACAGGCATGATCCCGCCAGATCATATCATGCTGCCGGACGGTGATGTCAGCGCCAATATTTTCCTCATCTCCGGTGCCACCGGCTGGGGCAAGGCAGAACAAACAGAAGCGGACGCGCTGGTCGAAAAGGGCGCCGTTGTCGTCGGCATCGATTTTCCGAAATATATCGAAGCACTCAAGGCCGATGACGACGAGTGCATCTACATGATCTCGGACATTGAAGAGCTTGCGCAGGAAATACAGCGTAAAGCAGGCGTCTCGAACTATCGGCCACCGATCATTGCCGGCATCGGTGACGGTGCAACACTGGCCCTGGCCATGATCGCGCAGAGTCCGGCGGCAACGATAGGCGAGGCTGTTGCCGTTGATCCCGTTGCAGGTGTTCCTCTGGACAACAAGATACTCTGCACGCCAGCTACCAAGGAAAAGGATGGTGACCGTACAATCTATGGTCTGACCGATGGCCCCTTGCCTGCCCCAGTCAGCGTCGTTTTCACGCCGAAAGCAGATGCCAAGGGCCGCACCCATGTGGAAAACCTCGTGAAGTCTCATGCCGACATCGACGTCAAGGATGTGACGGATGACGCGCAGGCAGCGCTTGCACAGGCGTTGCAGGACCGCATCGATGCGGCCGGAAACAGCGACAACCCACTCGGTTTGCCGCTGACGGTTCTGGAAGCCAAGCCGACAATGGATACGATGGCGATCATCTATTCCGGCGATGGCGGCTGGCGGGATCTGGACAAGGATGTCGGCAGCTTTCTCCAGCAGGATGGTGTGCCAACGATCGGCATCGATTCACTGCGTTACTTCTGGTCTGAGAAAAAGCCAGAGGAAATCGCCAGCGACCTTTCACGCATCATCAATACCTATCGCAAGGAGTGGAAGGTCAAGAACGTCATGTTGATCGGTTACTCCTTCGGTGCGGACGTTCTCCCTGCGACCTTCAACCTTCTGCCAGAGAAGGACAAAAGCCGCGTCGTGCAGATGAGCCTGCTGTCACTGTCCAACGAGGTTTCCTATGAAATTTCGGTCGGCGGTTGGCTTGGCGTCTCTGGCTCAGGCACGCAGGACCCGGTGACGGACCTCGAAAAGATCGACCCGAAGATCGTCCAGTGCGTGTACGGCACTGAGGATGAGGATGCCGCCTGCCCGGCACTGAAAGACAAGGGCGCGGAAGTCATCGGCATAGATGGCGGCCATCATTTCGATGAGGATTATGAAGCGCTCACCAAACGTATCGTCGCTGCTCTAAAAAAACGTCTGCAGCAATAACTTAAGACGGAATTCTTTGTCGACATATTGAATACAGCGCTCCAACTCTGTATCCCGTTGTCATGACGTCAACGAAAGACCAGCCTATGTTTTCCGGTGCGAAGCCAGCCCTGATTGACAATGCCGAACGCGTGCAGAGGATCAAGCGCCTTCGCGCTAAGATGGAGCAGCAGGACGTTACCGCGCTGTTGCTGGGCTCGACCGAAAGCCTGCGCTACTTCACGGGCCTTGTGTGGCACCAGAGCGAGCGCTTGCTGGGCGCTGTTATCACCCCGACATCTCTGCATTATATCGTCCCCGGTTTCGAAAAAAGCCGGGTCGATACGCTGCCTCATATCGATGGTGACGTTCATATCTGGCAGGAGCAGCAGCGCCCCTCCACTCTTGTTGGTTCGCTGGTCGGACGTCAGGGTCGGGTTGCGCTGGATGATGGGCTTCCGCTTTTTATCTACCACAGTCTCGTAAGAGAGCTTGGGCAGGAACGACTGATTGACGGCGGTCCTCTGGTCAGCGGTTTGCGCATTCAGAAATCACTGTCAGAAATCGCCATCATCCAATACGCTATGGATTTGACGCTGGAGGTGCAGAAGCGAGCACACGGGCTGATGAAACCCGGAATCCGCGCCTCCGAAGTAATTCGCTTCATTGATGAACAACATCTGGAGCTTGGTAGAGAAGGCGGCTCCTCATTCTGCATCGTATCTTTCGGGGCAGCCACGTCGCTGCCGCACGGTGCAGATGGCGACCAGACCCTGCAAGAGGGTGACGTCATTCTGGTCGATACCGGTACGCGGATCGATGGCTACCATTCCGATATAACGCGGACCTATGTCCTCGACCAGCCTTCCAGCGATTTTGCGCAGGCATGGTCCATAGAGCGACAGGCACAACAAGCCGTCTTCGATGCCGCAAAACTCGGTGCGCCATGCAGCAATCTGGATAACGCGGCGCGCAGCGTTCTGGTGAAAAACGGGTTGGGGCCTGATTACGCTCTCCCTGGCCTGCCGCATAGAGCCGGTCACGGCCTTGGGCTGGAAATCCACGAAGAGCCTTACATCGTGCGCGGCAACTCGCTTCCGCTGGCCGAAGGCATGTGTTTCTCCAACGAGCCGATGCTGGTCTACCCGGACCGTTTCGGCATTCGTCTGGAAGACCATATTTATATGGGGAGCAACGGTCCAAACTGGTTCACCCGGCCCGCCAAATCACCGACCGAACCTTTCTCCTGAAAACTCGAATAAATTTGCACGATGCATTGCGTCTAAAATATACTTTTCTAACTGCGAATCATATCCCTGGAGCTGACGATGTCCGTTGCCGAAAAAAGAAAAACCAAGACACCTATTCTGGTGGATCGGATCGCGGACTTCATCGAAAAAATAAAAGCCACGAGAAAGCCGGACGGCACATTCGATACGAAAAAAATTGGCGCTCTCTGGAATGAGGAAGTGCGTTTTCATTTTGACAATGGCCGAACGGAAAAGACGCTCGAACTCTACATTGTAAAATATAGATATGCGCTGAAGGATGCCTTCGGTCCAAAGACGACGCCGCTTGCCATCTGCAACATGAAAAAACTACGCGAACGTTTGGATACCTACATTAAGACCGCCGACTATTCTGTGAAAGGTGTTGCCAGTTCAATCGAAGAGAAGCTGGAACGCGCAGGATATAACATGGTTGGGCGCAAACCGCGCTTTTTGCTGCGGGTCTCCGACTTTATCTCGGCCACAAACGGTGTAGCCACGAAACCTGAAATGCAGGCCCTTTGGGATGCCGAGATGGCGTCCATGGGAGACAAGGCGCAAGCCACCGTGATCTCCTACATCACCAAATATCGCAATGCTCTGCGCGAGGCCTTCGGCGACGATCACCCCATGCTGCGTATCGCGGCGGGCACACCCCAGCTTTATGACGAAGCGCGCAAGATCAAGATGGCAAAGATCGCCAACAAGCACGGATCGCTGATAACGTTCGACAACTACGCCGAGGTCATGAGGCGGTGTCGCCGCTATCTGCAATCGTCGGATATCATGACGGTTGCCATCGGGCTGATGGGCACCACGGGGCGACGCCCCTATGAAATCTTCACACAGGCGGAACTGACACCGGCTGCCTATGGCAAGGGCGTTTCGAAATGGAGCGTGCTGTTCAACGGCCAGGCAAAGACGAAGCAGGGCGAAGGCACGAAGTTTGGCGTGACCTATGAAATTCCAGTTCTGGAGCAGTCGAAAATAGTGCTGGACGCCTACAGTCGCCTGCGTGAGAGCAGCGACGGCAAACTGTGGTTCGGTTTGAGCGTGGACGATTTCACGTCCGAGGTGCGTTTGCCATTGCGTGATGCGGTCATCGGCAAATTCGAGGATATCTGGCCGAAGGAAGAACCACCGAAGCCCTATGGCCTGCGCCATCTCTATGCGGAAATCGCCTTCCGCAATTTCGCACCATCCAGCGTCACCAAGAACAGCTATTTCGCCGCCATCCTCGGCCACAACAACAACGACCTCGAAACGTCGCTGTCCTATATGACCTACACGTTTCCAGAGGATGCAGCGGCATCGAAGGCACGCGCCGAAAAGGTCGCTGACCGCACCATCCGCCAAATGGTTGAGGTGAACCGCATCCCGGGCATGCCGCAGACATCGTGATGAGTTCGATGCCTCGCCAGCCGAAGGGGTGGGCAGGATTTACAGCGGCTAAAGATGCGAAATGAACGCGCTTGTTTCTAAATATCCGCGTCTTGCGCCACGGCTTGACAGCCGTGAAATGGCGCTCTAGCAAGATGGAACGTATATTCCAAAAAGGTCCGATGTTCGCATCGATGTTCTACGGACCGGAACCACCATATCGGGAGGAAACGATGGTTACGAGATTGGCTTTGCTGGGCGCCGGGCGCATCGGAAAAGTACACGCCAAGGCGATTGCATCTGACAAACGCGCCAAACTGGTTGCCGTTGTCGATGCGTTTGCCGATGCTGCGCAGGCAATTGCGGATGAAACAGGCGCCAATATCAGCACCATTGATGCCGTGCTGGAAAACGCAGATATCGATGCCGTCATCATCTGCACGCCAACCAATACCCACGCCGATCTGATCGAGCGTTTCGCGCGCGCAGGTAAGGCGATCTTTTGCGAAAAACCGATCGATCTTGATGTCGCACGCGCGCAGTCCTGCATAGATGTCGTTAAGGAAACCGGTGCGAAGATCATGCTCGGCTTCAACCGCCGGTTCGATCCGCATTTCCGCGCAGTTCGCAAGGCCATCGATGACGGTCAAATCGGCAAGGTTGAGATGGTGACGATCACCAGCCGCGATCCGGGTGCGCCGCCACCGGAGTACATTAAGGTATCCGGCGGCATCTTCCGTGACATGACGATCCACGATTTCGACATCGCCCGCTATCTGCTGAGTGAAGAGATCGTCAGCGTTTTCGCCACGGGTTCCGTTCTGGTCGATCCCAAGATCGGTGAACTCGGCGATTACGATAGCGCCAGCATTATTCTAACGACTGAAAGCGGACGCCAGGCAATCATTTCAAACTCGCGCCGCGCCACCTATGGTTATGATCAGCGTATCGAAGTTCACGGCTCGCTTGGCTCGGTTGCCGCAGAAAATCAGCGCCCGGTGTCCATCGAAGTCGCGACCAAGGATGGCTACACCCGCCCACCGCTGCACGACTTCTTTATGACGCGGTATACGGCAGCATACGCAGCGGAAATCACTGCGTTCATCGACGCCATAGAAAATGACGTCGCACCTTCGCCTTCCGCCCAGGATGGCTTGATTGCGCTGAAGCTGGCGGATGCGGCGCTGAAGTCGGTACGCGAAAAAGTACTCGTTCAGATCGCCTGATCACATTCAGGAAGACGCGGCTTATCAGCCTTGCGTCTTCCTGAATGTCATTGACAGCACACTCAAAAAACGACACTTTCCAGACATTCCGAGGGGAGCATCTTAACGATGCTGAGATGGCGCTGAGCCGGACCCTTGAACCTGATCCGGGTCATGCCGGCGTAGGAACGGAACAGTCGCCAACGGCATGCTTTTCTTTTCCGCGCTGAACCTGGGTCTCCGTGATTGTATCTGGAGTTCAATGACCCATGTCGAGTTTTCCAACAGCACAAACCGCAGCAGACCTTCTTGCGCGGTTGCGGCAACGGCGACCAAGGGTTCATTGCCTGATGAACACGGTCGTTCAAAAGTTCACCGCTGATGGCATTACCGCCATTGGCGGTATTCCTTCGATGACCTCCTCGGAAGAAGAAATCGAAAGCTTCGTCTCAACGGTCGACGCCCTGACGATCAATCTCGGCACACTGGACGCGGCGCGCCGCAAGGTCATTCGGATGGCAGTCGAAATTGCCAATGCCCATGGCAAACCATGGATCGTTGATCCCGTGCATTGCGACTACTCACCGTCGCGGCTGGATTTTGCCCATGAACTGATTGCGTTGCGGCCCACCATCGTGCGCGGCAATCTTGCCGAAATAGCGATCATCGGTGATGTCGGCACAGCGTTACGCATCCAGACAGGACCAGAAGACCTGCTTCAGAACACCCATACGAAGGCCAAGATCAGCAACGGCCATCCATGGATGGCAAAGGTTACCGGCACCGGCTGCCTGTCCGGCGGAATTATTGCCGCCTTCATGGCAGTGGAGTCCGACGCTATACTGGCAGCAGCGGCAGCGCTGACCGTGACGGGTGTATCGGCAGAGTTGGCGGCGATCCACGCACGCGGCCCCGGATCATTCGAGGCAGCATTTCTGGATACGCTCTACGCCATAGAGCCCAGCGACATTCTTTCCCTCGCAAGGATTGCTCACCATGAAAATTGATTACAGGCTGAACGCTCTGGTAGACGCATCGCTGGCCAATATCGCGCCTTTGCAGGAGCTTGCGACTGTCGCAGCACGCCACGGCGCGACGATCATCCAGTACCGGGACAAGCATGCCTCGACCCGGCAGATGATCGAGCAGGCGAAACTCATTGTCGACGCCTTGAAGGCAACGGGCGTTCCGCTTGTCATCAATGACCGTGTCGATGTTGCACTCGCTTCAGGTGCAGACGGCGTCCATCTTGGCGCGGACGACATGGATGCCGAGACGGCGCGGCGCTTGCTGGGCGAAAATGCAATTATTGGCCTCACCGTCAAAAACACGGCAGATGCGGAGCGTGCGGCTAAAGCACCGGCAGACTATGCCTGCATCGGTGGTGTTTTCGAGACGGTTTCCAAAGTAAACCCCGACGCGCCGGTGGGGCTGGATGGATTTCGGGAATTGCGCAGCTACCTCAGACACGCCCGCCCTGAAATGCCGGTCGGTGCTATCGCAGGCATTACCCTCGATAGGGTTGCCCCGTTGGTCGACGCTGGCGCAGATGGCGTCGCGGTTATTTCGAGCCTATTTCGTGCTATAGATATTGCTGCCGCAACCGGCAATTTCCGCCGTCAGGTAAACGTCGCTCTGGGAGTGCACGAATGACGTCCATCGCTCTGACGATTGCCGGTTCCGACAGCGGAGGCGGCGCAGGCATTCAAGCCGACCTGAAGACATTTTCGGCACTCGGCGTTTATGGCGCCAGCGTCATCACCGCCATCACAGCCCAGAACACCCGTGGCGTGTCGGCCGTCGAGGATATTTCCATAGCAATGATTGCCGCACAGATGGAGGCCGTTTTTCCTGATCTCGCCATCGGCGCCGTCAAGATTGGCATGGTTTCGCGCATCGAAACCATCGAGACGATTGCCGAACATCTTCGCATCACGAACAAACCTGTGGTGCTGGACCCGGTTATGGTCGCGACATCCGGCGACCGCCTGCTGCAGGAAGAAGCCATCGAAACCCTACGCACCGCTTTGCTGCCTTTGGCCATGCTGGCGACCCCGAATCTGCCGGAAGCAGCGCTTCTCAGTGGCCACCCCATAGCGACAAAGCCCCAAGACGTTGTGCGTCAGGCGGAAGCGATCCTCAAGACTGGCGTTCAGGCAGTACTCATTAAAGGGGGGCATAGTGGCGGGTCGGAAAGTGTCGATCTTTTGCTGGATAGGGATGGGCTGCACGAATTTTCCATGCCCCGCATCGAAACCCGCAACGACCATGGCACCGGCTGCACCTTGGCGGCTGCCATCACCGCAAATCTGGCGCTCGGATATCCCATGGTGGATGCGATAGGACTGGCAAAGGATTATCTGCAGGGCGCACTAGCCGCAGGGCGAGAATTGCATGTCGGCCACGGCCATGGGCCTGTTCACCATTTTTACCGCTGGTGGAACGCCTGACCATCAGCCTCTCGGTTTCGGACTTGCCAGCGCGTTGCGGATGGCAAAGCTGGAGTGAATGCGCGAAACGCCGGGGAGCTTTGAGAGGATATCCTTGTGTACCCGCTCGAAATCGCCAGCGCTTTCCAGCTCGACACGCAGAAAGTAGTCGGAGCCGCCAGTCATCAGATAGCATTCGCGAATTTCCGGATACCTCCGCACCGCGCTTTCGAAACGGTTGAGAAAATCTTCCGTCTGGCGATCAAGTGTAATCTGGATGATCACGGAAATAACGTCGCCGCCAGCGGCACTTCCCGTCAGCGCCGTGTAGCCGCGAATGACACCTTCCCGCTCCAGAATATCGACCCGTCGCAAGCACGCAGATGGCGACAAGCCAACCTCCGCTGCGAGCTTCGCGTTGCTGATGCGGGCATTGAGGCGTAACGCCCTGATGATGTGGCGGTCAGTCGCGTCTAAAGATGACATAGAATCATTTCCATCTGCCGTAGAAAATTGCAATAAATTTGCGATCTTCGAATTATCCACGCATCAAACTGCGAAAATTCGATGATCGTTGCAATAGTCTTGTTTGAAAAATAACAAGGGAACGATGATGGACATGACGATCAGTCGCCAAAAAGCGAGTGGCGGTGCCAGCGGTTATCTAACCATAGATTTGGGTGCCCTTCGCGACAATTTCCTGATGTTGAAGGCGATGGCCCCGAACGCTGTCACCAGTGCCGTGGTCAAGGCCAATGCCTATGGCCTTGGTGCCGATATCGTCGCGCCCGTGCTTTATGATGCCGGTTGCCGCCATTTCTTCGTTGCCCATATTGATGAGGGCATCGCACTTCGCCTTCGCCTGGCAGGCGACGCCGATATCTTCGTTCTGAACGGGTTACAGCCCGACAACGAAACATCCTGCGCCGCGATGTCGCTGACACCTGTCATCAATTCGTTAGAGCAAATGGCACAATGGACGGCCCACGCAAAAATATTGGGCAAGACGTTACCAGCAGCTCTTCAGATCGATACCGGCATGTCCCGGCTGGGCATGGCGCCGTCCGAAGTCGAGACCCTGAAAACCTCGCCCGAATTGCTGGATGGCATCGCGGTGACATTCGTGATGAGCCATCTGGCCTGCGCCGATGAACCGGAGCACATCGCCAATGGCGCGCAATTGACGGTCATGCGGAAGGCGGCACAGATGTTTCCAAATGCCCCGGTGTGTTTCGCCAATTCCGGCGGCATTTTCCTCGGCGCCGATTACCACAATGCCGTCATGCGCCCCGGCATCGCGCTTTATGGCGGCGCGCCTTCCACGCTTAAGCCCAATCCGATGAAGCCAGTCGTGCGGCTGGATGTGGCGGTGGTGCAGACTCGCACCGTGCCCGCCGACACTCTGGTCGGTTATGGCGGTACTTTGCGTACATCAGGTGAAACACGACTTGCCACTATTGCGGCGGGTTATGCGGATGGCCTTCCACGGTCGCTCAGCAGCCGGGGCTCTGCCTATTTCAATGGCGTGCGCCTGCCTATTGCAGGCCGCGTCTCCATGGATAGTATCAGCATCGACATTACCGCGCTGCCGGACGGAACCTTGACCCATGGCAGCCTCGTTCAGATCATAGGGCCTGACCAGTCGCTGGAAGACATTGCCGAGGACGCGGGTACGATTGCCTACGAAATTCTAACGGGCCTTGGCCACCGTTATCGCCGCACATATCTTCAGCCGCAACAGGCTGCCGCAACGAACGCAGACAAGTGAGATGAACATGAACATCACGATTCTCGGAGCCGGTGTCGTCGGCGTCACGTCCGCCTGGTATCTCGCAAAAGCCGGTCACTCGGTCACCGTCATAGACCGCCAGCCAGCAGCAGCACTCGAAACCAGCTTTGCCAATGCGGGCGAGGTTTCGCCCGGTTACTCGTCTCCCTGGGCAGCACCGGGCATTCCCATGAAAGCCGTCAAATGGCTGTTCATGGAGCATTCTCCGCTCATCATTCGCCCGACACTGGACCCCGCCGCCTTGCGCTGGATTGGCCAGATGCTACGCAACTGCACGTCGCAGCGTTACGCCATCAACAAAAGCCGCATGGTGCGGGTGGCGGAATATAGCCGCGATTGCCTGATGGCCTTGCGGCAGCAAACAAACATTCAATACGACCAGCGCACGCAGGGAACACTCGAGGTTTTCCGCACCCAGAAGCAGTTCGATGGCATCGGCAAGGATGTTGCGGTCTTGAAGGCTGGCGGCGTGCCCTATGAGATCTTGGATCGCGATGGCTGTGTGGCAGCGGAGCCGGGTCTTTCCACATCACGCGAAAAGATCGTCGGTGGACTTCGTTTGCCCGGTGACGAAACCGGTGATTGTTTCATGTTCACCACCGAACTTGCAAAGTTGGCCGAAGAGGCTGGCGTCAAGTTCATTTATGATACCGGCATCATGCGACCGATTACCGAAGGCAACCGCGTCAAAGCCATCGAAACGACAAAGGGGATTGTGGAAGCCGGTGTCTTCGTCGGCGCGCTGGGAAGCTATACGCCGCAACTCCTCAAGCATCTCGACATCGATCTGCCGGTCTATCCGGTCAAAGGCTACTCGATCACCGTTCCAATCGTGGACGCCGCACGCGCGCCGATATCCACGGTCATGGATGAAGCCCACAAAATCGCCATGACCCGTCTGGGCGACCGCATCCGGGTGGGCGGTATGGCTGAGATTGCGGGTTACAGCAAGGATCTGCCGGCCAAACGTCAGGCCACATTGACCCATTCCGTGGAGGATTTGTTTGGCGGCGCTGGAGATCAGTCTCAGGCGAAATTCTGGAGTGGTTTGCGGCCAATGACACCGGATGGCACGCCCGTTATCGGCGCCACCCGCTATAGCAACCTCTACCTCAATACGGGGCATGGCACGCTGGGATGGACCATGGCCTGCGGGTCGGCCCAGGTTCTCTCCGATATCATCAGCGGAAAGAAGCCGGAAATCGAAGTCGCAGACCTCGCCATCAGCCGCTATTCGGCGTGATATTCCTTAAAGTGACAGCGCATCCTTGAGGGCCAGTCCCTCTTTGTTGCGCAGGTCGAGATCGGCCTCGATGTGGTCTATATGATGCAGCATCAGGTGTTTCGCCTTGTCGGCGTCACCTGCTTCCAGCGCATCGAGAATGGCCGCGTGGTCACCATGGCCGCAACTCGATATGCCTGAGCGTCCGTAAAGCGCGATAACCAGCGATGAGCGGGCCACGAGCTCGGCCATGAATTTTTCAAGAATGGCGTTACCGGCAACAGCTGCCAGCATCAGGTGAAAATCACCGGATGCCTTGATTTCGGACCGGCGCGCGCTGGGCCCTCGCTCGTGTTGATAGCGCGTTTCTTCGGTCAGATGCGCCCGCATCTCCGCAATGGCCTCCGGCGTCAGACGCTCTATCGCGGCGTGAACAATGCCAGGCTCGATCAGTCTGCGGGACGAAAACACTTGCCGCGCCTCGTCCGGCGTCGGGTTGGAAACGAAAGCACCGCGGTTTCGCTCCGTCTTTACCAATCCCTCAAAAGCCAGCATCTGCAACGAAGCCCGTACGACGGTGCGGCTAACCTCGAACAACGTACCGACCTCCGCCTCTGAAAGCTTCGTGCCCGGCGCCAGACGCCTGTCCACGATGGCGTCGCGCAACGTGTCACGAATGGCCTGAGCTCGATCTTCCTGGCTTGTGTCGGTGTCTGGACTGATATTGGCAATGTTCATGTCGGTATCCGCGCTTCCTTATTCTTTTACTCCGATGTGAGAAAAGTGGAAACAGAAAAGGTTCTCATTTTCTCCGCGGATTGAATACAATCCTTATGCATCATCGCGAACAATCGCATGTTTTTTGGGCATTTCTGCGAGGGCGGCATATCCCGTCCCAAACCGAAAATAAAAATATTATTTTATTTCAATCTCTTACCAGTAACGCACCTGAACTGGCACGGCTTATGCAGAGCACTTTCTGACGAGAAGGGGAACATGCATGAGCAAAGCCGCCGAAATCGATATTGCGTCCGTGTCGAAAGTCTACGGCACCACGACCGCTGTCCACGCGATCAGCCTGAAGATACCGGCGGGCAGTTATTGTTGCCTGTTGGGTCCATCCGGCTGCGGCAAGACATCGACCCTGCGGATGATCGCAGGACACGAGAGCATTTCAAGCGGCGACGTTCGCCTCGGAAACACTGTCGTCACCGATTTTCCACCCGCCAAGCGCGGCACGGCGATGATGTTTCAGTCTTACGCACTTTTCCCGCATCTCGATCTTGTCGACAATGTTGCCTTCAGCTTGAAAATGAAGGGTGTGGGCAAGGAGGCGCGGCGCGCAAAGGCTATGGAAATGCTGCAATTGATGCAGTTGGAGCCCTATGCCAACCGTCGCCCTGCCCAGCTTTCCGGCGGTCAACAGCAGCGTGTCGCGCTCGCCCGTGCCCTCATTACCGATCCCGAAGCTCTTCTGCTGGACGAGCCGCTTTCGGCACTGGACCCGTTTTTGAAAATCCGCATGCGTGCGGAGCTGAAGAAGCTGCAAACAGCGCTGGGCATCACTTTCGTCCATGTCACGCACAGTCAGGAAGAGGCCATGGCACTGGCTGATGTTATCGTCATCATGAATGACGGCCGCATCGAGCAGGCCGCTACCCCGCGTGAGGTTTTCGAGCGTCCCGCCACCAGTTTCGTGGCGCGCTTCATGGGTAACCACAATGTCATTTCAGGCCGTGTCAGGGAAAAGAACGGCGAGTTGGTGACGATGGACGTCGTCGGTGGGGCCTCCTTCAGTGCCGCCGGACAGCCGCCCGAAGATGGCCAGGTGGACATTGCCGTTAGAACCGATCGCGTCCGTATCGGTTCGCAGGACGTGCCGGGTTACGGCTTCACCGGCATTGTTTCCAATGTCGAGTACCACGGCGCAAGCGTCAAAGTCGTCGTCACGGGTGCCGGTATCGAAGACTTCAACGTCGTCCTGAGCGACGTCGCCTTTTTCGAAAAACCAATCAAGGTAGGGGATGCCATAGCCCTTTCCTGGAACCCGGCAGATGCCATCGTGCTCGGCCGAGTCGAGAAATAATCACAAAAATAACCAGAGGAGAATGTGTCATGACCAATACATCCAACACCAAAAAAGGCTTGTCCCGCCGCGGTCTTCTGAAGGCCGGTGCTGCAGCAACCGGTGCCGCCATAGGCTCTGGCCTGATTACCGGCTTCCCGACCATATGGGCGCAGAACCCGATCACGATCCGCCAGTTCGGCACGGGCGTGTCGAACCTCAACGCCATTGCTGAAAAGTGCAAGGCAGACCTCGGCATCACGCTCGAGATGACAGCAACGGATTCGGATGCAGCAGCACAGCGCGCCGTGACTCAGCCGAACTCCTACGATATCGCCGATATCGAATACTGGATCTTGAAGAAGGTCTATCCATCGGGCGTCATCCAGCCGATGGAAATCAAGAAGCTGAAATATTACGACAAAATCGTGCCGCTGTTCAAAAACGGCAAGCTGACGCCAGACAGCGTCATCGCGCAGGGCACCGCGCCGCACACCGTAGGCTATGTAGAAAAGCCGGGCGACAAGAAATTCGCCAAGGGTGAAACCGAATATTTCACGATGGTTCCGACGATCTATAATGCCGACACACTCGGTATTCGTCCCGACCTCGTCGGTCGCGAGATCACCAGCTGGGCCGATATCATGGACCCCGCGTTCAAGGGCAAAGCCTCGATTCTCAACATTCCATCCATCGGCATCATGGACGCCGCCATGATCATGGAAGCCATGGGTAATCTGAAATATGCCGACAAGGGCAATATGACCAAGGAAGAGATCGACAAAACGATCGAGTTCCTTATCAAAGCCAAGAAGGACGGCCAGTTCCGCGCTTTCTGGAAAAGCTTCGATGAAAGCGTCAACCTCATGGCATCTGGCGAAGTCGTCATCCAGTCCATGTGGTCGCCTGCTGTTGCCGCCGTGCGTTCCAAGGGCATCGCCTGCAAATACCAGCCATTGAAGGAAGGCTACCGCTCATGGGGCGGCGGTCTTGGTCTTGCCAAGCACCTCACCGGCGCAAAGCTGGACGCCGCCTATGAATACCTCAACTGGTACACATCCGGCTGGGTCGGCGCTTACCTCAACCGCCAGGGTTATTATTCCGCAGCCATGGACACAGCCAAGGAACACATGTCGGCTGACGAGTGGGGTTACTGGGTCGAAGGCAAGGCCGCACAGGGCGATATCATCGCGCCAGACGGCAAGATCATGGAAAAGGCAGGCGCAGTGCGCGACGGTGGCTCTTTCCAGGAGCGCATGGGCAAGGTCGCCTGCTGGAACTCCGTCATGGACGAAGACCGCTACATGGTTCGCCGCTGGAACGAGTTCATCGCCGCCTGATCAGGCCAAGACGAAAAATGAATGCGCGGATAGTCCTCCGCGCATTCCCTCAACGGGAAACGAGGAGACAGGCCGTGGTAACAGTCAGATTGATCGGCGTCAGCGACAAGACGGAGAAGAAGAGCCGCAGCTTTTCACTTCCACCGAAGCTCGTCGCCTACGTTCAGGCTGCGCCGCTCGCCCTTATTCTCGGATTCTTCCTCGCATTGCCGATCCTGATGATCGCCATCGTCAGTTTCTGGGATTACGACTTTGCCCAGATGTATCCAGGTTTCGTCACCTTCAACTATGGTGAGACGCTGGGCTCCTGGGTCACCTGGCAGACCTATCTCAACACGCTGAAATTTGCGGCCATCGTCTGGGCAATCACGCTGTTTTGCGGCTTCTGGGTCGCCTATTTTCTCGCTTTCCATATTCGCACCACGACCATGCAGATGGTTCTGTTTCTGATCTGCACCGTGCCGTTTCTAACGTCGAACATTATTCGCATGATCTCGTGGATACCGGTCTTGGGACGCAACGGGCTCGTCAACGGCGCCCTCGTCAATATGGGTATAGTGCCCGCCCCGATCGAATGGTTGCTCTATTCGGATTTCGCGGTCGTGCTTGCCATGGTGCACCTCTATACGCTGTTCATGGTCACGCCGATTTTCAACACGCTGATGCGCATAGATAAATCATTGGTGGAAGCTGCCCGTGACGCTGGTGCCACGAGTTGGCAAATCCTCTGGAATGTTATCATTCCCCTTGCCAAACCCGGCATTGCCATCGGCACGATTTTCGTCGTGACACTGGTTATGGCGGATTTCTCGACGGTCCAGGTCATGTCAGGCGGCCAGAGCGCATCCGTGGCGCTGATGATGAAAAATCAGATGTCACTGCTGCAATATCCCGCGGCCGCAGCTAACGCCGTCATCCTGCTGGCGCTCGTCCTGTTGATGGTGGCTGGCATCCTGCGTGTTGTCGATATTAGGAAGGAGCTTTGACATGCATTCTGAAAAACGCGGTCGCGAGTTTTATGTTCTCTGCTTCTTCTTCGCTCTCTTCGTGCTGTTTCTCTATGGCCCATTGTCAGCCATCCTGATCCTTGCTTTTCAAGGCCCCAATGGCGGTTTGACGTTTCCGCTGAACGGACTCTCGGTTCACTGGTTCGGCAATCTCTTCCAGCAACAGGCTGTGGGTGATTTCGGCGGCTCTTTCCGCCGCTCGCTCGCTCTTGGCATCATGGTCATGAGTGCCACGGTGCTGGTGTCACTTCTGGCGGGCCTGGCGTTTCGTCGCAAATTCGTCGGTGCGACGCCGCTGTTTTATCTTTCGGTTGCCAGCCTCGTCGTACCCTCCATCATCATTTCGCTTGGCATCGGCGTTCTCTTCCAGCAACTCGGTCTGGAGCCGGCCTGGTACACGTCCGCTTTTGGCGCGCATATGACATGGACGTTGCCTTTCGGCGTTCTGATCATGCTGGCCGTCTTCAACCGCTTTTCGCCATCCTATGAAGAAGCCGCGCGTGATCTGGGCGCGACGTCCTGGCAGACATTTCGCGAGGTCGTTCTGCCGATGATTGCGCCAAGCCTGATCGGCATTGGCCTCTTCGGCTTTACTCTCTCCTATGACGAATTCGCCCGCACACTCATGACGTCAGGCACTTACAACACGCTGCCACTGGAAATCTACGGTATGACCACCAACGTCACGACGCCGGTGCTCTACGCATTGGGGGCCGTAACAACCCTCTTTTCGTTTCTGGTGATTGCGGGGACCCTCGGTTTCATCGTCTATCTGAACCGACGCCAGTTGAAGGCCTGAACGACACATCATGCGCATTCTCATCGTCAATCCCAATACCACCTCCTCCATGACCGCAACCATTGCCGCTGCCGCAAAAGGCGTGGCCGCCGAGGGCACGGAAATCACAGCCGTCACATCGCTGATGGGGCCTGTCTCCATCGAAGGATATTATGACGAGGTGTTCGCCATTCCCGGCATGCTGGCGGAAATTGCCAAGGGCGAGAAGGCGGGCGCACAAGCCGCCATCATTGCCTGCTTCGACGACACCGGACTGGACGCCGCCCGCGCGCTCGCCAATATTCCGGTCATAGGCATCTGCGAAGCAGCCGTGGCAACGACAGCTTTCATCGCGCAGCGCTTCACCGTCGTCACCACCATGGAGCGGTCACGTCTGCCCATCGAACATCTGGTCCACCGCTACGGCATGAGCGCCCGCGCCAAGGTTCGTGCCGCCGACATTTCGGTGCTGTCGCTGGAAGACCCCAGCTCCAACGCGCTAGAGCGGCTGCGTTCAGAAATCGCCGCCGCCATCCGCGAGGATCGTGCAGAGGCAATCGTGCTGGGCTGTGCTGGTATGGCCGACCTTGCGGCTAAACTCTCTGCCGAATTCGGCGTGCCTGTCGTCGATGGCGTGACGGCTGCGGTCAAACATGCCGAGGGACTGATCACGCTTGGCCTGAAAACCGCAAAGCGGGGAGCATACGCTGCCCCTGTCGACAAGCCGTATCTCGGCATGCTCGATGGTTTTGCACCGGCGGCGATGTTGAACATCTAGCGCGACGACGTCACCTTGCATCGCCACAATTCGTTCAGCACCGGTTCAGCCGAAGGCCATTAATTCTTAACCATTGAATAACAACTGGCAGTTCATTTGCCCTTTGGATGGAAAACGAAAATGGCCTCGTTTGCAGCAAAAACTCTTCTGGCTCTTGCAGTCTCTGCAGCTGTCATCGTTCCCTTGAACTCGGCGTCCGCCGATGACTGGCGTCGCCACAACCGCGATGACGCGCTGCTTGGCGGCGTGCTTGGTCTTGCAGCCGGTGTAGCGGTCGGTTCCGCCCTCGCTCAACCACGTTATTCGGATGAGCGGGTTTATGACGAACCGCCCGTTCGTCACTACCAGACGTACCAGCCGCGCTATACCTATAACGAGCCCGACGATAACTACTATTATCGCCAGGCACCCCGCCCGGTTTACCGCGCGCAGCCTGTTTACAACTCAAGACCTGCCTATCAGCCTCGCCCGACCTACCGCACGATCGAGCCATGGACATCGGCTTGGTATGACTACTGCTCGCAGCGTTATGGCAGCTTCAATTCCCGGACCGGAACCTACATGGGTTACGATGGACAGAACCATTTCTGCGTCGCGGGCTGATCTATCCCACCTCCCCTCACTCCTGTTTCTGTGACAGGGGTGAGGCTTCGGGACCCTATGATGCCTTTTGGACATAGTCCGTCCGGCTGATATTGTGCCGCTGAAGCTTGTCGTAGAACGTCTTGCGGGCAATACCCAGCGCGCCAATGGTCCCGGCGACATCACCGTCGAACTTCTCCAGCGTTTCACGAATGATCTGAGCCTCCTCCCGATCCATTCTTTCGGAAAGTGTTCCTGACGTAACGCGGGCATCGGCGGATGGCTTGTCTGTTGCCGCACCCTCCAGACCCAGAACAATGCGTTCTGCAAAATGGCCAAGCTCGCGGACATTTCCCGGCCAGTCGTGATCATTGAGATAACGCGACACTGTGGAGGTGATGCTCGGCACCGGCATACCGAAACGCGTCGATGCTTTTTTGACAAAGTGTGAAAAAAGCAGCGGAATATCTGCTTTCCGCTCTCGCAGTGGCGGAATGGACAAGGTTACGACATTGAGACGGTAATAGAGATCGTCACGGAAATCTCCCCGCAGCAGCGGGTCTCCCAGATCGACCTTTGCTGCGGCCACCACACGAATATCGACGGCGCGTTCTTCGTTGGAGCCAACGGGGGAAACCTTGCGCATTTCCAGAACTCGTAACATACGGACCTGCACTGCAGGTGGCATGCTTTCGATTTCATCCAGAAACAGTGTGCCGGCACTGGAGTGTTCGATACGGCCAACCCGTTTTTTCTGCGCACCGGTGAATGCGCCAGCCTCGTGGCCGAACAACTCGCTTTCGATCACCGTCTCGGGCAAAGCACCGCAATTCAGAGCAACGAAATTTCCCTGCGCGCGCCGTTTGCTCCAGCGATGAAGGGCCGTCGCAACGACCTCCTTGCCGCTGCCGGTTTCACCGGCCACAAGCACGTCCACATCCGTATCGGCAATGTGGCGCAGCGTGTTGCGCAGCCGCTCCATGGCGGGTGTCTGGCCGATGAGGGGAAGATCGTCTTCCGCCTGCAGGGCCACCCGTTTCAAGGCTCGGTTTTCCATGACGAGATGACGTTTTTCGAGTGCGCGGCGTGCGCTTTCCACCATTCGTTCTGCGGGAAACGGCTTTGAAATGAAATCATAGGCTCCGTTGTGCAGCGCGGCCACCGCCATAGGCACATCACCGTGCCCGGTAATAAGGATGACAGGAAGGTCGGCATCTATCTCACGCACGCGCTCGAAAAACTGCAGACCGTCCATGCCAGGCATACGCACATCGGTGATGACAATACCATCGAAGTCCGTCGAGAGCGCTTCCAGAGCCTGTTCCGCCCTCGGAAACGGCATGACGGTCATGCCTTCCAGCTCCAGCGTCTGGCGCATGGCCTTGCGCAGTTGGGAATCGTCATCGACCAGATAGACAGTACCGATCATCGTCATGTCATGCTCGCTTCAGATAAACAAAAAAACAGGTTCCATTCTCGCTGGTTTCAACATCGACCCGCCCGCCATAATCGGACGCGATATCGCGTGAAATAACCAGGCCGAGGCCAAGCCCCCCTTCCTTCGACGTGTTGAAGGGAGAAAACAATTGTTCGTGGATAGCAGTCTCAATACCCGGTCCATTATCCGCAATGGTCAGAACCACCTCATCAGACATAAGCTTTACCCGCACCTCGACGCGGCCGTTCGGTTTGTCTTCCAGCGCCTCAAGGGCGTTTTGCAGAAGGTTGATGACGATCTGCTCCAGACGAATGCGACTGCCGGACACGATAACGTTTTCATCCGGCAAGATGATATCCAGCGCATCCATGCGCCCTGCAAACCGACTGCGGAGCAGCACAACCGCACCTTCTATCACCAGGCGCAAACTGACCGGCTCCGCCGCCGTGCGGCCTTTCCGCGCCAGGATTTTGAGGTCGCTGGTGATGACGCCGATGCGGTCCGTCAATGATGCGATACTTTCCAGATTTTCATCCGCATCCTTCATGCGATCACGCTTCAGAAAAACGCGGGCATTATCGGCAAAGGCGCGGATGGTCGCGACCGGCTGGTTGATTTCATGCGCGACACCGGCGGCAATCTGGCCAAGAATGGACAGTCGGTTGGCCTTGACCAGTTCGTGCTGCACGCTTTGCAATTCTTCAGCGGTTTGTTCGTGTCTAATGATTTCGGCCTGTAGACGATCCCGTGCCATCGTCAGGTCAATCGTTCTTTCCTGCACACGGCGCTCCAGCTCGGAACGATCACGCTCGGCTTCGGCACGAGCCTGCGCTGCCTTTTGCCTGCGACGCAGCCATATCGCGGAAAAGGCCATCAGCGGCATGAGGCCCGCAGCGGCAATCACCCGGTTGCCACGGATAGCCACGCTCATGGTGGCCTTGACCGGCTGCAAATAATGCAGCGACCATGCCGTGGTCGGAACCGGTAGTTCCAGCCGCAGATATTCACCGCTGAGGGAGGAAGGCGCGTCGATCTTGACGATCGCCACTTGTGGGCCCGGATGGGACAACGTCTCAACCGGCATAGTCGAAAGCTTCTCGTCACCGAACTGCAGGCTTTCGGAAATGGTCTTTCGCCGGGCTTCATCAATTGGTGCAACGGTGTTGAAGCGCCATTCCGGAATGCTGGTCATCAGAACCACGCCATTGGCATCCACGATATAGACAGGGTGCCTGCCGATATTCCAGTCCGCTTCGAGGCGATTGAACTCGACCTTGGCAATAACCACCCCCAGCGGACGACCATCGGGGCCATCTACCCGGCGTGAGATATATAGACCCGGCTTCCGGCTGACATTTCCCAGCGCGTAATGTTCGGCCATGCCGGTGTCCATCGCGGCCCTGAAATACTCCCGAAAAGCATAGTTGGAGCCCACGAAACTCTCCGGCGTTTGCCAGTTGCTGGACGCGATGGTCACGCCATTGGTATCCGCGACATAGATGACCGACGCCTGTGTACCCTCGATCAGCCCTTCCAGCTTTCGGTTCAGACGCGGGACAGCTTCATCGCCATCCCGGAGGGCTTCGATGATATCCCGGTCCCGGGCCAGCACGAGCGGCAGAACGCGTGGACGCTCAAGGGCGACATTCAGAAGCGCCGATTTCAGTTCCGCATCTGTGGTCGCCGTGGCCAGCAGCGCCTTCATGGCCTGAACGCGTCCAAGCCGTTCGGCAGCGACGAAGGCAGCAAGGGCGATGATCAACCACATGACGATGAATGCGGTCCATCGAGCGCGAGATGTATCGAGACTGCGCATAAAGCGAAATGCTCCCAATGTGCGGATTTCCACACAAACTCATGATTTTAATGGGCGGGAACATACACAAATTTATTTCACTGGCAAAGTAGGAAAACTAAAATTATTAAATTTCAAATGGTTACGCCATAAAAATTACTCTGGCACGGGAATTGCTCAATCATAAATAGGCGGTCCTTGACCGTGAACCAAATGCGTCAGACCCGGGAGGCCATAAGGCAGGGTTTTGATCGAGGAGGAACTAACATGATTGATAGCACCACCGTGGCCTCCAGCCACGTAAAACTGCCATTTTATCGGCACCTTTATTTTCAGGTTCTCATAGCCATTGCAGCGGGCATCGCACTCGGCCATTTTTACCCTGCAATCGGCGAACAGTTGAAGCCGCTGGGTGACGGCTTTATCCGTCTCGTCAAAATGATCATCGCCCCCGTTATCTTCCTGACGGTCGCCACCGGCATCGCCGGCATGAACGACATGAAGAAAGTCGGCCGCGTTGCCGGCAAGGCAATGATCTACTTCCTGACGTTTTCGACGCTCGCCCTTATCATCGGCCTCATCGTTGCCAATGTCGTGCAGCCGGGCGCGGGCATGAACATCGATCCGGCCACGCTGGATGGTTCTGCCGTCGCGACTTACGCGGCAAAGGCTCATGAACAATCCATCACCGGCTTCCTCATGAACATCATCCCGACGACCATCGTCGGCGCCTTTGCTGATGGCGATATTCTTCAGGTCCTGTTCTTCTCGGTGCTGTTCGGCATTTCGCTTGGTATCGTCGGCGAACGCGGCAAGCCCGTTGTCGATTTCATGCATGCGCTGATGTATCCGATCTTCAAACTGGTCGCGATCCTCATGAAAGCTGCCCCGATCGGGGCCTTCGGCGCCATGGCGTTCACAATCGGCAAATACGGCATTTCGTCCGTTACCAATCTGGCGATGTTGATCGGTACGTTCTACTTCACATCGATCTTCTTTGTTGTCGTGGTTCTTGGTGCGGTCTGCCGATATAACGGCTTCTCGATTTTCGCCTTGATCCGCTACATCAAGGAAGAGTTGCTACTCGTTCTGGGCACATCGTCTTCGGAAGCGGCCTTGCCGGGCCTGATGAGCAAGATGGAAAAGGCGGGGTGCAAGCGCTCCGTCGTTGGCCTGGTCATCCCCACCGGTTACTCCTTCAATCTCGATGGCACCAACATCTACATGACGCTGGCGGCCCTCTTCATTGCGCAGGCAACCGGTATCGACCTGTCCTGGGGTGAGCAGATCCTGCTGCTTCTCGTCGCCATGCTCAGCTCCAAGGGTGCCGCAGGCATCACCGGTGCGGGCTTCATCACCCTTGCCGCGACGCTATCTGTCGTTCCGTCCGTCCCGGTGGCCGGCATGGCGCTCATCCTCGGCATCGACCGCTTCATGTCGGAATGCCGCGCCCTGACCAACTTCGTCGGCAACGCTGTCGCAACCATCGTCGTCGCCCGCTGGGAAGGCGAGTTGGACGAAGCACAATTGGCCAGCGTTCTCAACGGCGACGTCGTTCCCAACATCGGTGAAGTCGCTCCAACACAGGTACCGCAACCCGCGGAATAAGCCGTCACCACACGCAACGTTAAGAGGGCTGCCCGAGAGATCGGCGCAGTCCTCTGGCGTTATACAGCCCAGCTCTATCCGATAGTATCAGATCGTTCGGTCAACAGCATGGTGGAAGACCCACTGCCCACATTGCTGAGACTGGGCGAAATCGAAGATGGGTGCCGCCGAAGATTTTGCATTGAGAGGCCGAACCTGTAGACATGATGCGGTCTCTCTTGAACGCCATGGCAGCAGGTTATCATGTTTCTATCGAACCACGATCTGGTTGAACTCACAGACATTCGCCACGAACTGCATCGGTTTCCCGAAATTTCCGGGCAAGAAAAGGACACGGCGCGACGCATCTGTGCTCATCTCGAAGAATCGCGGCCAGACAGGGTTTTGACCGATCTCGGCGGCCATGGAGTGGCGGCGATCTTCGACAGCGGCAATGACGGCCCAAGCATGCTCATCCGCTCGGAACTCGACGCGCTTCCCATTCTGGAAAAGACCGACGTACCGTACCGCTCTACCATTGAGGGGCATGGGCATTTGTGCGGTCATGATGGACATTCCACGATATTGCTGGCTTTGGCGCGGGGGCTTGCAAAGCGTCGCCCCGGCAAAGGCAAGGTGATATTGCTGTTTCAGCCAGCTGAAGAAACCGGAGCGGGTGCTGCTGCGGTTATCGCAGATCGTTCTTTCGAGGACATCAGGCCGGACTACGCATTTTCCTTACATAATCTGCCCGGTCTGCCGTTGGGTCACGTCTCGCTGATAGAGGGGCCGGTCAACTGTGCATCCCGTGGAATAAAGATAAAACTTACCGGCAAGACAGCGCACGCTTCGTCGCCCGAACATGGCGTTTCGCCCATGCGGGCGATTTCAGCGTTAATGCCAGCGCTCTCGTCTCTCGGACAAGGTTTTCCGCCTCAGCCGGACTTCAAGATGGTAACGATTACCCATGCCATGATGGGTGAAGCGGCCTTCGGAATAGCGCCAGCCAATGCAGAAATATGGGCAACGCTTCGGACCCTGACGGATGAGCGTATGGCAGAACTTTGCGCTGCCGCCGAAGAACTGGCCACGAAATCCGCTGCCGATAACGCGCTGGCGATCGACATGTCCTATGCCGATATCTTTCATCATTGCGAGAACGACCCAGATGCCGTGGCCCAACTTCGAATGGCACTGGATCAAGAACAGGTGCAGTATGATGGTCGTAGCTTGCCCATGCGCGCATCGGAAGATTTCGGGCGGTTTGGCGCTGTCTCCAAGTCTGCGATGTTTTTTCTCGGCGCAGGCACCGATCATCCCAACCTGCATAATCCCGATTACGATTTTCCCGACGCATTGATCGCGACAGGCGCCCGGATATTCATGCGCGCAATCAGAAACCTGACGGACTAAACCTGCCTCGGGCATTAAACCGTCGCAAACCACAACAGATTTCTACAAAATTCATAAACAATGAAATCCTTTCGCTCCTCGGCCCCTGAGCCCGCTGATATCGTTTGATGACTGGGGACTTGAAGCTTTGGAGAGAACAGGATGACGGCAACAGTGACTTACCTCCACGATGAACGTGAGAAAGCGGCATTCGATTCCAACGAACTGAAGGCGGCCATGCGCAGCTTGGCAGGCGGCGTCTCCGTCGTCACCGCAGGCACGGGGTCGAACCGCACCGGGGCGACTGTGACCTCCGCGACCGCTCTTTCCATGGAGCCCGCTACGATGATCGTCAACATCAACAAGTCCTCGTCGACGTGGCCGATCATCGCACGCTACAACCACTTCTGCGTCAACATTCTGTCCGCAGAACAGCAGGACGTCGCTTCACGATTTGCCGGTGTCGGCGGCTTGAAAGGCGTTGACCGTTATACTGATGCGGAATGGTTCGAGCTGGAAAGTGGTGCTTCTGCGTTGCGTGGCGCGCTCGCTGCCATCGACTGTGCCGTTGAAGACGTCATCGAACGCCACACACACGCCATCATCATCGGACGCGTGCTATCGGTAGAGCGAGCCGAAGGTGCACCGCTCATCTATCACGGCGGGCGATATGCCAATCTTGCGACTGTTTGATAGGCTGAGCACCTAAGCCGTGCGTTCCGTAGCAACGTCGCCCTTGTTGGACGCGAATTGTTCCAGCGTCATGTTGTCCAGAACGGCGGCCATTGCGTCCCGCACGTCGGTCATTGACCTGCGGACCTGACAGGTTTGTGGATCAGAACAGTCTTCGCATGCTTCGAACGCAGTGCGGCTGGCACAGCGGATCGGCGCCAGCGGACCGTCCAGGGCGCGGATGACCTGACCGATGTAAATGTCGGAAGCCGCTTTGGACAGCGCATATCCGCCACCCGGGCCTTTCTTGGAACGGAGCATTCCTTCATTGCGAAGCTCCAAGAGTATGGCGTCCAGAAATTTCTTAGGGATATTATTACGAGCTGCGATTTCGCTGACGAAGGCCGTTTGTCCCTGTGCGAGACCAGCAAGGTCGATCATCGCCTTAAGCCCGTATTTGCCCTTTTTGGTCAGCATCGTCGTCTTTCAGAGAAGAGTATCTGAGAACCACATATAACCCGCCAGATGAACTTTCAATGAACTCCATGAAATCTATCAAAAATACATGAGCTGTATTCAACCGCCTCTTGGGCCATTGCTCGGGCGCGCATCCCTTGCCGCAGACAGGCCTCTGACAGCGTCTCTTTGCCCGGTCGAAGCGGGGCCCTCAAAGACTTGAATGGCCTCGCCGTAGCGTTTCATATTGAGGTAGGCGTACCCCCTGATGACCATCAGATCGGTGCGTTCCGTGGCAAAGCGTGCTCGCTGATCGAGCAGGATCAGCGCCTTTTCATATTGCTTGTTCTGATATGCCGCCAGCGCCCTGTCCGTCAGAATGGCTATCTGAAGTTCCGTCGCCTTGGTTCTGTCCATTCCAGCCTTGGTGGCGGAAATTGCAGCGTTATCCGTCAGCCCCATCCGAAGATAGGCAAGGCTTTGACCATAGGCGGCATCGCTTCTGACCGTTTCCTGACTGCCTTTGAGCGCAGAGCCAAAAGCTTTCAACGCCTCGGCGGGCCTGTTTGCTTCCATCAGGCACCAACCCTGCTGCAACGCCTGCTGGGGTGCAAGACTATCCGGATCAAAACTCGTCACACATCTGCTGGTCTTGCGTGAAGGCTGGCTCTGGCTTGAAATGCGCCCCTGTCTGGGGCTAACGGTGTTTGCGTATTGCGTATAGGCAACATCGTCGCGACGAACCATAACAGCCTGGGCCTGCGGAGCGTTCTCGGCAGGTCGGGCAGTGGCGACACTCGGCGCTTGGGGTTCTGACCGGCCGACATTCGCGATGCGCTGGGATTGCGCACCCCATTGCTGCTGCAGTCGGCGGACTTCGGCAACATTGTTCAATTGCTGATAGGTCAAAGCTAGGCCGTAGGCCGAGGCTTCATCGTCTGCCTTCCATGCCAAGGCCGTGCTGAACCACTGCAACGCCATCTGCGGCTGCTCGAACGCTCTGGAATACCAGCCGAACTCCTGTGCGGTCGCCGCATCTTTCTGCGAGACCGCTTCCTCCGCAATGCGCTTTAGAACCTCGGGCTCAAGGGCCACAGGCGGATCGAGCGCCAGAAGATTTGCGGCCGATGCCAGATAGGTCTTGCGGGAATCATCGGATGACGCCCGCCATTTATACATGACATCCTCGGCATCGCGCGGCGCATCGCGAGCAATCAAAGCAAGCGCAAGGCCCTGTGAAGCGGCTGCGGAATCGTCTGCCGTCTTGGCTTGACGGAACCACTTTTCGGCGTCTTCCATCTTGTCGCGGCGAAGATTGTACCAGCCCAGCAAAAGCGCATCGCTTGCCAGCTTGTTGCTTTCCGCCAGACGTTCCAAGCGCAACAGATAGGTCGTTGGAACAATAGCGTTCTTGTCCTCGCCCGCATTGGCAACAAGCTGCCGGGCCAGATCATCGCGGATCGGCTCGAATTCAAGCTGCCCGTCGGTGCCCGGTTTTTCCTTCGACAGGAGGTCTTCCATCATGGCGATGGGCAAAAGGGCGGATGCTTTTTGAACCGTTGCGAGCCGTTCACCGGGTCCATCACAATTGCTCAAGACATAGGTATAAGCGTCGCGCGCACGTTCTGGCTTATCTGTGCGCACAAAGGCTTCGGCCAGACGCCACAGCACATCCACTTCACCGCACGTCAACAGGCCCGGATTGTTTGAGGCCGTCTCGACCACTGCATTATACTGCTTGAGATCGGACGAGTTGACAAGGCGCTGGCGCGCTTCGGCAAGGTTGACCATCTCAAGCAAATTGGATGGCGGCTGCCAGCTCGCATCTGTCGCCTGCCTGTCGGCAATGGCTTTTCTAACTTCGGCATAACGGCCATTGGCATATAGTTGCCACATGGCATCCATTTGCGGATCGCGCAATTCTGGCACAGCCAATGGATCTGCCGGAGGCGTCCAGCCTGGATAGAGCGCTCTCAAACGTGCGATTTCTGCCTGTAGGCGGGCGGTATCGCCTTGTGCGGCGAAATACCGAAGGGCGCTCTCATCGACCACAGGAGGGTTGGGTGTAGCAGTGTCGGGCGAAACTGGCGCGGCGCGTTGGACGCGCGCCAAAGTCGGCTCCTGCGCACCATCGACAACTGGCACGGTCACGGGCGGTTCTGCTGCCGGGGCTTCAGACTGTGTAACGCGGCTTGCTGCAGGTGACCGCACCGGATTGGTTCGGATTGGATTCTGATCGAAAGACACACGGCTGCCAAGCGCACCCGGATTGATCGAACCCGTCGTGTGAACACTTGAAACCCTGCCCAAAAGCTCGTCACGCCATTGGAACGCTGCAACACCACCAACAACTAAAAGCGCGGCAGATATGTAGAGCGTCTTTCCGTTCATAAGCACTCCTGATGCGCCTGAGTCGCGAATGACAAGGCCAAGAGATGCAACGTAGATGGATAATAAAGTGTTGACGTAAAGCGACGGAGGTCATCCGGGATGGGTTTTCTGTCGATTATACAGGCCGCCAGTGCTGGAATAACGCGATATCCGGCATCGGAAAGAACATCCTTGGTGTCGCCGGAACGGAGATCGAACGTGGCCATATTACCATCGTCCAGGAGGATGGACGCACGTAATCTATCGAGAAGCTTCACATCCGCCAGCCCTGCGCGTGCCAGATAGAGCGGTATGCGGACGGAGTTATAACCAAACTCCTGGGGGAAACCATCTGCCGGACGTGGCTTCGTCCTTACCGAAACCCAGTCTGCTGGCAGCTTCCTGGGACCGAACAAGTATGACGATATCTGAGCAAGCCCGTCCCGCGTCAACGCCCCCCAGAGCGGAGATGGAGCAAGCTCGTTCAAAACAGGAAACGCTTCAAAAATGAAATAGGACGGATTGACGACCGGGCCATCCGGGCGGTCTTTTTCTCCGAAACCAACCGTGCCGGGCAGCAGAAGTGTGCGTCCTCCGCGTACGACAACTGACTTGTCGATTACGGTCTGGGCAATTTTCCGCGCCGCCTCGGCGTAATCCGGCTTGGCCCACTGCTTCGCCGCGAGCGCCAGAGCATAAGCAATAAGAATATCGCCGTCCGTCGCGTTGTTGATATCCGATATGTGTGGGTTGGCCTGCGGGTCCCACTTCCATGCTGCCAGACCATCATCACGAACCAGAAGCTCGGTTCTGGTGAACGACCAGATTAGTTCGAAATCCGCAGGCTTGTCGGCGAGCACAGCCAGCCACATGCCGTAACCCTGGCCTTCACTGTGGCTGATATTGTTGTTTCCGGTATCGATGATACGGCCCGTGGGGTCGAGAAAGGCCGTTTTATAGATACTCCAGTCGGCTTCCGTAATCGAAGCAGCCGTGGCGGTGAATGGAAAAAACATGGCTGCCAGCATCACCAGAAGTTTGAACCGAAAGCGGAGGAACTGTCTCATTTGCCTCGTCCCATGCCGCGCAGCATCAGAAACGTCACACATCCCAACAGCGTCAGAAAACCGATGAAAACGAGGGAGTAGGACAGCGTGTTGGTGGACAGCCAGTTGGCGGCGATCAACCGCCAGTTGGAGAAGCTGAACGGGCGGGTCACGATGAAGGTTGGTTGCTCGGCAGCAATTGTCTCAACCGTGTCGGACGTCGCATCATAGGTCGCAACGCGCCCAGCCAGCGTCGCCCATCGCTTCTGTTCAACGATGGCGGCCACGCCGGTCCGCAAATCGGCGGAGGTCGGGGCGGTGGCCATGGTCCAGACGCCCTCGCCGCCCGGGCTCATGCCCTGCGCCAACATGAATGTAACATTGCCCGGCGGCGTATAGACCTGTTCGGCACCGGGAAGGAACCGCAGCGTATCCGAACTGATGTCGAAATTGCGTTTGAGCCACTCCTCGAAAGACGATACCTGCCCCTGCCAGACGCCTCCATCCACCCGCTGGCGCCAGTCGTTGAACAACTGGTCGGTCTGTGCGGGCTGTACGGCATTGTCGCTTTCTTTCCACGCCACCTGACTGGCGGATGCTAGATCAAGCTGGTTGACCAACCCCTGCGGCATTTGCGCAAGCGTGCCGAAAAACAACGCGTTTCTATCGCCAACTGCCGCCGGTGTCGCCACCAGCTCGACCGGCACCGGTTGACCGCCAGCGACAGCCAATCGGCTGAGCAGCGTGGCCGCTGCGGACATCGTATCCGTGTCCACGCGCTCCAGCCAAAGGGCAACGGGCTCTGCACCGTGCCGATAAGGTTGTCCTACACCGTTCATGGCGGCCAGATCAGGCGCACGACCAATCATCGCAAAGTTCGGAATATGCAGCTCTGAGGTATCGAACAATGCAAAACGAGGGGTCTGATTGGCGGGCGCGCCCGGCAGGCACTCCGTATCCGCCTGCGTCATCAGCACGGCTTCGATGGCGATCGTGTTCACGCCCGGCACGAAATGGCGCATCGTGACGTTGATGGGAAGATGGCGAAATATCCCGCCACCCCGGTTGGAAACCGGCACGGTCGACGCGATGTTGCCATTTACGTAGACATCGATATGGCTGCCCGGCAGAATTTCATTGGAATAGGCCGCATCCAGAAGCAGGGTGGCCTCGCCGTAAGCGGATGCGTAAAAATCTGCTGGCGCGCCGATGGTGAACTCGGTGCGGAACCGTCTGCCTGAAAATTCACTGCTGCGGACGCCGAGTGCCGATAACGGCAAACGCCGATCGGACATGACCAACGGCGCATCTGGCGTGTGCCAGGCCTTGGTCGACAGCGCGGTGCGGGATGTACCGACGGGCCGCTCTACAGAAGAGGAAAGCGACTCGATAGCAGTCTGCACCGCCTGCGCGGTGGGTCCGCTGACAATCAGCGCCGATACGCCACCGACGATGGCGTTCTCAAAGCCCGCATAGGGGCCAGCCAAAGCCTCTGGTGGGACAGACCGCGTGGCGGTGGCAATCTCACGTGACGTTCCCGCGATGACGACCAGCGTTCCGGCTTTGCGTTCCGTGGGAACCGTGGTGCGAAACGTGATGCTCTGGTTCGGCATTTGCGTGCGCAGTGCAAGCGCCTGTGCCAGTTTCAACAGCGGCTGTGCAGAAACAGGATTTGCAAGCCCCGGGGCGACGATCTCGATGGCGGTCAACCCGGCTGGATCGGCACCCGTGGCCTGAATGTCATCGATAATGTCGAATTGGCTGCCAACATCGGCATTGAAGGACATATAGGTGCTGGAAGGACTGACTTCGGTCCACAGATCATAGGTGGATTGAATGGTGCAGTCCGTACGGTGGCGCTGTTGCACGCCAAGAGACACCATGTTTGCACCGGCCTGAAGCGCGCCGGGCGGTATCGTCATCGTCACATTGCCTTCGGCATCGGGCGACGACACGCTTTTGCGCTCCAGCGGTACATTGTTGACAGAAACCTCAAGATTGGAGCTTTCCGGCGCAACGACAATGGCGTTCTGATATCCGATGTTCAGCGACACAGCCGACCGGGCTTGGTCCTGCGTCAGATACAGCGTCCACTGACGCTGATCCATCTCACCGGACAGACTGAGATCGGAAAACGGCAGGATGTAACGACGGCGATCATCCGGGTTGCCGGCGCCCAAACGCGTGACGACCTTTGGCGGGGCACCAGGCGGGGTGGATGCAGCGGGCGGGACCGGAGACGATGGCGCAATCCGACTGGGCAACTGAATTTGTGGCGGTGCCACGGGTGCCAGAGGTGGAGGCGGCGCGGACGTTGCTGGCCGCTCCGGCGACATGTCGAAAGGTGCCGACTGCGCAAAGGCTACGGTTGAAACGGACGCCAAAAATGCGGTGAGAAGAAGCGCCGTTCTCATGACTTCGCCGTTTCCAGTTTCGTTTTATGGGGCCGCTCCGGCTTGAGCGAGCGGAAAAAGTAATACAAGCCGCGCTGCGTCTGAAACACGGCAATTGCGAGGAACGTCGCGGTACCCTTGATAAGCCCGGGATTTTTTCTGCGCGCCCGCTGGAATTCGCTCCATTGTTCGGAATTGGCAAAGATCAGGTCGGCGATCAGCCGATGGTCTATCGCCTGCTTTGGCGCAAAGGTGCACCCGACCTGGGTAAAGCCGTCCTTTTTAACGGATCGGACGATGTCGATGCTCATGGTCGTCGGCGCGCCTGCGCTGTGCGGTTTGACGCGGATGGTGGCCGCAGAACCTTTTTCGACCGTCCCCAGGCCTTGCTCGAAAATATTGATGAGCATGCCGTTAACCGAGACGTTTTCAACAGTCGCTGGCGACCACGCCTCGCTATCACCGATTTGCAACTCGCAGCGACGATTGACGGTGATACGGCGTGACGCGGATTTCTCGCCGCGTTCCGATACAACGCCAAGCGCACAGCCCGCGAAAATGATGTTGAGCAGGTTCCAGCCGCCCACCACCAGCGTGACGTCGGCCTTATAGGGCTCGGCGTAGATCCGGTAGATCGCGAAGATCATGGCAATGATCAGCACAGCGAAGATGACGAAGAATGGCCGACTGATTTCGGAAAGCCGTGCCTCGCTGATGGAATCGTCTTTTGCCGTCACCTTGAAGGTCGGCTTGGACGGATTGAAAATGACCGACACGACCGCAGGCAGAAGATGCACCGTCTGCACATATTCATAGAGTTCGGAAATCCACGGCCAACGGAAACTGCCATAGAGAAAATTCTGCATCATGAGGTTCACCAGCATGTACGCAGCGGTGTACGCCAGAAATTCACCGCCGGACGCGACGAATATCTGCAAGTCGAAGAACAGGTAAAAAAGCGGCGCGAAGAGAAAGATGGTGCGTGGGAAGGGAAACAGCCAGAACAGCGTGGATGACATGTAACAAAGACGTTGCGTAAACGAGAGCCCGCGACGAAACAACGGCTGACGGAAGATCAGGATCTGCATCATGCCCTGCGCCCAACGGCTGCGCTGACCGATAAAGCTGGTGAACGTTGCGGGCTGAAGTCCCGCGATCAGCGGCTTGTCGACGTAGAGGCTGTTCCATCCACGCGAGTGCAATGCAAGCGCCGTTTCGCAATCCTCGGTGATACTGACACCGCTAAAACCATCAGTTTCCTTCAGCGCAGCCCGGCGCAAAACCGCAGCGGAGCCACAGAAAAACGCGCCGTTCCATTTATCGAGGCCGCGTTGGATAATGCCGTAGAACATTTCGTTCTCGCTCGGCATCGTCTCGAACGTACGCAGATTACGCTCGATAGGGTCTGGGTTGAGGAAGAAATGCGGAGTCTGGACGAGGAAAAGCTTCTCGTCCTCCTCGAAGTAACCGACGGTTTCCAATAGAAAATCGCGCGCAGGCGCATGGTCGGCATCGAAGACGGTAATCAGCTCACCTGTGGAATGCTCCAGCCCGTTGTTGAGATTTCCGGCCTTGGCATGCACATTGCGCTCTCGTGTCAGATAGTTGACGCCCAGATCGGCGCATAGTTTCTGCAATTCTTCATGTCGTTTTGCCGCAGCCTGTGCATCGGGGACGCTGGACGCATTACGTTTCTGAACCGTACTGCCATCGTCCAGCAGCCAGACAGTAAACTTGTCTGTGGGATAGTCGATATTCTTCGCCGCAGACAGTGTATTGGCAAGCAATGTCGTATCTTCATTGTAAGTGGGTACGAAGATATCGACCGTTGGCACGTAGCCTGGAGAACCGGGTCGCGTCTTTCTCGACGGCAGCGGCATGGATACGATGACGAGGCTGAGTGCCAGCATCACAACGCTATACATCTCAGCGAGATAAAGCAGGAAACCGGGAATGAAGTTTTCCGGCTGATTAATCGGCGGCAAGGTGCTGGTGGTGCGCCAATAGACGTAGCGCAACACGATGGCCGTGCCAAAGCCAAGCGCTATCAGCCGCCAGGCGCCCTTCCCGTTCAGCGATTTGATGGTGGCAAGCAAAACGAGTGATATCGCCGTTGCGATGAGGTGGGTCTGCAAGCTGACGGGCAGCGTCACGATGACGAGAACGCAAACCGAGACGAACGCCCAGACGACAACGGAGATGGCCTTGCTCATGCAAACCCTCGCTTTCCAATCAACTGAAGGCATAATGCCTCCCAAAACGCGACGTTACGGCCTCTCGACCGCAGCGACGTCGCGATACTTATTACTGAAAACTATACAGAAATGGTTAATTGCATGCCTGCGACCCTGGTCCCGTAGACGGGCAACCGGGTGACGGAATGACGACACGCTTCGTTGCGGGACTGTTTGCAGGCCGTGGCACATCAGCCGGTCGCGAAACATTCGGCAACTCGCCCGTCGGAGATGGTATCAAAACGCGGGGTTGTGACGTCGCTGTAACCGGCGGTGGCTGCAATTGCGTTTGAGGCTGAACGACGGCAGCACGAGCGACAGGACGAATGACCGGGGCGGGAGACGGTGGCGGCGATTGCACCCCCGGCTGCATGGGAACTTCGGTTGCCGTCACCGGATAGATGGGGTTACCGGAACGCCCAAGACCCTCCGGTGGCGCCTGTGCGGTACCGTAGGGGTTCCAGTTTTCGGCATCGTAGCTTCCGGTAATCGTGTAATTATACATGACAGTCAGCAGATCGCGTACTGTCACACCGGATTGGCAGAGACGCAGGGTCACATTGATGCGACCGAGATTTTTGAACCCTTGGCGCATGCTTTCGGGAGAGCGAATTTGTTGCCAGCCATAGATACACGTATCGTCACCAGCGCCTGTACCGGATGCATATGAAAACGCGCCATACGCGTTTTGCAGATACTCGGCTGACGTCGCTACATGTGCCCCCGGAAAGGCGGTACGAATTTCACGCGAGATGGACGATGCGCGCAAACTGCTGCTGGACAATCCATCCTTGCCGGTATCTTCGGCGCGCTGCGGCCCGTAAAGCTCGATCTTCAGATAGTTCTGGCCGGGTGTTCGCGCGTCGGAGCGTAATATGACCTGCTGCTCGACTGCGTTGGAATAGGTGCGATTGATCACGCTGATGACTTCAGGTCCACCGGGTGGCGGAAAAATAAGCGCCTCTTCTGGCGGCAGCATTTTTGGCGCGCCGGATGGCCTGACGCCTCCGGGATTATTGCAGCCTGAAAGCGCCATCGCGATGCCCGGCAAAAGAACGAAAACAGCGGTTTTTGCTGACACAAAACCAGCCGCATTGCCCATGCTGGCAAGGTCACGCGCATGACGAATCAATTTTGAAAAGACCATTGGCATGAAATACGTGAGGATAGTGATTTAGCAATATCATAATTCGCCCACATCTTGTTCTTGGTCATGACCGATGATGGGAAAGAGACCAGTTCCCCGCCACTTTTGGTGGAACTTTGAACGCGGACAGGGATTGAGATTGATGTGGTTTTAACGCACCGGACATATAAACAGGCATAAAACAGGACGAATATGGCAGATCAACCGATGAGCACAACGAGCCAACTTTCTGATGAAGTGAAGCGATTGCGCCGCTGGCTGGACGAAGATGCCCTACCGATGTGGTGGGAAATCGGCGCGAGCAAACCGGATGGCGGCTTTTACGAGCGCATCGGGCAGAACGCAAAGCCGATGCTGGGTGACAATCGCCGCTCCCGGGTCCAGCCGCGTCAGGCCTATTGTTATGCGGCAGCCGGGCAGAACGGCTGGAACGGTGAATGGCAAAAGGCGGTCGGTCACGGCCTGAACTGGTTCGACAAGGTTTATCGTCTGGAAAACGGGCTCTACGGCAATCTGGCCAACTCATCCGGCAAGCTGATCGATCCGACTTTCGACTTCTACAATCAGGCCTTCGCGCTGTTTGCCGCAGCACAGACTGCGATGGTTTTTCCGCAACGCCTGGATGAGATGCGCCAGCGAGCGAATTCCATTCTTAAAACATTGCAAGATAACTATGCCCATCCGGTGGTGGGCTTTGAAGAAGCCAAACCGCCGCGCGAGCCCCTTTGCTCCAACCCGCACATGCATTTTTTCGAGGCCATGCTGGCATGGGAAAAGGTCGATCCCGAAGGCCCATGGCATCAGTTGGCAGACGATGTAGCCCAACTTGCAATGGACAAGTTTATCGATCCCACTTCGGGCGGGCTGAGAGAGTTCTTTGACCGCGACTGGAACCCGATGCCGGGTGACAAGGGCCGCATCATGGAACCCGGCCACCAGTTCGAATGGGCATGGCTGCTCGTACGCTGGGGTCATTTGCGGAACGACACCACGGCCGTCACGAAAGCAAAACGCCTTTTCGAGATCGGTGAAAAATACGGCATCTGCCCGCGCCGCAAGGTGGCGATCATGAGTCTTTACGATGATTTCACAGTTCACGATCCACTGGCGCGTCTGTGGCCGCAGACGGAATGGCTGAAAGCGGCGGTGCGATTGGCGTCGGTGACACATGGCGAAGAGCGTCATCGCTACCTCGCGTCCGCCACGCGTGCCATCGGTGCTCTACAGCCGTTTCTCGACACGCCCATCGCTGGCCTATGGTTCGACAAATGGCCGGAAAACGCACCAATGCTCGATGAACCAGCACCTGCAAGCACGTTTTATCACATTGTCTGCGCGATCTATGAAACGCAGGACGTGCTGAAGAGCTTGCAGTAGTTAACGCGCGTCACCCTCGGGATTGTCCGAGGGTGACGCACCATTGACGAACGTCAAGCCTCCAGCCAGAGCACCTGTTCTGGTGTCAGCTTGATATCCAGCGCCGAGAGGCTGTCCTCAAGCTCCGCAATCGTGCGTGGCCCGATCAGCGGGATAACCGGGAAAGGTTGCGCGATCACATAGGCCAAGGCGATATGGATCGGGCTTCGGCCTAGGTCCTTGCCCAGTTGGATGGCCCTGTCGCGCCGTTCGAAGTTACGATCAGAATACCAGACGCGCACGATTTCCTCGTCATCGCGTTTGTCGCGCCCCGCTCTTTCCGTGAAAAAGCCTCGGCCTTGGCTCGACCATGCGAAATTCGGAATCTGTCGCTCTTTCTGCCACTCTTTCCAACCGTCATCGGATGCAGCAACGCAACCGGCCCAGATCGGGTCCAGCATTTCCGCAAGTGAAAAATTGTTGGAAAGTGCTGCTGGTGCTGCCTTGCCGTTCTTCTGCGCATAAGCCGCTGCCTCGTCCATCCGCTCGCGCGTCCAGTTGGAGCCGCCGAAGATTCCCCGAATACGGCCACGTTTTACTTCGGAGTCCATCGCATCCACAAACTCGCCCACCGGCACAACGGTGTTGTCGCGGTGCATGAAGTAGATGTCGACATAATCGGTTTTCAGCCGCTCCAGCGATTGATCGAGCTGCTTTGCAATCATATCCGGGTAGCAGAGCGGCGAGTGGGCACCCTTGCCGATGACGACGATCTCTTCGCGCGGCACGTTTCGGCTGGTGTGCCAGTCTCCGAAAATGCTTTCCGTCTTGCCGCCGCCATAGACATAAGCCGTGTCGAACAGATTGCCCCCAGCCTCATAGAACGTGTCGAGCGTCAGCGATGCGGAAGCGAAATTCGGGAAGAACTCAAACCCAAGCGCCACCACCGAAGCTGGCTTGGAAACGCCTGGAATCGTGCGCTTAGGTACAGTGCTGCCCGCAACAACGGTGCCACCGACAATATTCGAAACGCGCTTGGCAGAGGTTTCGACACCATACTCAAGACCAACAGAGTGACGCCATTGATCCATGACGCGCAGGTTGCCGAGGCTATCGGCCCAGCTCATGCCGGGATAAGCAAATTCCGCTTTTCCAGCACGAATGGCCTCACCTGCGGCATCGACCTCGAAGGAGTAAAGCCAGCCATCTTCACGCACGTCTACGGTCTGCCGGTCATTGCCCTTGATGATGTCGATCTTGCCAACGCCGCCCTGATGACCGGAGGCGAACCAGAAATCTTCCACCTGAATGCGGCCTTGCGAGCCGATGATGCGTAGCACATTGTCCTGCTGCGCCATGATGGAGCATGAGACTTCCGCGACGATGCCGTTGGGAAATTTCAGCACGGCGGATGCCCATTCATCCACCCCGGACTGACCGAGATGCGCGACACCGGATACTTTTTCCGGCTCCAGAACCGGCTTGTCTGCAACGGCCCCGGCAATGAGGCGGGCCATCGAGACGGGATAGCCGCCGACATCGAGAATGCCACCACCGGCGGCATCATTGGCAAACAAACGGTGTTCTGGTTTGAAGCCGCCCATGTTGAAGCCGAAACTGCTGCGAATGATACGGACCTCCCCGATCACCCCGCTTTTGACGAGCTCGACAATTTTCGCCGTCTGTGGGTGCAGCCGGTACATATAGGCCTCACCAGCAAAAACCCCGGCTTTCTTCGCCTCATGGAAGACAGCGTCAGCGTCATAGGCCGAAAGCGCAATCGGCTTTTCCACCAACACATGTTTGCCAGCGCGCACCGCCTTGATCGCCCATTCGGCATGGCCGGTGTGAGGGGTTGCAATATAGACGGCATCGACTTCAGGATCGCTAAGCAAGGCATCGTAACCATGAACGATGCGAGCGCCGACAAACCCGTCCCCAAGACCTGGCTTATCAGGATTGCGGCTGGCGATTGCCACGAGCTTTCCGGTTTTTGAATGAGCAACGCCATCGGCAAACGTGCGGGCGATTGTTCCGGGGCCGATAATACCCCAACGGATGGGTTGAACGTCAGTCATGATAGATCCTCATTGGATGGTCTTGGAATAGTCTTCAGCGCAGACGAGCGCCCGCGCTGTCAAAAAGGAAAGTCTTGTTGGCGAAAAGTCCGACGGTCAGGTGTTGCTGATCGTTGGAATGTCGGGATTCCGGCCGCTCGATAATCATTGGCGTATCACCGGCCATACGCGCATAGACGTAGCTCGTGTTGCCCAGATGCTCTGCTACGTCGATCTCGACCGTCAGATCGGCATCGCCTTGGCCAGCCTCACCGAAATGCTCTGGCCTGATGCCCAGAACAACCTCGCTTCCGTCCGCGATCTGCGATTTCAGTGGAAGCACGAGTTGCACACCGGCACCGCCAGCCAAACGCACGGTAACTCCGTCAGCTGTTTGACCGACGACGTTGCCGGGCAGGAAATTCATCTTGGGCGAGCCGACGAAACCGGCGACGAAACGGTTGGCGGGGTCATCGTAAAGATCGAGCGGCGCACCGACCTGCTCGATATGCCCTGCTCTCAGCACCACGATCTTGTCGGCAAGCGTCATCGCCTCCGTCTGGTCATGGGTGACGTAGATCATCGTCGTGCCAAGTTGCTTGTGAAGTCGTGAAATCTCCACCCGCATCTGCACACGCAGTTCTGCATCGAGGTTCGATAGCGGCTCATCGAACAGGAAGACACGAGGTTGGCGCACGATGGCGCGACCAATGGCAACACGTTGCCTCTGGCCGCCCGAGAGCTGCTTGGGCGTTCGGTGAATCAACTCGTTGATCTGCAATATGTCGGCGGCACGGCGCACACGCTGCTCCGTATCGGCTTTCGGATTGCCGTTCATCCGCAGGCCGAAGGAAAGGTTTTCTTCGACCGTCATATGCGGATAAAGCGCGTAGGACTGAAACACCATGGCAATGCCACGATCCGTCGGCTCGGCATCATTGACAACCTTGCCACCGATACTGATCTCACCCCCGGAGATATCCTCCAGCCCCGCAATCATGCGAAGAAGGGTGGACTTGCCGCAGCCCGAAGGGCCGACAAAGACGACGAATTCGCCATCGGCAATCTCCAGATCGGCACCGTGGATGACCTTCAGGGCTCCGTAACGTTTGACGACATTTTTAAGCGATAATTCCGCCATGAGGTTCCTCCCGGATTACTTGACGGCACCGGCAGAAATGCCGGCGATGAAATGGCGCTGCAACAGCACGAAGATGACGAGAATAGGGGCGGTCAAAAGCATTGCGCCCGACATGATGCCGCCCCAGGAGACTTTAGTCAGGCCGATGAGAGTTCCCAACGCCACCGGCGCCGTCATCATACCCGGTTTCGAATTGACCAGCAGCGGCCATAGATAATTGTTCCATGATGCAAGGAAGAGGATGATCGACAATGCTGCCATGGTTGGCCGTGCCAGCGGCAGGGCGATGCGCAGGAAAATCTGCCATTCCTTGACGCCTTCGACACGCGCAGCATCGAACAGTTCGCTTGGCATCATCGAAAATGACTGACGCATAAAGAGAACGCCGAGTGAGTTGAACAGTGGCGGTACGATCAGCGCGACCCAAGTATTGGCGAGTTTGAACTCCCGCGCCACCATGATGAACTGCGGAATGACGACGACCGCATAGGGCAAGGTGATGGTACCCAGAATGATGGCAACGACGACCGAACGTCCGGCAAAGCGGTAACGCGCCAGCGCCCAGCCCGCCATGGATGTCAGCATCACCGACAGCACCGTGTAGATGATCGCCACGCCGATGGAGATGAACAGGGCGCGTAGAAAATCCGTATCGGCCTGAAGGTTACGGAAGTTTTCCAGAAAATGTGTCGATGGCAGCAACTCGATGTCAGGGCTGAAAATGCCGTAATCGGGCATGGTGGAGAAGACGAACATCATCCAGATGGGAAACAGCCAGATGATGGCGAGTGGTGTCAAAGCGGCATGGAGCGCAATTTTCTGCCACAGGGCGGATTTGGACTTGGATCTCATTTCGCTTCCCTCCCGATCCATAGGTTGAACAGCGAGATGGCGACGGCAAGCGCCGCGACTGTATAGGCAATAGCCGATGCGTAGCCGAAGTTCAGGGAGGTGAAGCCTTGGCGGTACAGGAAAATACCCAGTGTTTCGGTCGCACCGCCGGGCCCACCACGGTTGGTGATGAGGAAAGGTTCAGTGAACAGCTGCATGGTTCCGATAACGGATAGCACCACGCAAAACATGATGATGGGTTTCAACAGTGGCAAAGTGATGTGAAAAAACTGCTGGCGTCTGCTGACATTGTCCAGCCTTGCCGCCTCGTACACATCGCCCGGAATAGACTGGAGCCCAGCCAGAAGGATGATGGCGTTATAGCCCGCCCACCGCCACGTCACCGCAATGATGATGAGCGCCATGGCAGCCGTGGAATTGTCAAACCATGCGACGGGCGGCAGCCCGACGGATGTGATCAGCTTATTGATGATGCCGAAATCGGTGCTGAACATCAGCCGGAAGACAGCGGCATAGGCAACTTCCCCGACAACGACGGGCGCGAAAAATGCGAAGCGGAAAAGCGGGCGCGCTTTCAAGAGCGGCGAATTCAGCAGCACTGCCATAACCGTGGCGAGCGCAATCATCACCGGAACCTGAACGACCAGAATAACGAGCGTGTTCTGCAGGGCGTTATAGAAAGCCGGATCGCCGACCAGCCGCCCCCAGTTCATCGACGGCGCATAGCGCCAGGGGTTGACGCGCGTATTCTGGAACGACAGCAGAAACGAATTGATGATCGGCCATAGCCAGAACGTCGCGAAGATGAGCAAATACGGGGCAAGGAACGCATAGGCGACCCTATTGCGCAAAGGCATATCGACCTCACAAAGCCAGAGGGGATGATGGGAGCCGGACGCCCTTGACAAGAGCGCCCGGCAACGGTCGGCCTGGGAGACTATTCAGCGATCGGAACACCTGTCGCGGTTTCAATCTGCTTGGCGGCATCGTCAAGTGCAGCCTTTGCATCGGGAAATCCGCCTGCAAGGTATTTGGTCTGGGTTACGCGGTAGATACCTTCCGCATCCGACTGGAAAGCCGTGCCACGGCTAGGTACGATTTTCGGAAGCGTGGCGAGAATATCAGACCAGACGGCCTGCCCACCCCAATAGGGTTGCGGCTCCTTGACGAACGGGTCTTTGTCAGCAGTCAGCAGCGATGGAACGAGGCCGAAAGATTTCAGCATCGTAACCTGACCCTCATTGGTCAGAAGCGCATAGTCGATGAACTTCCAGGCTGCTTCCTTGTGTTGCGACGCGGAGCTTATCGCCAGTGACGAACCGCCGAGATTGGCCGCATGTGGGCCATCGGCTGTCAGGCTGGGCATGGTATAGACGCCCCATTTCCCAGCTAGATCCGGCGAGCCTGAGCGAACCGTGCCCTCAAACCATCCGCCATACATCTGCGTTGCGACTTTTCCAGACGTGTTGGACTGGATTTTTTCATCCCAGATAGCAGCCGTGATAATGCCCGCGTCCTTCATCTGCTTGAGCTTTTCAAGCGTCGCAACGCAAGCAGGCTGGTTGATGGTAATGCTCTGACCATCGGTCGAAAAGTAACCGCATCCCTGTTCGTTGGCGATCATGCGGAACCATTCGCTATCGCCGTTGAAATCTGCCTGCGTCATGACAGTACCGGGATTGGCTTGCATGACCTTCTTGCCAGCGGCAATAAAGTCATCCCAGGTTTTGATCGTCGCGGGGTCGACGCCTGCCTTCTCGTAGAAATCACGACGGTAGAACATCGCGACAGGACCAGAGTCCCATGGCACGGAATAGGCGACGCCATCCACCTCAAGCTCTGTCCGCTTGAAGTCCGGAAATAGAGCCTGTTTCTCGGGCGTGTAGCCAAGCTTCGTCGCATCAGTGAAGCAATCGGGGAAGCGGTTCCAGAAAACCTCCGCCTCAAAATTTTCAACGGTCACGATGTCAGGCAGGCCTTCGCCACCAGCAGCACAGGCCGCAAGCGACTTGTCGTATACTTGGCTGTTTCCCAGATCCTGAACATCGACTTTGATATCGGGATATTTCTTGTTGAAACCCTCAAGCGTGGATTTCAGAGCGGATGCTGCAACGTTCCAGCTCCAGATCGTAATTGTCGTAGATTGCGCGGCAGCAGGTGTTGCGGCTAGAAGCGCGAGCGAAACCGACGCGCCGATAAATTTAAAATTCATTGAAAACCTCCCTTTTCAATTGCCGTCCTCCAACGACACGGGCAGATTAGCGGCGCAAAGAAATCTGTCTCGTAAAAAGGGAACATGGATTTGGCGGAAAGTAAGATACTTGAAGCAGCAACGTACCAACCAGGTGCCAGTACCATCGAGGGGTCACCGACCAAGCTGCAGTTCTTTCAAGCGCATCCCGCCATCATGCTCATGCCGCACTGGCACGCGCAGGTCGAGGTGAACTACGTCATTTCAGGCCATGTTCATTACCGGATGGGCGACCATGCGTTGCGACTGGAAGCCGGGCAGATGTGCATCTTCTGGGGTGGGCAGGCCCACCAGATGGACCAGTCTTCCGATGACTCTTTCTATGCCGGCGCCCATCTGCCGCTCGTGCATTTCTTTCGTATGCGTCTGCCGGTGTCGGTATCCAGTATGCTGATGGGTGGCGCGACCATGCTGACATCGGTCACCGATAAATCAGACGAGGAAAATTTCGCCCGTTGGCACCGCTATGTCAGTTCTGGTGATCCGCAAAAGTCTGAAAACGCCGTGGAGGAGCTGCTTTTGCGGGTGGAGCGAATGTTTCTGGAGCCGTATTCAGTGGTCACCAGTCCGTCGCGAGAGGAACAGCCCAGCAACACGGACGGCTATCATTCATTGAGTGTAGTACGGATGTGTGACTTCATTGCTGCCAATTTTCTGGAAGATATAGACGCCACCGATATTGCCCGCTCCGCCAGCCTGCATCCAAAATACGCGATGAACCTGTTTCGCAAATCGACCGGCATGACGCTGATCAAATATCTGACCTTGCTGCGGCTTTCGCGCGCCCAGGCCATGCTGATCAAGGACAACGACAACATACTGCATGTCGCCATGGAAAGCGGCTTCGGTTCCGTCAGCGCTTTCAACAAAGCCTTCCGTCAAGTCGCGGGAATGTCGCCCTCGGACTTCCGTCGCGACACGAGAATCAGCATCGTATGATATACTCAAGCATATGAATTATAATGCTTTTTTTAAGCGATTCATCCGCCACACAGGCCGTCGTTAATCCTTAACAAAATTTAACTATTGCTAGTGCCATAAAGATGGCTATTTTCCTGCTGCGTTGCAGCATGAACTCTCCTTACGCGACGCTGTCGCATGAAATGCCGGTGAACCTGATGGACCCCGGCTCCATTCAATGTCCATTCCAGGGAGATTATTATGACTATATCTATTTCTCATCCAGATTACAGTGACCAGACGCATGCACCATTTGCAGAGAAAATCGCAGTTGCCAGAAAAAGCTCGGGCTACACGGTCGAGCAACTGGCAATTACCTGCGGACTGACGACGCAGGAAATCGATGCGCTCGAAAACGGCACGGACAGCAATCCGTCGCACATTCAGCGCGTGGCGGCGGCTTTGCAAATTCCGGTCTCCGACGTCGTTTGACCATATGCCCTCGATAGTCGAGGGATTTTTTCGCCCGTCATTCGTAAGGACCAGTGCCTTGAGAAGACGGGCGAAACAATAAACGTTTCAATCTACCCCTTCAAAACATCCTCACAATTTACCACATGCGAAGCGCATCAGCTCTGACCTGTGGGAAAATCATGACAGAAGCAACTCACGCTAGCCTGTCCCTCAATCGCGTACCGACCCCGCCCTGGCCATCCCAGCCTTACGAGATATTGAACTGGCTGGTTCTCGAGACCCACGATCAGCGCTTCATCGACAATATTTTCGTCGAACTGTGCCAACGGCTGAATGAAGCAGGCGTCTCCGTTGCCAGAGCATCTTTGAATTTCATGGTCGAGCATCCCCAATGGCGCGGTGCCAGGATTTTGTGGCTGAAAGGTCGAACAGACGTCGAGTTTTCTACATATGCCTACGGCACAGAAGACACGGCAGAGTATCGCAACAGCCCGATCCATGAAATCCATTCGGGTGCAGATGAACTGCGCTACCGGCTGGATACTCCGCCAACAGAATCCGAACCTTCCATCTATGCCGATCTTCGCGCGGAAGGGCTGACGGAATATTGCGCCTGGCCGTTGAAGCACACCTTCGGCAAACGCCATGTCGTTACCTTTTCCAGCAATCAGCCGGGTGGCTTCACCGACGCGGAAATTGAGATGCTGAGAAGCCTCATTCCGGCGATTTCTCTGGTTTCGGAAATTCGCCTCAAAAACCGCATAGCCCGCACCTTGCTGGAAACCTATGTCGGCCCGCACGCCAGTCAGGCCATTCTGGATGGCGCCACGCGCCGGGGCAGCGGCACAACGGTCGGCGCAGCAATCCTGATCTGCGACCTGCGCGATTTTACGCACATATCGGACCTTTGGCCGCGAGACGATGTCATCGAACTTCTGAACGGCTACTTCGATGCCATGTCAGAGCCTATCGAGAAATTCGGTGGCGAAATCCTGAAGTTCATGGGTGACGGTTTGCTGGCAATTTTTCCGCTGAGCGATCCCGATGCCTGCACCAACCTGCTTTCGGCAATCGGAGAAGCACAAACCCACCTCAAGACCTTGAACGAAGACAATATTGCCCGTGGTCACGATCCCCTGGGGTATGGCATCGGTGTGCATGTCGGTGATGTCATGTATGGCAATATCGGCTCGAAAAGCCGGCTGGACTTCACCGTCATCGGCCCTGCCGTCAACATAGCGTCGCGTCTGGAAAGCTTGACCAAACTGATCAAGCGACCGGTTTTGATGTCTGAGCAATTCGTCAGCATGGCAGGCGGGCCTGCAAATTTCGAAAGCATTGGAGCACAGACACTGAGAGGTCTCGAAACCCCGATCAATGTCTATGCCTTGCGGACCTAGGCTTTGACTTTTACACTCGCCTCTTTACGCCTTAGAGAGACGATCAGCGTAAAATCGAAATGCTAGACGGGGACTGATTTCGTTGACTGACCAGGCGGAAGCACAGACTGCTCCCACGAAAAGAATGCTGACATGGGTTCGCAATTCAACGATCTACCGGCTGGAGCGCCGAATGATGACCGAGCGCCAATTGTTCGACGCCATCACGCGCAAGGCAAAGCAGAAATTCGAGGACATCACCCCGGAGCAGATTGAAGCCCTCGCCCATGCCGCAGTAAAATTCGCCTATGACATCAAGGCGTTGGATGACGTCGCTTATGCCGAAAGTGCAACCCGTTCGGCCATTCGCAGCGGCAAGTCACGACGGGCGATAGCCCAGAAGCTCAGCATCAAAGGCGTCAGCAAGGACATCACCGAACAGGCTCTGGTCGATAAGGACGATCTCTATTCCGCCGTCATCATGGCGCGGAAACGTCGCTTTGGGCCATTTCGCCGTGACGAGCCTGATGAAAAGCGCATGCAAAAGGAAATCTCCTCCTTCGCGCGCAATGGCTACAGTTTCGAAATCGCCAACAGGGTCTATAAAATGAGCCTTGAGGACGCAGAAGAGGTTCTGGATCAAAACCCGCTTTAGATTACTGCGGGGCCGGGACGGTTTTCAGATAGGCTATCAGGTCATCGATCTCGCTGTCGCTCCAAAGTCCAAAAAAGCGCATCGAAGTGCCGGGAACGGTTTTCTTCGGGCTGTAGAGAAATGCGTGCAATTTCTCTTCCGTCCATACAAGTCCGCCGCCTCCGGCCTCCGTCATCGCTGGGGAATATTTATAGTCGGAAACGGTTCCGGCAGGCCTTCCGACGACGCCCATTAGATGCGGGCCGAGGCGTGTGCGAGGATGGTCTATGCTGTGGCATGCGGAACACTTGCTGAAAGCACGCTCTCCGCGTTCGGCATCCCCTTCCGCCCAAGATTGCGACACGGGCAGCAAGAGGCATAATGCAGTCAAAAATCTCAACATCACCGCACTCCACCTGAAAGGTCCGGAAAACAAAACGCCCTTCTCGTCATAATACGAAAAGGGCGTTTCATTGAATGCGTCAGATTGACCTGATGCCAATCAGCCGTTGACTGGGTTCAGCGTCACGGACGTGCCAGTTGCTGCAAGGTTGAGGCCAACCTGACCAGCAACGCTCACTGTCTGAAGCTGGATGGAACCGGCGGTTCCGCCAACCAGAATGTTCGCACCGACGCCCAGACCAACTGTGGCTTCAGCTGTTGCGCCCTGATAGAGGCCGCCCAGCGAACCACGGTGATATCCGGCTGTTGGAGCGAATACAGCCCAGACAAGACGACCCTGCGTGGTAAAGCCAAGGTCTACGCCCATCTTGCGGATAGCGCCAGAATAGTGGTCCGTACGGCGTGCACCAACGGTCGACTGGAATGTGCACTCAAGCTCTTTGGAGGAGCCGATAACGTAACCCACACCGCCACCGACGTCACATGTCAGGTAGCCGATCTTGACGCCATTGCGGTCGTCCTCGTCCTGATACACAGCGGAAGAGCGGGCGAGATCTGCGGCAATGGCGCTGGCAGTGCCGCAGAGGCCGAGAATCATCGCTGCGAAAGTTACGGCAAAAGCTTTTTTCATTGATTTTTCTCCTGTTAGATTCTTGACCCGCGGCAGCCCTTTGCCCTTTTCGGATTATGAATGACGCTGCTTTAACGCTCTTTCTGGAAAATCGATCCATAGCGATGGTCAAGTCAGCGAAAACTGGGCGTTCGTGTCAAGAACTGTCTGTGCAGCTAGAAGCGTATTGAGGCACAGTTAGGGCGCTTCATCCGCTTCAAGAGCGGTGGCCTACGCAATTAGAAGCCCGGGCGGGTTACGCCCGGGCTGCAACAGCTCCTCACTCGCGTTTGTAGTCATCCTGCAAACGAATGATGTCGTCCTCTCCGAAATACGAGCCCGTCTGGATTTCGATGAGCTCGAGCGGGATCTGACCTTCATTGGCAAGACGGTGAGGCTTGCCAATGGGGATGTAAACAGACTCGTTTTCGGTCAGCAGCCGCGTTTCTTCGTCAATCGTCACAGTTGCGGTCCCGCGCACGACGATCCAGTGTTCGGAACGGTGATAATGCTGCTGCAGCGAAATTCTGTGACCCGGCTCCACCTTCAGGTGACTGACACGGTACCGTGGCCCGGAGTCGGTCTGTTCTATATGGCCCCAGGGGCGATAAGCACGTTTGTGAATTTCCGTCTTGCGCGAATGGTCGCTCGACTTCAAAGCCTCGACTAGGCCTTTGACGCTCTGGACCCTGTCCTTCGGCGTGACCAGAACCGCATCTTTCGTGGCCACCACAACCAGATCCTTCGCGCCTACCACCGTGGTCAGGATGCTACTGGAGTGGATCAGGCAACCTTCGGAATCGATGAAGATGCCCTGTCCTTCGACAGCGTTGCCGTTCTCCTGCTTGTCTGCAATCTCCCAGATCGCGTCCCAGCTGCCGATATCGGACCAGCGGAAATGACCGCGCACCACAGCCATGCGCTTTGTGTTTTCAATGACGGCGTAGTCGATGGAGTTTTTCGGCGATGCCTCGAAACTCTCTTTGTGAAGACGCACAAATCCTAGGTCGGTCTCGTGCTCATCGACCGAACGGGTAACCGCTTCGAGTATTTCCGGCACGTAAGCCTTGAGTTCGGCAATCATGACATCGGAGCGAAACAGAAAGTTGCCGGAGTTCCAGAGATAACCCTTCTCGACATAGGATATGGCGGTCTCTTCGTCGGGCTTTTCCACGAAGGCTTCCACGACACAGAGGTCTTCATTGCCGTCTATCGATGGGCCGGGGTTGATATATCCGTAAGACGTGCGGGGCTCCGTCGGTGTCAGACCAAAGACAACGATATTGCCCTGCTCCGCCGCGCTAGCGCCCAGTTTGACCGCCTCTGAGAACTTGTCGTTATCGAGCACCACATGGTCGGCCGCCAACGCCAGAACCAGCGAACCCGGCTCACGGCGCTCTGCCAGCACCGCGGCAGCGGCCATGGCGGCGGCACTGTCACGGCGTGCGGGTTCCAGTACGACGGTTGCGGTAAGGTCGATTTCCTCTGCCTGTCTGCGCGCAAAGAAACGAAAATCCTCGTTGGTTATGACGAGTGGTTCGCCGTAGAGGGCTTCATCATTCACGCGCTGCAATGTTTGCTGATAGGTGGACAAGTTCCCCACCAAAGGCTGAAACTGCTTCGGCAACTGATCGCGTGACACAGGCCACAATCTCGATCCCGCCCCGCCTGCCAGAAGAACAGGGATAATCTTTCTTGTCTGTGCGTTCACGTCTTCACCTTTCATATTCCACTCATCATGCTCTATGGCCCTTCAGCAAACATGTGTGATCACGAATTACAGATCGCCACAACCATTTGCTGTATCGAATTCAACGATCACGTGTCCACCGGCCCCTTGACCAACGGCAATGAACGCTCGTGGTTCCGAAATTTCAGGCCAGCTAATCGATTGAAGCGTTCGGAACCACCATGTTTTGTTGGATTTATTGTCATGAATGGCACTCAGCGCTTGGCAGCCTTCCAGAAAATACAATAACTACCACCACGAATTTATAACAAACGATAAGGGGTGGAGCCATGTCAGAAAAAGTGAAATCCGCAACCGGCAAGACGTCGGTAACAGATCAAGAGGCATTGGACTTCCATTCTCAGGGACGGCCCGGCAAACTGGAAATAACGCCAACCAAGCCGATGGCGACACAGCGTGACCTGTCGCTGGCCTATTCTCCGGGCGTCGCCGTTCCCGTCAAGGCAATCGCCGAAAACCCGGATACGGCCTATGACTACACCACCCGTGGCAACATGGTCGCGGTCATCTCCAACGGCACCGCCATTCTCGGTCTCGGCAACCTCGGCGCTCTCGCGTCAAAGCCTGTCATGGAGGGCAAGTCGGTTCTGTTCAAGCGCTTTGCCGACGTGGATTCCATCGATCTGGAAGTCGATACCGAAGACGCAGACGAATTCATCAACTGTGTTCGTTATCTCGGCCCGTCCTTTGGTGGCATCAATCTGGAAGACATCAAGGCACCGGAATGTTTCATCATCGAAAGCCGCCTGCGCGAACTCATGGACATTCCAGTTTTCCATGATGACCAACATGGTACCGCCATCATTGCAGCAGCCGGTCTCATCAACGCAATCGCGCTGACGGGTCGTGATTTCAAAACAACAAAGCTGGTCTGCAATGGCGCAGGCGCTGCCGCCATTGCCTGCATGGACCTCATCAAGGCCATGGGCTTCAACCCTGCCAACATCACGCTGTGTGACACCAAGGGCGTCATTTATCAGGGCCGCACCGAGGGCATGAACCAGTGGAAATCGGCGCACGCGGTGAAGACCGATAACCGCACGCTGGTCGAGGCGATGAAGGGTGCCGACGTAGTGTTCGGCCTGTCCCAGAAAGGTGCCTTCAGCGAAGAGATGATCCGTTCCATGGCTCCAAAGCCGATCATCTTCGCCATGGCAAACCCTGATCCGGAAATCACGCCGGAAGAGGTGGCTTGCATTCGCGACGATGCCATCATGGCGACGGGCCGCTCCGATTACCCCAATCAGGTCAACAACGTTCTCGGCTTCCCCTACATCTTCCGCGGTGCGCTGGATGTGCGCGCCAGTCAGATCAACGATGCGATGAAAATCGCTGCCGCCAAGGCTCTGGCCGATCTCGCACGCGAAGATGTGCCTGACGATGTTGCCGCGGCCTATCAGGGTGTGCGTCCTCGCTTTGGACCGCAATACATCATTCCCGTTCCCTTCGACCCGCGCCTGATTGCAGCCATCCCGGTCGCTGTGGCAAAGGCCGCCATGGAAACAGGTGTCGCCCGCCGCGAGTTGCCCGACCTTGAGGCCTATGCCCACGAACTTTCCGCCCGTCGCGACCCGATGGCATCAACCACACAGCGCCTTTACGAACGCGTTCGCCGGTCACCCAAGCGCGTTGTGTTCGCGGAAGCCGAAGAAGAGCAAGTCATGCGCGCCGCTATTTCCTATACGGCGCAGGGTCTGGGTACTGCCATCCTGCTTGGTCGTGATGACATCATCCGGGCAAATGCGGAACGCGCCGGCATCGATCTCGACCGCCCCAACATCAAGATCACCAATGCCCGCCTGTCGGAGCGTGTCGAGATCTACATCGATTATCTCTATGCGCGCCTGCAACGCCAGGGATTCCTGCTGCGTGACGTGCAGCGCCTTGTTCACAACGACCGCAACCATTTCGCCGCCTGTATGGTGGCGATGGGCGATGCCGATGCGATGGTCACGGGCACGACCCGAAACTATTCCACGGCGCTGGAAGACGTGCGCCGTTGTATCAACACCAAGCCAGGCCATCGCGTTATCGGCGTGTCTCTCGTCGTGTCGCGCAACCGCACCGTTTTCGTGGCCGACACCGCCGTTCACGATATGCCATCGGCGGAAGACCTGGCAGATATTGCCGTGGAAGCGGCCGGTCTGGCGCGTCGCTTCGGCTATGAACCGCGCGTTGCGATGCTCGCCTATTCCACTTTCGGTCACCCGCTGGGTGAGCGTTCCGAAAAGGTGCGCGAAGCCGTTCGCATTCTCGACAAGCGCAATGTGAACTTCGAGGTGGATGGTGAAATGGCGGCAGATGTCGCTCTCAATCACCAGAAGATGCAGAGCCAGTATCCATTTACCCGTCTCTCGGGTGCGGCCAACGTTCTGGTCATGCCTGCCATTCATTCGGCATCCATTTCCACCAAGATGTTGCAGGAACTCGGCGGTGCCACGGTCATCGGCCCGCTTCTCGTCGGCCTCGACAAGTCCGTGCAGATCACCTCCATGGGGGCGAAAGATAGCGACATCGTGAACATGGCCGCAATCGCCGCGTATAATTCAGGACAGTAACGAGATGACGCCCCTGATTGGGGCGTCATCCTGCGGCACCCGATACGCAGACCAGGCAAATAGTTGTGTACGCCTGCCCTTACTCCATGGTTCGGCCACATAGTTCCATTTTGTCACCGCGATAAGATGGGCGACAATCGATTCTGCCGCTTGGCAACGAAACGGATGAGGCATGGATATATCGGGACAACAGGCAGGGACATCGCTGCACTTAAAGACCATGGGGACGCTCAGAAGGTTGTCGTTACGCCTGGCGGACAATCCGAACGCGGCAATCGTGCTGTTCGGCGCCTACTTTCTTTTGCAGATCGTCCTGCGCGAATTGGCGCCTCCCGCTTTGCGCATCGACGAGGCGCAGCAGGTGCTGTTCGCGCAGTGGCTGGCGCTCGGCTATGATGCCCAACCACCACTCTACAACTGGTACCAACAGGCGATCTTTGCCGTTTTAGGCACGTCGATGTTTGCCATCGCGTTCGCCAAGAACTTCATATTGTTTCTTATATTTGCGGTCTTCGTAAAGACGGCCGAACTGGTGCTGGAAAACAAACGCTTCGTCGTCGTTGCCGCAATGGCTCTTTTCGTCATTCCGCAGGTATTCTGGCAGGCGCAACGCGATCTCACCCATACCGCGATGCTGATGCTAACCTTCACTGCACTGCTCTATTCCAGCATCAGGCTGATCCAGCGTCCCACCTTGAATGGTTACCTTCTGATTGGGGTCGTCGCAGGACTGGGAATGTTATCGAAGTACAATTTCGCCCTTGCTTTGCCAGCATTGCTCCTTGCTGTGTGGCTGCACCCACAGGGTCGTGAACGGATTCTGGATCGACGCTTTCTGCTGACAATCCTCGTTAGCGTCATCGTGTTCCTGCCCCACCTGTTCTGGCTGATCGACAATCTCCGTTTTGCATCCGAAGTTACATTGCAACGAATGGCCGAAGACGCGCCTGACAGCCGCTTTCTGCAGGTGGCGCGTGGATTGGCTCGTTTCGTCAGCGGCTCCCTTATCATCTCGGCAGTACCCGCCCTGCTGATCTGGCTGGCGGCCCGCCGAGAAGCGAAACGTCCGCAAACGTCACAAAGCGTCTGGTTCCGGTTTTTACTCCACTATTTCATCGCAATCACCGCGCTGATGGCACTCGTCATCATGATGGCGACGATGACGGAACTGCGGGACAGATGGCTACTGCCGCTACTGCTTCCGGCTCCCATCCTTGCGGCACTTTACCTCGAACGGCACCTTGCCGACACGGCGCGTTTCGTCAGCCGGTTTTTGCCCATCCCCCTTATCATGATGGTGCTGGTACCAGTGGCACTGCTGGCATCGCACCCCCTGATGGCATCTCTGGGACGAACATCGAATTCGAATTACGACTGGCAGAGTTTTCATCGCTATATCGTCGAAACCGAAAAACTCTCGCCATCCGTCATTATTACGCCGAACTGGCCGACCGGCGGCAATCTTCGGTTTCTGTTTCAGGACGTACCCGTCGCCACCAACATCTACGACGATTACGATCCATCCTTCACCCTCTCTGACGAGCATCCTGCCCTTATGGTCTGGACGGGCGATGACAATGACGTCCCCTTATTGACGGAATGGATTGAGGGACAGATGAAAGTAAAGCTGAAGGCGGTGCAGCAATCCACGCTTGATATTCCGATGTATTATCCGGTGAAAGGAAAAACCCTCCGCATCAGCTACGCCATCATCAGGCCGGCCGACATCGAGCACTAAGACTGGCACAGAGTCCTTGTCGACAGTTTGCATTTAAGCGTGCTATCGGTGTGCATCAAACCTCGGGATACCCATGATGAACCCTTCAGAAAAATGCGACGTGCTGGTGATCGGTACAGGTATTATCGGCGTCATGTCGGCGCTTTATCTTCAAAACGCTGGAAAGACCGTCACATTTCTGGAGCGCGGCGACGTTGCCCGCGGCGCAAGTGCTGGCAATGCCGGTATCCTTGCATTCCCGGAGATCATTCCCATTCCAGCTCCCGGCATCATGAAGAAAGCGCCGAAGTGGTTGATCGATCCACTCGGTCCGCTGAGTGTGCCGCCTGCTTACGCATTGAAGATCGCTCCCTGGCTCTGGCGTTTCTGGCAGGCGAGTTCGCCGCGCAAGTTCCAGCATGGTCTCGAAGTCCAGAAAAACATGATGCGGCTTGCCGCCAATGAAATGCAGCATGTCGCTGCGATGCCTGAGCTGGCACAGTACATCACCAACACCGGAACGCTTGATCTTTACGACACTCGGGAGAGCTTCGACGCTGCCCGTCGTGACTGGGACGAAAAGGAGCGTGCCGGCTTCACCTTCTCCCGTGTCGGTCGCGATGAAATCGAGCGCTTGCAGCCGGGGCTTGCGCCGCGGTTTCAGCATGCAATGTTCACACCCGGCGGCCTGCAGGTGAGCGATCCCTACGAGTTTACAAAGGCCATCGCCGATCTCGTCATAGCCCGCGGTGCAACCTTGCGCAAAGGCGAGGCCGTGCGCGTCGAGACGATGGGCGAAAGCACGATCGTTTCCTTGAAAACTGGCGAGAAAATCACGGCTGATAAGGTGGTGATTGCCTGTGGCGCTTGGTCCAAGACGCTGGCGGTATCGCTGGGTAATACAGCGCCTCTGGAAACCGAACGCGGTTACAACACGACGTTGCCGGTTGGCGCCTTCGACCTGACGCGACAGCTCTATTTCAACGATCACGCCTTCGTCGTCACGCCGCTGTCGTCCGGCATTCGCGTCGGTGGCGCTGTGGAACTGGGTGGTCTTGATCTGCCACCGAACTTCCGTCGCTCTGAAGTCATGTTGAAAAAGGCGGCTCAATTCCTGCCGGGTCTAAAAACGGACGGTGGTACGCAGTGGATGGGCTTTCGCCCGTCCATGCCCGATTGCCTTCCGGTGATCGGCCCGTCGAGAGCGAGCCAATCGGTGATTTACGCTTTCGGCCACGGACATCTGGGGCTGACGCAATCGGCAGCAACTGCAAGGCTCGTCACACAATTGGTGAGCGGCGCGGAAACGGCAATCTCGGTCGATCCCTTCAGGGCCAGCCGTTTTTCCTGATTGCTCAAAACGAAAACGGCCCGCTCTCTCAAGCGGGCCTTCATCACGATTTTCCGTATCAGAACGGTGAGTCGGGGAAGTAGAAGCTTTCCGCATTGTCCTTCGTAACAAGCGTTGCATCCAGAATGTAGGTGCCGCTCACGGGGACTTGGTCGTAGAAATTCGCCGCCGTCAGTTGCATGGCGGTTGCGACCATGGCTGGCGGATAAAGCACATCGACCGGGATCATCTTGTCACCATCCATGACCTTCTTGATCATGTCTTTTGAACCGGCGCCGCCGACCACATATTTAATGTCCGTGCGCTTCGCCTGCTCGATGGCCTGAAGAACGCCAACGGCCATATCGTCGTCCTGGCACCAGACCACATCGATCTTCGGATATTTGGTCAGATAGTCCTGCATGACCTTGAAGGCATCATCGCGGTTCCAGTTGCCGAATTGACGGTCCAGAATCTTCACCTTCGAGCCTGCAATTCCCTTGTCGAAACCATCCTGACGTTGCTGATCGATAGGGATCGGCAAGCCGCGAATAACAACGACCTGAGCTTCCGGTGTCGTGTCGGCAATATATTTTCCAGCGACTTCACCCAGCGCCGGATTGTTACCGGCAACATAGATATTGCGAACGGTGTCGTCATTGACGCTTGGTGCGCGGTCAACAAGAGCGACGAACTTACCGTTGCCCTTCACTTCCTTGATGGCATTGACCAGCGGGTCCGGATCGGACGGCAGAATGACGAGCGCATCGATGCCCTGCGTTTCCAGATCCTGCACCGCATTCGCCTGCGTTGCCGCATCCGGCGATGTCTTGACGATGACGTTGAGGCCGGGATGTTCTTCCATCAACAGCTTTGCAACGCGCTCAGCGTGATAGACGACGCCAGCCGTCCAGCCGTGGTCGGCAGCCGGAATGGACACGCCAATCGTTACCTTCTTGTCTTGTGCCTGCGCTCCACCCGCTAGCGCCAACAGCGCAACAGTAACTCCCAATAGTCTTTTCCGCATGTGTTTTCCTCCCACACAAATAAAGGTCTCGATTTCCTCACCCGGGCGACCCGTTAACCCGGTAACTTTATGAACGGCGCATCAGCGACCGCTGAACCAGCATGGCAATGATGATAATCGCGCCCTGGATCGCGCCGATCAGATATTCGCTGATGAAGTTCGACAGCAGCATGATATTGCCGACGAGTTCCAGAATGAAAGCGCCGCAGATGGTTCCCCATACGCGCCCTGCCCCACCTTTAAGCGCCGTACCGCCCACCACGACGGCTGTGATCGCCTGCAATTCCCACATCATGCCTGTCGTCGCAGAGGTAGAGCCGAGACGCGGCACGTAGAGCAACACGGCTATGGCAACGCACAGACCCTGAATGACGAAGGCGATGGTGCGTACGCGGTTGACGGCAACGCCCGAATATTTCGCAACGTCGCGGTTGGAACCGACAGCGGTGACGTGACGTCCGTAACGCATGCGGTACAGCACGAAGGCCGCTACGCAGGTTACCAACAGAATAACGATAATGGGAATCGGCACACCGAGAAACGAGCCGAAATAAACTGGACGATACAGGGTCTGCAATTGTGGATCCCGAACCGTGATCGCGCCACCCTGGGAAAGCCAGGTGGTCAGCCCCCGGTAAACGCCCATGGTACCAAGCGTGGCTATGAACGGTTCTATCTTGCCAACCGTCGTGATCAAGCCGTTTGCCAATCCGCATAACGACCCGGCGACGAGCGTAAACACCACGGCAAGAACCAGCATAAGCGCAGGATCGGCGACCATGCCGGAGTTCATAAGCAGGATCATCAGACTTGCCACGAACGCAACCATGGAACCGACCGACAGATCGAGATCGCCTGCCGAAATAACGAAGGTCGCGCCGACAGCGATAATCGCGATAAACGCGCTTCGCGTGGCAACATTTGCCAGATTGTTGATACTGATGAAGTTGGGATTGACCATCGCCCCGACAATCAGCAGCAGGAAAAGGGCCACGAAGGGTGCGACGGCGCGCAAATCGATATCGCGCAGCGACCGCCCGGCCTTCTTTTCTTTGCTGTCTTCACTCACACTCATACCCAAAACAAACCTCCCGCCCTGTCAAACCGGCCAATTGACCGACGCTACGCCGCCGCCCGCGTTTTCAGCCCGGCCGCATAACGCATGATTTCCCGCTCGTTGATTTCATCGCCTTCCAGCATGCCGACGAGGCGCCCTTCGCGCATGACCGCCACGCGTGTGCAAAGCCCGATGACTTCTTGCATTTCGGATGAGACAACGATGACCGAGTGGCCATCCCGTGCCAACGCCGAAATGAAATGATAAATCTGCTGCTTCGTGCCTACGTCGATGCCGCGTGTGGGCTCATCGATGATGATGATTTTCGGTTCGGTCTCCATGACCTTGGCGAGCAGCAGCTTTTGCTGATTGCCGCCCGACATGCGCCCGACGACCACACTGCCGTCACGCACACGAATGTCGAACCGGCGGCGCGCGCGCTCCAGCGACCGGGCCTCGCTTGATGCGCTGAGATAGCCAAACTTGCCATGCCGCTCCAGCGACTGAAGCGTGAGGTTCAGCCCCATTCCCGCACTCAAAAGCAGGCCTTTGGATTTGCGATCCTTGGTCATATAGGCAAGACCGGCATCTATAGATGCATGCAGATCATGGGGTGGCAACACTTTCCCATTCACCTCGACCTCCCCCGAGGATCGGCTGCGCAGACCGACGATGACCTCGGCAAGCTCGGTGCGACCTGACCCGATCAAGCCGGAAAAGCCAATGATTTCACCTCTGCGAAGCTCAAAACTGGCATCCTGCACGTAGCGCGTCGAGACATTGCTGACCTTCAGAACAATTGCCTCGTCCACGTCAGGTTCGCGCTTGGCGGGGTAAAGGCTGGAAAGCTCTCGCCCAACCATAAGCTGGGCAATGGCCTCACCATCAAGAAGAGAGGTTGGCGCGGTCTTGACCCAATGACCATCGCGCAAAACAGTGACGCGGTCCGTCAACTCCATGACTTCGTCCAGCTTGTGCGACACGAACACGAAGCTTGTGCCTTTATCGCGCAATTTGCGCACTTGCTGGAAAAGGTAGTTGGTTTCCTCACGGGACAGAACCGCTGTCGGTTCGTCCATAAAAACGATGCGCGCATCGCGACTGATCGCCTTTGCGATCTCGACCATCTGCTTTTCCGCGACAGACAAGGTTCCGATCAGGGCGCTCTCATCCACACGGCAGCCGAGCAGATCGAGAACACGTCGCGTCTCTGCCCGCATCGCCTTGCGATCGAGAATACCGAAACGGGTAATTTCCCGGCCAAGATACAGGCTTTCGGTAACTGTCAGATGTTCAGCGAGATTGAATTCCTGATGGATGATGACAATACCGAGCGCTTCGGCGGTCCCGTTCGGTGGAAGCGTGACCGGCTTGCCATCAAGGAGGATTTCACCGGAGCTTGGCTGTTCGAACCCGGACAGTACCTTGACGAGCGTCGATTTCCCGGCACCATTCTCGCCCATCAACGCATGGATTTCTCCAGCTTTCAGGTCGAAATTGATGCTGAACAGCACTTGCACGCCGTTGAACGATTTCGAAACACGACGCGCGGACAGCACGATTGCGCCGTCGTCAGCAATGTCCGTATCCATGATTTCCTCCAGGCGTCTCCCTACGCCTGTGATGGATGTAAACCTTTACACGCTTTATGTAAAGGTTTACATTATGTGTAATCTTTAGATTTGCGTGATCGTATTTGACGCGTCGGCAGGTCTGTGTAGTGTCCGGACGCGCACATATCCGAGGCCTTCCTTGTCAATTCTATCAGCAGCCACAATAGAAGATGTTGCCCGTATCGCGGAGGTTTCCATCGCGACGGTGTCGCGGGCTATCCACAATCCCGAAAAAGTGGCAAATTCCACACGACTCAAGGTCAATCAGGCCATTGCCGTTACCGGTTACACGACCAATGCCATGGCACGCAGCCTTCGGCTTGGCCGTTCCAACATGATTCTCGTTGTGGCACCCGATATCGGTGATCCGAATTTTTCCAACATTCTTGTCGGCCTGGAAAATGAAGCCCGCTCGCACGGCTACGGCATCTTGATCGGCCATACGCAAAACGACGCGCAGCGCGGGCTGGAATATCTCAAATTTCTTAACTCCAACCAGGCGGCGGGGCTGATCCTGTTCACCGGCATCCTGCCGTTTGGACATCAGGCCATGACGGCGCGGCTACCGCCCTGTGTCGGCGTGTTCGAGCCCATTTATAATGGTGGCATTCCCTATGTGGGGGTGGACGACACCGCAGGTGCGCGCAAGATCGTCGACATGCTGATTGCCGAAGGTCACAGGCGCATCGCCTTTATTGGAGATTCGCGCGTACGCCTCGCCTACAACAGGCGTCGAAAGGGTTACGACGAAGGCATGCTTGCGGCTGGCCTGACGCCTGCACCTGCCATGATCATCGAGGGCGACGGAACATTGGAAAGCGGCCGTCTTGCAATCGAGCAGCTTTTCATGCGCGATACGTTGCCAACGGCATTCATGTGCGTGAACGACCAGACGGCCATCGGCGTGATGATCGGGCTCAGCGCACGCGGCTATGACATCCCCGGAGATTTCTCGGTAACCGGATTTGACGACATTCCGCAAGCGGCCTTCATGTCACCGGCGCTCACCACCATCCGTCAGCCCAGAACATCCATCGGCAAACATGCCATGGCACTGCTTCTCGATCTTCTGGGAGGCCAGCAGCCGGACCATCCCGAAATATTGCTGACACCGGATCTTATCGTTCGCAATTCCGTCGGCGCACCCGCCAGACGGCTTTCAAGCAAATAACCAGACCTATCAGTATGCGTCGCGACGTGCAGGCTCGGCCTGGGTGCATGCAGCCCATAGCTCGGTCTGCACCGCATCCTGAAACTCCATCACTTCCTGCCGCATGGCAACGTCGTCATAACCGAGATTGAGGAGATGGGCGGCAAGCCCCCTGCACTCGTCCCGCCAGAAGCGGTTCGCTTCTTCTCCGTGAAGCTCTTCAAGCATTTGAACACATCGCTTTATGTCTGCGACACGGTTTTTAGCGGGAAACGCAATTACTTCTGAACGCTCTGTCACACGCACACCTTACTGCTTCGGGAATCAACCACCTATCTTTACCGGGCGCATAGTTAACGAAGTCTACAGAGCCAGCAGAAAGCCGCTGGCAGTGCGGGAATCACCGCGAAATGTCCGATATTTGCAGGGAACTACGCTGCCAAGGGCGCGATAATGAAAATGCCCTTAACCTTACGACAAGATCATCGAACAGAATCCAGGCGGATGGATCAAAATAACAAAAATTTGCGCAAATTTTACCATTAAAAATTACCGAAATTTCACGCTGGGCGATCTAATGAAAGTATAACTGTGTTGAAACGGCATTCGTTTCGTAATATAAACCCCACAAAAGAAAGCCATAAAGATGCATTTCTCTACAGAGGGACAATGCTTAGCGGAGGAGAAAGATATGTACGCCCCGCGCGTTTTCATCAGCATGATCTGTGCTCTGCTGGTGTTCGCCATCGCAACATATTTTATCTATGGCTCTTTCTACACAAGTTTTATTCAGACGCTGATCTGTCTTGTCATTATACAAGTTGGATATTTTGTAGGCGTGCTTATTCTTGTTGCAAAAGAAAAGCGGCAGATGCGTGCGACACTTAACTTCCAGAAAGACGTTGCTCCGGCACCGGAGAAGTCAGTGACGGAAACGATTTCTGTCGTTGCTCCACATAGCCCCAAGCTGAGTGACTTCTGATCGCCACCTGTCAGGTGGACCTAAACTTTTCGCAGGTGCGAAATAACCCTCCCATTTCCTTATCCCTGACATTTTCTGCGTCGAGATATCACCGATGCAACGAAGCAGGAGTTGGGCATGACCGGGGAACCGCAATCCATTTGCGTAATTATTGCTGCAAAGAACGCATCTGACACCATTGCAACAGCCATTTCCTCCGCGCTCGCAGAGCCGGAAGTTGCCGAAGTGGTCGTCATCGACGATGGATCGACGGATGCGACGTCCTCTTTCGCGCAATCCTGTGACGACGGAACCGGGCGGTTGAAAGTCGAGCGGTTCGATGTCAATCGCGGCCCCTCGGCTGCGCGCAACCACGCCATTGCCATTTCGTCTGCCCCGCTCATCAGTATTCTGGATGGCGATGATTTCTTTTTTACGGGCCGTTTTGCCGCGATGCTGGAGCATGACGACTGGGATTTGGTGGCCGATAACATCGCGTTCATCCAGCAGTCGGTGGCCGGGGCATCTTCGATGGTCCCAGACCGATTTGCACCGGAAACGCATTTCCTGAAACTGGCAGAGTTCGTTGAGGGCAATATTTCCAAACGCGGTGTCGAACGTGGTGAGACCGGTTTCCTGAAACCCGTCATCCGCCGGTCTTTTCTTGAAACTCACGGCCTACGTTATGACGAAGCGCTGAGACTGGGCGAAGATTACGAACTTTACGTTCGAGCTCTGGCCTGCGGCGCGCGCTACAAGGTCATTCGCAATTGCGGTTATGGTGCAATCGTGAGAGGCGATTCACTCAGTGGCCGCCACCGGACGGATGATTTGCGCCAACTTTACGAAGCCGACCGTAAAATCATGGCCGAATACACTCTTGCACCGCAGGAACAGGCCGTTTTGCAGGAGCATGAACGGCATATTCGTGAAAAGTTCGAGCTGCGTGACTTCCTCGATGCCAAGGCGAAAGCCGGTCTGGGTGGCGCATTGTCTCATACGCTGAAACGGCTGCCCGCAGCGCCTGCCATTGCGCAAGGCCTATGGCGCGATAAGACGGCGCGTTTTCGCAAGAAGCCACAGCAGGTCGCAGATATTCGTTATCTGCTGAGAGCAACGCCGCTCAACCCTTGAGCCGAGCGGCGTCTGTTTTCGTTAGAAGTAGTCTTTCTTGATGCTCTCCAGCACAGCCTGGAAACGCTCTTTACGTTCTTCCAAACGGCCATCGGGGCTGAGACGCGGCTCCGCCCGGCTGGCCTGCCACAAAGCCAATGTCGATGGTGCCGCCAGCACCTGCTTTGCCAGCTTTTTCAAGGATAGTTGTTCCTGCTGCGGACGGACCAGTAACTCACCGTCATGATGAGAGGTCTGGTGCTCGACAATTTCCGCTGGCGGTGGTGGTGGAAAGCTCATGCCCCAGAATTTGGAGCCCTTTTTTGCCGCTTCCGCGCGGGTCGAAACCGGGATGTAACGCGGCTCGTACTTCACGCCGACACTGCCCGCCCAATCGCTCCACTTGAAGCTGTTGATGGAGGTGGAGGTGCTGACCGCGACCCATGGCACCCGAAACGCATCGGCCAGAATAGCGCCGTGCATCGATTCAGCGACGATGAATTCCGACTGCGCGATGTGTTTGATAACCGACTTCGCCTCACCGCGTGGATCGAGATAGGTAAGCCCGGCTGGCTCGCAAACCGTCTCCCACATACCGAATTCAGCCGATTCCCAATGCGGAACAAAGGTCTTCTTGTGCAGCTTTGGTAGATTTTTGAAGTCCGGCATATCGGTGACCATGACGGCGGGATCGACAATGCCCATCTCCGCTGGCAGGCCGAGCTTGGCGGCCGTCATCTCACCGCGCACGCATCGGATGTCCCACAGTTCCTTGTTGGACGTATCCGGCACCGCGCCATAACCATAGCCGCTGCCGATGATCAGCTTGCGTTGGGTGGGCGGGAAAAGAACATCGTTGAGCACGGTGCCGACACCGACCAGCAGGACATCCGGGTGAACGTCACGCAGCCCCGGCAGCAGGAAATCCCAAAGCCAAAGATTGAGGTCGTCGCCGAAATTACCGTGATGCGATTCCCAGTGATAGGGTTTCATGGACTACTCCTGAATAAGAATACTGTTGGCAGCGGGCTCATTTCGGGCGGGCAAATTTGCCGGTTCCCAATTCCAGCGCTGCACGCAAAATAGCCGGGTCACGCATCATCCATTTGAACAACAGGCCAAGTTCCGGTGCCTTGCGCTGTTTCAGCTTGCCCGCTTGGCTCCACAGCGCCTGCTTGCGCGCCGTGTTCTTATAGGATGCGATGGATGCAACGTCTGCGGGACGCTTGGCAAAGCGGCCCTGCAACGTATCCAGCGCCACCCAGGTATTAAACTGCTGGCGCAAAAACTCCGGCGACGTGTTGTCGATGCTGTGGAAAATATTCACACCCATGCCACGCATGGCGCCGGCATCGTCACACAAAAGACTACGCTTAGATGCCATGATGCAATCGCAGAAGAACAGAACGTCTTCTGCGGCCAACCGCAATATCGGGTCAAAACGAATTTTTTCAAACAGCGGCCTGCCAATGACCATGCAGGACAGATGCAGGAAGCTCCAGTTGCGCAGCATGACACTAGCCAGATCCGGCAGCTCGATAACCTTTGGTGATTCGGAGAGGCGGGTAGCACCCTCGTTGTTCTCCAGCTCGGAGATCGCGAAGTGATAATAAAACTCGTCACTGGCCTGCATTGAGGCCCAGTAGCACTCACCGCCGAAGATTTCCAGGCTGTACGCCGCGTTCTTCAGGTGATCTGGAATCCAGATATCGTCCGAATCGAGAAAAGCGACATAGGCAGTTTCAGCCGGGACATTATCGAGCCCCGTATTGCGCGCACCGCCCGGCCCGCCATTCTTCTGCTTGACGATTTTGATACGGTTTTTCTGGTCTTCACTCAGTTCGGCGATTTCGTTTTCAATAGGATAGGGCGATTCGTCGTCTACGATGACGAGATCGAAATCCTGAACGGTCTGCGCAAAAACCGATGTCAATGCACGACCCAAAACGCCATGCTGTTTTTGATAATAAGGAATAACGACTGTAAATTTCGCCATTGTTTCGCCCCTTGTGTTGCTCAAGAAGTGTCGGGCCCGATAAGAAGAGCGGCCCCGATGAGTGGCAAACCTCCCGCCAGCCCACCACCCGCTGGCCTCCAAATTTAATAGGATGCACGTATGCCCCCTGCTCCGAGCGTCAAAACGATTACCACGAATGTCGGTTGGAGCGTATTGTCAAAAACAGGCACATTCGGGCTTAAGTTTGTCACGGTGCCAATTCTTGCCCGATTGCTGACACCGGAAGAATTCGGCGTCGTCGCCGTCGGGCTAACAGTCGTTCAGTTCCTGACGATGATTGCAGGTGCAGGTCTTACCTCCGCGCTGATTGTGGAAAAGGAAGAGGATATGGACACGATCCATACCGTCTTCTGGGCAAATCTCGCGATTTCCTGCACAATGGCTGCAATCCTCTACTTTGGCGCGGAGTTTTTTGGGGAGCTCTTGGGGGCCGTTGAAAGCGCCTATTTGCTGCGCATCATGGCCTTTCTCATTCCCCTGCAATTGGCTGGAGATGTCGCATACTCGCTGTTGGCGCGGCGGATGAATTTCAGCAAGGACGCCATCTGGAGTATGACCTCGGAAAGTGCCGCCGCCATCGTGGCCGTCATACTTGCCTTTGCCGGTTACGGCGTCTGGGCGCTTATCATTCAGCTCTTTGCCGCAGCCCTGATCCGGCTGGTCGGTCTATACGCGGTCTCCCACTACAGGCCACGGTTCGTGATGAAGCCAAAGCGGCTGGTTCCGCTTCTCGGCTTCAGCTCCGGCCTGATGGGCTCGGAAATCGCAAATTTCGTCACCTTCCAGTCGCCCATGGTCGTCATTGCCCGTCATCTGGGCCTTGCCGATGCGGGCGCCTATTCCGCCTCCAACCGTTTTGCCAGCATCCCCAATCAGGTGGTTCTATCTGCCGTCATGGGCGTTCTCTTTCCCGCCTTCAGCCGCATGATGGATGACAAGCAGCGCAGACGAGATGCCCTGATGTTCTCGACACAGGTTCTAACCGTGCTGCTGGCCCCGATGATGTTCGGGCTGTGGGCTATTGCAGAACCGGCCATGCTGGTCATCTTCGGACCCAACTGGGCCTATGCATGGCCGGTTCTCGGTTTGCTGGCCCTATCCAAGGCGATTCTGACCCCGTGCAGCACCTTCATCCCATACCTCAAAGGTGCAGGCTACGGCCGTGTGCTGTTCTGGTCGGCAACGATTCGCGCCGTCTTCACCACCCTTGCGGTGTGGATCGCGGCAACTTACGGCACCTTGATCGACGCCATGGTGTGGCTCTGCATCGTCAACGGCGTGACGCTGTTTGCCTATTCCTGGGCGGTGTTCAGGGCCAGTGAAATGCCACTGCTGAAGGGGCTCTACATCAGCAGCCGTCCCATGATCGCCTCCTTCGTCATGGCGCTTGCCGTGCGCTACATATTGCACGTGTTCGAAGGCAGCCTGCCTCACGCCTACATGCAGGTTTTCGTTGGCGCTATCGCCGGTGGCGTTATCTATGCCGTGCTGATCTTGCTGACGGAACGGGAGTTGTTGAGAAAAATTCTGGGCATGGTAAAGGACCGCAAAGCCAAACCCACCGTTGCGTAAGGTATCGAACCTTTTTCGCCACAATCCACTCACCCTGAAGCTAGCTCCTCACGATCCCGTTACGTGAGGTCTGTTTTTATTTTGTGCGCCGCAACATAATCGGACGTTTGTTGACAATGAGAAACCGTCTGCGATTTCTCGGCTCTTCTCATCGTTATTTCATTTTAAACAAACACTTAACTTACATAGACGAGACATATCGACCATCGATCCAGAGATTCACCCCTCACAATTCGATAGACGTTTTTCCCGCGTTGCCACATTTTACCCCAAAGTAAAAACCAGACTCCGCGAGTGGGCTTACGTTCGCTCTTGGTTGTAACGCGGTGAGGGGAGACACCGCCCAATAAAGGGGAACTGATGTGACTTTTGATCAGAACCTGTCTTCCCGCATCAATTTGATGCGTATCGTTTTAATTTCCGGCATTGTTTTCGTACACGTGCCGCACGATCCCGAGACCAGCCCGTTTCTCGGGATGTACGGTTTCTTCGACTGGATGAGGGTATTTCTGGGCGACGCCCTGTTTCGTGTCGGCGTGCCGTGCCTGAGCGCGATCTCTGGCTACCTTCTGTTTCGCCGCGGCATGAGTGCCTTCGATTACTCTGCGACCGTCAAATCGAAAGCAAAAACCGTCTTACTGCCCTTCTTCTTATGGAATGGAGCGCTTTTCGTCGCCGTTCTCATCATGCAGCGGGTTGGCTTGGGTGATGGATATTTCCCGGATTTGTGGAACGCGACGCCGCGTGAAATGATCAGCCATGGCGCTGCCGTAGAAGAGTTCCCGGTCAACGTTCCCCTCTATTTTCTGCGTGATCTGTTCGTCTGCATCCTGCTGTCGCCAATTCTTGCGTTTCTCGTACGGCGCGTTCCGCTGCTGACGCTTGGTGCACTTCTGGTTCTTACCGCATGGCCAGATTTGACGCTGCTTATCGTGCAGAAAAAGTCCATCCTCTTCAGCTTTACCCTCGGCATCGCGCTTGCGCTGTATAAGATCGATCTGAAAACGCTTGACCCCTATGCAATCAAAATCACCGTCGCGCTCTTCGCTGCAACAGCGCTGTTGGCGACGGGCCTGTATTTCACCGGGCCGGATTTCACATTCGAGCTCAACCTGATGCGAAATCTTCTGGCTGTATTCGGCGCGGTAGGACTTTGGGCGTCGTCGTCTTTACTGATCCAGAGCCGTATTGGACGCCGTCTTGCCGACACGGGAAGTCTGAGCTTCTGGATTTTCTGCGCCCACTACCCACTCCTCGTCATCATGTGGATGGTCTGGAACAAGGGCGGCCCGGATTTCTATCCCGCCTTTTATGTAGGTGCCGTGCTGCTTTCCTTCGTTATCCTGATCGTCAGCAATGCGCAGGTCCGCTCCAAGCTGCCGTCTCTCTACGGCGTGTTGACTGGTAGCCGGGCCAAGAAACCGAAGATCGGCTCTGAAAACAAACCATCCGTAAAGGCCGAATCCTATCGGCCTTCCGCAGATACACCCGTTCCACAACGACAAAGGTGAACCCATGACCGCAATCCTCAGCAGCGTTCACGCGCGCTTGATAGCTTCAGCTCTTCTGGTTCTCAGCCTCGGCACTGTCGCAGTGGCACAGGAAGAGAATGGCAAGTCTTTCGTGGAGAACTTCGACAGCATGGACCGGTCCTTCTGGTACGTCTCTGACGGCTGGAACAACGGTCCGCATCAGAACTGCACATGGTCGAAGAAACTGGTGAAATTCGAGGGCGGACAGCTGCAGCTCGGTTACCAGGAAGGCAAGGCTGGCGACCGGAATTATTCCTGCGGTGAAATCCAGACAAAGGGTCGCTATCGCTATGGCACCTATGAAGCCCGCATCAAAACCGCGACAGGCCCCGGCTTGAATTCGGCTTTCTTCACCTATATCGGACCAACCGATAAAAAGCCGCATGATGAAATCGATATGGAAGTTCTGGGCAAGAACACGTCTCAGGTCCAGCTCAACCAGTATATTTCCGCCAAGGGTGGCAATGAGAAGCTGGTGGATGTCGCAGGCGGTGCCGACAAAGCGTTCAACGATTATGCCTTCGTCTGGGAGCCGCAGCGTCTGCGCTATTTCGTGAACGGAAAGATGGTCCACGAAGTCACCGATCCATCCAAAATTCCCCAGAACCCCCAGAAGATTTTCTTCAGCCTGTGGGGTACAGACACGCTGAAAAGCTGGATGGGCAAGTTCGCCTATAACGGCCCGACGGTGATGAACGTCGATCGTATGGCCTTCACGGCTCTTGGCGACAAATGCCAGTTTCCGGAATCCGTCGCCTGCCTGTCGAACTGACACCTTTGACCTCTAGACTGCCCGATGACCCTTCGCTTCAGGACTGTTTTTGATGACGCACGTTCTCTATTTTGCTCATGACCTCGCCGACCCGGCCATTCGCCGGCGGGTTATGACGTTGCAGACGGGCGGAGCAACGGTTAGCCTCGCGGGCTTCACGCGCGGCGAAAACAAGCTGGCGGATGTCGATGGCGTCACACCTATCGTGCTTGGCGAAACCGCCGACGGGCGGTTTGCCCAGCGCATCATGTCCATCGTCAAGTCCAGCCTCTCGCTGCCGCGCGCCTTGCGACAGGTGCGCAAACCCGATGTCATCATTGCGCGCAATCTCGAAATGCTGGCTTTGGCGCGCCGCGCATCGGGTATGTACGGGCGGGACGTGCCAGTGGTTTATGAATGCCTCGATATTCACAGGCTGCTCCTCAACGAGGGGCAGGTCGGCAAACTCGTCAACGCAGCTCAACGGTATTTTGCAAGAGACGCAAAGCTGCTGATCACCAGTTCACCGGCCTTCGTCGCGCAGTATTTCGAGCCCCGCTCCGGTCTGCAGTTGCCGGTACTCTTGCAGGAAAACAAGGTGCTGATGCTGGATTCTGTTGAGCAAACTCCTGCACAGCCACGTGCCTCGAAGCCAGGCGAGCCATGGAAAATTGGATGGTTCGGAGCATTGCGCTGCGTCAAATCCCTGCAAATACTGACCGATTTTGCAGCAAAGATGGATGGCAAGGTCGAGATCATCCTGCGTGGGCGCCCAGCCTATTCCGAGTTCGATGATTTCGATGTCTTGGTCGCCAAAGCCCCGCATGTCAGTTTTCTCGGCGCGTACAAGAACCCCGAGGATCTGGCCTCGATCTATAACGAGGTTCAGTTCACATGGGCCATCGACTTCTTCGAGGAGGGCCAGAACTCGAGCTGGCTGCTGCCCAACCGCCTCTATGAAGGATGCCTGTACGGCACACTGCCAATTGCTGTGGCGGGAACGGAAACGGCGCGCTTTCTTGAGAGCAGGCATATCGGCGAGGTCTTGCCCCACGCAAATGCCAGCACTCTGGAACAGCTTTTCGCGAGCCTGACCGAACAATCCTATATCAAAGCCTTCGCCCGACTTTCTGCGATCGACAAGAAACAATGGGTTACCGAGCGCCAGGACTGCGTTCAACTCGTTCACACACTCGCCTCCCTGGCAGCGCCGCACAATGGCCGCACGGTGGAAGCCGCACTCTCAACCGCTTGACGGGATCTAAGCCATGAAGTTGCAAACCATTCCAGACGTGAAAACATTGATCGTCATACCGTGCCTCAATGAAGCCCGCACGATCGATGATCTGTTGCTGAAGTTTTCGAGCAGCCTGAACCATCCGCAGGACCGCATCATCGTCGCCGATGGCGGCAGCACGGATGGCACGCGCGATATCGTCGCCAGCTTTTCCATGCAGGACCAGCGCGTCATCCTGCTTGCCAACCCCAAACGCATTCAGAGCGCCGGCATCAACCTTGCCGTCGAGATGTTCGGCACCGATTACGATTACCTGATCCGCATTGATGCGCACGGCGATTACCCGGACGATTATTGCCATCGCCTTCTGGAAGATGCGGTGAAGACGGGTGCGGACTCGGTCGTCGTCGCCATGGACACGGTTGGTCATGGCACGTTCCAGAAAGCCACGGCCATCGCCCAGAACTCCAAACTCGGCAATGGCGGTTCGAAACATCGCGAAGGTTCGAAAGGGCATTGGATCGATCACGGCCATCACGCGTTGATGCGCATATCCGCGTTCACCACGGCTGGCGGCTACGATGAAAGCTTCAGTCATAACGAGGATGCCGAACTGGATTACCGGCTGCGCAAGGCCGGTTTCCGCATATGGATGACCGACAAGACCCGCATGACCTATTACCCTCGTTCCAACGTCAGCCCCCTGTTCAAACAATATATGGCTTATGGTCGGGGACGTGCGAAAAACCTTTTGAAGCATCGTTCGCTCCCCAAGATCCGTCAGATGATACCGCTGGCGGTCATGCCGGTTGCAGTCTTTTCTCTGCTCGGCTTCTTCCACTGGGCGGCATTCGTACCTCTTCTTCTTTGGGTCGGCGCTTGCCTCGGCTACGGCTTGTGGATGGCTGTCGCCGAGAAAAATTCCTATGGCCCGCTGGCAGCGTTTGCCGCAATGGTCATGCATTTTGCCTGGTCCACCGGTTTCTGGCTTGAACTCCTTGGCTCCATTGGCACACCAGCGCCCGTGGCGGGAAAGGCAGTTTCATGACCGTAACCTCCCTCCCATCCACACACGTCACGGTCGATATCGGCATCTGCACCTACCGCCGTCCGGCGGTCGTTGCGACATTGAAGTCTCTGTTCGAACTCGATGTGCCCGAGGGCGTGACCGTGCGGCTCATCGTGGCGGATAATGACGCAGAGCCGAGCGCAAAACCATCCATCGACAATCTGCGCGAGATATCGCCTTTCGAGATCACTTACGTCCACTGCCCCAAATCAAACATCTCGATTGCCCGTAACGCCTGTCTTTCAACCTCTGAAGCCGATTATCTGGCCTTCATCGATGACGACGAAACCGCGCCACGCGAATGGTTGTCGGAGCTTTTGAAGACCGCACAGGAAACCGGTGCAGAAACCGTGCTGGGACCTGTGACGGCAATCTATAAGCCGAATGTGCCGGAATGGATGCGCAGAGGCGATTTCCATTCCACCCTCCCTGTCTGGGTCAATGGCGAGATCATCACCGGTTACACCTGCAACACCCTGCTTCGCATGTCGGCACCGTCTGTCGCAGGTCGTCGCTTTGCGCTGTCGCTGGGCCAAAGCGGTGGCGAAGACACGCACTTTTTCTCGCACATGCATGCAGCCGGTGGCCGCATCGCCTATGCGCAAAACGCTGTTCTTTCAGAGCCGGTGCCGAATACGCGCGCCAGTTTCAAATGGCTTGCGAAGCGCCGCTTCCGTTCCGGCCAGACCCATGGTCGGCTGCTCGCGGAGAAAAAACCAGGGCTTCGTCGTGTTGCACAGGTTGCGATTGCCGCTGCGAAAGCGACTGCCTGCGCCGGAATGGCGCTACTTGCCATTTTCGATCCGGTTCGTCGTACCCGCCAATTGCTGCGCGTCGCCTTGCATTGTGGTTCCGTCAGCGGTGCCTTCGGCGTGAAGGAAATTCGCCAGTACGGCACCGTGGAGGCTACATGATGGAAGCCTCGATACAGCCGGACGTGACATTCGTCATCGCCGCCTATAATTCCGCAGATACGATCGTTCCGGCCGTTGAAAGCGCTCTGGCGCAGGCACTGGTCACGCTGGAAGTCATCGTCGTTGACGATAAATCGAACGATGCCACCCGTGAGATCGTGAAGGCTTTCGCCATGAACGACCCCCGTGTCCGGTTGATCGAACTGGAGAAAAATCTCGGCCCCGGCGGCGCTCGCAATGCCGGGCTCGATGCGGCAGAGGGACGGTGGATCGCGGTTCTGGATTCCGACGACGTAATCCTCCCGCACCGCACGGCGCAGATGATCGCCCGTGCCGAGGCCGCGACCGCCGACATCGCCGTCGATAATCTCGATGTGGTCTACACGGATGGCCGCCCCAAGGAGACGATGTTTACCGACGCTTTCCTGCGGGAACGCGGCGTTCTGACGCTGGAAGACTTCATCGCGTCGAACGTTCTTTTTCGCTCGACCTTCAATTTCGGTTACATGAAACCGATGTTCCGGCGTGATTTCCTGAACGATCACAAACTGCGTTTCCACCCGACATTGCGGATCGGAGAAGACTACCTGCTTCTGGCATCAGCACTCGCAGTTGGTGGCCTCTGCACCATCGAGCCGTCGCCCGGCTACGTCTACAACATTCGTGAAGGCTCGATTTCCCGTGTGCTCGAACTTCGTCACGTCGATGCGATGATTGCAGCCGACCGCGAGTTCATGACCAGCTATACGCTTTCGCCCCCCGCACGCGACGCGCAAAAACAACGCAGCCGCAGCCTTGTCGAGGCGCGCCATTTCCTGATGCTGATATCCAGTATCAAAAGCCGCTCCGTTTCCGGCATCGTCAAGATAGCCTTCCGCGATCCCATCGCGTTTCGACACCTGCGCATGCCCATCGAGGTACGGTTGAGAAAACTCAAGGATACGATGACCGCAAGATCAGTTTCAAAACGGGTGAACAGACAAGTGTCCTGATCTGCCCGATATCGATACTCAACAATGAATTAAGGAGAATGCCGTGGATTTGAAGAGGACTGTCAGAAAGGCCGTCATCCCTGTAGCAGGCAACGGAACACGGTTTCTGCCCGCTACAAAGGCAATGCCGAAAGAAATGCTGACGATTGTTGATCGTCCCGTGGTTCAATACGCCGTCGATGAGGCCATGCAGGCCGGCATCGAACACATTATTTTCGTCACCAGCCGTAACAAGACAGCCATCGAAGACTATTTCGACAGCGCGCCGGAACTGGTCAGCACCCTGACGAAATCCGGCAAGACGATGCAGGTCCTTCAGCTTGAGAAGATGCTGCCGGTGGCGGGTACCGTCAGCTATACGCGCCAGCAGGTTCCGCTTGGCCTCGGCCACGCCGTATGGTGCGCACGTGAACTCGTCGGCAAGGAGCCATTCGCACTTCTTTTACCAGATATGGTGTCTTACGGTGCGCGCGGCTGCATTGCCGGTCTCATGGAACTTTATGATGAAGTCGGCGGCAATATTCTCGGCGTCGAGGAATGCGCGGCTGAGGAAACCTCATCCTACGGCATCGTGGGCGTCGGCAGCACGGTCAGCCACGGTTTCCGCGTGACGGAAATGGTAGAGAAGCCTGAACCTTCGGCTGCCCCGTCCAATTATTACCTGAATGGCCGTTATATTCTGCAGCCTGAGATATTCGATATTCTCGCAAAGCAGGAGCGCGGCGCGGGCAATGAAATTCAATTGACAGATGGTATGAAACGTCTTGCGGAAACGCAGCCTTTTCATGCTCAAAAATTTATAGGACGCACATTCGATTGCGGTAGCAAGCAAGGCTTTATCTCCGCCAACGTCGCCTTCTCGCTGATGCGCTCTGACATGGAAGCCCAGGTTCTGGCCTCCATTAAGGAATTGGTTCTGAACCATGAGAGCCGCGTCAAAGCGGCCTGAAACTAAAAACAAGAGAGCCGGGATGGCAGGAAAACTGCCGTCCCGCTCGTCATTTTTTTAAACACAGGTGGGTCAATGCACCACAAGACCTTTAGATCGAACATGAATTTCCCGGACCAGTCCAAGGACGCCGACACGTTTATTGACCTCGACCGCCTCTGGGCCGCCGTGGTGCGCCGTGCCAACATCATCGCAGCCTGCGTTATCGCGACGATGGTTCTGGCAGGGCTCTACCTCGTTCTGGCAACACCGGTCTACACAGCTATGACGCAGGTGCTGCTGGATGAAAGTCTGTCGCGTTATGCGGAAGACGAAACGCCCGTACCCGCGGCACAGGTGATAGACAACCGTATCGCCAGCGCCGTTGAAATCTTGAAATCCAAGGAGATGGCGCTGACCGTGGTGGACAAGGCGGGCCTCGACAGCAACGAGACCATCGTTAATCCCCCCAAGAGCCCTGCTGATCTGGTCAAATCGTCGATCAAGGGCGTGGTCGATCTTCTGACGCCAAACTCCCCACCGGCCTCCGAAGAAGCCATGCGTAACGGTCGCCGCGAGAAAGCTGCGGCAGTTATTCAGCAGGCACTGACGGTAGAGCGCGTGGGCCGAAGCTCGGTCATTGCCATCTCCATCCGCTCGATAGACCGGCAATTGGCAACACAGATCGCCAAAACCTACGCCAACTCCTATCTGACCGAACAGTTGAACGCGAATTTCGACGCCACGGAACGCGCTTCCGTCTGGCTGCAGGAGCGTCTGACCGATCTCAACCAGCGTTCGCAGGCCGCATCGCTTGCCGTCGAAAAATACAAGGCCGCCAATAACATCGTGTCGTCGCGTGGCGAACTGATGTCTGAAAGCCAGCTTTCGGACCTGAACGGCCAATTGATTGCCGCACAGGCAGATGCAGCCACCGCGTCCGCCCGCTACACGCAGTATAAATCCATCACCGATCAGGGGCCGGACAATGCCGTCAATAACGCCATCGTCTCGGCGCGTGATACGGATAACACGGTGATCCAGGACCTGCGCAAGCGCTACATCGCCATTTCCGACAGGGAACGCGGTGTCGTGCAGCAATTCGGCAAGGACCATCCGCAAGCAATCGCGCTTGAGGGCGAAAAGGGTGATCTCGCTCGCCAGATTTACCAGGAGCTTCTACAGCTCACCGGCAGCTTCAAGAACGACTTCGATGTAACGCAGTCCCGCGTACAGTCGCTGCGCGAAAACATCGACCGCGTTGCCGGACGCAATTCCGAAGCCAATATAACGTTGGTCAAACTGCGTGAGCTAGAGCAGCAGGCGGCGGCGCTGAAGACTCTCTACGAATCCTACCTCGGTCGCTTCGAAGAGGCATCGCAGAAGCAATCCTTCCCGATTGCCAAGGCCCGCGTCATCTCCGAAGCTGGACTGCCGACATCGCCTTCCAGCCCCAAAAAGACCATGACGATGGCGCTTTCCATCATTCTTGGCTTGATGCTGGGTGGCGGTGTGGCTGCTGTTCTGGAATTCCGCGACCGCTATTTCCATACCGGCAACGATGTGCGCGATAATCTGCGCATGCGCTTCCTTGGTTATCTCCCCTTCATCGGCGAGAAAGGCGTGGAAACGGCTAAATCCGAAACGGGTGCCGCGACGCCTGAAATCCCTGAAACCGATATCGAAGATAACGGACAGGTCTCGTTCCAGAAAATGCTGCGGCTTGCGGTCGATAGTCCGCGCTCCAGCTTCACGGAGACGCTGCGAAATGTGAAACTGACCGCCGATGTCGTCATCCAGGAACGCCAGTGCCGCGTGATCGGCGTCATCTCTTGCCTGCCCAACGAGGGCAAGTCCGTGGTCGCCCTCAACCTTGCGGGCCTCATCGCCACCACCGGCAAGCGCACGCTTGTCGTGGATGCCGATATTCGCAATCCGGGCCTCAGCCGCATGCTGACAACGCGCCAGTCCGCTGGTCTCGTGGAAGTCGTGCTGGACGAGGTCCCTTGGACCAAGGCCGTGAAGGTCGATAGCCGCACCAAGATGGGTATTTTGCCGGTTTCCACCAGCAACCAGTTTGCTCACTCCAGCGAGTTGCTTGCCTCATCCGGCATGCGCAAGTTCATGGATTCGGCGCGCGAAGCCTGCGACTACATCATCGTTGACCTTGCGCCTGTGGTGCCTGTTATCGATGCCAAGGCATTCGCCTCTCAGGTCGATGGTTTCGTGTTCGTCACCGAATGGGGCAAGACACCTATCCAGATGGTGCAGAACCTCATGAGCCACGAACCCCAGATCGCCAACAAGACGCTGGGCATCGTGCTGAACAAGACCGATATGACCGAGTTGCAGCGTTATGCCGGTCCGGGCGGCTCGGAACATTATCACGAGCAGTTCTCCGCCTATTATGGCGACGCGAAAAAACCGGTTTCCGAACCCGCTTAAAACAAGATCAAGATGCCCGCGTCGAGCGGGCATCTTTTTACCCGCTATTGAACAATAATGGCTGGCTTCCGACAGAAGTTTTCCGCATTGATATGACATCACGAATATCAGCGTAGGACACTTCCTTCATGCCATCTCCCATCGCCTTCGTTTCCCGCACCACCGACGCCAACGAAGCGGAGTGGATCGAGATGCTGTCGTCAGCCCTGCCAGGCGAGACAATTCTGTCGGTCAAAACGATGAGTGATGACGAGAAGGCGCAAGCGGAAATCGCTATCGTCGCCAATCCTGATCCAGCCGATATTGCCAAGCTGACCGGTTTGAAATGGATACACAGCCTGTGGGCGGGCGTGGAACGCCTCGTGGCTGAACTCGGCACGACAGCGCCACCCATCGTGCGTCTGACCGACCCGGAACTGACACGCGTGATGGCCGAGGCCGTGCTGGCGTGGACCTATTATCTCCACCGCGACATGCCAGCCTATCGCGACAACCAGCAAAAGGCGCTGTGGAAGGAACTGGAATATCGCCATCCGAGGGATGTTGCGGTTGGCCTTCTCGGGCTCGGCGCCTTGGGAGCAGCCGCCGCTGCAAGATTGCGTGAAGCGGGTTTCAACACCACCGGCTGGAGCCGTTCACCCAAGACGCTGGAGGGTATCGACACGCTGTCCGGCGACAGCGGTCTTCAGACATTACTGGCGAAAAGCGATATTCTCGTCTGCCTCGTTCCACTGACAGCCGATACGAAAGGGCTGCTTAACAAGGTTCGTCTCGGCACCATGAAAGCCAACGCCGCGATCATCAATTTCGCACGCGGCGCAGTCATCGTATCGGAGGATCTGCTGGCAGCGCTGGATGCCGGGCATCTGTCGCACGCCGTCCTCGATGTATTCGAGCAGGAACCGCTGGATGCGCGATCACCTTTCTGGAGCCACCAGCGCGTGACTGTACTGCCGCATATCTCCGCGCCCACCAATCGGCAGACATCCGCCGCGATCGTTGCGGAGAACATCAGCGCATGGCGGAAGACAGGCAGCCTGCCAGCAACCGTGGACATGGCCCGCGGTTACTGAGCCACGCCGACCTTACTCGCTCATGGCCTGGACGATCGCCGAACGGACATCGATTTCATTGTAGGGCTTGCACAGCAAAACCGCGCCCGCCGGTGCATTGTTCGGCAGGAAGTTGTCGCCTGTCGCAAACACCACGCCCACCAAAGGCTTGCGCTCCTTGACTAGCACGGCAAGATCAGCACCGCTCATATCCGGCAAGCCGACATCGGTTACCAGCACATCGACCTCTTCTCTTTCGATGAGGTCAAGCGCCTGCGTCGCGTTTGCCGCCTCAACGACGTCGTGGCCACTTTCGAGAAGAATATCGGATGTATTCATGCGGATCAGCTCATCGTCTTCCACCAGCAGAATACGCATCGCGGCCTTGCTGCGAAGTCTTGCAATAGCGTCCTGATTGGACGCGCGGTCCTTGTTCGACTCGACTCTTTGTTTCTGGTTGGCGATGACATGGCGCAAACGTCTGGCAAGAGCCTCGCGCGTATAGGGCTTCGACAGCAACTCGACGCCTGCGTCAAGCTTGCCTCCGTGAACGATGGAATTTTCCGTGTAACCGGAGGTGAAGAGGATGGCGAGGTTGGGCAGCCGCTCCTTGGCGCGCCGCGCCATTTCACTGCTCTTCATTGGCCCGGGCATGACGACATCGGTAAAGATGACATCAATGGGAACGCCGCTTTCTGCGACCGTCAGGCCTGCCTGTGCATCCCGCGCTGTCAGAACCCGGTAGCCGAGATCCGTCAGCGTTTCAACGACGATGCCTCTTACCTCATCATCGTCCTCCACAACGAGAACCGTCTCGCTGCCGCCGACGATGGGTCCGCTCTGCACCACGATTTCACGGTCTTCGTTGGAAAGCGAACGGGGAAGATAAACCTTGACCGTCGTTCCCTGATCGATCTCACTGTAAATCTTGACGTGGCCGCCGGACTGCTTGACGAAACCATAGACCATGGAAAGGCCAAGGCCTGTGCCCTTGCCTTCCGGTTTGGTGGAGAAAAATGGCTCGAACACCTTGTCGACAATCTCAGGCGCCATGCCCGAACCCGTGTCGGTCACCGCCAGCATGACATATTGCCCGGCTTCGACCTCGGCATGGGTACGCGCATAATCCTGATCGAGCGAGGCGTTGCCGACTTCGATAGTCAGCTTTCCGGAACCTGCCATCGCATCTCGAGCGTTGATCGCAAGGTTCAGCAGCGCGTTTTCCACCTGCGCCGGATCGGCAAATGTGTTCCACAAACCGCCTGCCGTGATAACTTCGACTTCGATGGCTTCTCCGATGGAGCGACGCAACAGATCATCCATTCCGGCGACGAAACGGCCGACATTGATCACGCGCGGCTCGAGCGCCTGACGACGACCGAAGGCAAGCAATTGGCTGGCAAGCTTTGCACCACGGCTGACGCCCGCCAGTGCGTTGCCAACCCGTCGCTCAGCGCGTTCATTGCCGACGACATCCTTCGCCAGCAGTTGGAGATTGCCCGCCACAACCTGCAAAAGATTGTTGAAATCGTGCGCCACACCACCGGTCAGTTGGCCAATGGATTCCATCTTCTGCGCCTGCTGCAAGGCTCTTTCAGCCTGACGACGCTCGGCAATTTCCGATGTAACACGCGCTTCTAGCCCTTCGTTCAGTTGACGAAGCTGGTCTTCGGCACGCCGACGATGTCGAATTTCACGCTCCAGATTGGCGGAATGTTCCTGAAGTGCGGATTCGGCTGCACGCTGGTCGGTGATGTCGGTGTGCACACCTACCCATTCGATGATGTCACCGCTGGCATTCAAGATGGGAACGCCACGAACAGCAAAGGTGCGGTAGACGCCGTCGTGACGCAGAACGCGGTGTTCCCAGACATAGGTGGACTTGGCCGCAACCGCTTCGTTCCAGCTCTTGATCGAGCCGTCGCGATCTTCCGGGTGGACTGCATCCGCCCAGCCATAGTCCTGATATTGCTCGACGGTCTGGCCCGTCAATCCGGCCCAGCCGCCCTGCACACCCAGCATTCTGCCATCAGGGCTATTCGTCCACAACACGCCGTGAACCGCATTGACGGCTGCACGAAAACGGTTGTTGCTGACCGTCAGCTCAAGCTCGACGCGTTTGCGTGCGTCGATATCGATGATCAGGACGTAACAACCGTCAACATCCCCCTTTGCCGTGTGCCGGGGAACGTGTCGGATTTCCGCTGCGCGGGTCCTGCCATCGGGACACAGGATTGCGGCATCGTGGATGACTGTCTCGCCAGCCATAGCCCGCTCGATGTAAGGCAACCGGGCCTGATAGAAGGTCTCGCCAACCACATCGACTGCCCTGCGTCCCAGCACATCCTCGGGGCGACGATTGAACCATTCGAGATAACCCCGATTGGCAAACCGGTAGACATGGTCAAGGTCGATAAAGCCCACGAGAATAGGCAAGGCATCCGTCAGGCGGCTCAGCTCTTCACGGCTGGCAGCAAGGTCGGAAACGGCTTTGACCTTCTCGGTATTCTCAAGCACGGTGCACAACACCGCATCGACCGTTCCACCATCATTGTGAATGGGGGTATAGAACAGATCGAACACGACCTCCTCAGGCTGCCCGTTGCGCTTCAGAACCATTGTCTGGTCGCGGTAGGACTGTACCGCGCCGCCAAAGCCAGCGGCTAGAACAGTCTTGTTCCAGTCCCATATCTCGGGCCATATCGTTGGAACAGTGCCACCAAGCGCTCTGGGGTGATAGTTCCCGGCAATCTCGATGTAACCGTCATTGTAGATCATGACGTGGTCTTTGCCCCACATCAAAACCTGCGGAATGGGCGAATTGACGACCGAATTCACCTTGTGGCGAAGATTGGCTGGCCAAGAGGAGATTGGACCAAGTGATGTTTTGGACCAGTCGAAAGCACGCACGAGGGCGCCAGCCTCACCGCCGCCGATCGGCCATTGGCCAAATGCAGATATATCAGTCATAAAACATCACCAGCGAAAGCAAAGGCTCTCATCCACCACAAAATCAGCCACGAAAACAGACTGGCCGACCTTACCACTTTATTCGAAGAAACTTATCAAGCGTTTTTTTTGGAAGGAAGCAATAGCCAACCCACTATATAATTATCGAGTATGTCCAAGCATATCGATAATACCCTTGGCAGCGGCTTTTCCCGTCGCAAAACAAGCGGTTAACAGGTAACCACCGGTTGGCGCTTCCCAGTCCAGCATCTCGCCTGCCGCGAATATTCCGGGCATGGATTTGAGCATATAGCGCTGGTCGATCTCTCGCCAGTCGATTCCCCCAGCACTCGATATTGCCTCGGCGATGGGACGTGCAGATGTAACGGCAATGGGCAAAGCCTTGATCAGCGCTGCGATGTCAAACGCGGACATGGCAGAGAGCTCAGGTCTGCGCTCTCTCAGCAGCGCGACCTTGACCGGCGAAAGACCAGCCGCCTTTCGCAATCTGTTTGAAAGACTATCCTTTCGGGGGTGCCGTTCGAGATCATGCGTCAGACGTTGTTGCATCCGTCCGGGCGCGAGATCAACCATCAGAGTTGGTCTGTCGGTCCGCTGGAAGGCATCCCGCAAAGCCGCTGAATGCGCATAAACCAGACTGCCTTCGATGCCATGCCGGGTCACCACGAATTCACCCTCGAAACGTCCGGCTTGAGACGTCGTGACAACCGACTTTACCGGCGCACCTGCAAAGCGGCCTCGAAAATGATCACTCCACTCCAAGTCGAAACCGCAATTGGCGGGTTGAAAATCATTGATGGCGATGCCTTTTTGCCGAAGCCACGGCACCCAGGCCGCGTCCGAGCCCAGCTTTGGCCAGCTGGCACCCCCGAGCGCCAGAAGGACGGTGCCTTGCTCAACGGTCACGTCACCGGAGGGCGCCTGGAAGACAAGCGCATTCCCATCAAAACCTGCCCAGCGATGGCGCGTCTTTATCTCCACCCCTTGCGCATTCAATCGGGACAGCCAGGCACGTAAAAGCGGCGAAGCCTTCATGGCAACGGGAAAAACCCGACCGGAGGTTCCGGTAAACGTCTCCTGCCCAAGAGACAGCGCCCAGTCGCGAAGCATGGCAGGCGTGAAATCATCCAGCGCCGATTGAAGCTTTGACTGCGCGTGGCCAAACCGCGTGACGAACCCGTCGTAGTCTTCCGCGTGGGTGATGTTGAGACCCGATTTGCCAGCCATGAGAAATTTGCGCGCAACCGTCGGCATCGCCTCATAGACGGTAACAGTCAACCCGGCCGCAGACAGCACGTCTGCCGCCATCAGCCCCGCCGGTCCGCCACCAATGATCGCCACTGTCTTGCCGTGCATCACACAAATTTCCAACGCGGTTTGATTACATCCGCCTTATACCGATTTGCCCGCGCCGGTACATGCGCTATTGACGGAACATGTTCACGCTCAATCGTCCCGAAACATTTTCGCAAGACATCAAGAAAAGCCGCTTCATTGCCTTTGCCTGTCCCATCGCGGATGAGGAGGCGGCAAAGCGCTTCATCGAACAGCAATCCGACGCAACCGCCAACCACAATTGCTGGGCTTGGCGCGTCGGTCAGGTCTATCGTTTCAGCGATGATGGCGAGCCTTCGGGTACGGCAGGCAAGCCCATCCTTCAAGCCATCGACGGACAATCGCTGGATTGCGTGGCAGTGGTGGTTACACGCTGGTTCGGCGGCATACTTTTAGGCAGCGGCGGCCTGATGCGTGCCTATGGCGGAACAGCCGCCACCTGCCTGAGACAGGGTGAGAAAACGCCGGTCATTCCGACCTTCTCGACGGAAATCGACTGCGGTTTTTCTGACCTGGCATTGGTCAAATCGAGGCTGATGGCCGTGCCGGACCTGACAATCGAAAGCGAGGCGTTCACCGCGGATGGTGCCCGTTTGACGTTATCAGTGCCGATCTCATCTGCTGAAACAGTCGCGAAAATGGTCATGGACCTGACCAGCGGTCGCGTCACCGTTCCTCTTCCAGAATGATGAGCAATCTCCTCGCCATCATCCAGATTCATGCTATGAGGCAGCATGACATCAGAGCTTGAAAACCCGGTCTATAATCCGCCGATGGAACCTTATGTTTCCATCGTCTATCGGGACGACGACCTCCTCGTTCTCGACAAGCCCAGCGGGTTGTTGTCCGTTCCAGGCCGTGACCCGGCCTTGTCCGATAGCCTGGCGACGCGCGTACAAAAGCAGTTTCCGAAGGCGTTGATGATCAACAGGCTGGATAAGGACACATCCGGCCTCGTGCTGATGTCGCTAAACCGCAAGGCACATGCAGTCATCGCCTCTCAGTTCGAAAACCGGACGACCGAAAAAACCTATATCGCCGTGGTCTGGGGCGACGTCAACGGCGAAAGCGGCCACGTCGATCTGCCGCTTACGATCGATCCCGACAACAAGCCGCGCCACCGCGTGGACCACCAAGGTGGCAAGTCGGCGCAAACGGACTGGCACGTCATCGAGCGGCTACCGTTGCCCGCCACACGTCTTCGTCTGCATCCCCTGACAGGGCGAACGCACCAGCTGCGCGTTCATATGAAAGCCATAGGCCATCCTATTCTCGGTGATGCGTTTTACGCGCAAGGTGACGCGCTCGTCGCGTCCGACCGCCTGCTGCTGCATGCGCAAGACCTGCGCTTTCGCCACCCCGATGGTCGCGATATGACAGTAACCGTTCCCTGCCCTTTTTGAGACGAAGATGACGGAAAAAGATCGCAACGAAGGTTTTATCGTTGATTTTGTCGGCGGTGCCGTGGGCCACCGGTTACGCTCTGGCGAAGGGCGCGGCCAAGCGCTCGCAAAGGCAGCCGGTTTGAAAAACGGAAAAACACCCAGAATTGTCGATGCGACTGCCGGATTGGGGCGCGATGCGTTTTTGCTCGCCTCTCTCGGTGCCGAGGTGACGCTGATCGAAAGATCGCCGGGAATGCATGCGTTGCTGGCTGGCGCGATTGCGCGGGCCGATGCGGAGGGCGGCATCTACCGGGAGATCACATCCAGAATGACGCTTCTTCATGGCGATTCCCGCACACTCATTCCAACGCTGTCGCCAGAGGTCGTCATCATCGACCCGATGCACCCTCCACGCCACAATACGGCGCTGGTGAAGAAGGAGATGCGTGTTCTGAGGGAGTTGGTTGGGGCCGACCCGGATCAGGTTGAGCTGATGACGGTGGCCCTGGCATACGCGACGAAGCGTGTAGTGCTGAAGTGGCCATTGCGTGCCGAACCAATGCCCGGCATCCGCAAACCCTCTCATCAGCTTCTCGGTAAAAGTACGCGTTACGATGTCTTCATGGTATTGGGTGACAAACCGACTTGAATATGATCAGCGGAACGTAGCCTTGCGCTGGGCGTTCATCAGCAGCTCATGACGAGAGGCAAAATCTCCAAACAGCTTGCGCAGACGGGACTCCTCGGCATCGTCCAGCCTGTAACGACGGCAAAATTCGACGACGCTGAGGATCGGCTTTATCTCCGTCGTTTCGATTTCCTTGTTGTCGATGATTTGCATGGCACCCTCCTACGATTTGCGACATCACAAAACTCGGAAAGCGACGGAACGTTCCCGACTAATTTTCGCCCACGAAATATAAGAGGACCGAGATTTACACGGCGGAATCAAGTTTTGTTGAAACCGCTAGGTGAAACGAAAAACGTTCCCACATGTTTCCCGCCTGCAAATACTTTATGGAAGGGAGACTTATGCCACGCACTCACCACCTGCTGACGACGACCGTTCTTTCGATGTGCCTCCTCGCGCCGCTTGCCCCCATGGCCACCGCGCAGTCGACAGGCCCAGCCGAAACAAAACAGGCGAATGCACCGGACCAGAAACCGGCGTTTGAAGGTCAGACGCGTGCGGTCCAGCCGGAGAAAATGCCGTCGCTACAGAAGATGGTGGTTGCAGACGATCTGCCGCATCTCTGGTCCATGGAAATTCTGCCTGATGGCCGCATGCTCGTCGCCGCCAAGGAAGGTGCGATGCATATCGTCGCCGATGGCAAGGCAGGTCCGGCTCTGGAAGGCGTCCCCGACGTTGCGTCCTCCGGACAGGGCGGACTTCTCGACATCGCGCTTGCCCCCGATTTCGACACCTCCAAAATGATCTATTTCTCTTTCTCCGAACCACGAGATGGCGGTAACGGAACTTCGGTCGCATCCGCCAAGCTCATGGAGAGTGACGGCAACGCGGTTCTCGAAGATACCAAGGTGATATTCCGTCAGATGCCGACCTATGACGGCGATAAACATTTCGGTTCGCGCCTCGCATTCGGACCCAACAACGAACTCTACGTCACAGTCGGCGAGCGGTCCGACAAGGAACCGCGGGTTCAGGCGCAGGATCTGTCCAGCGGACTTGGCAAGGTTTTCCGCATCGACAAGGACGGCAAAGCATTTGAAGGCAATCCTTTCGCTAGCCAGCAAAACGCTCTTCCCGAAATCTGGAGCTACGGCCACCGCAACGTCCAGTCATCGACTATCGATGGTCAGGGACGGCTCTGGACGGTCGAGCATGGCCCAAAGGGTGGCGATGAACTGAACCTGCCGAAGGCCGGTCTCAATTACGGCTGGCCTGTCATCACCTATGGCATCGAATATAGCGGTGGTGCGGTCGGCGACGGTATGACCACAAAAGACGGCATGGAACAGCCGGTCTATTATTGGGACCCCGTCATCGGTCCATCGGGCATGGCCTATTACGATTCAGATGCCATCCCGGAATGGAAAGGCTCTCTCATCATCGGCGGCCTCGTCAGCCAGGGCCTCGTCGTGCTGAAGGTGGAGAACGACAAGGTCGTGTCGGAAGGGCGCTTGCCGCTTGAGGCGCGCATTCGTGACGTCAAGATCGGCAGTGATGGCGCGGTCTATGCCGTGACCGAAGAGCGCGGGGGCGGAAAGTCACAAATTCTCAAACTGGCGCCCGGCGCCTGATCTCCTGCATCTGATGGGAGCGGTCTAAGCCGCTCTCATCTTGCCTCATCCGGCTGGGAACAGACGCAGGGTTAGGCGCATTAAGCCTCACAATGGTGAGGAGCACAAAAATCCATGAATCAGCTTCCAGTTCGCATCCTGAGAAAAGTCGGATTGACATATGTCAGTGATCAGGAACCGGGTATTTCCCGAGAGAAACGCGGCAAGGGTTTCGCTTACAGGCTTCCCGATGGCATGCTTCTGTCCGACAAGCTGGAGATCAGTCGTCTCAAATCCCTTGGTGTACCGCCCGCCTATGAACGGGTCTGGATCTGCATCGACCCATCCGGCCATTTGCAGGCGACGGGTTACGACGCGCGTGGGCGCAAGCAATATCGCTATCACCCGGATTGGCACGCCTTGCGGGGCGAAAACAAATTTTACCAGCTGAAGACATTCGGGGAGGCATTGCCCGCCATTCGCCGCCGCGCAACGACCGACCTGTCGAGACAGGTGCACGGCGCAGACGTAACGCTCGCCGCCCTCGTCCTGTTGCTGGACGCAGCCTATCTTCGGGTTGGCAACAAGACCTACCTCGAAACAAATGGCACTTATGGTGCAACGACCTTGCTGAAAAAACATGTTTCTTTCGGCGAGACGATAGAACTGCGTTTTACAGCCAAGGGCGGGCAGCGCGTAAACCGCAAACTCAAACATCCACGTTTGCAACGCATTCTGGAAAACATCGCCGACCTGCCGGGTAGGCAGCTCTTTGTCTGGCAGGACGAAAATGGTGTCGTTCACCCCATCGATTCCAGCGCACTCAATGCGTACATCTCGCAAAGTGCGGGCGAAGGCATATCCGCAAAGACGTTCCGCACATGGGGCGGCACTCTTGCTGCCTTCGGGCACGCCTCCCGTGCTCTAGGAAGCGAGGAGCGACCAACGATAAAGGGCATGTGCATGGCAGCCGCTGAAGAGCTGTCCAACACACCCGCAATATGCCGGAAAAGTTATGTCCATCCAGCGGTCTTGGACCTTGCAACGGAAGACAAAGCCGTCAAACGGCTGGAGAAAATCATGGGCAGCGAACTCAAATCCATTGCGGGATTAAGAGCCGACGAGCGGAGACTACTGGAATTTTTGCCGTGACTTAGCGCAAAGCCGCATCGATAATGAACTTTGCCGGGTTGACGATCTCATATGTACATTGGAAAGCAGCCGCTGCAACACGGTAGGTGTCGCTCTCATCCGTTTGCACTTGCACGATAGCATCTCCCGGCAGGGCAACCATCGTCTCATCCCAAGGCGCACGAAAGTTGAACGGACCAATCTCGTCCGTCACGATGAAATAGTTCATCTCGGAGCCCTTCGGCTTGAAAGCGCGGTAACCGGCTGCGTCGGCTTGCGAAAGCGGCTCGCCATATCGGTCCGAAAAATTCCGCTTTTTGACGAGGATTTCTTCGTTGCCCGTCTCTTCGCAGCGATTGCGCACCACCCAATCACCGTCTTCGGCGGGCTTGGAGCGCGTTTCGACCCCTTGCCCCCGGATGTAGGTGATGACGATTTCACCAGGAGATGCGGGGCGGGCGTCAACATCTTTGGTTTTTCGAGCAACACCCACCATGTCGATTTTTTTGAACTCGTCCATCAGGGCAATCTGATCTTTTCGCGGGACGTCCTCGCTCGCAAAGGCGGCGATCGGGAAGAGAAGTTGTACCAAAAGCAGCGTTTTTGGAAAATCCAAGAGAGCCATCTGAATTCCATTCACAGCGGCGAAAAATCGAAAAAAATCATATTTTGCGAAAATTTCAGATGTGGCAGAACCATCCCTGAGAGATCACGTCAGTTTGAATGTACATATCTGGAAACAAACGAAAACCGCACCTTCTAAAGGGTAGATTTTAACATTCGTTAACATGCCCATTTTACCGGCATATGCCTTCCTGGTAGCCTTGCCAGACCCCGTTCAGTTTCATGTCAGCTAGATGACACATCCCCCGCAGGACAAGCAGCGGGAAAACGAGACATATGGCGCTATCATCTCCAACAATGAGAAGCGGGCGTGGCGCTATCGCACGACCAGCCGTGGGCAGCGTTACACTCAGCATCGCAACGGCTCTCTACCTTCTGTTTTTCACCAATCACACATTCTGGGCCAAGATTCACACCTATTTATCGGCCTATCCCGTTGCGATTTTTGGCCTTTACATTGGGATGGGCGCCGCATTTTCTGCGGTTCTCATCCTGTTTTCGGTCAAATACATCACGAAACCGATCTTCGCGGTGCTGATCATCATCGCTGCGGTGTCATCATGGTTCATGGACCGCTTCGGTGCGGTCATCGACAGCGACATGGTGCGCAACGCGTTCGAAACGACTCAGGCGGAAGCGAGCAACCTGATGACGCCGGGTTTTGCCCTGCACCTCGTGCTGTTTGCCGGCATTCCCATCGCCCTGCTGGCGATCGTGAAAATCGATCATAGACCGTTCTTCAGCAAATTCCTGTGGAACGTAGCCAGCATCATCGGCTGCCTTGCCATTGTCTGCGCAATTGCCGCTGCCAACTCCAAGACGTTTACGACCGCCGTTCGCCAGCACAAGGACATCGCCAAAAGTCTCAATCCCTTTACGCCGATTTCCTCGGCGGTTCGCTACATCTCGCAGGCCGATCAGGAAGCCCAACTCACCGTCTCACCCACCGGTCAGGACGCGAAAGTCATGCCCGCTCTCGGCGGCATCACCAAACCCCGCATAACCGTCATCGTTGCTGGCGAAACCGGGCGCGCCGCCAACTTCTCGCTCAACGGATATGGCCGCGACACCAATCCTCAGCTGGAAAAGCGTGATGTCGTCTATTTCCCAAGCACGGTCAGCTGCGGCACGGCAACGGCAATCTCCATCCCTTGCATGTTCTCCAAATTCACTCGTTCGCAATATAGCCACAGCAAAGCACTCTCGAATGAAAACCTCCTCGACGTGCTCGTCCACGCAGGCGTCGATGCACGCTGGTGGGACAACAATACCGGCAGCAAGAATGTCGCAGACCGCGTTCCCTATTTCGACCTGACCGCAGCACAGGACCCCAAATTCTGCTCGAACGGCGAATGCCGCGACGACATCTTCCTCGACCGGCTGGATAGCTGGCTCGACAATGTGACGAAAGACAGCGTCATCGTCCTACACCAGTTGGGTAGCCACGGCCCCACCTACCATCTGCGCTATACCGACGAATTCAGAAAATTCACACCCGATTGCCAGACCGCAGAGCTGCCGGATTGCAAGGATATCGAAATCGTCAATGCCTATGACAACACCATCCTCTACACCGACCACTTCCTCGCCAGCATCATCGACAAGCTGAAGGCCCGCTCGGACAAGCTGGCGACGGGAATGATCTACGCATCGGACCATGGCGAATCGCTGGGCGAGAACGGCATCTATCTCCACGGTGCGCCCTATATTCTGGCACCTGCCGAGCAGACACATGTTCCGTTCCTGGTCTGGTTCGATCCTGATTTCGCCAAGTCCATGGGGCTGGACGCCGCTTGCCTTGCGAATGAGGCGAAGGCGGGCGGGCGCTCCCACGACGACTTCTTCCACAGCATATTGAGCATGATGAATGTCTCGACCTCGGTCTATGATCCCTCTCTCGATGTATTCAGCGCATGCAAACGCAGACCCACAGCTTGACGTGACAAAATGCGAAGCATACCCACTCTTTAGCCCTCCCGCATATGGCTGGAAGTGAGGTATGCTTGCGCGTTCTACTTGTCGAAGACGATCATGTTCTGGGTGAAGCGCTTCGCGACCATGTGGCAGCCGCAGGGCATGCCGTGGACTGGTTCAAGACAGTCGCGGACTCGAACGCCGCAACCCAAACCGTCGATTACGGCCTGATCCTGCTTGATCTGCGATTGCCCGATGGTGAGGGCCTTTCCATTCTCAGAGGCTTGCGCCAGCGCAACGATCCGACGCCGGTCATCATCCTGACCGCCCACGATCAGGTGTCGGATCGCATCGAGGGGCTGAATGCGGGCGCAGACGATTACCTCGTCAAACCCTTCAACCTCGGAGAATTGACCGCGCGCATGCTGGCTGTTTCGCGCCGTTATGACGGTCGTTCGGAACCTGTGGTCAAATTGCCCGGTATCGAGATCAATCAGGTTGCACGCAACATCGTCGTCAACGGCATCGCACTCACACTCAGCGCGAGAGAATGGGCGGTGCTGGAAAAACTGGTCGAGCGTCCCGGTGCGGTCGTTTCCAAGGCGCAGTTGCACGAAACGCTCTATGAATTCGGTGCCGAAATAGAAAGCAACACCGTCGAGGTCTATGTCAGCAGATTGCGCAAGAAGATCGGCTCTGACAGGGTGGAGACAGTGCGTGGCCTTGGTTACACGATCAGGTAGAGACATGAAGCGAAGCGAAAGCATGACACGCCGAATGGTGATCGCACTGACAAGCGTCGTCGCTCTGTCATGGCTTATCGCCTCCGCCCTCGGCGTCATGGTGATGCAGGACGAATTTGCCGAAATTTTCGACAGCGGCGTGCAGGAAACCGCCGAACGGCTGTTGCCGCTGATCGCCGACGATCTGAAGGAACGCAGCCCCGAGGACGAACGCCATCTGGTTCAGCCCGCAGATGGCAAGGAGTACCTGACCTACCAATTGCGCGACAGTGAAGGCGAAGTCCTTCTTCGCTCCCGCGATGGGGCCTATGAGCCCTTCGACGTGCCGTTGACACCCGGCTTTGCCGATACCGCCACGCAGCGCATCTACACCGTCGCAACCGAAGACGGTACTCTTTATCTACAGATGGCGGATGCCTTCGCCAATCGCCGCGAAGCGATCGTGGAGGCCGGAACGGCGCTGATCCTACCTTTGCTGCTGCTCATTCCCGCCAGCATCGTGGCGGTCATCCTCGTCGTCCGGCGCACACTGGCCCCGGTCCAGACATTGCGCGATGAAATCGGCAGAAAAGACAGCGGCAACATGGTGCCGGTGGACGATACGCGCCTACCCAAAGAGCTGAACCCCATAGCCAGGTCGGTCAATCTGCTGCTGGAACGCCTGCGGGCAGCGCTGGAGTCCGAACGCGCCTTTGCATCGAACAGCGCCCATGAACTTCGAACGCCCATTGCTGGCGCACTGGCGCAGGCGCAGCGCTTGCAGGCGGACATCCCTCGCGAATTCGCACCGCGTGTCGCCCAGATCGAGCGCTCTCTGTCACATCTGGCCCAGCTTGCCGAAAAACTTCTGCAAATGTCGCGTGCCGAAGCGGGCATCGGCACCTCGGATGTCGAAACCGATCTCCTCCCCATCGTCGGCCTTGTTCTGGAAGATATCGGCCGTTCGGATAAGGGTGATGACCGCATCGAGCTGCATGTGCCGTCAGGCGGCAAGCTTCGTGGCATGATCAACGGCGATGCTTTCGGGATCGTCGTGCGCAATCTGGTAGAGAACGCGCTGATCCACAGCCCCGCAGGCACGACGGTCGATGTTCACGTTGGAGATGACAATTCTCTTCGTGTCATCAACGACAGCCCTGTCATCGATCCGGCACTGTTGCCAAAGCTGACGACACGCTTCACCAGAGGCACGACGCAGGCCACCGGGTCCGGCCTCGGGCTTGCTATCGTCAAGCACCTCGTCAAGCAAATGAACGGCTCACTCACCCTCTCTTCTCCCGCCATGGGTCGAGATGACGGGTTTGAAGCCAGGGTTTCGCTACCAGGCATAAAAGCGGGATAAAATCATATGAAAGCCAATTGCGAAATTGCTTTCATATCGCGTCCATTCTATCAAATCCCATGCTTTACGATGTGAATCGGCTACCTTTGGACAGATTGATCTTGCCATGCATGCGCGCAACTGACGCGCTGGCGCGGCTGGATGAGCGCATTTCCCGTTCACCTTTCGGGCAGGGTTTTCTCGAACGGCAGGATTTTATCGATGCCGCGTCCTCTCTGTGGATAGATGGCGAACTCGTTCATATCGAAGACCTTGTTCTCCATGATGCCCATATGGATATCCGCGCGCCGACCCACGAGATGGCAATCGCAAGCCGCATCCTGCGCGCACGTCGTCAGATAGCGGGCAATGAGCCGAAATGGGCGTTGAGCCCGGCTGGTCTTTCTCGTCTGCGTGGCGAGGAGGCCGCAAACATCGCGACAGCCCAATCCGACCCCCTACCATCCAAAGCCGAAGCCCGTTCAGACGACGACGAGGATATGGCACTGAGCGACGAGCTTTCCGCCATCGACCGTCTTCTGGCCAGAAGCTCGGCAACGCTTGAGGCCATAACCAAGGACGAGCGCCCCTCCTCCTATTCCCATACCGAAACCATAATCCGCGATCCGGACTGGAACGAGGACGAACGGTTGGAGGAATGGCGGACGGTTGTGAAAAACACGGCAGGGCTTCCTGCTGCGTTGCGCGCAGCCATCGCGCTCGACGCATGGTCCAAGCTCGAAGTGTTGCAGCGAAGCCCCTGGCTTGGCCGCCAGCTTGCCTCTGCCCTGTTACGGCAGGAAGGCATGACCCTCTCCCACCTCACCGCTTTCAACACCGGTTTGAAAGCCGTCCCTCGGGAACGGCGCAACGCCAGTAGCAGGACTGAGCGGCTGGTGGCTTTTCTGGACAGTATCCAAGAAGCCGCAAGCTTTGGCCTGAAGGAACATGACCGTCTGCTGAATGCGAAGAACCGCATGGAGCGCAGACTTGTGGGTCGTAGATCCAACTCACGCCTGCCCGATCTGATCGAGTTGGTGCTGGCGCGGCCCGTGGTTTCCACCTCCATGATCGTGAAGACACTGGGCACCACACCTCAAGGCGCTGTCGGGCTCGCCAACCAGCTTGAACTGCGTGAAATGACAGGGCGCGGACGTTTTCGTGCCTGGGGCGTTATTTAACCCAACCTGCAAATGCAAAACCGCCCGCGACAGGCGCGGGCGGCGTAAAACCTATCAGGTCATCCAAGCCCTACAGCTCAGAACTCCTGCCAGTCGGCCTTGACGGCGGCATTGCCGCTGAACGCGGAGGCAACCTTGCGGCCCAGCGCGCGGGCTGGAGACTGTACCGGACGCTCGGCCTGCGTGGCTTGGCGAGCCGGTGCTTCGTAACCACCACCCAGCTTGAACTGGCCCAGCAGATGGTTGAGCGAAGCCGCTTCCCGCGCCAGACCATGGCTGGCAGCGGTCTGCTCTTCCACCATCGCCGCGTTCTTCTGTGTGTCCTGGTCCATTTGGTTCACAGCCGTGTTGATCTGCTGCAAACCGGAAGACTGTTCCTGCGCGGCATCGACGATGGCCACCACGTGACGGTTGATTTCCTGCACTTCGGTCACGATGGTTTCCAGCGCACGGCCGGTTTCGCCAACCAGCTGCACACCCTGCTGGACCTGCGTATTCGAAGTGGTGATCAGGCCCTTGATGTCCTTGGCAGCGTTGGCGGAACGCTGCGCCAGTTCGCGCACTTCCTGTGCAACCACTGCAAAGCCCTTGCCTGCTTCACCGGCACGCGCCGCTTCCACACCGGCATTCAGCGCCAGTAGGTTGGTCTGGAAGGCAATCTCGTCGATGACGCTGATGATGTTGGAAATCTCCGACGACGACTTTTCGATCTGCTCCATGGCAATCACGGCCTTGCGGACGACATTACCGGATTGTTCGGCACCGGTGCGGGCTTTCGCCACCAGCTCACCGGCTTCCTGTGCACGGCGGGTGGAATCCTTCACCGTGGTGGTGATTTCTTCCAGCGCTGCTGCGGTTTCTTCTACCGATGCCGCCTGCTGTTCCGTGCGCTTTGCCAGATCGTCGGCAGCGGAGCGAATTTCGTTGGCACCGGCATCGATACCACGGGCGTTTTCGGCAACACGGCTCAGGGCCGATTGTAGCTTCTCGGCAGAACCGTTGAAGTTCTCGCGGACCTTGTCCAGATGTGCGGCAAAAGGCTGGCTGATGCGGAACGATACATCGCCATCCGACAGGCGCGACAGGGCATCGGCCAGATTATCGACGGCAAAGCTCGTGTCAGCGGCTTCCTTGGCCTTCTGCTCTTCGCGGGCCATACGCTCCTTTTCGGAGAGGCTGCGATTGGCTTCGGCCTCCTGTTCCAAGCGGGCACGCTCAAGCGCGTTGTTGCGGAAAACGGCAACGGCTTCAGCCATCTGACCAACTTCGTCGCGACGATCGAGCCCGGCAATATTTTCTTCTGTCTGACCATTGGCAAGCGATACCATGCGGCTGCGCAAACGATCGATCGGACCGGTGATGCCACGAGCAGACACGAAAAGCGCAAGGGCGATTGCAGCAAAAAACAGCATGCCCAGAGTGACAAGCGTCGTGAGGATCGTGGAGTTGGTCTGATCGGTTAATGCATCCGACTTTTCCATAACAACAGCAAGATTACGTTCGCTGATGACGCGGATATCGGAACGCCATTGTTCAATTTGCGGTCCAACCTCAACGAGGATTTTACGGGCTGTCCGAAAATCACCTGTCTTCGCGACCTGCCAGACCTGGTCCGTCATTGCGGAGATCGTGTTTGTTCGCGAGATGAATGCGTTGATCTCACTGGCCATATCCGGCAAGAGCTTCTTTGCATTTTCGAGGCGCCGGATCGTGGTCGCCACATCGTTCTTGTAACCCTCTTCCACTTTCGCGGTGTTGGCCGATTGCTCACGCAGCACCAGTCCCAGCGTGGTATCGTAACCCAGCGACACGAGTGCCGTGTTGGCGCGGAACAGTTCCGTCGACCCAATAGCGTTGTTCGAGATGAAATCCGAATAGCTGTTGTCGGCGTTTTTGTAGTTGCTGGACACAAGGCCAACACCTACTAAACCAATGAGTGCAACGGGAACGATAAGAGAAAGCACCTTGGTGCGGATTTTTGCATTTTGCAGAAAAGACATAGGGCCTCAATGAGTGTTTCAAGGAAACCGACGAGGCACATTGTGTGACGTCACGAAATCGTGAGCATCCACCATCGTGCTGCCAGAAACTGAATGCACTTCATCATGAAGCGGCGGTGAGATTTATGTTTTGGACCAAAACAATTTAAACTGAGTTAAAACAATCGGCTCGGCAGGATAATTACCTAACATAAACAACACACTTAGGATGAAAAAGCAGCCTAACACATCCAAAACGTTTACTTACGTTACGTTAGGTTTCGGCTCTTGCGTAAGTAAAAACAGCCCACGCTATGGCATCATTTTCACGTCTGACGCCAAGCTGACATTACTCCTCCCGAAACGCACGAGTGATCTGGTCAGAAAGCGGCTTGAACAGATAAGACAGCACGGTTCGATCTTCGGTCTTTATCATCGCTTCGGCGGGCATGCCGGGAACAAGCCTGAGCCCCTTCAGCTTTGTCAGTTCCGCGTCAGCAACCGTAAGACGTACGACATAGTACGACGTCCCGGTTCGCTCATTTGTGACGAGATCAGCGGCGATGCGGGTTACATGCGCGTTCAACTGCGGCGTGGTTCTTTGATTGAAGGCAGACATGCGCAGCACTGCCGCATGACCAAGGCTTATCTGGTCTATGTCTTTCGGGGCAATCTGCACCTCCAGTGCCAGTTCATCACCTTCCGGCACAATGTCCATGATGGCCTCGGCAGGGCTGACAACGCCGCCCACAGTATGGACGGTGAGTTGATGGACGACACCAGCTTGCGGCGCGATGATATCGATACGCTTCAGACTGTCTTCAGCGGATATCTTGCGCTCGACATATTCGCCGATCTGCGCCTGAACATCGGCCAGTTGGCTGCCAATCTCTGCCTTCTGGTCCTGATCGACCTGAAGAACTTGCAGCCTGGTTTCCGAAATCTTGCCTGCGGCCTGCGCCTGATAGGCTATTTTCTCGCCACGCTCTCCCCCGAATGTCGCGACCTGCGTCTTCAAGCCGTTCAGACGTTGGTCGGACACCACGCCCTGCTGCCTGAGAGGGTTCAACGACGATATCTCCCGGTTCAGAACGTCCATACCATCCGCGTAAGCCGTCTCCTGGGCTTTCAGCCCTTCGATTTCATGGCGGAACTGCACAATGCGTTCCATCAATTGGGCCTTCTTGCCGTCGCGGGATTGTTTACGAAACTCGAAGAGGCGCGTTTCACTGTGTATGGCAGCGGCTACATCCTCATTATCCACGCGCGCCAGCATGCCATCAGGAAATGTGATCCGCGCAAGGTCATCACGCTCCGCTTCCAGCCGCGCCTGCCGTGCCGTCAACTCATCCAGCCGTTTGGTGACGATGGCGAGGTTGGCGCGGGTCTGCGTGGCGTCCAGGCGTATGAGAATGTCCCCGGCCTTGACCGCATCGCCCTCGCGAACCAGAATTTCACCCACCACGCCGCCTGTCGGGTGCTGCACTTTCTTGACATAGGAACCGACAACGAAATGCCCCGAAGCGACCACCGCACCGGATAGAGACGTCACCGAGGCCCAGGCCCCTGCACCGCCCACCATCACCACGCCCACAACAAGACCCGCCGCCAGATGGCGACGGATAGACCGCCTGACATTGAAAGGCTCAGCGTTTGGCATCCTCACCCTCGTTTCTGTCCAGAACGTCCGCGCCCACATGTTCAGGCTGTGCGGCCTGCTGCGCAACGGCGCGGAGCGGACGGACCCCATAGCCGGTTGCCATGAAACTCCTTGCGGCAGGCGCAGCGGTGGATGTACCTTTCAGTACCTTTGAAAGAACGTCGTCTCGCGGCCCAAATGCCTTTTGCCGACCGCTTTCCATCACCAGAACAAGATCGGCGGCACCAATGGCGCTTGGCCGGTGCGCGACCACCACGGCGATACCGCCACGCGCACGAACGGAGGCGATGGCTTTCACCACCGCCGCCTCACCTTCCGCATCCAGGTTCGCATTCGGTTCATCCATAACCACCAGAAAAGGATTTCGATACAACGCACGGGCAAGGCCGATGCGCTGTCTCTGACCCGCCGACAGCGCCGAGCCGGCCTCTCCGATGCAGGTTTCATATCCTGTTTCGAAACGCAGGATCAGATCATGTGCGCCAGCCGATTTCGCCGCAGCGACGATTGCCTGTGGATCGGCATTCTCCTCGAAACGAGCAATGTTTTCGGCAATGGTGCCGTCGAAAAGCTCGACGCCCTGCGGCAGATAACCGATGTGGAAACCAATTGCCTCCCGGTCCCATTGCTGCAAGCTTGCGCCATCCAGCCGGACCTTTCCCGATGCGGGCGCCCAGACGTGAACCAGCGCGCGGCACAGCGTCGACTTGCCGGAGCCAGATTGACCTATGATGCCGAGCGCACTGCCCGCCGGCACGGTGAAATTGATGCCCGTGACGGTTGGTATTTTCTCGCCCGGCGGCAGGATGACGAGACCTTCGACGCGAAGCTCCCGCACCGGTGCGGGCAGTGCCGTGACAGGCAGATCAGCGGGCAGCTTTGCAAGCAGATCCTGCAAGCGCCTCCAGCTTTCGCGGGCCATCAGAAACGGTTTCCAGCTTGCGATTGCCATATCGACGGGCGCCAATGCCCGTCCCATCATGATCGAGCTGGCAATCATCACGCCACCACTCGCCTCCTGACGAATGACGAGATAGGCACCCACGCCCAATATGGCCGATTGAAGCACCACTCGCAGCGTTTTCGAAATGCCGCCCAGCATATTGGAGACGTCACCGGCTTTACGGTTGGCAGCGAGATATTGAAGGTTGGAACCCGCCCAGCGTGATGAAAGACGCATGCCCATGCCCATGGACTGAATGACTTCGGCATTGCGTCGGGCGCCCTCCAGCAAACCGTTTCGCGCCATGTTATACTTGATCGTATCGCGGATCGGCTTTTGCGAGAGAGCGTTCGCGAGCACTGTCAGCGCAATCAGCACGACAGCACCGGCAAGCGCGGTTACGCCGATCCATGTATGAAAAAGGAAACATATGCCCAGATAGAGCGGCATCCACGGAAGATCGAAAAACGCGTTCGGCCCCTGCCCGGACAGGAAACCGCGAACATTGTCCAAATCCCGCAACGGCTGCAAACCATCTCCCGGCATTCTGGATATCAACGGCAGCCGCACGACGGCGCTGTGAACGCCTCGCGACAATTGATTGTCGAACTGCTCGCCAATGCGCAACAGAATACGGGCGCGAATGATTTCCAGCGCTGCCTGCACGGAAAACATGGCAACCGCAAGAATGGCCAGACCGACAAGCGTCGGGACGCTGCCGCTTGGCAGCACACGGTCATAGACCTGCAACATGAAAATGGGTGAGGTCAATGCAAGCAAATTAACGACACCGCTGATAACGGCGATGGCGCAGATCACCCACCGTGAGCTTACAACGGCACCAGCCGTTCCGTCGTGAAGCAATGTCTGTTTGAAAACGCCAAACAAATTTCAATTCCGCATGTTCAAGCAACGAACTCCCGCTACCGACGCCGAAGCGCCGATAATCTCGTCTTCTGGTAGAGTCGATGGCATCCAGACATAGCTTCGCCACGGCAAAATTTGCCGCAAAATCAGGGAGGACCATGTCTGTGAAGCGCACGATAAATGTAGTATTTACCCGTCGCCGTTGTAAACCCTGAGACCGCGTCAGTGCCAATTGGGATAGACAAAGTGCTTTCGATGTGCGCTGCAACATGAGATGACGCGATCAAAACTTGCATTGCAGCAGCAAGTTGTTAACATGCCAGACAAGTAACAGCCAGATGGGGCATATATGGACGCCGTACAGACGCCGGAGCGCGGAGCTTCACTCGCTACCAAGATCAGCACCGCGCTGCGGCGTGATCTGGTCGGAGGTGTCTTCCGTCCCGGCGACAGGCTTCCCAGCGAAAGCGCCCTCACCCGCGAATACTCCGTCAGCCGCACCGTCGTGCGCGAGGCCATCGCCATCCTGAGAGCGGATGGACTGGTGGAGGCCCGCAAGGGTGCAGGCGTTTTCGCGCTGCAGGTCCAGCATGAAAAAGACGAACCTTTCAAGGATTTGACCACAGAGCGGATATCTTCCGTCATCGAGCTTCTCGAACTGAGAACGGTGTTCGAGGTGGAGTCCGCAGGGCTTGCGGCCTCACGGCGCTCCGCGGCACAGATCGAATCAATCCTCGATGCTCACAACACCATCGGCTTGTGTCTTGCGGAAGGAAAATCCACCCGCGACGCGGATTTCGATTTGCATTTCAAAATAGCGGAAGCCACACAAAATCGGCGCTTTCCGGAGTTTTTGCGGCTTATTCGCTCCGGCATCATTCCTCGCGGGGAATTACAGGGTGCCGAACCGGGCTCGCGCCCGAAAGACTATAACCTTCATCTGCAAGAAGAACATGGGCGTATCGTAGACGCCATCATCGAAGGAGATGCGGAGGCAGCGCGTGAGCAGATGCGCATTCACCTGCGCGGAAGCCTGGAACGCTACAAAGTGCTCCTGCGCTCCAAAACCACGAGCGTCTGATAGCGCCGAATTTTCCTTCGATCCCATCTCACTCCCGCCGCTGATGCAAGCGATCAGGAAACGCGTCATTTGCGCTGATCTCTATTAGAGGCAGCCCAAAATGAGCTTGCCATTTCCATCTCTCATGCAAACCTGTATCGCAGCTTCACGCCACTCGCTTGACAGATACGACAACATGTGACAGATTTTTGAAAAGTTGTCAGACATGAAGCTTAGGCTTCCACATTCTGACGCAGGGAGGAAATATGCACATACGAAGCCCGCGCCTGGCTGGCGTGGCGGGGCAGATCGGCACTATCGCCATCACGCTGCTCGGCCTCCTCTTGTTGACTTTCTTCATCGGGCGCTTGATGCCTGCCGACCCTGTCCGCGCCATGGTTGGGGAAGATGCGACGCGCGAAACCTATGAACAGGTGTTCCGCTCGCTGGGTCTCGACAAGCCGATCTGGCAGCAGTTCTTCTATTACCTCGGCGATGTCTTAACCGGCAATTTCGGCACATCCATCCGCACCGGCCAGCCCGTCATTCAGGACATTCTCCACGTCATGCCTGCAACCATCGAGCTTGCGACATTCGCAATTCTCATCGGTGCGGGGCTGGGCATCCCCATGGGCGTCTTTGCCGCCGTCAACAAGGATCGCTGGCCGGATCATCTCGTGCGCGTCGTCAGCCTTTTTGGGCACTCGATGCCCATCTTCTGGACAGGCATGATCGCGCTGATCGTATTCTACGCAAAGCTCGATCTCGTCGGTGGCAGCGGACGTATGGACCAGTTCTATATCGGGCTGGTGGACGAGCGTACCGGCTTTCTCCTGATCGACAGCCTTCTGGCAGGGGACATGGATGTCTTCTGGTCCGCCGTGAACCACCTCATCCTGCCAGCCTCGTTGCTTGGTTATTCCTCATCCGCCTACATCACCCGCATGACCCGAAGCTTCATGCTGGACCAGCTCGGTCAGGAATATGTAACGACCGCGCGCGTCAAAGGCCTCTCCAGCCAGCAGACCATCTGGCGGCATGCCTTCGCCAATATCCGCGTCCAGCTGGTCACCATCGTCGCCCTTGCCTATGGTTCGCTGCTCGAAGGCGCGGTGCTGATCGAAACCGTGTTCGCATGGCCGGGTTTCGGTCAGTATCTGACCAGCAACCTTATCACCGGCGACATGAATGCCGTCATGACCTGCGTTCTCATCGTCGGTGTCATCTTCATCGGGCTCAATCTTCTGTCCGACATTCTCTACCGCTTCTTCGATCCGAGGACACGCTGATGACCGCCCATGCAGAAAAAATCAGGCTGCCAGCTTCCGTAAATGCGATGAAGAACATCGTTCTTTTCCTCCTGCGCAGCCCGACGTCCGCTTTTGGTCTGGCGGTCCTTGCCGTGCTGATCCTGGCTGCCGTCTTCGCACCCTTGATCGCCACGCATGACCCTTACGTGCAGGACTTGACCAACGTGCTGAAATCACCCGGAAACGGCCATCTGTTCGGCACCGATGAACTCGGCCGCGACATATTCAGCCGCTTGATCTTCGGGGCGCGCATCACGCTGACGATCATTTTTCTCGTCTCCGTCGTGGTCGGCCCCATCGGCCTCATCATCGGCACCGCGTCTGGTTATCTCGGCGGCAAGTTCGATACGGTGATGATGCGCATCACCGATATCTTTCTGTCATTCCCAAGCCTCATCCTGTCGCTGGCTTTCGTTGCGGCATTGGGACCCAGTCTCAACAATGCGATCATCGCCATTGCCCTGACCTCATGGCCACCAATCGCCCGTCTTGCCCGCGCAGAAGCGCTGACATTCCGCAATGCCGATTACATTGCCGCAGCCCGCCTCCAGGGCGCATCACCCATCCGCATCATCGTCAAGTCGATCATGCCCATGTGCCTGCCATCGGTCCTCATTCGCCTGACACTGAACATGGCAACCGTCATCCTGACCGCCGCTGGCCTCGGCTTTCTCGGCCTCGGCGCACAACCACCGCTGCCGGAATGGGGCGCGATGATTGCGACCGGCCGTCGCTACATGCTGGACAACTGGTGGCTGGTCACCTTCCCCGGCATATCGATCCTCACCGTCAGCCTTGCCTTCAATCTTCTGGGTGATGGTCTGCGCGATGCGCTCGATCCGAAGCAGATGAACCGGAGATAGACCATGGAACGGACGATACTGGACGTCGAAAATCTCCGCATTCGCTATGGTGGCTCTGCAACGGAGGCAGTGCGCGGCGTGTCTTTCACGCTCGGTCGCGAGCGGCTGGGCATCGTTGGCGAAAGCGGTTCGGGCAAATCCACCGTGGGACGTGCACTGCTGCGCCTTCTGCCGGGTGCCGCGATTACCGCCGATACCTTGCGCTTCGATGAACTCGATCTTCTTTCCCTGTCCGAAAGGGAGATGCTGAAAGTTCGCGGCAGGCGCATGTCGATGATCCTTCAGGACCCGAAATTTTCACTGAACCCTATCAGGCGCGTCGGTGATCAGGTGGCGGAAACCTATCTGCGGCATTTCAAATGCACAAAAGCGGAAGCCAAGATCAAGGCGCTCGTCATGCTGGAGGCGGTTAAAATCCGCGACCCTGAGCGCGTCTATGCGCAATATCCGCATGAAATCTCCGGCGGCATGGGCCAGCGGGTGATGATTGCCATGATGTTGCTGGCCGACCCTGATCTCGTCATTGCCGACGAGCCGACATCGGCGCTCGACGTTACTGTTCGTTTGCAGGTTCTCAACATTCTCGACGGCCTCGTTCGTGATCGCGGCATTGGCCTCATCATGATCAGCCACGATCTCAATCTTGTGCGCAATTTCTGTGACCGCGTTCTCATCATGTATGCGGGTCAGGTGGTGGAGACCCTGTCGGCAGGCAATCTGGATGCCGCGCAACACCCTTACACACGCGGCCTTCTGGCCGCTCAGCCCCGCATTGGCGGCACCCGTGCGCCGCTTGCGGTACTGGACCGCCGCCCGGAATGGCTGGAGGAACATGCCTGATGTCAGTTTCCGTTGAAATTCGCGACCTGTCGATCAGCTTTGGCGATGGCCCTGCGGCGGTAAAAGTCCTGCCATCCGTTTCGTTTTCCGTTAAACCCGGCGAGTGTTTCGGCCTTGTCGGTGAGTCCGGTTCGGGCAAATCCACCGTGCTGCGCTGCGTTTCCTTGCTGACCGATTTCTGGAAAGGCGATGTTCTGATCAATGGCAAATCCGTGCGCGACATGCCGTTGATCGAGCGCTGCCGCAAGTTGCAAATGGTGTTTCAGGACCCCTACGGTTCGCTTCATCCGCGCCAGTCCGTCAGAACCGTGCTGAACGAACCGCTGACCATCCATAAGCTTACGGACAAGGAAGAGCGGATGCAAAAGGCCATCACCGATGTCGGCCTGCCCGTTTCATTTCTCGACCGTTTCCCCCATCAGCTTTCCGGCGGCCAGCGCCAGCGCGTAGCCATTGCCCGCGCTTTGATCCTCGAGCCATCTTTGCTGTTGCTGGATGAGCCGACATCGGCGCTTGATGTTTCGGTGCAGGCTGAAATTCTCAATCTGCTCCAGCGTCTGCGGGAGGAACGCGGTTTCACCTACATTATGGTCACGCATGATCTGGCCGTCGTTGACCACATGTGTGACCGGTTTGCGGTGATGCTGCGCGGCGAAGTTACCGAAGTTCTCCCCCGTGACGCCATCGCCAGAAACGGCGCAACGCACCCTTACGCGCGCGAATTGATCGCGGCATCGCTGGAATATGAAGGCGTGAACGCCTGACGCTTCAGTCCACGTCGGGATCATATTCCCGTTTGCTGTCGTCCTTGGAAAACAGGACGCACGGTCCGCGAGAACCGCGTGGATCGTAGGAATACCCCTTCAGCGCAAGCGCCTGGGTGATATCGCGAATGCCTGCCAGATTATAGAGGTGGTCGTGCAGTTCCACGAAGATGCGCTCGACACCGGCAAGCTGCGCATTCTGCAGGAGATCGTGCTCCGCTCCCTCGATATCCATGACCAATGCGTTGATGCGATGCTGCGCAATGAACGCATCGATATTTTCCGAAGGGATTTCGATGCGGTGCTCATATGGCCCCTGATTTTCATCCATGGATGACATCCAGAGGTCTTTGCGCACATAAAACGAGTGAACATGCGGGGCATGAGCGGTCAGCAACCCCTGCGAAAACACGACATTATCGGCGCAATTGGTCTTGATCACCCGCTCAGCCAATGCCGCCGTCCCCGGGTTGGCCTCAAACGCCCAGACCATGACATCCTTTATGCCGGCTATGATGGAGGTGATGATGCCGATGCCGGAGCCCAACTCAAGAACACGGTCGCCCGGCTTGATGGCTTTGAGAATGCTGCGGGCTTCCTTGGCCTCATAGCTGCCATCAGCCAGCGCTTTCCAGATGACGGGAGAAACCTCGTCCCGCGCCAGATCGAGCTTCACCCCATGCACGTCAAGCCGTTCCATTCCAACTTCCCTTCGTGGCGAAGCCACGCATAAACGCCATTACAAGTCTCGCCCTCATAAAAAGGACAAATGGAAACACTCAGCTGACACGCCTGAAGACATCGAGCTTTTCGGCAGGGCCTGGTCGGCCGATCAGATACCCCTGCATCTGGTCACAGCCCAACCGGGACATGCAATCGAACTGCTCCTGCGTTTCGATACCCTCGGCAATCGTCGTCATTCTCAAGCTTTTGGCCATACCGACCACGAATTCCACAATGGCCAGCGCATCGGTATCGGTCGCAACATCGCGCAGAAACGACTGGTCGATCTTGATTTTGTCGAAGGGTACGCCGCGCAGATTTCCAAGCGACGAATAGCCGGTTCCAAAATCGTCCATGGCGATCTTTATGCCGACATCTTTCAGTTTTTCAAGCGTGTCGAGCGTCTGGTCGCTTTTGTTGAGCAGCACGGACTCGGTAATCTCGAGTTCGAGCCTGCTGGCGTCCAGCCCGCTCTTGTCCAGTGCATCCACCACGTTTTGAATGAGGCTGGTGCTGTGAAACTGGACGGGGGACAGGTTGATCGCAATCTTGAGATCGCCCTTCCATGTCTTGGCCTCCTGGCACGCAGTGTCCATCGCCCATTTGCCCAGCGAATGGATCAACCCGGTCCGCTCCGCAACGGGAATGAACGCTGACGGGGGAACACTGCCGCGAACCGGGTGCGTCCAGCGCAGCAAAGCCTCGAAGCCGCAGATTTCGCGAGTCTTCGTCAGCATCTGCGGCTGATAATAGACTTCCATCTCATTGTTCTGAACCGCGGTTTGCAGGTCCGCTTCAAACGATCTTTTCTCGGTCAGCTGCTGCTGCATATGATCCTGGAAAACGCTGACACGGCCCGGCCCCAGCCGCTTCGACTCGTAAAGCGCAAGGTCGGCACGCTTGAACAGCTCGTCGGCATTCGTCACGTCGCTGGAAACGGCAATACCCACGCAGGTACCAATTTTGATTTCCAGATCCCCGAGATTGTAGGGTTCGCTTATCTGCGCAATCAGGGTATCCGCAAAGACGAGCGCTTCTTCTTCGTCACGGGCGCTGGTTATGAAAGCAAACTCGTCGCCGCCGAGCCGGCATACCATGTCATCATCCTCGCGGATGTCAGACAGGCGCACGGCCACGGACTGCAAAAGCGCATCGCCGACATCATGGCCGAGCGTATCGTTGATGTCCTTGAAACCGTCCAGATCCAGCAGCAGGATGATCGATGTTCCAGCGCCTCCAGACGCCAGTCTTTCGTTCAGCTCCTTGCGAAACAGCGCACGGTTGGGCAGTTCGGTCAGAGCGTCGTGATAGGCATCATGCTCAAGGCGGGCATTGTTGTCCTTCAGCTCCAACGTGGCCGCCTGCAGATCATCCGTCAGGCCGCGCATCTCCTTATGAGCACCATCGAGCAAATTGTTGTGCCGGTTCAACAGCAGGATGAGCGCCACACCACAGACGATCAGACCGCCCGCCAGTGCGGAGAATATCGTGTGAAGCTGGCGGACCTCGGAGTGGGCATTGTCTACGACTTCGACATCATAGGCGACGGATGAGGAGGCAAGCGTCGTCAAAGGGCCATCGAGCGCTTTCATCGCTTCCAGAATGGGTCTGACGGCAGGGGGTTGCAGGGTGTCGATCCGCGTGTCGAGGTCGGACAGAACCGCATTCAGCTGCGTAACGAGGTTTCGCCATTCGGGCCTTCCGCCAATGAACGCGCCCAGATTTCCCTGTTTCAAAAGCTCGAGCCTGCCCAGCATCAGATCCATTCGCAAGCGCAGGTCGTCATGCGTTACGTTTTCGGGGTCTACGAGGAAGCCATAAAGATTATTCTGAAGACGCAGATATTCCGAGACGGTCTGACTGACCGCCCAAGAATCATTGTATCTGGCGAATTTCTGCAGTGCGGTTTGCCGCTGCGCGATGACATAGGCTATGTAGCCTGTCGCCAACACGAAGCAGCATATGATGACCGCCAATACTTTGCGCAATTGGCACCTTTACTCGACTATAAGCTTTGCAACCTGCCATGCGGAGCGGGTATAATATGTCTGTGTTTGAAGTTCAGATGCTGTATCGTAAGGGTAAATCACAAATAAAGGCCCTTTTTCGCGAACCTCCATATAGTTCCCATCGCGCTTCATGGCCAGTATTACATTGAACTTGTCAAAATCCGCCATAGGAATCGTACTGACATAATCGTTCAGTGCAACGGCGGTTACCGTGGTGCCTTTGGCGCCGACGAAATCCATCAGTTTTTTCAGCGAAACACCCTCAAAACGCGTCAACCCGTCATACCACGGGGAATGTGTCTCGATCGTTACAAGACCGACGGCTTCCAGCATGTCGCGGTCGAATTTCGCAGCAGCGTCTGCGTTGGTGTTGGATATGTTGCCCGAGATCGTCAGGATAGGCTTACCCGTCGGTTGCGGCAACGCGTCAGCCTGAGCGTAAGAAAAAAAACAGATCGCCAAAACGGCACTGAGAACTAACCGCACGATACCCATCATCGTCTTGTCCCTCGATAGAACTCTTGGTTAACCCGGAGGCTCTTCTAAAATCTTATATCAGTATTTTATACAATACGAGTATTCGGATTTCTTGCCGGACCCTGGGGCCCTGATGCCATTTCGATCGTGCTGCCACGACCTGCCCTGACACACCCAAAGCATAGTAACGGTTATCCAATGTTGATGATTGTGGTTAGCGAAATCGTAAAAAAAACCCAAAATGGTTTAGGAAAACAAAACACATGGTTACCGGGCGTGGCAGTCGCCACGCCCGGTGCTATCTAAGGTTAAATTTGAACGGTAAAATCGTGCCGTCGTCTAACAACAACGAATCGGCATTGGTCAGACGAGATCGAACCGATCAGCGTTCATGACCTTATTCCACGCAACCACGAAATCCTTCACGAACTTTTGTTTTGCGTCTGCCGAGGCGTAGACTTCCGCAAGGGCACGTAGCTGCGAATGCGAACCGAAAATCAGATCGACGCGCGTTCCCGTCCACTTTGCTTCGTTGGTCTTGCGGCTGCGGGCTTCATAAACGCCTTCCTGTCCCTGAACCGGCGCCCATTGCAGGTCGATGTCCAGAAGATTGACGAAGAAGTCGTTGGTCAGCGTTTCCGGGCGCGTGGTCAACACACCATGTTCCGGCTTGCCGACATTGAGAACGCGCAAGCCGCCAACAAGGGTCGTCATTTCCGGCCCTGTCAGCGTGAGAAGCTGCGCACGGTCCACAAGCGCCTCTTCCGGCTTCATGAACTGGTGACGAGCCTTGTTGACGAAGTTGCGGAAGCCATCGGCGCGCGGGTCGAGTGCTGCAAAGGACGCAACGTCCGTCTGCTCCTGAGACGCATCCGTGCGGCCAGGCGTAAACGGAACGGTGATATCGTGACCGCCAGCCTTCGCCGCCTTTTCAACACCTGCCGCACCGGCCAGAACGATCAGGTCAGCCAGCGAAATCTTCTTGCCGCCGGTTTGGCCGGCATTGAAACCGCTCTGAATGTCTTCGAGAATGCTGAGAACCTTGGCAAGCTGCTCAGGCTGGTTGGCTTCCCAGTTCTTCTGCGGCTCCAGACGGATACGGGCACCGTTGGCACCGCCACGCTTGTCCGATCCACGGAATGAAGACGCCGACGCCCAGGCTGTCGACACCAGTTCCTGTACGCTGAGACCGGTCGCCAGCACCTTCGCCTTGAGATTGGCAATATCGGAATCATCGACGAACGGATGGTCGACCGATGGAATGACGTCCTGCCAGATCAAGTCTTCGGCTGGCACTTCCGGTCCGAGATAGCGAGCCTTCGGTCCCATGTCGCGGTGGGTCAGCTTGAACCATGCACGGGCAAAAGCATCGGCAAACTGGTCCGGGTTTTCAAGGAAGCGCCGCGAAATCTTCTCGTAGGCAGGGTCGAAACGCAGTGCCAGATCGGATGTCAGCATGGTTGGAAGATGCTTCGTATGTGGATCATAAGCATCGGGGATCGATGGATCAGCGTTCTTCGCCACCCATTGCTTGGCACCGGCAGGGCTTGTCGTCAGTTCCCATTCGAAAGCAAAGAGGTTTTCGAAGAAGAAGTTGCTCCACTGCGTCGGTGTCTGCGTCCACGTCACTTCCGGACCACCGGTCGTCGTGTCCTTGCCGATGCCCGTGCCGAATTTGTTGTGCCAGCCTAGGCCCTGCGCTTCCAGTTCGCCGCCTTCAGGCTCTGCGCCGATAAGGGACGGATCGCCTGCACCATGCGTCTTGCCGAAGGTGTGGCCGCCTGCAATCAGCGCCACCGTCTCTTCGTCGTCCATTGCCATACGGGCAAATGTGGAACGAATATCGCGGGCGGAGGCGATAGGATCGGGATTGCCGTTTGGGCCTTCCGGATTAACGTAGATCAGACCCATCTGAACCGCGCCCAGCGGTTCCGCCAGTTCGCGTTCGCCGCTGTAACGCTCATCGCCGAGCCATGTGCCTTCGGGACCCCAGAAGAGCTCCTCCGGCTCCCAGACGTCTGCGCGACCACCGGCAAAGCCGAATGTCTTGAAGCCCATGGATTCCAGCGCGACGTTGCCGGTCAGGATCATCAGATCGGCCCAGGAAATGCTGTTGCCGTATTTCTGTTTGATCGGCCAAAGAAGGCGCCGGGCCTTGTCGAGGTTGGCGTTGTCAGGCCAGCTGTTGAGCGGCGCAAAACGCTGCTGACCGGCGCCGGCACCGCCACGACCATCGGTGATGCGGTATGTACCAGCACTGTGCCAGGCCATGCGGATGAACAGACCACCATAGTGACCAAAGTCGGCGGGCCACCATTCCTGAGAATCCGTCATCAGGGCGTGGAGATCGGCCTTCACAGCATTCAGATCGAGCGCCTTGAACGCTTCGGCATAATCGAAGTCCTTGCCCAACGGATCAGAAAGGGACGAGCCGTGATGCAGGATTTGAATGTTGAGCTGGTTCGGCCACCAATCACGGTTCGTTCGAACGGCTTTGGGTGTCTGGCCGTGGGCCACGGGACACTTGCCCGCGCTGTCGGTTTTCTGATCCATGATAGTCTCCATGTCACTTTTGAGTGGACGTTAAAAAAGCTGTTATTGTCAAAATTGCAGGATTTCAGTTGACCTTTATCGCGGAAAACCACGACACGAAGTGAAATGTAACCTCGCCACAAGACCTTTTAACGACCAAGCGCCATAAATTTAAGTTGGATTTACTGATTGACGCGATAAGCTCAGCTTATGAAAAATTTGACGTTGAAGCAGCTGCGCTATTTCGAGGCATTGGCACACCACAAGCGGTTTCGGATCGCAGCGGAAGTCTGCGCCATCTCCCAGCCCGCGCTTTCGATGCAGATCAAGGAACTGGAGCAGGAGGTCGGGCATGATCTTTTCGAGCGGGGCGCGAAAGAGATCAAACTCACCGCTTTCGGGCAGACATTCGCCTTGCGTGTGCGTCAGATCCTGCGCGACGTGAACGAGCTGGGGGAACTGGCACGCGCGTCGAAAAACTCGTTCCTGTCGCGCCTTCGGATCGGCGTCATTCCGACCATCGCGCCCTATCTGCTTCCCACAATCATCAATGATCTCAACAGAACGTTTGATGGCATCGAAATCCGGGTGCGCGAGACGCAAACCGCCAAATTGCTCGAAGAGTTGAAACAGGGCGATCTCGATCTGGCAATCGTGGCTTTGCCGATATCGGAACCGTCTCTGATGGAATCGAAGCTCTTCGATGAGGAATTCGTGCTGGTCAGGCGGCATCAGGATGGTGGCAAGCCTGTACCTGAACGCACGGCACTTCCGGAAATGCGATTGCTGCTGCTGGAAGAAGGTCATTGTTTCCGCGATCAAGCCCTGTCCTTTTGCAATGTCGGCTCATCGCAGCCAAGAGAGGTCATGGAAGGCAGTTCGCTATCAACATTGGTGCAGATGGTCAGCGCCGGCATCGGCGTAACGCTCATCCCGGAAATGGCCGTTCCCATGGAAACGCGCTCTGCCCATGTCTCTGTGTCGCATTTCGACGCCCCCGCACCGATCAGAACCATCGGCATGATCTGGCGCAGTGCAACGCCCATCGGCAAGCAATTGCTTGAAATTTCAGAGGTCATTCGCACCTCAGCAACTGGTATGCGGGAAATGAACAATGCTCTTCGACCATCAATAATTTCTGCAAGTATTTGATTTTCTTACACAAAATATCGTGATATTTATACACTTGCTTTAAAACACGAACGTTCGTATTTAAAATTTCAGCTTCAGGACCCAATCATTATGGCAAGAACACGTAAAATCAGCACGGATGACATTCTGGACGCCGCCGAAAGGGTCGTCCTGCGTGCTGGTGCGACCGGATTTTCCATCGATGCCGTGGCACAGGAAGCGGGCGTCAGCAAATCGCGTGTCGTCTACGATCACAAATCCAAGTCCGCTTTGCTTGAAGCGCTGATCGAAAGGCGCCTTGCGTCGGAAGAAGAACGTGTACAGGCCGCCATCAATGGCAGCAGTCACCTGCCGCACCCCGAACTGTTCGGTCGCATTGCGGTGGCCGAAAAGGTGCCAGATGATACAGACAAGGCGGTTTGCCTTGCCATCAGTGCGGCCATGTCGAGCGAAGAGAAAATCCACGACCGCATGAGCGACTGGACCCGCCAGGATCTTGCCGCCATGGAAAAAGGCAAAAGACCCAGAGCAGCCCTGATCGCTTATCTGGCGTTGACCGGCTTCTGCTGCACGGAATATTTCGATTTTCACCAATGGGACCCAGAAGACAGACTGGCAATCCTCAACGATATTCGTTCTATTTACTCAACCTTTCCAGACGAAACATGACGATCACCTGCGGGTGATATGATGAGGACTATACGATGCACAGCAGAACCACTCTGCCGCGACTGCTAACCTTGATGACTGCCGCCTTCGTACTGGCGGCACCGACGATTGTTCACGCGCAGGAAGGCGCGCAGATGCCGCCCCCTGCCGTCGGCGTGCTGGAACTGACGGCGAAGTCGGTGCCTGTTGTCAACGAGCTTCCGGGCCGTATCGCCGCGACACGCGTGGCCGAAGTTCGCGCACGGGTTTCCGGCATCTTGCTTGAACGCGTGTTCGAGCAGGGAACGCTGGTCAAGAAGGACGATGTCCTCTACCGCATCGATCCTCGATTGTTCAAAGTTCGTGTTGCCAGCGCAGAAGCTTCCTTGCAGCGCGCCCAGGCAACGCAGAGCAATGCGCGCCAGCAACTGGAACGTCAGAAAAACCTGCGTGAACGCAACGTATCGACCGGCATCGATTACGATACGGCAGCCGTCAATCTCGCTCAGGCGGATGCCGATGTTGCACTTCAGCAGGCCGCGCTGGACGAAGCACGTATAAACCTCGACTACACCGAGGTCCGCGCGCCGATCTCCGGCATCATCGGCGGCGCACTGGTCACCGAAGGCGCCCTAGTCACTGCCGATGGTACGCAGAACCTCGCTTTGATCCAGCAGATCGATCCAAGCTACGCCGATTTCACCCAGTCGGCGCAGGATATGATGGCGCTGAGACGTGCTGTCGATGACGGGAAACTGGCGAGCCCGGGCCCCGGTCAGGCCAGCGTCCGGCTGGTTTTCGATGATGGTTCGATGTACCCGGAACCCGGTCGTTTGTTGTTTGCCAGCGCCAGCGTGGATTCCACCACCGGTCAGGTCACGTTGCGGGCGGAGTTTCCCAACGCCCGCCGCGATCTGCTTCCCGGCATGTATGTGCGGGTCAGAATCGAGCAGGCCGTTCGTGAAAACGCCGTCACCGTTCCCCAACGCTCGATCATTCGCAATGCCGATGGCAAGCCGCTGGTCTATGTCGTCAAGGGCGATACAGCGGAAGCACGCCCTATCGAACTCGGTCAGGCGCTTGAAACCGAATGGGTGGTCGAAAAAGGTTTGACCGCTGGCGAAAAAGTCGTGGTCGACGGTGCCCAGAAGGTCCAGCCCGGCGGCAAGATCAAGCCGGAACCATGGCAGCCGGAACAAACAGCCGAGACACCGGCGCAAGCACCAAAGCAGTAAGGTCCTTTCATGGCACAGCTCTTCATAAGACGGCCGATCCTCGCCTGGGTCTTTGCGCTGTTCATTTCCATTGCGGGCGTCATTGCCCTGCCCTTCCTGCCGATTGCGCAGTACCCGAAGGTCGCACCGCCGCAATTGACGATTTCGACCACCTATCCCGGCGCTTCGCCGCAGGATATCTACCAAGGCGTCACCCGGCTCATCGAAGATGAGTTGAACGGCGTCGAAGGACTGATGTACTTCGAATCTACCTCGGATACGTCCGGTCAGGTCTCCATCAACGCCACATTCGAAGCTGGCACAAACATCAATCAGGCCTCGGTCGATGTGCAGAACGCCATCCGCCGCGTCGAGGCACGTCTTCCCTCTGCCGTTGCGGCACAGGGTGTGACAGTGGAAGAAGCCTCCTCTGGCTTCCTTATGTTCATCACGCTGACCTCAACCGATGGCACGATGGACGAGGTAGCGCTGGGCGACTATCTCAACCGCAACGTGCTGGGTGAACTGCGCCGCATCGAAGGTGTCGGTCGAGCGCAACTCTTCTCATCCCAACGCGCCATGCGCGTCTGGATCGATGCCGACAAGCTTGTTGGCCTCAACCTCACGGCTGGAGATATCAACAGCGCAATCACCGCCCAAAATGCGCAGGTTGCCGCTGGCCAGATCGGCGCAGCGCCCAATCCCGTCAGTCAGGATTTGACCGCAACCGTTCTGGTCAAGGGACAGCTGACCGATCCAGCAGAGTTCGGCAACATCGTCCTGCGCGCCAACCCGGATGGCAGTAGCGTGCGACTGAAGGATGTCGCCCGCATCGAGCTTGGCGCGGAGACCTACAACTTTTCCAGCCGTCTGAACGGACAGGCCAGCGCTGCCGTGGGTATCCAGCTTTCCTCCACCGGCAATGCCGTCGCAACGTCTAAAGCCGTCTCGGCCAAGCTGGAAGAACTATCACGCTTCTTCCCGAGCGGTGTCGCCTATGCCGTTCCCTACGATACAAGTCCCTTCGTTTCGGCCTCCATCGAAAAAGTGTTGCACACACTGGTCGAGGCCATCGTCCTCGTCTTCATCGTGATGTTCGTTTTCCTGCAAAACTTCCGCTACACGGTCATTCCCACGCTGGTGGTTCCGGTGGCGCTGCTGGGCACCTGCGCGGTCATGTATGCCACCGGGTTTTCCATCAACGTTCTGACCATGTTCGCCATGGTTCTCGCCATCGGCATTCTGGTGGATGACGCCATCGTCGTCGTGGAAAATGTCGAGCGCATCATGGCCGAAGAAGGCTTGTCGCCGAAGGCTGCAACGCAAAAGGCCATGAAGCAGATCACCGGTGCCATTCTCGGCATCACGCTGGTTCTGGCCTGCGTGTTCATACCCATGGCGTTCTTCCCCGGATCGACCGGTATCATCTATCGTCAGTTCAGCTTGACGATGGTCGTGTCCATCCTGTTCTCCGCCTTCCTCGCATTGTCTTTGACACCAGCTCTTTGCGCCACCTTCCTCAAGCCCATCAAGCAGGGCCACCATGAGAAGCGCGGTCTTGGCGGCTGGTTCAACAGGAAGTTCGATGGCCTGACGAATGGCTACACCAAGGCGGCAACGGGCGGTGCGCGTCGTGCAGGGCGGATGATGGTCATTTATCTCGCGCTGGTCGCCGGTCTCGGCTATCTCTTCGTCAGCCTTCCCAGCGCCTTCGTGCCGGATGAGGATCAGGGCTTCCTGATCGTGGATATTCAGGGGCCGCCGGAAGCCAGTGCCAACCGCACGGTTGCCTCCATCGAACAGATCGAGAAAATCTTCAAGGACGAACCTTCGGTAAAGGACGTCGTTGCTATTCAGGGCTTCAGCTTCTCCGGTAACGGTGCCAATGCGGCACTGGCCTTCATTACCTTGAAGGACTGGAGCGAAAGAGGAGCCGATAATTCGGCTCAGGACATCGCCAACCGCGCCAACATGAAGCTGTTCGGGCTAAAGGATGCGCAGACCTTCGCGCTGTCTCCGCCGCCCATTGAAGGCTTCGGCACATCTGGCGGCTTCTCCTTCCGCTTGCAGGACCGCAATGGCATCGGCCAGGCAGCACTGTCTGCCGCCGCTGGCGAATTGATGCAGAAGGCAAGCAAAAGCCCTGTTCTGGCTGGAATGCGCATCGAAGGCTTGCCGGATGCTGCGCAGATCATGCTGGTGATCGACCGCGAGAAAGCCAACACATTCGGCGTCACCTTCGCCGATATCAACAACACCATCACCGCCAACCTTGGATCGTCCTACATCAACGACTTTCCAAATGCCGGACGCATGCAGCGCGTCGTCGTTCAGGCGCAGGACCGTGACCGTCTTCAGGTCGAGGATCTGTTGAAGCTGAACGTGCGCAATGCCAGCGGCGGCATGGTGCCTCTCAGCTCGTTTGCCATCGCGCAGTGGCAGAAGGGCTCTCCGCAGGTCGTCGGCTACAACGGATATCCGACCATCCGTATTTCGGGCGCGCCTGCGCCGGGAAATTCGACAGGTGCGGCTATCACAGAGATGGAACGTCTTGCTTCCGAACTTCCCGCTGGCATCGGCTACGAATGGACGGGCCAAGCCCTGGAAGAGATCAAGTCCGGCTCGCAGGCGCCGTTCCTGTTCAGCCTCAGCATCCTCTTCGTGTTCCTGCTGCTGGCAGGTCTCTACGAAAGCTGGTCCATCCCGCTTGCGGTGATGCTGGTCGTGCCCCTTGGCATCATCGGCTCGGTGCTGGCGGTCCTTCTTCGGGATATGCCCAACGATATCTACTTCAAGGTAGGCCTGATCGCCATCATCGGGCTCTCGGCCAAAAACGCGATCCTTATCGTGGAGTTCGCCAAGGATTATTATGCGGAAGGAAAAACGCTGATGGAATCCGCGGTCCTCGCCGCAAAGGTCCGCTTCCGGCCGATCATCATGACCTCGCTCGCCTTCACGCTCGGCGTGGTGCCGCTGGCCATCGCCACCGGCCCGAGCGCTGCCAGCCAGAATGCCATCGGTACCGGCGTTCTTGGCGGCATGATCTCGGCAACGATCCTGGCCGTCTTCTTCGTCCCGGCATTCTTCGTCTTCGTCCTGAAACTGATGCGGACGAAACGCCCGGAGGCGGAGACGCCGCCGGAAGAGCCGAAGGCAACTCAGCCTTGATCAAAAAAAGAAACGCCGCAGACATCGTCTGCGGCGTTTCTGCATGTCTTCCCTCACGCATGTATTCAGAAATGGGGAGGTGTCAGGATGTTAAAACATTGCGTGGAAATCAGCAGCCCTGGCCGCCAGCGTAGCCATCGACGATGCAGACCGAACCCGGCATTGGCTGGGTTACGCTGCGACGAATGCTGTAAGATTTCTTGGCCGCGTCGCCGCGATTGATCGAGCCGGTGCTGATCATATCGAAATTGTCGGGCGTCTGGGCAAAACGCGCAGGCGGGGTTTTGCCTGCCAGCATGGGGGTTACGATTAGCGAAAGTGCGATTGCCGCCATGCCGAACAGCAGGGCGACGTTGACGACACCGATTCTACGAGACTTTTTCGAATAGGATTGACGATCCTCGACTGTCTTCCAAAAATCCTCGTTCATACCAGGCCTCGCTACGCGCCATTTACCAATTGTTCAGTCTTTGAATTTGCCAGAGGGTGATAAACGATTGGTTAATAACGCCCCGTTTTGAGACGTTCAAAGCCCAGACGAGCCCTTATTCACGGGATTGTTTACAGCAGGTCCTGAAGATAGGGGATCAGCGGCTCATCGGCCGGCGGCATCGGGTAATCTCGCAAAGCCTGCGGCTTGACCCATTTGATCGCCTGTCCCTCGGCACCGCGCGGAATGCCCTCATAACGACGGCAGACGTAAAGGGGCATCAAAAGGTGAAATGTCTCATAGGTATGGCTGGCAAAGGTCAGCGGCGCGAGACAGGCGATCTTGGTCTTGATGCCAAGCTCTTCTTCCAGTTCTCGAACAAGCGTTTCCTCGGGTGTTTCGCCGCTTTCGACCTTGCCGCCGGGAAACTCCCATAGACCGGCAAGCGACTTGCCTTCAGGCCTTTGCGCCAGCAGAATGCGGCCATCGGTGTCGATCAGTGCGCAGGCTGCCACCAGAAGAATGTTTCGCCCAGCGTCAGCCATCAGGCCGCATCCTTGCGCCAGTAGCGATACGTATAGGCTGTGGAAAAACCGAATTTCTCATAAAGCGCCACCGCTGGCACATTGGTGGAAACCACTTGCAGCCATGCGGTCTTGGCTCCGCTGATGCGCGCCCAGCGGAGCGCGGAGGTGAGGATTTGCGTGGCCGTTCCCTGCCGCCTGATCGCTGCATCGACATCCAGCGACAAAATACCCGCCAGATCGTTGTCCTGAACGCAGATCACGGTGGCCTGTGGCTCGCCTTCCACCTCTTCCTTGGTAAACAGCCCAAGCGTCGGCTTGATGGAGCTGACGATCTCGGCGATGGCGGAACGCAAGGACGGGTCGTCGCCACTGACCTTCAGACTGGCTTCCACGAAGCGTCCAATATCATGGCTTGGAAGATGCGCCATGGTCTCAGGCAGTTCGGCAGAGGCGAGATCCGCTGTCATGACGTCGACGTTCTCGAACACAGCCCAACCGTCGTCCAAAAGATGCTCGCGCAGTTGAGGCGGCATCAGCGTCGTTTCACGCACGATCAGCGGCCGCCCGAAGTCCTCGAAGCGTTTGCGGGCCTTTTCCAGCCGAAGGCTGCAATTACCGTAGTCGGATGGATCGAGCGGCACGACACAATTGATCCGCTTCGACGGATGCGAACCCGTCAGTCTTATCTGCCAGCTGCCATCATAGATGACGGAAGACGCCGGCCATGCACGGAAGCTGACAGCCTCGAGACGCCGCACGAGCGGTAGATTGACAGGAGCACTCTGGATATCGTTAGACCCCACTGATCAGCTCCGATAATCGCCGTTGATTTCGACATATTCCTTGGTCAGATCGCAGGTCCACACGGTTGCCGTGCCGTTGCCGAGACCAATATCCACCTTGACTGGAATATCCTGGTTTTTCATCACGGCAGTGGCTTCAGCCTCGGAATAATCCGCGTCGCGCTCGCCGTTGACGGCCACACGAACATGGCCGAACCAGATTGCAAGGCGGTCGCGGTCCGCCATCTCGCCGGACTTGCCGACGGCCATGACGACACGGCCCCAGTTGGCGTCTTCACCTGCTACCGCCGTCTTGACCAGCGGCGAGTTGGCGATGGACAGAGCGATCTTCTTGGCTGCCGCGTCATTTTCGGCGCCTGTCACGGTGATTTCCACCATCTTGCGCGCGCCCTCGCCATCGCGAACGACCTGCAACGCAAGGTCTTTCAACACATCGTTCAGTGCTTCACGGAACGAGCCGAGCCTGGAGTCTTCAGCCGTCTCGATACGCACCTGTCCGTCGGCACGGGCCGCACCTGTTGCAAACAGCATCAACGTGTCGGAGGTGGATGTGTCGCTATCAACAGTCACCGAATTGAACGTCGGGCCAACGCCTGCGGCCAACAGCGCCTGCAAGGCAGTGGGCGCGATATCCGCATCGGTCACGACAAAGGACAGCATCGTCGCCATGTCTGGCGCAATCATGCCCGCACCCTTGGCGATGCCGTTGATGGTGACGGTGACGCCACCGATCTCGGCTGTGCGTGTGGCGACCTTCGGATACGTGTCCGTGGTCATGATAGCCTTGGCGGCCTCCTGCCAGAAGTCACCCTTGGCATCCGTATTCATCTGGCCGAGAACGCCCGCGAACTTCGTGGCGTCGAGCGGCTCACCGATGACACCGGTCGAAGCGAGAAACACTTCGTTTGCTGCACAGCCCACGGCCTCAGCTGCGGATTTCCCCGTCAGCTCAGTCGCGGCCCGACCCTTGACGCCAGTAAAGGCATTGGCGTTGCCGGAATTGACGACCACGGCGCGGGCAACGCCCTGCGCCAGATTGGCTCGGCAGAAATCGACAGGAGCGGATGGGCATTTCGATTTGGTAAAAACGCCTGCGACGCTGGCGGGTTCATCGAACACCATCAACAGAACATCGGTGCGGTTTTTGTATTTGATACCAGCGGCAGCCGTTGCCATTCGCACACCGCGAACGGCAGGCATCTCTGGATAGGATTTGGGGGCGAGCGGAGAAACGGCAGCGGACATTGGCGGAGAACCTGCATTTGTCGGGACGAGATAAAATGAAAACGGGGCGGCTCATCGCCGCCCCGTAAATTGCGGAGAATTACTGCTGCGCAGGTGCAGGTGGCTCAGCGGCCTGCTGCTTGCTGGCATCTTCGTAAGCCTTGCGCATTGCCTCATCGGGAATGTCGATCTTCTGTTCGGCCTTCGCCTTTTCGATCAGGGCAACATACTTGTCGCGCATGACGAGCTGACGAACCTGTGCTTCGACCTGCTCGTATGCTGGTGGCGGCGCAACGCGCTTGTCTTCCAGCTTGATGACGTGAAAGCCGAACTGCGACTTGACCGGGGTCTTGGTGTAGGCACCCTTTTCGAGAGCGAACGCAGCTTCTTCAAATTCAGGAACCATGCGGCCCTTGCCGAACCAGCCGAGATCGCCGCCATCATCCTTGTTGGAATCGGTCGACTTTTCCTTGGCGAGCGCTGCAAAGTCCTTGCCAGCGTCCAGCTGCTTGATCACTTCCTTGGCTTCTTCTTCAGTCGCAACCAGAATGTGGGCAGCCTTGATTTCGTCTTCCTTCGGAAGCGCAGCCACTTCCTTCTCGTAACGTGCCTTGACCTCTTCATTGGTCACAGCATCAACCACGTGCTTGCGGAAATATGCGTTGTGCAGTTCGCGGTCGGTGATGAAAGCGAGACGCTTCTTGAAGTCGTCGGTCTTTTCCAGACCTTCGGCAGTCGCGTCCTTTACCAGAAGCTTCACGTCGATGGCGCCGGAGAGAGCAGCAACCTTCTTCTGTTCATCAGGAAGCTGTGCAAGCTGCGGATCGAGGTTGCTCATGGCGAGATCGAGTTCGGACTGGCGGATTTCCAGATCACCGACCTTTGCGACAACGGCATCTTCCTGCGCGAAAGCGGGAAACTGAAGACCAAGGGTGGCCACGATAACAGCAGCCGCAATTCTATTATAGCGCAACATATTAAACCTTTCGGAGACAATGCCGGCTCCAGACGTGGTTTTCCGGCTGAAAAAACTTCCAAACACCGGAATGTGGCCATTCTGTAACGGGCAGAACCGTTGACATCATTTGCCCCCCCTCTTATCTGTCGCGTAACCTCGCGTCCAGATACGTTTCAGGGTCAAGTTTGTCATTTGTGTTTTATTACAGTGCCAGACCGCCACCCCCCTGGAAAAAACGGAATTTCAGAAAGGGCCACTAAGATGGTCAGTCTCGGCGGAATCGCCCGCAAGTTGTTCGGCTCGGCAAATGATCGCCGCGTTCGCTCCTATCGTAGCAATATCGGCGCCATCAGCGCACTCGAAGAGGAAATGAAAGCCCTTTCCGACGAGGCGCTGGCTGCAAAAACGGTTGAATTCCGCGCGCAGCTCGCCGAGGGCAAATCGCTCGACAGCCTTCTCGTGCCTGCCTTTGCGGTGGCGCGTGAAGCGTCCCGCCGCGTTCTTGGCATGCGCCCCTTCGACGTGCAGTTGACCGGCGCGATGATTCTTCACTCCGGCGACATCTCGGAAATGAAGACCGGTGAAGGTAAAACGCTGGTCGCGACACTCGCCGTCTACCTCAATGCCCTCGAGGGCAAAGGCGTCCACGTCGTTACCGTCAACGATTACCTCGCCCAGCGCGACGCCGCCACCATGGCGCGCCTCTACAACTTCCTGGGCCTGACCACCGGGGTCATCGTCCACGGACTGGATGACGACCAGCGCCGCGCGGCTTACGCCTGCGACATCACCTACGCGACGAATAACGAGCTTGGCTTCGATTATCTGCGCGACAACATGAAATACGACAAGCCGCAGATGGTGCAGCGTGGCCACCACTACGCCATCGTCGACGAAGTCGACTCCATTCTGGTGGACGAGGCGCGAACGCCGCTCATCATCTCCGGTCCGCTGGACGACCGTTCCGATCTCTACAACACCATCGACGCTTTCATTCCGATGCTATCGCCGGAAGATTACGAAATCGATGAAAAGCAGCGTTCGGCCAACTTCTCCGAAGACGGCACCGAAAAGCTGGAAAACCTGCTGCGTGACGCTGGCCTTCTCAAGGGCGAATCGCTTTACGACATCGAAAACGTCGCGATCGTTCACCACATCAACAACGCGCTGAAGGCTCACAAGCTGTTCCAGCGTGACAAGGACTACATCGTCCGAAACGATGAAATCGTCATCATCGACGAATTCACCGGTCGCATGATGCCCGGTCGCCGTTATTCCGAAGGTCAGCACCAAGCTCTTGAAGCCAAGGAAAAGGTCCAGATCCAGCCGGAAAACCAGACGCTGTCTTCCGTCACCTTCCAGAACTACTTCCGCATGTACAAGAAGCTCGCCGGCATGACCGGTACGGCCTCGACGGAAGCTGAAGAATTCAACAACATCTATGGTCTCGATGTCATCGAGGTTCCAACCAACCTGCCGATCCAGCGTATCGATGAAGACGACGAAGTCTACCGGACCGGCGAAGAGAAGTTCAAGGCGATCATCGAACAGATCAAGGCCGCACACGAGCGCGACCAGCCGGTTCTCGTCGGCACGACGTCGATTGAGAAGTCCGAACTTCTGGCCACCATGCTCCGTCAGACCGGCTTTGAGAATTTCCAGGTTCTGAATGCCCGTTATCACGAGCAGGAAGCCTATATCGTGTCGCAGGCCGGTGTGCCGGGCGCTGTCACCATCGCCACCAACATGGCTGGTCGCGGTACCGACATCCAGCTCGGCGGCAACGTCGACATGCGTCTCGAGCGTGAGCTTGAAGGCGTCGAGCCAGGCGAAGAGCGCGATGCCACGGAACGCAAAATCCGTGAAGAGATCAAGGTCCTGAAAGACAGGGCGCTGGCCGCCGGTGGTCTTTTCGTCATCGCGACCGAACGCCATGAAAGCCGCCGTATCGACAACCAGCTGCGCGGTCGTTCCGGCCGTCAGGGTGACCCGGGCCGCTCGAAATTCTATCTCTCGCTTCAGGATGACCTGATGCGCATCTTCGGTTCCGATCGCATGGATTCGATGTTGCAGAAGCTGGGTCTCAAGGAGGGCGAAGCCATCGTCCACCCTTGGATCAACAAGGCTCTGGAACGCGCGCAGAAAAAGGTCGAAGCCCGCAACTTCGAAACCCGCAAGAACCTTCTGAAGTATGACGACGTTCTCAACGACCAGCGCAAGGTCATCTTCGACCAGCGTCTGGAGCTGATGGAAGCCGACAATATCGGTGAAACGGCTGCCGACATGCGCAACGAAGTCATCGAAGCGCTCGTTACCAAGCACGTGCCGGAAAATGCCTATGCTGAACAGTGGGACATTGTTGGCCTGAAAGCCGGTGTCGAGCGTTTCCTTAACCTTGATCTTCCCGTGGAAGATTGGGCCAAGGAAGAGGGCATCGCCGAAGACGATATCATGCAGCGCGTTACCGAAGCCGCAGACAAGACCATGGCTGACAAGGCGGAGCGTTTCGGCCCTGACGTCATGACCTATGTCGAGCGCTCGGTCATCCTCCAGACCATCGATCACCTGTGGCGCGAACACATCGTCAACCTCGATCACCTGCGCTCCGTCGTCGGTTTCCGTGGTTATGCCCAGCGTGATCCTTTGCAGGAATACAAGGCGGAAGCTTTCGAGCTTTTCCAGGCGCTCTTGTCCAACCTGCGTGAAGAAGTCACGGCTCAGTTGATGCGCGTGGAACTGGTGCGCGATCCTCCGCAGCCTGAACTGCCGGAAATGACGGCCCACCATCTTGACCCGATCACCGGCGAAGACGAGTTTGCTCAGCATGGCCAGGGCGCAGCCGACACCTTCGTTCCGCCAGAGCAGCGCGACCCCAACAATCCCGCCACATGGGGTAAAATTGGCCGTAACGAAGCCTGCCCATGCGGTTCCGGCAAGAAATACAAGCATTGCCACGGAATTTTCGAACAGGCCTGATACAGGCTCGAAAAAACCTATGAAATGCAAACGGCCCGCGGCATCTCTCCGCGGGCCGTTTGCATTTGTCTGCGAATATCTGGCGTCGGCCAAAAATGGTCGCGTACAGCTTCCGATTCGCTCTTAACTGCCTGCGATTTTCTGCCTAGAAAGCGTCTGTACCTCAAACGGGCGGACACCCACATGACCCATTTCAAATCTGCATTCATAGCCGCTCTCGCGATATTCACGTTCGCAATGCCTGCACTTGCGGAGGACCTGACATTCGAATTGAAGAACGGCACCAACTCGGTGCTGACCCATTTCTTCACATCACCGGTTGGCCAGCGCAGCTGGGAAGGCGATGTCTTCGGCAACCAGACCCTCAATCCCGGCGAGAGCATCGAAATCACCATCGCCGACGGTCGAGATGTCTGCAAATACGATATGCGCTTCGAGTTTCAAGGCAGCGACGACCTCGACACGACGACCGATACACAAAATCTCTGTGAGCTTGGCGAATACACCATCGAAGAGTGATCGCTGCCACCTGCGTCGTCTGGCCGAAAAATCTTACGTGCCAGAAACCTCTCACGAGAATGTGTCGGGCGGGCAGACCACGCAGGTAAAGCATCCACTAAAATTCATTTGACGGTATGCGTAACCTCTCGTAACCGTTGGCTTTCCGCTGTGATTGCTGAGACATAACGACATGAAGCCCTCGGAACTGGCCGCCTATCTCTTTCTCGCCGTTGCGTGGGGATTATCGTTCCTTTTGGTGTTGCATGCCGTTGCCGCATTCGGCTGGGTGGGCGCAGTCACCCTGCGTTGCTTCATTGCCAGTTTCACGCTTCTGATCGTCGCGCGCGTTTCGCGCCGAAAGCTGGATTTCAGTGCAGGCTGGCGCGCCTTCGCAGCGGTTGGCGCCACCACCGTTGCAGGTCAGCTCATTGGCCTGTCCTATGCAACGCCGGTCATCGGAACGGCCATGGCCGCCATTCTCGTCGCCAGCATTCCGCTGTTCTCCATGCTGATTGGCCAGGTTTGGGGGCTCGAGAAAATATCGCCGCAGAGCCTGCTCGGCATGGCTCTGGGTTTCAGCGGGATTATCATTCTCGTCGGTTTTCCTGCGGTGCCCGTCACCACCGCCTTTGTCATCGGCTGCATCGCCTGTCTTCTTGGCTGCATTTGCGCAGCGTTTGGCAGCAATTATGCAAGTCGCTACCTCCAGGGCTCAGGATCATGGGAAATCACGATCGGCTCATTTCTGGCGGGTGGCATCATAACGCTGCCGTTTCTGGTGGTGGTTCCCATTCCCGGCACCCCCGGCCTCGAGGACTTCGCTTACCTGTTCGGCCTCGCCATCATCATGAGCGCCCTCACCTATGTCACCTATTTCCGGCTGGTGTCCCTTATCGGCGCAACCAAAACAATCAGCGTGGAGTTTGTGGTCACTGTCATCGCGGTCATCGTTGGCACAGTGGCGCTGGATGAGCCGCTTTCACAGATACAACTCCTCGGCGTATTCATCATTATCGCTGGCTGCGCTCTGGTTCTTGGGCTTTATCCAAAACGCAGAGTAACACCCCTTTTGCCGTAAACCTCAAGCCAAACGGCCTTCATTTAGAATTCACTCATATTTAGTGGTAGCGATACTCTCAACATTGTTAACGTTTCGATGTAAGATTGAAATAGTCTGGGTCTATCAACCAAAAACATGGTAGGGATCAGACCTCCCTGCAAAGGTCGTGTCCCATAAGAAAACGCGGCTTTCGGCAGATACGCTGTCACGGAAAGCACGAGAAAGACGGTTATAAGACAGGCATGGCAAGCGATCCGAACGACCCAGATATGCGAGACGAGCGTTTCGCACTGCTGTTGGCAAAAACAGCGTCGGATCGGCCCACGGCAGACAGCAGCTTGCGCGTCGGTCGCGCCGGGCGGGAGTTCTGTATCTATCCGGCACAACTCGGCTACGATCTTCAGGAAGAGCTTGATTTCCTGTCCAACCGGGTGATGGAGCCCAACATCTTCTTCACCGGCAAGCTTCTGGCGCCAGCGATGCCGCGCGTGGATGAACGTTCCGTGCGTTTTGCCCTGATGCGCGATGAAAACGGCGCGCGCAGCCGCATGCGCCTTCTCATGCCTTTTACCGTGGAAAAGCCCGGCTTCTCGGTCGGCCCTTCCATTTTGCGCGTCTGGGCGAATCCCTTCGGTCCGCTCGGGACACCTCTGGTCGATTCAGAAGGTGCTGCCGAGACCATCGATAATCTGCTCGATGCGCTGTTGCAGCCGGAGCTTCGCCTGCCGAACATTCTGGTTCTTCCGCAGCTTCGGCTGGACGGTGCTTTCGTGCGCATGATCAAGGCCATCGCGCTCAGCCGAAACTTGCCTCTCGCCACAGCCGAACCACATCGCCGCATGATGCTGGAAAGCAAGGTTGATGCCGGCATTTACCTGCGAGACACCCTGCCACCGGCTCATCTGCATGCGTTGAAAAAGCATTGGCAGGATCTGGAAACCGTCGGCGCGATGACCTATGATGTGGCTAGACAGCCGCAGGACATCAGGCTGCGCACCGAGGAGTTTCTGGCGCTGGAGGGCAGCGGGTCCAAGGGCCGCAATCGTTCCGCTCTCGTCAGCGATCGCTATCGCCCCGCCTTTGCCCGTGAAGCGATCACCAATCTCGCTGAAATAGACGCGGTCCGCATTCACACCCTCAATCTGGATGGTGCCGCCGTCGCGTCCGCGGTGGTGTTCATCACCATGGGTGAAGCCTATGTCTGGAAGCTGGCAACCAGCGAAACACACGCTCGCCATTCCATTGACCGGTTGCTGATGCAGCGATTGACAGAATGGCATCTTGATGACGCCAATATTCTGCGCACGGATAGCTGTGGTGCGGATGAAGATCGCGATCTCGACGGCTTCTGGAGCGAAAAGGCGGAGATGGGTACGCTCGTCATCGGTCTCACGCAAAACAGCGACCGCGATGTGCGTCAGGTGGCTGGCCAGGTCCACATGTATCGCAATACCCGAAATCTTGCGAAACTCCTGCGCGAGCGGATCATGTCTCTTGGTCGCAAGAACAGTTGATTGGCCATAAAAAAGGGGTGCGAACACCCCTTTTTCGTTTTTGACGCGGTTAGCGAGACGCTGTCCTGATCATTCGGCATAGCTGCGTCAGCGCAGCATCATATCCGCCTCCCAGAATATCCGCGCAACGTTTCGCCAGTCGCAACTGCTCCGACCGTGACATGTCGTTGTAAGAGTTGATGGCTTCGCGAACGGCACCTCGAGGAAGCGTACCCGGGTTGACGGGACCGCCTGGAACACTTGGGCTGCCAATGCCTACGCCGACACCCACGCCGATGCCGGATGCGGCGCCAGCACCAACATTGGCGTTAACATTCACGCCGCTTCGTCCGCCCACCGATGCGTTGACATCGGCGTTGACGCCATTCCGTCCACCAACGCTGGCGCTTGTATTGGCATTGATGCCGTTGCTTCCGCCAACCGACGCGCTGACGTCAGCACCGAGGCCACCGCCGCTTCGCCCGCCGACATTGGCCCCGGCATTGATGCCGCCACTGCCGCCCACAGAGGCGCTGGCACTGACACCGCCACGGTCGTTACCGCCGACGCTGGCGCTCACGCCGCCTACATTCACATCCAATGCCTGCGCCTGAAACGGCAATGCCAGACAAGCGGTGATGAATAAAGAAGATGTTATTTTTCTCATGGCTCTCTCCTCCTTCTCGTGGGTCGGGTTGGACTTTGTCTCTCGTTCTAACCCACTGGAAGAAATAATATATAAGATTTTGCTTTAATAGAAAAGAGTAATTTTTAGCGATAACTAATATTCCATGATGCTAAACCTTGACGCTGACCCGATGAGAGACATCACCGGCACGTATCGCCGCTGTCGCAGGTAAAGATTTCCCCTTATCATCAACGGCTTGCAATACTGATCCTGCCTGTAGCTCGGCGCGCGTCGATCTTTGCTGTCCAGCCTTTGAATTGTCGTGGACACTGGGCTTCGCGAAGCTTTACACTGCACCCTGCGGCGTCTCGACAGCCGCTTCTTTCCGGAGTCTGCCATGTCCCTCACCACGTTTTCCCGACGTTCCCTCTTGAAGACAACGGCCCTGCTGGCGGCCTCGACAGCGCTTGTGCATTCCGGCGTTGCCTGGGCGGCTGGCAGAGGCGGACGGCTGGTGGTGGCGGCGGATTCCGAACCAAAGAACCTCAACCCTGCTATCGTCGCATCCAACGGCGTTTTCTACATTTCCAGCAAGATCATCGAGCCCCTGGCGGAAGCATCCTACAAGGGCAAGGATGGGCTGGAGCCACGCCTTGCCACCAGTTGGGAAGGGTCTGAGGATGGTCTCAGCGCCACTTTCAAGCTGCGCGAAGGAGTAACATGGCACGATGGCAAGCCGTTCACATCCGCCGACGTCGCCTTCTCGGCCCTTTCGGTTTGGAAGCCTCTCCAGAACCTTGGGCGTCTGGTTTTCGCCAATCTGGACACGGTCGATACCCCTGATGATCACACTGCGATTTTCCGCTTCTCCAAGCCGACACCGTTCCAGCTGATCCGCAACGCCTTGCCTGTCGTCACCAGCGTCATCCCCAAACACCTCTATGAGGGCACGGATATCGCCACCAATCCTGCCAACACCAAACCCGTCGGCACCGGGCCTTTTGTGTTTGCGGAATACAAGCCCGGGGAATATTACCGCCTGACGCGTTATGACAAATATTGGGCCAAGACCGCTCCGAAGCTCGATGAAATCATCTACCGCGTATTGCCGGATCGCGCTGGCGCTGCCTCCGCACTCGAGGCTGAAGAAATTCAGCTTGCCGCCTTCTCTGCCGTTCCCCTGTCTGATCTCGCCCGCATTGCCAAGGAGCCCGGCCTCAAGGTCATCGCCGATGGCTATGAAGCCTTGACCTATCAGCTGGTCGTGGAAATCAACCATCGCCGCAAGGAACTGGCCGACCTGAAGGTACGTCAGGCCATCGCCCACGCCATCGACAAGAAGCTGGTCGTCGATACGGTCTTCCTGGGTTACGCCAGCATCTCCACCGGTCCGGTTCCCAAAAACGCACCGCAATTCTTCACATCGGATGTCGAAACCTATCCCTTCGACGTGAACAAGGCCAATACGCTCCTGGATGAGGCCGGTTACAAGCGCGGTGCCGATGGCACACGCTTTTCGCTGAAGCTTCTGCCCGCGCCCTATTTCAACGAGACCAAACAGTTCGGAGCCTATCTGCGTCAGGCGCTGGCGGAAATCGGCATCAAGGCCGAGATCGTCAACAATGATTCCGCCGCACACCAGAAAGCGGTCTATACGGACCACGCCTTCGATCTTGCCGTCGCGCCGCCTGTCTTCCGGGGTGACCCTGCCATTTCCACCACCATCCTCGTTAAGTCAGGCACCCCTGCCGGCGTCGGCTTTTCCAACCAGGGCGGCTACGAGAACAAGGAACTGGATGCGCTGATCGACAAGGCCGCCGAGACGACCGATGAAAAGACCCGCACCGAGCTTTACAAGCAATTCCAGAGGAGGGTCACGGAGGACCTCCCGTTGATCAACGTTGCCGAATGGGGCTTCATCACCGTCGCGCGCGACACGGTGGACAACGTCGCGTCCAATCCTCGCTGGGCGGTGTCCAACTGGGCAGATACCGTCGTTGAGGGGTAGGTTTTGAAACGGGCAGCACGAATTTTACGTCGCAGGTTGTTCAGCGCCATTCCGGTGCTCATCATCGTGCTTCTGCTGACGTTCCTGCTGCTCGAAAATGCGTCTGGCGATTCCGTCGATGCTTATCTTGTCTCTATCGGCGGCGGCGATGCGGCCTTGAGAGAAACATTGCGCGGGCAATATGGATTGGACCAGTCCATGCTTGCACGGCTGTGGCTTTATGTCTCATCCATCGCTCGGCTGGATCTCGGATGGTCCGTTGCATTCGACCGGCCGGTCCTTTCACTCATCGTTGAACGCCTGCCCAACACCCTGTTGTTGATGGGCAGCGCCACCGCCCTTTCCTTCGCGGTCGGCTCGGCACTGGGCATCGTCGCCGGTGCCAAGCCCGGCAGCTTGCAAGACCGGGCGCTGTCGACGGTGTCTCTGGCGCTCTACGCCATGCCCGGTTTCTGGCTGGGACTGGTGCTGGTCATCGCCTTTTCCGTCAAACTGCGTTGGCTGCCAACCTCTGGCATCGAGACAATAGCATCCGGCAAGGAAGGGGTGGCGCGTGCGGTGGATATCGCTCGGCACCTCGTCCTGCCGGTCGCCAGTCTCGGTCTGATTTACCTTGCCCTGTTCCTGCGCGTCATGCGCAGCGCCATGGCCGATATCTGGCGGATGGATTTCGTCACCTTCGCTCGTTCCAAAGGCCTGTCACACGGCCGCATCGTGTGGCGTCATGTTGCGCGCAATGCGGCCCTCTCGCTGATCACCGTTCTTGGTTTGCAGTCGGCAGCCATGCTGGGCGGCAGCGTCGTCATCGAAAGCGTTTTTGCCGTGCCCGGTTTCGGCAGACTGGCGCAGGAAGCGGTCAGCGGGCGCGATACGCCATTGCTGATGGGCATCATTCTGACGAGCGCGATTTTCGTCATCCTCGTCAACCTCACCGTCGATCTGCTCTACGCCCTCCTTGATCCGCGCATCGGCGCGCAAGAGGCAGGGTGATGCGTATTCTCCATCATATTTTCCGCAGCCCGGAAGGGCTCATCGGCTTTCTGGTTCTCCTGACTATCGCCGCAGCCGGCATCTCCGCCCCGTTCCTATTCCCAAAAGACCCGCTCTCGATTGTCGGTGCGCCACTCATCGCGCCCTTCACCAACCCGGCGCTGCCATTTGGCACGGACAGTCTCGGCCGAGATGTGCTGGCCTGCCTCTTACATGGTGCACGCGTCTCTCTGGCTGTGGGCATCAGTGCAGCAGCGGCGGCTCTTTTCATCGGCGCCGTCATGGGAACGCTCGCCGGTTTTGCAGGCGGTCTGATCGATGAAGCCCTGATGCGCGTCACCGATGCCTTTCAGATCGTGCCGAGCTTTCTACTGGCGCTGGCTTTCGTCAGCACAATCGGCGCGTCTATCCCGGTCGTCATTCTCGCCATCGCGCTGGGTGCGTGGGTTGATCCCGCGCGGCTGACGCGGGCGCAGGTTCTGTCCATCCGCGAGCGCGATTACGTCGCCTCCGCCCGCGCCATCGGCATGCATCCACTGGAAATCGCCTTCCGCCAGATTTTGCCCAACGCGCTGGCCCCCGTCATCGCACTGGCCGCCATCATCGTCGCAGGTGCCATTCTCACCGAAGCGGCCCTCTCATTTCTCGGCCTTGGAGATCCCAATGTCGTCACTTGGGGGTCGATGATAGCAGAAGGCCGCAATGTGCTGCGCTCCTCGCCGTTTCTTTCGATTATCCCCGGTATCGGATTGGTGGTCACGGTTCTCGGCGTTTACCTGCTGGGCGAAGGCATCAACAAGGCATTGGCGGCAGAGGTGAAGCGATGAGCCAGCCACCACTCTGCCGCATCGAAAACCTCTCTGTCACCTATGCCGGTGCAGCCCACCCTGCGCTCGACACCATATCCCTGTCGCTCGCGCGCCATCGTTCCCTCGCCATCATCGGCGAAAGCGGCTCTGGCAAAAGCACCCTTGCGCGGCGGTTGGCCGGTCTCTTGCCAGCCAATGCCGCAACGTCCGGCACCGTTGTTTGGAACGCGGGCGCGGAGGTGCAAACCGATACGACTTTCCCCCGCTCCGGACGCGATATCGGCTATGTCTTCCAGGACCCCGGCGCAAGCCTCAACCCGGTTCTCACCCTTGGCGAACAGGTCGCAGAAGGCGCCGTTCGCCACCTCGGACTTTCGTGGAAAGAAGCGCTCTCCCATGCCCGCGATCTCTTGGAGCAGGTGCAGTTGCCGCATCCTTCCGCACTGCTGAAAGCCTATTCGCACCAGCTTTCCGGTGGCCAGCGCCAGCGTGTCGCCATCGCGTGCGCCATCTCGGCTCGTCCGAACATCCTCATCGCCGATGAAGCCACAAGCGCGCTCGACACCATCACGCAGGCTGCCATAACCAGCCTTCTCGACGGTCTGGTGAGGGAAAGCGGCATGACGCTTGTCTTCATCACCCATGACATCGCATTGGCCTCATCGCTGGCCGACGATATTGTGGTTCTGAAATCCGGCCAGTTGGTCGAAGCCGGCAAGGCCACCAATGTCCTGTCAAACCCCGCCCACGCCTATACGAAAAGCTTGATCGCCGCCCATCTCGATCTCTCCACGCCGCGACTGATAGAGAGCGTGCCGTGATGCCTCAGCTTCTGTCCATTGAAGGATTATCCAAAACGTACACCACGCAGGGCCGTTTGACTCACGCCGTGCGCGATGTCTCCTTCTCCCTTGCCCAAGGTGAAACGCTGGGGCTGGCAGGGCCTTCCGGCTGTGGCAAATCATCGCTCGCCCGTCTCGTCATGCGGTTGATCGAACCCGACGCGGGCAGCATTCGCTTTCAAGACCAGAACTGGCTGGCTCTTTCCGGCCCACCGCTTCGCCACGCAAGGCGACACATGCAGATGGTGTTTCAGGATACCCACGCCGCCTTCAACCCGCGCTCCACGGTCGGAACCGTGATCAATGAGCCGCTGCGCATCCATCACATCACGCCACCGAAGGATCGCCCTGCGGAGATTGCGAGATTACTGGAGCGTGTCGGTCTGCCCGGCGATGTCGCCAGCCGCCCCGTGCTGGAGCTCTCCGGCGGCCAGCGCCAGCGGGTGGCAATCGCTCGCGCGCTCAGCACTCGGCCAGCGCTTCTGGTGATGGATGAAGCGGTATCGGCGCTCGATGTTTCCGTGCGCGCAAAGGTTCTCGACCTCATCGTTTCCATTCAAAGGCAAACCGGCCTTGCCTGCCTGTTCGTCTCGCACGATATCGCCGTCATCCGTGCTGTTTGCCACCGGGTGGCCATCATGGAAGCAGGCAGCATCGTTGAATATGGCGAAACGCAACGCATCGTTTCCGCTCCGCAATCTGAGACAGCGCAGCGTCTGATCGCGGCAACGCAGACGCTGCGCAACCACAGGGGACCCGACCATGCCCAACCGTGACTGGAGCCATCTGCTCGATATCCCATCCTTTCCGGCAGAAAATTATGCCGTTCTGGCAGACCGGCTGGGCGCGCTCATGGGCACGAGAAACGATGTACTGCTGATCCAGGCCGAGGCGGTTCTGGCGCTGGAAGCCGTGGCAACCAGTCTTGCGCATCCCGGCCTTAAAGCGCTCAACATCGTCAGCAGCCCCTATGGAACATGGTTTGGAAACTGGCTGGCAGAAGGTGGCGCGGATGTCGTCAATCTCACCGCCGCGCCTGCGCAACCGGTGACGCTGGAGGCCGTCAAAGCCGAGCTTGAGCATCACCCTGATATTGACATCCTGTCTCTCGTCCACGCGGAATCGGCAAGCGGCATTCTCAACCCGCTGGAGGAAATCGCAGCCCTTGCCAGAGAACGCGGCATTCTCACCATTGTCGATGCGGTCGCCTCCGTCGGCGGTCATGCCCTTGACGTGGACGGTCTGGGTATCGATATCGCCGTCATCGGGCCGCAAAAAGCACTGGCGGGAACAGCGGGGCTTTCTGCTATTTCCGTTAGCCCAGCAGCCTGGACCCTGTTGCAGCATGCCAAAGCACCGCGCATATCGATGCTCTCCCTGCTAGATCAGAAAGAACAATGGCTCGATCTGGGTCGCCATTCCCTGCCCGTCACACCAGCCCCGCTTGAATTCTTCGCGTTGCAAGCGGCACTCGACAGGGTCGAGGCGGAGGGAATGAGTGAGATGCAACAGCGCCACGAACTGGCGAAACAGGCGACACGCTCCGGGCTTCTGGCACTGGGTGCGCAGCTATGGGTGCCGGACCCGGTCGCATCCGCCCTCGTCACCACCGTCGTCCTTCCGCCACACATGGACCGAAAGACATTCCTGTCACGCCGCAATATTGCCGGTGCTGACATGACGGCCGGCGTCGGCCCTGGCACCGAACGGCTGGTTCGTCTCAACCATACCGGCCAACGCGCAACCGAAGAAGCGGTGCTGGCAAACCTCACCGCATTTTCGCAAGCACTGGAGGTTCATGGACATGCAAACGACCTCGATACAGCGTTGAAAACCGCCATAGCGACTTATCGACGATAAGTCGGCAGTTTATGGCCGCGGAAAAAAGTGCCGCATATTAGCTGCTCTTGGAAATGAATCTCTCAAACTCATCCACATCGCTAACAGACAAATTCCCTCGGCAATCTTGACGAAATCGTGGCAACGCGCGAATATTTACGTCTCGTTAAATATTGTGACAAAGAGGGACAAAATGGTAGCTGGCTTCAATATGCTTTCCTTCGACCTGTTCGGTCTCGGTCGCAAGGCGCAGGAACAAAAACTGAAACGCGAAAGCGGCGTGAACTCGGAACCCAGAAATAAGGATGATTCCGAGCAGCACGACCGTGATCAGGAACACGAACTGTTCTTCTGGTCGCTGTACCCGGTGATTTAGGACGCTTCATAGTGAGGGTAGAGGGTGTGGCGTACCCCCCTCTGCCCTGCCGGGCATCTCCCCCACAAGGAGGGAGATTGGCTAGGAGCACGAGTACCACTCTATCCGCGACGGTAGAGTTGGGCGAGGGCTCACCGCAAGTCGATCTCCCCACCTGAGGGGGAGATGCCCGGCAGGGCAGAGGGGGGTAAGCCAAACCCGGCAGCTCGTGATGCTTATGTGACCCACCACCCTCACGTCGAGATCACAGCTTCACCCATCCGCCATTCTGCTTCGATGAAGCAATGCAGGCCTCGACAAAGGCGACACCCTTCACGCCGTCATCGATGGTAGGGTACACCACCGCGCCATCCAGTGCCGTATCATTTCGGCGTGCCTCAATCGCATTGGCCGCTTCGGTGTAGATCGTCGCGAAGGCTTCTAGGTAGCCTTCCGGATGGCCGGATGGAATACGGCTGACGCGGGCAGCAGCCGCTCCTGCGCCTGCACCGCCACGAGTGATAAGCTGTTTGGGTTCGCCCAGCTTGGTGAACCACAGATAGTTCGGGTCAGCCTGCGTCCATTCGATGCCAGCTTTACTGCCATAGATGCGCACCTTCAGGCCGTTTTCGTTGCCCACAGCCACCTGGCTGCACCACAACAAGCCCTTGGCAGGCATCTTGCCGTCCTTGGCCTTGAAGCGCAGCATGACATGGGCGTTGTCGTCGAGACGACGACCTTCCACGAAAGTATGCACATCCGCAGCCAGTTCATCGGCCTCAAGACCGGAGATGAAGCAGCCGAGATTGTAGGCGTGCGTGCCGATATCGCCGGTCGATCCGCCTGCACCAGATTGCGCCGGGTCCGTGCGCCATACAGCCTGCTTGGCACCCGTCTGCTCGACAGGTTCCGCCAGCCAGTCCTGCGGATATTCCATCTGCACCAGACGGATATCGCCCAGCGCACCGGTTTCCACCAGTTCACGCGCATGGCGCGCCATGGGGTAACCGGTGTAGTTATGGGTCAGCACGAAAAGCGCATCGGCCTTATCGGCAACCGCTTTCAGCTTCTTGGCATCCTCCAGATTGGAGGTCAGCGGCTTGTCGCAGATGACGTGGATGCCGCGCTCCAGAAAAGCCTTCGCCGCAGGATAGTGCACATGGTTGGGCGTGACGATGGACACGGCCTGAATACCATCGGGCCGTGACGCTTCCTTTTCCGCCATCTCCTCGAACGAGCCATAGCAGCGGTCTTCATCCAGACCCAGTTCCAGACCTGAAGCCTTGGACTTCTCCGGTGTCGAGGACAGCGCCCCTGCAACCAGCTCAAACCGGTTGTCCAGCCGCGCTGCCATACGATGCACGCCACCGATGAACGCGCCGGAGCCGCCGCCTACCATGCCGAGGCGAATGCGCGCATTGGCCTTGTCGGTCGTTTTTCCTTCGATCGTCATTTTATCTCCTCGGATTTTATGAAAGGCCGAGCATGCGGCGGTTGGCGGCGTCATCGGTGCCTGACGACGCGAAGTCGTCGAAGGCTTTTTCAGTAACGCGAATGATATGCGCCTTGACGAATTCGGAGCCTTCGGCAGCACCGTCCTCAGGATGCTTCAGCGCGCATTCCCATTCGACCACGGCCCAGCCATCGAAATCATTGGCGGCCATTTTCGAGAATACGGCGCCGAAATCCACCTGCCCGTCGCCCAGCGACCGGAAGCGTCCAGCCCGCTCGACCCAACCCTGATAGCCGCCATAAACGCCCTGGCGTCCGGTCGGGTTGAACTCGGCATCCTTGACGTGGAACATCTTGATACGGTCTTTGTAGATATCGATATTGTCGAGATAATCCAGGCACTGCAGCACGTAGTGCGAGGGATCGTAGAGCATGTTGGCCCGTTTGTGGTTCTTCACGCGCTCCAGGAACATCTCGAAGGTCACGCCATCATGCAGGTCTTCGCCGGGGTGAATTTCGTAGCAGACATCGACGCCCTGCTCATCGGCGTAATCGAGGATCGGCGTCCAGCGCTTGGCAAGCTCGTCAAACGCGGCCTCCACCAGACCGGCAGGACGCTGCGGCCAGGGATAAATGAACGGCCAAGCCAGCGCGCCGGAAAATGTCGCATGGGCGTTGATGCCGAGATTGCGCGATGCCTTTAGCGCAAGCTTGACCTGTTCGACGGCCCATTCCTGACGCGCCTTGGGGTTGCCACGCACTTCAGGTGCGGCAAAACCATCGAAAGCTTCGTCATAGGCCGGGTGTACCGCCACCAGTTGGCCTTGCAGATGGGTGGAAAGCTCAGTGACCTCGACGCCGTTCTGGCGTGCGACACCGGCAAATTCGTCGCAATAGTCCTTGGATTCGGCTGCCTTTTTCAGGTCGATCAACTGTCCGGCCCAGGTTGGCACCTGCACGCCGAGATAACCCTTTTCAGCCGCCCACTTGGTAATGCTGTCCCACATATTGAACGGTGCGGCATCGCCTGCGAACTGACCGAGAAAAAGCCCCGGTCCTTTGATCGTCTTCATGAATTTCTCCTCCTGCATCGATACAGTTGAACGGTTATGACCTCCGCCCGTCAACGGCGTTCAAGCTAACCGCTGATAAATTTCGTGCAACCCTCAATCATCCACCCGGCATGATAATTTGCATCTTCACTTCGCCAGCGGGGGCAGAAGCGGCGAGATCGAACGCTTTGATGCTGTCTTCGAAATCGAAGGTGCGGGTGATCAGCGGCGCGACATCGATGGCACCCGATGCCAGCATATCCACGCAACGACCAAAGACATTGGCGTAACGGAAGACGTGCTCGACACGGGCTTCACGGATTTGTGCCGCAACCACATCATAGGCAACCAGCTTGGTCGGCATGCCGACAAAAACCACCGTTCCCGCTGGCCGCAGCGGTTCGAACACGCGGGTAATCGCGGCTTCCGCGCCGGAGCATTCGAAAATCACATCCGCACCCCAGCCAGCCGTGGAATTCAGCACCTGCTCGGCCAAATTCTGCTCTCGGACGTTTACGGTTTCGACGGGTCCAAGCGAACGCGCCATATTCAGCTTCACCGGATCGACATCCGACACGATGACCCTTGCGCAACCGGCAGCAAGCGCGGCCAGGACGGTGACGAGACCAATGGGACCAGCACCGATAACGACCGCTATGTCGCCTGGCTTGACCTTGGCTTGCGTCGCCGCCTGCACGCCCACCGCCAATGGCTCCACCATAGCGCCCGCAGCAAAGGATACATTATCAGGCAGCTTGAACGTATAGGCCGCCGGGTGCACGACCGATGCACGCAGTACGCCGTGAATGGGCGGCGTGGCCCAGAAACGCACGGCGGGGTCCAGGTTGTAATGGCCGATGCGGCTTGCGCGGCTGATCGGGTCCGGGATACCCGGCTCCATGCACACACGATCGCCGACAGAGAGGTTCGTCACGCCGGAACCGACCTCTGTCACCGTACCGGAAGCCTCATGTCCCAAAATCATCGGCTCGCGAACAACAAAATTACCGATGGCACCGTGGGTGTAATAATGCACGTCGCTGCCGCAAATGCCGACGGTGTGGATGGCAATACGCACATCATGCGGGCCAACCTGCTCATCCAGCGGAAACGGACGCAGCGACAGTTTGCCCAACTCTTCCAGAACAAGCGATCGCTCCTCGCCCGTTCCTGATATTCCTTGCGACTGCATGCGGTCCTCCTCGACCATCAACGGTACATTTGCGGTAACAAAACCGGGAACGGCATCAATAAGCAAGGTCGAAAAGAAACTTTTCCAGCCCCAACCGGTTTGCTCTGCTTGGACACCAACCGGGAGAATGAGACATGTTAATGACCAGACGCGCCGTCATGGCCGCCACTGCAGCAACGGCGGCCGCTGCGACGCTTTCCGCGCCCTCAATTGCAAAGGCGGCACTTCCTTTGAAACAGCCCGCCCTGCCTTTTGCGGAAGACGCTCTTGCCCCACACATCTCAGCCAAAACGGTTTCCCTGCATTACGGCAAACACCACAAGGCCTATTTCGACAAGCTGAACACGCTGGCCAAGGGCACGCCTTACGCCGATATGGAGCTTGAGGATATCGTCAAGGCATCTGCTGGAAAGACAGCCGACAAGAAGATTTTCAACAACGCGGCACAGGCCTGGAACCACGTCGCCTACTGGGAGCAGTTCACCCCCGGCGGTCCGAAGCGCCCGGAAGGCAAAGCGGCAGACGAAATCAACGCGGCCTTTGGTGACTACAGCAAATTCATCGAAAAGGCAGTTGCCACCTCGGATGAAGTGTTCGGCACGGGCTGGGTCTGGCTGACGCGTGATGACCAGAACAAGCTTGCCCTTGTGGGATATGAGGACGGCAACAATCCGGTCGCCGTAGGCCGTCCTGCCTATCTCGGCATCGATATTTGGGAACACGCCTATTACGTCGATTACGAAAACCGCAAGCCAGAGCACATCAAAGTCGTGCTGGAGAACCTCATCAACTGGCGAATTGTCGGCGAAAAGATGGCTTGAGTGTAACAATAAAAACTGTTTGTATTTGGAAGGCGTCCCGATCCATCGGGGCGCCTTCTTTGCTAACAGGCCTTCGGGAAGAAAAACATCGAGCTTTTTACCATTTCAAAACAAAAATTCTAATCCCCTCGCCTAAATTAGTATCAAAATCGCAAGAAGTTGAACTTTTGATCAAAAACCTCTGAATTGGCGCCGCATGCCCGCTTGAGTATGTGCAAAGTTTCTTATAACCACGTTGCATCGGTAGTCGCAGAATAAGCGAGCCGGATACAAAAATTGGGAGCTCTTTGATGAGATACAGACTTGGCCTAATCGCTGCAGCCTTGCTTTCGGCGACGTGCTTTGCACCTGCCGCTGCAAGCGCAAAGACATTCGTATATTGCTCGGAAGGTTCGCCGGAAGGTTTCGATCCGGGCCTTTACACAGCTGGCACCACATTCGATGCCTCGGCCCACACCGTTTACAGCCGCCTTCTGGAATTCGAACCCGGCACCACAAAGCCGGTTGCCGGTCTCGCAGAAAGCTGGGAAGTGTCGGAAAACGGCACGGTCTACACGTTCAAGCTCCGCAAGGGCGTCAAGTTCCAGACCACAGAATTCTTCACGCCAACGCGTGATCTCAACGCAGACGACGTCATTCTGTCGATCGACCGCCAGATCAAGACCGATAACCCTTGGCACCAGTATGTACCTGGCACGTCCTGGGAATATGCTGAAGGCATGGGCTTCCCCAAGCTGATCAAGTCTGTCGAAAAAGTCGACGACATGACGGTCAAGTTCACCCTGAACCGCCCTGAAGCGCCGTTCCTTGCCAACCTGGCCATGCCATTTGCTTCGATCATCTCGAAGGAATACACGGACAAGCTGGCCGCTGAAGGCAAGCAGGCCCAGTTGAACCAGATGCCGGTCGGCACCGGTCCATTCGCCTTTGTCGCCTACCAGCAGGATGCCGTCATCCGCTTCAAGGCCAACAAGGAATATTGGGGCGGCGCGCCAAAGATCGACGATCTGGTCTTCGCCATCACCACCGATGCTGCCGTTCGCTTCCAGAAGCTGAAGGCTGGCGAATGCCACCTGATGCCTTACCCGAACGCTGCCGACGTTGCGTCCATGAAGAAAGACCCAACCCTGACGGTTATGGAACAGGAAGGCCTCAACGTTGCCTACCTCGCCTACAACACGACACAGGCTCCTTTCGACAAGCCGGAAGTCCGCAAGGCGCTCAACAAGGCCATCAACAAGAAGGCCATCGTTGACGCCGTGTTCCAGGGCATGGCAACACCTGCCAAGAACCCACTGCCACCGACAATGTGGTCCTACAACGACAAGGTCGAAGACGACACTTACGATCTGGAAGCAGCCAAGAAGATGCTGACAGACGCAGGCGTCAAGGACCTTTCGATGAAGGTCTGGGCGATGCCGGTTTCGCGTCCATACATGCTCAACGCGCGCCGCGCTGCCGAAGTCATCCAGAGTGATTTCGCCAAGATCGGCGTGAAGGTCGAGATCGTTTCCTACGAATGGGCCGAATATCTCGACCGTTCGAAGGCAAAGGACCGTGACGGCGCCGTGTTCCTCGGCTGGACTGGTGACAATGGTGATCCGGACAACTTCCTTGACACGCTGCTGGGTTGCGATGCCGTTGGCGGCAACAACCGTGCTCAGTGGTGCGACAAGGACTTTGATGCACTGGTGAAGAAAGCCAAGATCACCACCGATCAGGCAGAACGCACCAAACTCTACGAAGAAGCACAGGTCGTCTTCAAGAAGCAGGCACCTTGGGCCACCATCGACCACTCCTTGTCCGTCGTTCCGATGCGCAAGGAAGTCACTGGTTTCGTCCAGAGCCCGCTGGGTGACTTCACGTTCGAGAACGTTGATATCGCCGAGTAACATTCGACGCATCTGAAAATGCCGCGTGTCTTGTCTCAAGGCGCGCGGCACTTGCGTTCTGAAGCATCTCTAAACAACAAAGAAGCAGACCGAAAAGGTCGCTACTGCCAGCGCATAGGTTCCAGGCGGAACAGATCGAAGGTTTTTCATGATTGGCTTTCTCGTGCGGCGTATCGCCGTGCTCATCCCGACCTTCATCGGGGTTTCTATTATCGCGTTCCTGTTCATCCGGCTGTTGCCGGGAGATCCGGTCGCCCTCCTGTCCGGTGAGCGCGTGATGTCGCCGGAGCGGCATGCACAGATCAGTGCGGCTCTCGGCATGGACCGACCCATGATCATCCAGTATCTGGATTACCTCAAGGGCATCGTCACGGGTGATTTTGGCACGTCCATCGTGTCCAAGACGCCTATCCTCACGCAGTTCAAGGCACTGTTTCCCGCAACCGTGGAATTGTCCTTCTGCGCCATGCTCATCGCCATCGCCATCGGCATTCCAGCGGGCATCATCGCCGCCATCAAGCGCGGATCGGCCTTCGATCAAGGCCTGATGGGCGTTGCACTCGTAGGTTACTCCATGCCGATCTTCTGGTGGGGACTGCTGCTCATCATCCTGTTTTCCGGCATCCTGCAATGGACACCGGTATCGGGCCGCATCTCGCTGATGTTCTACTTCCCGCCCGTCACCGGCTTCATGCTGATCGACTCGCTACTGTCAGGTCAAAAAGGCGCGTTTTCTTCGGCGCTCAGCCATCTCATCCTGCCGTCCATCGTGCTGGCCACCATTCCGCTGGCCGTCATTGCGCGCCAGACACGGTCCGCCATGCTGGAAGTGCTGTCGGAAGATTACGTTCGCACCGCCCGCGCCAAGGGTCTTGCACCTTTCCGCGTCATCGGCATCCATGCGCTGCGCAATGCGATGATCCCTGTCATCACCACCATTGGTCTTCAGGTCGGCGTCATGCTGGCCGGTGCCATCCTCACCGAAACGATCTTCTCATGGCCGGGCATCGGCAAATGGATGGTCGATTCCGTCTTCCGCCGCGATTACCCTGTCATTCAGGGGGGTCTCCTGCTGATTGCGGGCATCATCATGGTCGTCAACCTCATCGTTGACCTCCTGTATGGCCTCATCAATCCGCGCATCCGGCATTAAAGAAGAGGATCGTTTCATGGCCGATACCGCCATTACAAAAACAGCCGAGCCGGTTTCCTCTTCCGCCATGCGCAAGCAGATGCTGAAGGAATTCTGGTTCTACTTCTCCGAAAACAAGGGCGCCGTCATCGGTCTCTATGTTTTCATCGCACTGGTGATCGTCGCTGTCTTTGCGCCTGTCATCGCACCACATTCACCGTTCCAGCAGTATCGTGATGTCGTCCTGCTTCCGCCCTTCTGGATGGAAGGTGGCAACAGCTCCTACCTACTGGGAACAGACCCGGTTGGTCGCGATATTCTGTCCCGCCTGATTTACGGCGCGCAATATTCGCTCTTCATCGGCGTTTTCGTCACCACGCTTTCGCTGACGACGGGCATTCTGATCGGCGTCATCGCCGGTTATTACCGCGGCTGGCTCGATACGATGATCATGCGTCTCATGGACATCATTCTGGCTTTCCCGTCGCTGCTTCTGGCACTGGTGCTGGTCGCCATCCTCGGCCCTAGCCTGACCAACGGTATGATCGCGATTGCGCTGGTCTTGCAGCCGCACTTCGTGCGACTGACGCGCGCTGCCGTCATGGCCGAAAAGAGCAAGGATTACGTCACCGCCTCGCGTCTGGCCGGTGCCGGACCTATGCGTCTGATGTTCAAGACCATCCTCCCCAACTGCACGGCTCCGCTCATCGTTCAGGCCACGCTGTCCTTCTCCAATGCCATTCTCGATGCCGCAGCACTCGGCTTCCTCGGCATGGGCGCACAGCCACCTGCACCTGAATGGGGCACCATGCTGGCCGAAGCGCGTGAGTTCATTCTGCGCGCCTGGTGGGTAGTCACCTTCCCCGGTCTTGCCATCCTCATCACCGTTCTCGCCATCAACCTGATGGGCGACGGTCTGCGCGATGCCCTTGACCCGAAACTGAAGAGGTCCTGATATGGCACTTCTGCAAATCGATAATCTCACCGTCGAATTCGAAACGGCAAGCGGCTGGTTCCGCGCCGTGGACGGCGTTTCCGTCTCCGTTGAACAGCGGGAAGTTCTGGCCATCGTCGGAGAGTCCGGCTCTGGCAAATCGGTCTCGATGCTGGCAGTCATGGGCCTTCTGCCTTGGACAGCCCGCATCACCGCTGATCGCATGCTGTTTCAGGGCAAGGATATCCAGAAGCTCAGCGCGTCCGAGCGCCGTAAGCTGATCGGCAAGGATATCGCCATGATCTTCCAGGAACCGGTCGCAAGCCTCAATCCGTGCTTCACGGTCGGCTTCCAGCTCGAGGAAGTCCTGCGCATCCATATGGGCATGGATAAATCGACACGTCACGCCCGCGCCATCGAGTTGTTCAAGCTTGTCGGCCTGCCGGACCCGGAAGAGCGCCTGAAGCACTTCCCCCACCAGATGTCGGGTGGCCAGTGCCAGCGCGTGATGATCGCCATCGCTATTGCCTGCAATCCGAAACTTCTGATTGCCGACGAACCGACGACCGCGCTCGACGTGACGATCCAGAAGCAGATCCTCGATCTGCTGATGAAGCTTCAGGCAGAAACCGGCATGGGTCTCATCATGATCACCCACGATATGGGTGTTGTGGCTGAAACTGCGGACCGGGTGATCGTGCAATACAAGGGCAAGAAAATGGAGGAAGCCGACGTGCTCTCCCTGTTTGAAAACCCAAAGAGCAATTACACCAAGGCACTTCTGGCAGCGCTTCCTGAAAATGCGACGGGTGATCGCCTGACCACCGTGTCGCAATTCTTCGATGGCACACCAGCAGCTGCGGGAGAACCGGCATGACCGACACCAAAACCATGCTCGAAATCCGCAACATGAAGCGTGATTATCATCTTCCCGGCGGCTTCATGAAAAAGGCCAAGACCATTCATGCGGTCAAGGGCGTGTCTTTCTCGCTCGAAACTGGCAAGACGCTGGCCATCGTCGGCGAAAGCGGTTGCGGCAAGTCCACGCTCGCCCGCATGCTGACCTTCATCGATGAACCGACATCCGGCGATCTTCTGATCGACGGCCAAAAGGTCGATACACGCCCCGGTCACCTGACATCCGAAATGCGCCAGAAGGTGCAGATCGTTTTTCAGAACCCTTACGGCTCGCTCAACCCACGTCAGAAGATCGGTGATGTCCTGGGCGAACCGCTGCTGATCAACACCAAGCTGTCCGCAGCCGAACGTCGTGAAAAAGCCAACGACATGCTGGTGCGCGTCGGTCTGGGACCGGAACACTATAACCGTTACCCGCACATGTTCTCCGGCGGTCAGCGCCAGCGTATCGCCATTGCGCGTGCACTGATGTTGAACCCGAAGCTGCTGGTGCTGGACGAGCCTGTCTCGGCACTCGACCTTTCGGTGCAGGCACAGGTGCTGAACCTGCTGTCCGACCTTCAGGACGAGTTCGGCCTCACCTACGTCTTCATTTCCCACGATCTATCCGTGGTGAAATATATCGCAGACGAAGTCATGGTGATGTATTTCGGTGAAGCGGTGGAATACGGCACGCGGGAGGAGGTCTTCTCCAACCCGCAGCATTCCTACACGCGTTCGCTGTTTGCAGCGACACCCAAGGCGGATGTCGATTCCATCCGCGCGCGCGTAGCCGCCAAGGCTCTGGCGAAGGCTGGATAAGAAGCTTTTGAGTGCCATGCGTCCTCTCGGGCGCATGGCAATTTCAAAAACTTCCGAGACGAATCAACGCCTTATAAAATAATCGACAAAACCCTCAAAAAAGTTTTCTCCACGGCTGCAAAACTGCGCGCACAATAGTCTCGCGTCCATTGCACACATGTATCGCGAGACATGCGGGCAAATGGAGGCAGGTGCGCTGATGGCTGGCTGTAACGTGCGGGCAGATATCAGTGTTGCCTCACGGTGAAACGATGTGCGATGCGCCGTGTTTCGAAGACCTTGAACGGCTTCGAAAAGGCAAGCTCACATGGTTTCCTCGAAGTAACCTTGGGTGACGGACAGGTTCTTGAACGACCTGTCCCGAGCCTTGTACCAAAAGCCACGCAAATGCGGCCAACCACAGACTAAAACCATACCAGAGACCTTCCGCATTTGCGTGGCACTCTCCGGGTTGAACAAGACGGCAAGCCACGGGCGCTCAGGCACCGCGTGAACGGAAAAGTGCATCCAAGGCAAAAGCAGGGTAAAGACGATTGGCGAAGGGCATATGAGAGTACGGCCGAGCCAATCGCCTTTGATCCTGACGGGAAGACGCACGACCATTCGAGTTTTGCAAAGCAGGCCAAAAACAAAAAAACTCCGGCGAACCGGAGTTTTCTCAATTCATATCTGACGAAAGCGTCTGCGTTATTCCGCAGCGTTTTCGAGAGTGGAGGCATCGCCGCCTTCTGCACCTTCCGTTGCTGCTGCTTCGCCATCTTCGCTGCCAGCGACGCGACGCGGGCGACGTGGGCGTGGGCTGGTGCTGCGGGGACGGCGTGGAGCGCGCTCGGTAGGAGCAGTCGCTCCCTGCGCTTCTTCTTCCACGGCAACTTCCTTGGGCGTGCCTTCGATGACTGGCTGCGGTGCAGAGCTTGCGTCGTAGACAGGCGCGCTCACAGGAGCTGGAACAGGGGCAGCAACAACAGCGACCGCGTTCTCATCATCGCCTTCGCGAGGCTGACGTTCCTGACGGGCAGGACGTTCGCGACGGTCACGGCGCTCGTTTCTGTCCTGACGTTCCGGGCGATCCTGACGCTCTGGTCGATCCTGACGTTCGGCACGCTCAGGGCGTTCCTGACGCTCGGACCGTTCCTGGCGCTCTGGCTGCTCGTTACGCTGAGGCTGATCATTGCGTTGAGCCTGATCATTGCGCTGCGAGCGCTGATCCTGGTGATCATGCATGGAAGATGCAGAGCCCATGCCATCATCGTTGTCATCGCCATCGATATCGTCGCCATCGCGGTCCTGCTGGAACTCGCCGCGTTCATCGCGCTGGAAGCGTTCCTGCATCTGCGCCTGAGCGGACAAGATGATACGGTTATAATGTTCAGCGTGCTGCAGGTAGTTTTCAGCCATGACGCGGTCGCCAGAGCTTTGAGAATCGCGAGCCAGCGTCAAATATTTTTCGGCTATATGCTGGGCTGTGCCGCGTACTTTAACGTCCGGGCCGGAGCTGTCATAACTTCTGGTGAGCGGATTGCCGCCCTTGCGGTTGAAGTTGTTGTTGTTTCCGCTGCCACCACCGCCGCCATTGTTATTGTTGTTGCTACCACGCCCCCGGCCGCGCTTGTTTTGCTGCTGTCCTGGCCTCATCAATTGCTCACCTGAATTCTGTTTTGCTGATAATTTTCATTGTTTCGATGCAATGGCGGAATCATGGGACCATTGCCCTGTTTTCCGAAACTGCCCCCAATCGCGCGCCATGACCCCAAGGACAAGGCGTCGCGTATATCGCCCGGATGCGCAAATGCTGCATCAAGCCGCCTGCGAAGAAAGTTTACTGAGTCACACACCGGGAACGCCCAGCCTTACAGGGACCTCAAAAAGGACCCGCGTCGGGACTGATCTTTACCACGGCGAATCTAAAATCCACCCTCAGCCACCCGGCATGTGGCCGCAAACTAGCCCGCTTCCCGTGGAAATCCAAGCCTTTTCTTTTGCTTTGCAAAATAACCTTGAACAAAACACATATCAGATCGGTCCGGTCTATTTGCGAAAGATCATAGCGCGGTCATTCCCGCCATAATCCCTGATTGCTTCGATACAGCCATAGGCGTTGCTTGCGAATATAGCCGCCACATCCACCTTTTGATCGTATCCGATTTCAACGCCGATAACGCCGTCTTCGTTGAGGAAATCCACCGCTTTTTCAGCAATCGAGCGATAGGGAGAAAGGCCATCCTTACCGCCGTCGAGAGCTTGCATCGGGTCGAATTTGCGCACGTCGCGATCAAGCGTTTCGATGACTGCGGTTTTTATATAAGGCGGATTCGACACGATTATGTCAAAACGGCCGGAAATCTGCGCAAACCAGTGGCTTTCAACCGCTTCGAACCTGGTATCGAGCCCATGACGTTGCGCATTTTTGCGCGCCGTTTCCAGCGCATCCGTTGAAATATCGCTGCCGACGCCTGTGGCTTCAGGACATTGCTGGAGAAGCGCCAGACAGATAGCTCCGGTGCCAGTACCCATGTCGAGAATACGCGCAGCGCCGGTTTTGGCGATGATGCGTTTTACGTGTGGCAGCAGCGCATCCACCAGCACTTCGGTGTCTGGCCTCGGCTCCAATGTGCCCCGAGACAACATGAAATCGAGACCATAGAATTCGCGATGGCCGAGAATGCGATGTACCGGTTCGCCATGTTCGCGTCGCGCAATCATGGCCTCGATCTGCGCCATCTCTTCTTCACTGACCGGGCGGGCTCCATTCAGCACGAAATCCGTCAGCGAAAAGCCGATGACTTCACCGATGAGCAGGCGCGTGTCGGTCAGCGGATCGGCCATGCCGGCGTCAGTCAGACGCTTGCGCATCTGCGCCGCAAGCGCATCAACCGTCAGCGGCGGCTGGTTCACGACTGCTCGCCGAGTTGAGCCAGTTGGCCCGCCTGATAATCGGCTATCAGAGCGTCGACCATCTCGTCTATGTCGCCTTCTATCATGCGGTCCAGCTTGTAGAGCGTCAGGTTGATGCGGTGATCGGTGATGCGGCCTTGCGGAAAGTTATAGGTGCGGATGCGCTCGGACCGGTCGCCCGAGCCGACCTGGCTCTTGCGCTCGGCAGACCGTTCTCCATCCACCTTCTGGCGCTCGATATCGTAAAGGCGCGAACGAAGAACCTGCATGGCCTTGGCACGGTTCTGGTGCTGTGATTTTTCCGAACTGGTGACGATGAGGCCGGTGGGTAGATGGGTGATGCGAACCGCAGAGTCGGTGGTATTGACGTGCTGGCCACCGGCACCGGATGCGCGCATCGTATCGATGCGGATGTCTTCGGCGCGAATTTCGATGTCGATCTCTTCGGCTTCCGGCAGGACAGCGACGGTTGCCGCTGAGGTGTGAATGCGCCCGCTGGCCTCGGTATCCGGCACACGCTGGACACGGTGAACGCCGGATTCGAATTTCAGCTTAGAGAACACGCCGCGCCCGGTGATGGTGGCGATGATTTCCTTGTAACCGCCCGCTTCCCCTTCGCTGGCAGACAGAATTTCCACCTTCCAGCCCTTGGTGCTGGCGAAACGCTCATACATGCGAAACAGATCGCCCGCGAAAAGAGCGGCTTCCGAACCGCCGGTACCGGCGCGAATTTCCAGGATCGCGCTTTTCTCGTCGGCGGCGTCCTTGGGCAGAAGAAGGATTTGCATGTCCTTCTCCAGCGTTTCGATATGCTCGGATATCTCCGGCAACTCGGCCTCGGCCAAATCCCGCATGTCCTTGTCGGTGGATTTATCCGCCAGCAACGCTTCGAGATCGGCAGCTTCGGCTATCGCCTTTTCGTATTCGCGGATTTTGTTGACGACCGGTTGAAGCTCGGAATATTCCGATGCCAGCTTCACATAGACATCGGCGGCTGGACCGGCCGCCATGCGCGCTTCGATTTCACCGAAGCGACGCTCAAGCTCACGCATTTTTTCGACGGGGAGCTTAGCCACCTGTCACGCACTCCAATTGTTGTTGGCTTTCAGATAGGGATAGAATGGGCCGCGGCAAAGCGCAAAAGCAGCTGGCGCGGACTTTCCACCGACTTTTGATCGTCTAGTGCCGCTTCCAGCGCTTCAGACAGTGTCGCGACATCCAGACCCAGCAACATGGCCTTGACGGGACCGATGGCAGTTGGCGACATGGAAACAGAGCGGAAGCCAAGCCCGATCAGTGCCATGGCGGATAGTGGCTTGCTGGCCATTTCGCCGCACAACGTCACCTTCGTGTTGTTGCGAATGCCCGCGCGAACGATATCGCGCAGAATGCGCAGGAACGGTTTGCCGAGATTGTCAAACCGATCAGACACGCGAGCATTGCCGCGATCCACCGCCATGGTGAACTGGAACAGATCGTTGGAACCGACGGAGACGAAATCAACCTCCTGCATCAGCTCGTCCAGCTGCCACATCAACGACGGCACTTCCAGCATCGCACCGAATTGCAGTTTGCGCGGCAGGGAATGGCCGAACTTCGACAGATGCTGCACTTCTTTTTGCAACAGCTCACGCGCGGCTCGGATTTCGGACACTTCCGTAATCATCGGCAGCATGACGCGCAATTCTGCGCCGGAGGCCGCGCGCAACAGAGAACGCAATTGCGTGCGCATCAGACCGGGACGATCCAGCGATAGGCGGATGGCGCGCCAGCCGAGGGCCGGATTTTCCTCCTCCTGTCCACGCATATAGGAGACGACCTTGTCGCCGCCAATATCCAGCGTGCGGAAGGTGACAGGCTTACCCTTGGCGTTGCGAAGAACGCTGCGATAGAACGCTTCCTGCTCCTCGCCCTTCGGCATGGTCGAGGCTATCATGAATTGCAGTTCGGTGCGGAACAGGCCGATGCCATCGGCGCCGGATTCTTCCAGTTGCGGCAGATCGACAAGAAGTCCAGCGTTCATTTTCAGATCGACGCGCACACCGTCCTTGGTGACGGGCTCGACATCGCGCAACGCCCGGAACTGCTCCTGACGCTTGGCACGCAGACGCACCTTTTCCTCATAGGCGCGCTGCAAATCGATGACGGGGCGCAGATGCACCTGCCCGTCATCGCCGTCGATGATAATCGCGTCGTTATTTTCGGCAAGCGCTACGATACCGGCAGCCTGCCCGATTATGGGAATGCCCATGGCGCGGGCAACGATAACGACGTGGCTGGTGACCGCACCGTCTTCCAGCACAAGACCGCGAAGTTTTTCGCGTGGATAATCCAGCAACTCGGCGGCACCCATGGCGCGGGCCAGAACGATGGCATCCACCGGGAAATCCTGCTCTGCCGGGCGACCGCCATAACCGATCAACTGCCGCAACAGGCGGTTGGCCAGATCGTCGAAATCATGCATCCGCTCGCGCAGATAGGGGTCCGTCAGGCGCATCATGCGCGCCTTGGTATCGCTCTGGACCTTTTCGACCGCCGCTTCTGCGGTGAGGCCGTTGCGGATGGCCTCCTCCATGCGGCGCACCCAGCCCTGATCATGGGCGAACATGCGATAGGTTTCCAGAACCTCGCGGTGTTCGCCTTCGGTGGCAACATCGCGGCGCTGGAGCATGTCATCGATCGACAGACGCAGAGAACCGATCGCTTCTGCGAGACGCCGGATTTCGGTATCGGCATCTTCGTTCAGAAGATTGGTGACGACAATGCGCGGATCATGCAGCACGACATGGCCGAGGCCCAGGCCTTCGCCATAGGCATCACCATTGATGGACACGGCCCTTGTCAGGTCCAGTTCCACGCCGGGACGGGTGATTGTTTTCAATTCACCGCTCGCTACGATTTCTGCAATGAGCATCGCGGTTGTTTCGAGTGCCTCAACTTCGTCCTCCCGGTATGTACGGCTTGTCTTGTTCTGGACGACAAGAACGCCAAGAGTGCGACCGGATCTCAAAATCGGGACACCGAGGAAGGAATGATAAATTTCTTCACCCGTTTCAGGCAGATAGCGGAAAGCGGGGTGGGCCTGCGCATCGGAAAGATTGAGCGGTTGGGCGGATGCGGCAATGGTACCGACCAGACCTTGCCCCATTTTCAACTGGGCAAGATGGACTGCGTCTTTATTGAGTCCTTCGGTGGCATAAAGCTCGAGTACGCTGTCAGAGCGCAGCACGTAGACGGAGCACACCTCCGCCACCATGTTACTGGCAATCTGCCGGACAATCTGGTCGAGGCGCTCCTGCGGCTCAAGATGCTCCGCCATCATTTCGCGAAGCCGCTTGAGAAGAACACGTGGACCTGCAGATAGGTCTCTCATCGCGTGTGCTCCCTGACACCTTCACATGCGGGGCGAGATGACCCGCATGGAAGAACCACCAAAACAAAGCCTGCACAGCAAGCCGGACGGCAGGGATGCGCAGTCGATTCACCGTCAACCGTTCAACGTCTCCAAAAGAATCGGATGACGTGTATCGACGTTACAGAATCAACTCTTATCCAGACCGTAAGCAGAATGCAAAGTACGAACTGCAAGTTCCGCATAGGCACCATCAATAAGAATGGAAATCTTGATTTCCGACGTCGTGATGGCCTTGATGTTGATATTTTTTTCAGCAAGTGCCTTGAAAGCGCTTGCGGCAACACCGGCATGGCTGCGCATGCCGATGCCGATGACCGAAACCTTGGCAAGACCGGTCTCGTTCTGAACGACGTCGAAACCGATCTGCGTCTTGTTGTCTTCCAGAACCTTGATGGCCTTGGGCATATCGCCAGAAGGAACTGTAAACGTCATGTCGGTGCGCGAACCATCTTCAGAGATGTTCTGCACGATCATGTCCACATTGATGTGCGATTCGGCCAAAGGTCCGAAAATGGCAGCGGAAACACCCGGCCGGTCCGACAGGCGGCGCAGCGAAATTTGTGCTTCGTCCTTGGCATAGGCGATGCCGGTTACGACTTCCTGTTCCACGATTTCTTCCTCGTCACAAATCAAAGTACCGGGCGGATTGATAAGGTCACCCATGCCCGGCGCATCGGGATCCTCGAAACTGGAGCGCACGAAGGTACGAACCTTGTGCACCATGGCAAGCTCTACCGAGCGAACCTGCAAAACTTTTGCGCCCAAGGATGCCATTTCCAGCATTTCCTCGAAGGCGACTTTCTTGAGGCGGCGCGCCTTTGGCACGATGCGCGGATCGGTGGTGTAGACGCCATCGACATCCGTATAGATATCGCAACGATCTGCCTTGACGGCGGCGGCGATAGCAACGGCTGACGTATCCGAGCCGCCACGACCGAGCGTGGCAATGCGGTTATCTGGCCCCAAGCCCTGGAACCCGGCAACCACGGCGACCTGTCCCTCGCCCATGCGGCGAACGATATCGGAACCATCGATTTCCAGAATGCGGGCAGCGCCATGGGCATTGTCGGTGCGGATGGGAATCTGCCAGCCCTGCCAGGAACGGGCATTGACGCCCATGGACTGCAAGGCGATGGCCAGAAGACCTGATGTGACCTGCTCACCCGAGGCCACGATGGCATCATATTCGCGCGCATCGTAAAAGGATGTTTCGTTGGAACCGGCGACCTTGGGCGTGTTCTGAACCCATTCCACGAGCTCGTTGGTTTTGCCGGACATGGCGGATACGACGACCGCCACTTCATGGCCAGCATCCACTTCACGCTTCACATGCCGCGCGACATTATGAATGCGTTCGAGATTTGCGACGGATGTACCGCCGAATTTCATGACAATGCGCGCCATAGTTTGACCAGTACCATCCCATTATTACCGCCCAAACGGCGGACAAGAGCACAACCCAGTCGGCCCTTCCTAAAAACGGCCTCAGTTGCGCGTCTCATAGCGAAAAGGCATGGGCCACGCAATGCCGTTTATGAACCGTGCGGTACGCCTTTTTATCGGCACGGCGACCCACCAACGGAGTTTCGACCGAGCGAGCGTACCGCTTTGGTCTGTACAAACGTCGCTATTCACAGTATGAGCGCGTCAATTCAACTGGCTGAATGGCCGAAATGGCCCGTATCGGCTGCTTTATGACCCTTATGATCTAATGGTTTCGAGCGGATGCAGGCAGCCCAATATCCGAAAGACGGTAGATGACAGAAACCCAGGGTATCGCCCCGGCGATTGCACAGGCGTTGGAAAAACGCGGCTACAAAGATTTGACTCCTGTTCAGAAGGCAATGCTTGCCCCTGAGCTGGACGGACAGGACGCGCTGGTTTCCGCCCAGACGGGCTCTGGCAAGACCGTCGCCTTCGGTATGGCCATTGCCCCGACGCTGTTGCAGAAGAATGGCCGCTTCGGCCAGGCGGGTGCGCCACTCGGCATCGCCATTGCCCCGACCCGCGAACTTGCCATGCAGGTGATGCGCGAGCTGGAATGGCTTTATGAATTCACCGGCGTTTCCATTGCATCCTGCGTTGGCGGCATGGACATCCGTGCCGAGCGCCGTGCGCTGGAGCGTGGTGCCCATATCATCGTTGGCACACCGGGCCGTCTTTGCGACCACATCAAGCGCAAGGCGCTGGACCTTTCGTCCATTCGCGCCGTGGTGCTGGATGAGGCCGACGAAATGCTCGACCTCGGTTTCCGCGAAGATCTGGAATTCATTCTGGAAGAATCGCCATCCGACCGCCGCACGCTGATGTTTTCGGCGACAGTTTCTCGCAGCATTGCCAAGCTTGCCGAAAGCTACCAGAAGAATGCCGTGCGCGTTGCGACGACATCCGAGCAGAAGCAGCACGTCGATATTGAATACCGCGCCATGGTGGTTTCGCCATCCGACCGCGAAAACGCGATCATCAATGCACTGCGCTTTTACGAAGCCCGCAATGCCATCGTATTCTGCTCCACCCGTGCAGCCGTCAACCATCTGACAGCGCGCCTGAACAATCGCGGTTTCTCCGTTGTGGCCCTGTCTGGTGAATTGAGCCAGAACGAGCGTACGCACGCTTTGCAGGCCATGCGTGATGGCCGCGCCCGCGTTTGCGTGGCGACAGACGTTGCCGCACGCGGTATCGACTTGCCGGGTCTCGAACTCGTTATCCATGCCGATCTGCCGACCAACTCCGACACACTTCTGCACCGCTCCGGCCGCACGGGTCGCGCCGGACAGAAGGGCATCAGCGCCATTATCGTGCCGATGAGCCAACGCCGCAAAGCCGAGCGTCTTCTGGAAGGCGCCAAGGTCAGCCCTGCCTGGGTTCGTCCGCCATCTGCCGAGGAAATCACCCAGCGTGACGGCGAACGTCTGCTGGCCGATGCTTCGCTGACGGAAAACGTGAATGATGACGAGCGCGATTTCGTTGCCAAGCTGTTGGAACAGCACGGCGCCGAAAAGGTAGCCGCCGCTTTCGTGCGTCTCTACCATGCGGGTCGTTCCGCACCTGAGGACATTGCCGAAGTTTCTCTGGATGGAGCCCGCAAGCCACGCCGCGAAGGCTTCGAGACCGTTGAAAACAACGAACCGCGCCGCGATCGCTCCGACTTTTCCGACAGCGGCTGGTTTACGCTTTCCGTTGGCCGCAAGCAGAATGCCGAACCACGCTGGCTCATTCCCATGCTGTGCCGATTCGGCAAGCTGACGCGTCAGGATATCGGCGCGATCCGTATGCAGCAGACCGAGACCTATGTGGAACTTGCCGCCGATGCGGTGGACCGTTTTACCTCGGCCCTCGGCAAAGACATGATGCTGGAAAAGGGCATTCGTGTGAAAGCCATGGACGGCAAGCCCGACATGACCGGTGGTGCGCGCGAAGACACGCGCCCTGCAAAGCCGCAGCGGAAATTTGCCGAAAAGCCCGCAGCCGGTGGCGAACGCCGCACGGATGACAAGCCTTGGAAGAAGAAAGCGGCGGCACCCGTCGGTGACAGGCCGGCGAAGTTCGATGGCAAAAAAGACAAGCCCTTCGAAAAACGCGCTCCCAAGAAAAAAGATCGCACCTAACAAAAACCCGGCGGATATGATCCGCCGGGTTTTTGTTTAATCGTCAGGCCGCAATTAAGGTTGCGGGCAGCCGGGCGAACCGACGATGCAGCCAAACTGCTGACCGCCCTGCTGGGGCTGCGGAGCCTGTGGCGGCTGGCCACCTTCCGGACGGCGGCGGCCCTCGTCGTTCTGACGGCGCTGCTGCTGGTCGTTCTGGAAACCGCGGTTGCGGTCTCTTTCGCCATCACGATTGCGTTCGCGCTCGGCATTGCGATCCCGATCGCCGCCGCGATTGTCGTTATCCCAACGCGGACGATCATTATCGCGATCGCGCATCGGCGGGCGCTGGCGGTCGTCCTGGTTCCAGTCGCCATGGCGCTGCTCCCAACGACCATCATTCGGACCCCGGTCGCGGCGGTCATCACGGCCGCGATCGTCGCGCCAATCGTCACGGGGGCGCGGGCGGTCGAAATTGCCGCGTGGTGGTGGAGCGTTCCAGTAGCCACCGGACGGGCGGCGCCAGCGGTCACGTTCGCGGTAGAAATCGCGGTCGCGGTAGTAGCGATCCCAGTAACGCCCGGCCTCGAAAGTGATGATCGGCACGCCGAGGTCGCGGTAATAACGTGGCTCTACATAGACGCGGTTCTGACGGTAGACGGCCTGAACGTAACGTCCGGCAACCCAGCCACGACCATAGCTGAACGACACGTCGCACCATGGCGTATCCGACAGGCAACCATGGATCGTCAGCGGTGCGCCGTTGGGAATGACCACCACGGCCGGATAGGCGGTGCTGGGACCGGAGCGCATATTGACGTTGGCAGTGGAAAAGCCTTGCGTCGCCGCTTCAGCCAAGGCCGGGGCGGCGATAAGCGCAAGCAGCGCAAAGGCACCGAACAGTTTCTTCTTCATTTCTTCTCCCTCAAGCAAATGCTTGGCAGCCGATATCGGCATGTGACATTTTTGAAAATACGCGCGTGATGATGAACGCAGCATGAAACGAAAATCCCCTCATAACGGTTCCTCTCGTCCGCGCTGCAAGACCGACATGAGGGCCGCCTCTTGACTTCGCGCACCAAGCATCCGACTTCAGGGGGAGAACACGGATGGAGTACAGCCATGAGCGAAACCGCAAAAACGACCATTGACCAGAGCGAAGTGGACCGGTTTTCCGCCATGGCCGCAGAGTGGTGGAGCCCGACCGGCAAATTCCGGCCGCTGCACAAGTTCAATCCCGTCCGTCTCGAATATATCCGCAACCGCGCCTGTGAGAATTTCGGTCGCGACCCCAAGGCACATCGCCCGCTGGAAGGCTTGCGGGTTCTCGATATCGGTTGCGGTGGCGGCCTGCTGTCCGAACCGATGGCGCGAATGGGTGCGGATGTCGTCGGGGCCGACCCATCGGAGAAGAACATCGGTATCGCATCGACCCATGCCCGGGAGAACGATGTCTCAGTCGATTACCGCGCGGTGACCGCCGAGCAGTTGCTGGCATCCGGCGAGAGCTTCGACGTTGTCTTGAACATGGAGGTGGTGGAGCACGTCGCCGATGTCGATCTCTTCCTGACGACATGCGCAAAGATGGTGCGCCCCAACGGACTGATGTTTGCGGCAACGATCAACCGCACATTGAAGGCTCGCGCTCTGGCAATCTTTGCCGCGGAAAATGTCTTGCGCTGGCTTCCGCGTGGAACGCACCAGTATGAAAAGCTGGTGCGCCCGGACGAATTGGAAAAGCCCCTCGTCACTGACGGCATGCATGTCGTTCACCGCACCGGTGTCTTCTACAATCTTTTGCAGGACCGTTGGAACCTGTCACCGGATATGGAAGTGAACTATATGATACTGGCGAAACGCGCCGCTTAACGGCACAGGCCGTCAGTTCACATCATCCGGCAGAAGCGGAAGGGGCGCAACTTCGATGCCCTCTTCGATCAGCGCCATGGCTTCCTGTGGAGATGCTTGGCCAATGATGCCGCGCTCTTCGACTTCGCCGTAGTGGATTTTGCGGGCCTCTTCGGCAAACCTGTCGCCGACATCTTCGGTATTGGCGCGTATGGTGGCAAGCGTTTCCTTGATTTTGGCAAAGGCCTGCTTCTGCGCCGTGTCCAAAGCAAGCGTGCGCGTGGCGTCTTTCTTGCGGGCCGTGGAGACAGATGGCGCCATCAGCATCTTTTCGACAGATGATGAGCCGCAGACAGGGCAGCCGATCAGACCGCGCTGAAGCTGGTTGTCGAAATCGGTGCTACCGGAAAACCAGCCCTCGAACTCATGGGCGTTTTCGCAATGGAGCGAATAGCGTATCACTGCACGCTGCCCCTGGCGCCTGCGTTGTTACTGACCGTATCGAGGTTGAAATCACGGGCATTCTTGAGATTGGGAATCTTGCCGCGTGCCGATGCGACGGCATCCGGATCGATCTCCGCAAAAATGATTTCCTCGCCAGCGCCACCGGCGACAGCAAGAACATTGCCCCAGGGATCGATGATCATCGAATGGCCAAAGGTTTCGCGACCGTCTTCATGGACGCCCGCTTGCGCAGCAGCCACGAGAAACGCGCCGTTTTCGATAGCGCGGGCACGCAGCAGAATTTCCCAATGGGCTTCACCGGTCTGTTTTGTAAAGGCGGCAGGAACGGTGAGGACCTGCGCACCCGCAACGGCTTCGGTGCGAAACAGCGATGGAAAGCGGACGTCGTAGCAAATCGCAAAACCGAACGTCGCAAGCGGCAGTTCGGCGACGCGGGCTTCGGTGCCTGCTTCATAAGCCGCACTTTCACGCCAGCTTTCACCATTGTCGAGATCCACATCGAACATGTGGATCTTGTCATAGGTGCAGATGCGCTCGCCATCCGGCGCGAACAGAAAGCCCCGATTGGCGATCTTGCCGTCGGCGCGGGCAATGGCGGTGGAGCCGACATGGATGTAAATGCCGAGTTCACGGGCAAGCCGTGCAGCCGTCAGGACGATGATATCGACCTTCTCGTCCTTCAAAACGGCGCGAAGCGCATCACGGTCCTTCTGGATTGCGCCCGTCATCTCCGGTGTCTGCACGTAGACGGCACCCTGCGATGCGGCATCACGGATAAGACGCTCCATGCTGGCGGCGTTTGTTATCGGATCAACGCCCGAACACATCTGGATTGCAGCAGCCTTGAAGCTCATCTTATCGGTTCCTTGTCCAGTTGTCATATCGAACATCAGCCTGCCAGCATCGCATCCAGCTTGCCGTCGCGGTCCAGCGCATGCAGATCGTCGCAGCCACCGACATGGTTCGTACCGATGAAGATTTGAGGAAAGGTGTTGCGACCGGATTTGTCCATCATTTCCTGACGATAATCAGGGTTCGTGGTGGCATTGAATTCGGCGAAATCCACGCCCTTGCTTTCCAGAAGCGCCTTTGCACGAGCGCAAAAGCCGCAAAAATCACGTGTATAAATCGTAACGGATGCCATTGGTCTCAACCCTCGCACTATCGATCCTAGCCAGTCTCTCCCGTGTCATATAGGCCCGGAAATCGCCATTGCAAAGGTCAAAACAGTCACATCCGAGGCACCCGCCTTCTTCAGCCTGCGCGCCGCTGCCGCAACGGTTGCTCCCGTGGTGTAGACGTCATCGATCAGCACGATGCGCTTGCCGACAATATCGGCTTCCCGCCCCGGCGCTATCGCAAAGGCGCCTCGCACATTCTGCTGTCGTGCGCGGGCGGAAAGGCCAACCTGCCGGCTCGTCGGCTTGATCCGCAACAGGGTGGAGGATAAAAACGGCTTGCCCGACAGGGCCGCGACATGGCGCGCAAGCTCTGCGGACTGGTTGAACCGGCGGGCGAGAAACCGCCGCCTGTGCAAGGGAACAGGCACGATGCAATCACACGCGGCAACCGTCCCGTCACTCGCCCGCAGCATCCACGACGCCATCAGAAGCGCAAGATCGGTCCGGTCGAGATATTTGAGTTGGTGGACGAGCTTTCTGGCGGGTCCATCATGAATGGTGGCTGCGCGCAGGCGTTGGAATGGCGGCGGCTCGGCAATGGCTTCGGCGCTGAGAATGCCCGGACCGTGATCATGCGCGAAGGGAATGCCCAGCACTTCACAATAGGGCCGTTCAATGAAATTGACCTCAGCCCAGCACTCCACGCAAAAAGCACCGCCGCTTTTGGTCTTACGCCCGCAACCCACGCAGGATGGCGGGTAGACGAAATCGGCCAGCGCGCGCCAGACCATACCCAGCGCACCGAACCCATCCACGTTTGAAAACAGCTTTTGCCCCTGGCCCATGCGGTTGACAATAGGCGCGAACGGGTGCCTTTGCGACAGCAAAGTTTGGATGGATCACGGCATGGACATGATTTTCGACCCGGCGCTGGTGGAAAAGAACCGCAAGCGCGCATGGCGCGTCAGAGACGATAAAGCGCTGTTTCTACTGGACATCGCAGCCGATGAGCTGGCGGACCGGATTGCCATCGTGGAACGGCATTTCGATATGGCGGTCGAGCTTCATGGTGCAACGGGCGTAACGGCACAACGCATTCTGCAAACCGGCAAGGTCGGCGCTGTCATGCGCGTCGAAACAGATGCCGCGTTTGCCGAAGGATTTCAGGAGTTCAAAGTTGCGCCAATCGAGGCACTGCCGTTGGAGCCTGCATCGGCAAACCTGATCGTTTCCCCCCTCACCCTGCATCTGACCAACGACACGCCGGGAACCCTGATCCAGATCCGCCGCGCGCTGAAGCCCGACGGGCTTTTTCTGGCGGCGATCCCCGGCAGCGGTACCTTGCAGGAACTGCGCGACGTGCTGCTATCGACGGAAATTGAGCTGACGGGTGGCGCAAGCGCCCGTGTCATTCCCTTTGCCGATGTGCGGGATGTGGGTGCGCTGTTGCAGCGCGCCGGTTTCGCGCTGCCGGTAACGGACGCCGAAACCTACACGGTGCGCTACGATTCCATTCTTCCGCTGATGCGCGACCTACGCGCCATGGGCATGACCAACCCGTTGATGGACCGGAGCAGAAAGCCGCTGAGCAAGCGCTTCCTGATGCGGGCTGCCGAGATTTATGCCGAGAAATACAGCGATGCCGACGGGCGTATCCGCGCGACATTCTCGATGATCTATGTGTCTGGCTGGGCTCCGCATGAAAGCCAGCAAAAGCCACTCAAACCCGGTTCAGCAAAAGTGCGCCTTGCGGATGCCCTGAAGACAGCGGAAATCACACTGCCTTCAAAAGATGCTGATTGAACAATCTTGGCACTCAGACAACTGCGTTTGCGAATGTATCGGATATGATCTTGAAGATCGCCAGCAGATTATCGCGGATACTTTCCATACCGAAGATGATCGACAGGGAGATGATGCCAACGATGAGGCCGTATTCAATGGCGGTTGCGCCTTGCCGGTCGGCATAGAGGGCTGTCATCTTCCGCACCACCAATTCCGACCTGTCTGTCATTCGGCAAAACCCTTGATCCATTTCGTGAAAGACACGTCACAGTGAAACCAACACTATTTATACCGGAATAAAGTGTGTAATTTGTTACGCACTTTACTAGGATTGCGCGTGCGGTATCTTTGCCATGCTTTATGGGAAACTCGCTGACCTAAACTGTGGCCGAAGCCTTTCTTAAGCCAATGTATTACCGTAAAGATCGATACCGATGTTTGAACGATGAGCCATATGCCCCAGCTTGAAATTGACCAGTCGCTTCAGAATTTCTTCCATAAATCGACCGTCGCCCTTGCGTTATCTTATGCGCAGGATGATCAGCATCTGGCACTGGTCAACGAGAAATTTTGCGCTTTGACGGGTTACAGCGGCGATGATGTGCTGGGCAGGAACTGCCGGATGCTGCAAACCAGCCACAACGGAATGCACGCGAAAAACGAAGACGCCCGCACTAAAATCCACGATTTTCTGCAGGTGGATGGCCCCATGACCGTTCGCACGCCTATCGTGAATTTCCGCAAGGACGGCAGCCCCTTCGTCAATCTGCTTTTCATGTCGAAGTTGAAGGCGACTTCCGGCCAAGTGCGTTACATTCTCGCTTCGCAATTCGATGTCAGCCGCGCCCATGCACATCTGTTGCACGACTATGATCTCGAACTCGACCGCGCGCTGAAAACGATCAAACCGCTTCTTGATGACCACAACATCATGATCGAGGGCACGCTTGCGACGATTGCAAATTCGACCACGACCATTGCCCAGGCAAAACTAACATTGGCGGAATGGGAACAAAACTCCCCCTATTGATCGTTTCAATACAGAATTTTCAAGGACGCGTGTTTGTCTCAAGATTATAATGTTCCTTCAATTCCCGTCGTCGGTGTCGGCTCTTCGGCCGGTGGTCTGGAGGCGTTGCGCGAGATGTTGAGTGCTGCCGAGGTTCCGACCGGGCTTGCATTCGTTGTCGTTCAGCATCTCGACCCTCATCATGAGAGCATGCTGGCAGAACTGCTGGACCGGCATACCGGGTTGAGCGTGCGCCAATGCGAAGGCGGTGAAGCGATAGAGGCCGACACTGTCTTCATCATTCCACCGGGCAAGGGACTGAGCATTGAGCGAGGGCGGCTCGTGCTGAACGATTTTGCCCAGCCGCGCGGCCTGCGCCGGCCAATCGACGATTTCTTCATCTCTCTCGCCAACGATCAGCAATCGAATTCGGCCTGCGTCATTCTTTCGGGAACCGGAGCCGATGGATCGACCGGCCTTCGCGCCATCAAGGAAAATGGGGGGCTTTGTGTCGTTCAGGAGCCTTCGACAGCCAAATATGATGGCATGCCCGTTTCGGCAACCGGCACCGGCCTTGTCGATTTCATCAAACCGCCACAGGAAATTCTCGCCTGCATCGGCGGGTTCTTCTTTCGCAAGAATCAGGGCGCCGATAAAAAAGAAACGCCAAAGATCGCCGATATTGTCGAGGACCTCTGCACGGCTCTTCGGCGTAGCATCGGCCATGATTTTACCGGCTACAAGCAGACGACCTTCGTTCGGCGCGTGGAGCGTCGCATGCATGTGCTGGGTATCGGCAAGGGGTCCGAATATCTAGCCCGTGTCCAGAACGACCATAAGGAGTGCGATGCGCTATTTCGCGATTTGCTGATCAACGTTACCCGCTTCTTTCGTGATCGGCATTCGTTCGACGTTCTGAACGAGATTGGCATCACCAATCTGATGCGGGATGCGGCTGGTAGCGAAGAAGGTGTGCGTGTCTGGATTCCCGGCTGTTCGAGCGGGGAAGAGGCGTACACGATCGCGATCCTGTTCGCGGAGGCTGCCCGGACACTCAACCTGCCATGCAATGTGCAGATATTTGCGACCGACATTGATGAGAGCATGCTCAAAATCGCGCGGGAGGGATCGTATCCGATAGCTTCGCTCGCAGACATACCGCACGAGCTGCAAGAGCACTACGTCATTCCGCACAAGGAGCGTTTCAACTTCATTGGCCAAATCAGGGATATGATCCGCTTTTCCGGCCATAGCCTGATCAAGGACCCGCCTTTTTCCAAGGTGGACCTCGTCTCCTGCCGCAACCTGCTGATCTATTTTGACGAAAAGCTGCAAAAAACGGTCATGCCGCTTCTGCACTACGCGATCCGGCCCGGTGGCTTTCTGTTTCTGGGGTCGTCGGAAACGGTGGGTCGTTTCGACAGCGTTTTCTCTGTGATCGACCAGAAGGCAAGATTGTTCGAGCGCCTGCCCGGTTCGCCCACCTACCCTATTCCGCTGACCGGAGAGCGCAACAATCGCCGTCCTGCCAAACCCAGAGCCGAGGTCGAAAAAGTAACGGGTTCGATAGACGAACTGGCGGCAAACCGTCTGATGGAGCGCTACGTGCCCGCAAGCGTCGTTCTGGATAATGACGGGCAGATTGTTGCGGCTTACGGTCGCCTTAGCCGGTTCTTCGAATTTCCAGTGTCGGGAACGAGTGAATCCAGCGCGGCAACATTGGCACGCCCTGGCGTTAAAGAACAGCTGGGCACGCTGCTGCGACAGGCCAGAGCGGCAAAGCGGCGCGTCGTTGCGCGCAATGTCGAGGTGTTAACAGACTTCGGCACTCTGAAGACCGAGATCATCTGCGACCCACTTGAAGACAACGCCTGTCTCGTGGTGTTCCAGGAATCGGCAACGTTCACGCCGCTCGAAGCCATTGATCTCGTTGAAATGGAACCCGGAGACGGCCATGTCGAGGCGCTGGAAAGGGAACTGCGCTCAACGAAACACCGGTTGCGATCAGCAACAGAGGAGTTGGAGACGGCCAATGAGGAGTTGAAGAGCTCCAACGAAGAAATGATGTCGATGAACGAAGAGCTTCAATCGACCAACGAAGAACTGACGACCGTCAACGACGAGTTGAAGACAAAGGTCGATGAAGTCTCCGTTGCCAACGCCGATCTGCGCAATTTCTTCGATTCCACTAGTCTGGCCGTCATCGTTCTCGATGATAGGATGAGGCTTCGGTCCTACACCAAAGCGGCAACGGCGATTTTTCCGTTACAGCCGACCGACCGCGGCCGCCCCCTATCCGATGTGGCCAGCCGGTACCCCTCGCTGGACTTCACCACACGCGTGAAAAGCGTGATGGCCACCGGTGCCGAATATAACCAGACGGTCATGGACCCTGAGCAGGAACGGACGTTTTCGCTGCGCATACTGCCCTATCGAACTGCCAATGGCGCGATAGACGGTGCGACGATCATCATGACCGACATATCGCACGCGCTGAGCGTCGAGAGCCAGTTGGCGGCCGAGCGGGAGCGTCATGAACTGGCAGTCGAAGCAGCCGGGATCGGCGTATGGGAGTATTTGCCGGACCACGGAGAATTCGTGTTGGGGGGCGCGGCGATGGATCTGCTGCAGACCCGCGACGGCAGGCCTGCGCTGCAGGCCGTCCTGCAGAATTTCAGCGAGCCGGACCGCCAGCAACTGCGCGAAGCGCTGGATTCTGCCGTCCACAACCACACCGGCTTTGAGCTGACCTCGCGCATCATGGGCAATGACGGGCGCCCAAGGTGGCTGAAAACCTTTGCGCGTCATGTTGCCGAAAGCGAGCCCGGCCGGGTGATCGGGGTAAGTGTGGATGTGACGGCTGAACACGAGCTGGCTGAAGCGCGCGAGCTGATGCTGAGCGAAATGAACCACCGCGTGAAAAACCTTTTCGCGATGATTGGTGGAATATTGCGCATGGCAGCGCGCAAACACGAGACCGTCAAGAGCCTGGTGGAAGACGTCGAGGGCAGAATTCTGGCGCTTGGAAGCGCGCATTCACTGGCGTCCAACCAGAAACGCACATCGGCAGTTCATATCAACGACCTGATCGATACCATCCTTGCGCCCTATGACCGGCACGCCGAAATCGACATTCAGGGCGACAATTTCCTCATAGCTGTCAACTACATCACCCCGCTGACGTTGATCCTGCACGAATGGTCGACCAACGCCTTGAAACACGGCATTCTTGGGAAGTCCGGTGGGCATTTGCGCATCAGCTGGGAAGAAAAAGACGATCACATCGAACTGGTTTGGAACGAAATCGGCACGGACGCAGTTGAGAGGTCTGTAGTGGCCGGATTTGGGACGGTTTTGTTGACAAGTGCCGCAAGGCAGATTGGCGGCACGGTCTTAACGGACATCAGCGGGGTGAGCGTCACGCACACCCTGACGATGAGGAACAAGGTAAGACATGACCGATAAAACTGTGTTGCTGGTTGAAGACGAAATCTTTGTCGCGATGGATATCCAGATGACCCTCGAAGATGAGGGTTGGACCGTTGCAGGACCTTTTCCGAGCACCGCAGACGCTTTGTCCTATCTCGACGAGAATGTCCCAACCTGCGCTATTCTCGACGTTCGCCTGACGGATGGCGATGTGTTTCCTGTCGCTGACAAGTTGCGTGAAACGAACGTACCATTCGTATTCCACTCTGGCCATGCCGATGGCAGGGCATTGGAAAAAGTCTATCCTGACTCCGCTTTCTGTCAGAAACCGTGCCTGCCGAGCAGCCTGTTACAGCAGGTAGCGCAACTGTTGAATCGCAACGAGCCTCAAAAGCGCGCTGCCGCCCTTTGAACGATTCACGAAATCGTTAACCACGTTAAAATCCCGGAACGATACAGTCGTTCAATCATTGAAGCCTTATGTACGGCTAAACTGATGTCATAAAGACGTTGGTTTTGCTGTCCTGCGATTCCTCTTTCGAAAGGCTTCCCTGTGAACCAGAAAACATTGGTCGAGGTTTCCGTGCCTGATACGGACGGAACCATGATCCCTTTCGGCATCATGAACAGCGAGCAGGCAGCCGAACTACCCGACGACTACGAGGTTTTGATCGCACATCCAGCGGGCGATCAGAACGAGCTACCGACAGGCCCGCAGGCGGATGTAGCGGTTTAAATGCTCAGTCTGACGCGACCTGTCAGACTCTCGCCGGTGCGTAGAATTTTAAGGCCCGTATGGATGCGTTGCTCCTCAGGCAATTGCAGTGTGCCAGCAGCCATCGAAACAGGCTCCAGGCAGATATAGCGGTCAGTTCGATGCGCGGCGAGATGGCCGAAGACCGCATCGGCCTCCAAAATAAGACAAGAGCCATCACCCTGTACAATTTGAGCTTTGGACCAATGCGCGAAGTGTTTCGTGTAAGCCGGTGTCGCTGACAAGATCGTGGTAAAGCGCGGCGTTGGAGGCTGCCCCGTAGGGACATCACACGCGTCCAGCGGATAGGCCAGTTCTGCATCCGTCGATGCTTCACAAGCGAGATTTGCTGCAAAATAAGGATGCCAGCCAATGCCGGCGGGTGCTGGTATGTCCGCCCTGTTCGTCATCGCAAGATGGATGCTCAAGCCATTCGGATCGAGTGAGAAGGATTGCCGCGCTTCGAAGGCGAAGGGCCACTCGGCGTCCGCTTCGTAGGCAAGCGAAAGAACGACCTGCGTTTCCGTCTGGCTGACAACGCGCCATGAACGTCGGTGCGCGGGTCCATGGATGGCATCGGCGCCGAGAGCGGGATGGGGCGACACATCGTATGTGATGCCCGCACGCACGAAGCGCGCTCCGTAGAGCCTATTGTGATACGGAAACAGCGGATAGGCGCCAGCCTTCGGCCAGTTCCACGGCTCAAAGGCGTCAACCTCGGTCGGCACCAGAACATCACCGACATCAGCGTGGGTGAGATGTGTCATGCGCCCACCCCAAGCGGGCCGGATGCGGGCCGAGAACGGCCCGCTGGCAATCGAAATCACATCAGGCGAAGGCATAAGAGCCGTCTGGCCGCTTCGGAACGCGGCGCTGCCAGTGGATGTAGCCGTCTTCCTGCATGGCCTTTTCATCCATCTCGACACCCCAGCCGGGGCGGTCTGGCCGCAGTTCCAGATACCCGTCTTTCGGCAGATAGGGATCGACCACGTAACGTGTCTCGTCTTCGCGGGTTTGGATATCCGTGCCGCCATAGACGTAGCACTGGCCCTTTGGCAGACGGTATTCCAGAATGCGGAAATTCTGCTGGGCGGCAGAAAAATGTACGTTGACGGCGGTGGCGAGCGGTCCCATCGGATTATGTGGCGCGATGCTGACGAAATGCGCTTCGGCAAGCGTGGCAATGCGGCGCATTTCGGAAATGCCGCCAACGACGCAGATATCCGGCTGGATGATATCCGCGCCCTTGACCTGCAAGAGCCGCAGAAATTCATTGCGGTTGTAAAGGCTTTCGCCGGTGGCCAGCGTGCAGTTCAGACCCTGCTTCAAGTCGCCCCACATCTCGATATTTTCAGGACGCAGAGGCTCTTCGAAAAACAGCGGATCGTATGGTGCGAGCGCATTGCCGAGCTGGCGCGCGGCTGCGGGTTCGAAAATCTTGGCGTGAGCATCGAAGGCGATATCGTAGTCCGAGCGCACGGTTTCGCGAAGTGAGCGGAAATATTCCGCCGAACTTCTGACGACCTCACCCCAGCGATGGGCGTGGATGTCGAGACGCCATGGGCTGAGCTTGAAGGCAGTAAAGCCCCACTCCTCGTTCAGCCGGTCGAACTCTTCCTTGGCCGCAGGTGCATCCGGGGCCGTGTAGACACCGGCATAGACCTTGATACGGTCACGCACTTCGCCGCCCAGCAGCTTGTAAACCGGCACGCCTGCGGCCTTGGCTGCCAGGTCCCACAGGCAATGGTCGAGCGCGGAAATGGCCGACAAGCCCAGCGCACCCGGAGGAAAACGGTTCTGCTGAAGCATGAGATTATAGAGATATTCCACCCGCGTCGGGTCTTGCCCAGCAAGGAAGTTGTAGAGGTAATCGAGGATCGGCGGCAGTGCGAGGTCGGGGCCGTGATTGTAGCACTCGCCCCAGCCGGTCAGCCCGTCATCGGTATCCAGCGCCACGACGACACGCGGACGGTCCTTGTCGCGGGTGACGAATACCCGCATGCGATCGATTTTCATGCTCTTGTCTTCCTCGTGGATTTTAGAAGCCGCATCGTGTCATCCGGCTTTGCTTTCGGTCTTGACGGTAGCAGGCTCGATGTAACGGAAGCGGCGCGTGCGGTCCCGGTCCCGCGGATCGGGGCGTGGAATGGCGGAGAGGAGCGCCTGCGTGTAGGGATGATCCGGCGCGTTGCAGACCTTTTCTGCATCCCCCACCTCAACCAGCTTGCCGCGATACATGACGCCGACGCGGTCGCACATATATCTGATGACGCCGATATCGTGGCTGATGAAGATGTAGGCGAGGCCCAACTCGTCCTGGAGCCGCATGAGCAAATCCAGCACCTGAAATCGGACGGATACGTCGAGCGCCGATGTCGCCTCATCCGCAACGATGATGCGGGGTCGAAGTGTAATGGCGCGGGCAATGCCGATACGCTGACGTTGACCGCCTGAAAAGGCATGCGGGTAACGCTCACGTCCAGCGGGGTCCAGCCCCACTTGGTCCATCAGTGCGCAGACGCGCTCATCCAGTTCTTTGCCCTTGGCGATGCCGTTGACCAGAAGCGGTTCACCAATGACCTGAGCGACCGTCATGCGTGGGTTGAGGGAGCCGAACGGGTCCTGAAACACCATGCGCAGTTCCCGCCGTGCGGCTTTGAGTTCCGCACCCTCGATCTTGGCCAGATCAACCACGCTGCCGTCAGTCTTGCGGTACAGCATCTCGCCGCCGGTCGGATCATAGAGCCGCATGATGGCGCGACCCATGGTGGTCTTGCCGGAGCCGCTTTCACCAACGATGCCGAGCGTTTCGCCCGGCAACAGTTTGATGGAGACGCCGTCCAGCGCCTTCATTTCCCCGAAGTGCATGGAGAGGTTCTTCACCTCCAGAATGGGGGCCGCGGTGATATCCAGCGGCGGGCGGGCCAGCCGTATTTCTGCTTTCTGTTCAAGCTTCAGAACAGAGCCGATCAGCATATGGGTGTAAGGGTCTTGCGGGCTGTGGAAGATTTGTTCGACCGTGCCATATTCCTTGGCAATGCCGTGATGCATGACCAGCACGTCATCGGCAATCTGCGCAACCACGCCCATATCGTGGGTGATGAACAGCACAGCCATGCCATGCGCCTTTTGCAAACGGGCGATAAGGTCGAGGATTTCAGCCTGTGTCGTCACGTCGAGTGCCGTCGTCGGCTCATCGGCGATCAGCAATTGCGGTTTGCAGGCCAGTGCCATGGCAATCATGGCGCGCTGGCGCATGCCACCGGAATATTGGAAGGCGTATTTATCCAGCGCGGTGTCCGGGTTGGGGATTTCGACCTGCCGGAGCAAATTTATTGCCTCGGCACGAGCCTGTGCCTTGTTCATTTTGAGATGCAGGCGCAACACTTCGGTAATCTGGTCTCCGACGGTATGCACCGGCGAGAGCGACGACATCGGCTCCTGAAAAATCATCGAAATATCCGCGCCGCGCACCGAACGGATGGCGCGACCACGCGGGTCGAGCTTTGCCAGATCCAGCGTCGTGCCATCTGCACGGTTGAGGATGATGGAGCCGGACGCGATGTGACCGGGGCTGTCGATAATTTGCAGAATGGAGCGGGCAGTGACGGATTTGCCAGAACCGCTTTCGCCGACGACGCAGAGGGTCTTACCCGGATCAATCGAGAAAGAGAGGTCGTTGACGGCGCGGAACACCCCGTTGCGCACCGGAAATTCCGTGACCAGATTGCGGACTTCGAGAAGTGGCTTTGCAGGCTTGATCGCGTTGATATCGCTCATCTTTGGCCTCACTTGTTGTAGGGATCGGCTGCGTCACGCAGACCGTCACCGAGCAGGTTGAGCGCCATGACGGCGACCACGACAGCCACACCGGGCAGAAACAGCCAGGGCGCGGTTGCGATGGAGCGAATGTTCTGGGCCTCGCGAAGCAGCACACCCCAGGAAATGGTAGGTGGTTGCAGGCCAAGGCCGAGGAAGGACAGCGACGTCTCGGCAAGGATCATCGCCGGAACCGCCAATGTGACGGAGGCGATGATGTGGCTGGAGAAGCTGGGCAGCATATGGCGGAAGATGATGCGCCTTTCCGGCACGCCATCCAGCCGCGCGGCCGCCACGAACTCTTCGGTTCTGAGCGACAGGAACCGGCCACGCACGACGCGGGCAAGCTGCGCCCAGCCAGTGAGCGACAGAATGATGGTGATCATCATGTATTGAAGCGTGGCGGGCCAGCCCTGCGGAAGGGCTGCGGCCATGGCAAGCCAGATGGGGATGGTGGGCAGCGACAGCACGAAATCGATAACGCGCTGCAAGACGAAATCGATGCGGCCACCATAATAGCCTGAGATACCGCCCAAGACGACGCCGAGCAGCAGCGAGAAAAACACGCCGACAAGACCGATGGACAGCGATATCTGTGACCCCTGCACGACGCGGCTGAAGACATCGCGCCCGAGACGGTCTGCCCCGAAAAGGAAGAGAGGGCGGGTCTTATCGGTGGAGGCCAGAAGGTGGATGTTGGTGTTGAACAGACCAAGCACCGAATATTCGTAACCGCGACCGAAAAGCTGAATCGGGATTTTCTTGCCCGTATCTTCAACAAAAACGGCGGCCAGTGTTTCAGGATCACGCGTCAGCTTGAGCGGATAATAATGCAGGCCGACCGAAAAACCATTTGTCGTATCCAGCAAATGGACCCGTTGCGGGGGATAGAAGGTGGCACGGGCGTTTTGCAGCACAGGATCATTGATGGCAAAGAAGCCCGGCACAAGAGCCACGATATACATGGCAATGGTGATGAACAGCGCGGCCATGGCCAGCCGGTGGCGTTTGAACGCCCACCAGATGAGCTGCCATTGCGAGGCGACGGCGGCACGGTCCGGGCGGACAGTGGTGGTGATGGCAATGTCACTCATGACGCCCTCCTATTCGAGACGAATGCGCGGATCGACCAGCGCAAGCAGGATATCGCTGATCAGCGATCCGATCAGCGTCAGCGCGCAGATCAGGAGCACGAATGCCCCGGCGAGATACATGTCCTGCGCCATCAACGACTGCAAAAGCAGTGGCGCGGCAGTGGGAAGGTTCAGGACGATGGCAACGACCACGGAGCCCGAGATAAGGTTGGGCAGCAGCCACGCAATCGTAGAAATGAAAGGATTGAGCGCGATCCGCAGCGGATATTTCGTCAGCAGGCGAAACTCCGACAGGCCCTTGGCACGCGCCGTGGTGACATAGGGTTTCGGCAACTCGTCCAGCATATTGGCGCGCATGACACGGATAAGGCTGGCGGTGGAGGAGATGGCAAGGATGGCCACCGGCAACCAGATATGCGCCATAAGATCGACCATCTTGCCGATACTCCAGGACGCGACTTCGTATTCCGGCGAAAACAGACCGCCGACATCGGCACCAAACTCCACCGCAGCAACGTACATCAGCACCAGCGCCAGCAGGAACGACGGCACGGAAAGGCCGAAAAAGGAAAACGCGGTAAAGAGATAATCGCCAATCGAGTATTTGCGAACGGCGGAATAGACGCCGATGGGAAGGGCAATCGCCCATGTGGCCAGAAGGCTTGCGACGGCGAGTACCAGCGTCAGGGCCATGCGTTCCCAGATGAGACCCGACACCGGCTGTTGCCACTCGAAGGAGATACCGAAATCACCACGGCTGATGATACCCCAAATCCACTTCAGATATTGAAGGATCATCGGGTCATCAAGGCCGAAACGCTCACGCAATTGCGCGGCTGTATTATGGTCGATGACTTCGTTGGAAGCGGCCAGCGTGGCGATATAGGTCGTGACATAGTCGCCGGGAGGCAACTGGATGAGGACGAAGGCCAGAAAACTGACGGCAAACAGGGACGGGATCATCCACAGCAGGCGTTTCACGATAAAAATCAGCATGTCGCTCTCGCAATCACATTTTACCGCACACGCCGCCGTCACTGAACGACGGATTGCGAGCGGTCGACACAGTCTGAAAAGCGTCGCCGCCCGAAAACGGCGGCGCCCATGTGGCATTGTTAGCTTGTGAAGGTGAACTGTTGCGGCAGCGCGGGACCGGGGTTCGGCCACGTCCAGCTGTCAGGTTCCGTTTCCGGTACGTTGCGAAGATTGTTGCGGATGATGCCGAAACCACCAACGGCGAGGCAAAGACCGATCGTCTCGAACTCTTCTGCCGCAATATCGAAGATCTGCTTCATCTTCTCACCACGCTTGGCAAGATCGGCTGTCGAGCGTGCTTCATCGAACAGCTTGAAACGCTGCTTCTGGCTTTCCGGCGGCTCTTCGCCCTTCTGCCCGTTCGATGTGTACCAGAGCGCCCAGGGAATGGCGTAGCGCGAGCCCTGTGGATGAAAGGCGAAGAAGTCACGTGGGTCGAGCATCGGATCGAGACCACCCGGACCCGGCCACACCGCTGCATCATGGGCGTTGTCGTCGCCACGTGTGTAATACAGCGCGCGCTCGATGGTATTGACCTTGATATCGATACCGATCTGCGCCCACTGTGCCTTTACCAGTTCCAGCGCATCGACAAGATCGGGATAAAGCGTGGGAATGACATCGATGGAGAAGAAGACGGGCTTGCCATCGGGGCGCAAGCGCATGCCATTGCCGTTCTTCTTGTCGTAGCCGGCTTTGTCCAGAAGGTCGTTGGCCTTGTCGGCATCGTATTCGGTGTACTGGCGCGCAAGTTTTTCGTGGTACCAAGGGTGTGTCGGGCGCGGTCCAGCCTGGTAACCTTCGCTCTGACTGAAATAGACGATGTCGATGATTTCCTGACGGTTCAGAGCAATGGACAGGGCCTGACGGAAAGACTTGTCGGCAAACATCTTGCGCATCGCCGGGTCTTTATGAGTGATGTTGAGATAAATCTGGCACTGCTGGGCAGCCGATGGCACCAGCGTCAGCAGGCGATAATCACCCTTCTTCATGTTTTGCGATAGGGTCGGCTTATTGGCGAGAACGCTGATATGGCGCTCCTGAATGTCGATCTTGCCGGAGATGACGTTCAACATCAGCGATTCCACATCCTGCGAAATGCCGAAATTGACTTCATCGATATAGGGCAACTGGTTGCCTTCGGTATCGACCTGCCAGAAGTACGGATTGCGCGTCATGACAACGCGCGTCGCGCCGCCAGAATAGGGTTCCTTGACCACCCATGGGTCGAGCGTTGGCTTGTCTATATTCGACCAGCGCGAGGGAATTTCGATATCACCGCACTTTGCCCGGAAAAGTTCGGTCCAGCTGGAAACACCAGCGGCCTTCACATCGGCATCGAGAGCCGTGTTGTATTTGGGCAGGAACTTGCTGCAATAATGCTTGGCGAACATCGTCGGATGCTGGCCGAGCGGGGTCGCGAGGTTTTCGAGATAGAGGGCGTTTGGTGCGGCGAAAATGAATTTGACGGTGAACTCGTCGACTTTTTCAACGGTGACTGCCTTGCCTGCGACAGCAAGCTGCGCCGGGGTGGCGCTGTAAAGTTCCGTGTTTTTGATGCAATCCTCGATGGCGAAGACGACGTCATCTGCCGTGAACGGATGGCCGTCAGACCACCTGGCACCTTGTATGAGATGGAATGTGAACTGCGAGGCGTCGTCGCTGACTTCCCATTTTTCCGCCAGGTTCGGCAGAACTTCGGTGAAGTCCATGTTCCAGCGTACCAGACCCTGGTTGCCGACCATGCGCAGAATGCCGTTATGGTCCGAAGAGCCGCGAAGACCGCGACGCAACGTGCCACCGTATGTGCCGATTTTTTCGTGCGGCGTTACCACCATCGGATTTTTCGGCAACCGGTCGGCCAGTGGCGGCAACTTGCCGTCTTTTACCATGGCCGCCAGCGCGGGTGCTTCTTTGCCGCCAGCGGCAAATGCAGGGGCTCCCAGAACCGAGACGGCGGCAACGCCTCCAAGTCCTGCGACAAAGGTTCGGCGTGTCACGCCCAGCGAAAACTGATGCTCGTCGCTCATCGATTATCCTCCCAAAAAGTCACTGGCAGCAACAGAGCTTTCGCCCCGTCGCAACGACCCTCCCGGTCAGCCAGCATGCCAATCCTCCATCGGCACGCAGACCATATGGGCGTTTTCAGATGATTACAAGTATTGACAGATTTTTACAGATTTTTTATTGATGGGTCACTTGCGGGGCTCCACCGAGGCTTCGTGCAACTCTTCGTTTCGATCCGCACCAACCTTAAAAACATAACAAACTCAGCGGTTTGCAACCCAAAAAGGCGCGCTGATGGATAATCTGGCGACATCTGCTCCTTCCCGAAGCGACACCCGTTTCAGCGACATCATTTATGAAAAGATCGTCGGGATGATTTCCGACGGGCGGTTTCCGGTCAACGAACGCCTGCCTTCCGAACAAAACCTCGCTCTGCTGTTTGGTGCATCACGACCGGTTGTGCGTGAAGCGCTGGAACGGTTGCGCAATGACGATCTGATCGTATCGCTCAAGGGCTCGGGCTCCTATGTTCGTCAACAGCCTGATTCGTCGGTTTTGCAGCAAATCCCGGTGGGATCGCTGGCCGACGTTCAGCGCTTTTTCGAGTTCCGATCCGGGCTGGAAGCATCTGCTGCGGAACTGGCAGCGCGCAATTGGCAGACTGCCGACAGAGCACGCATCGAACAGGCCATTATCGCCTTGGAATCCTGTCTTGAGAGCGGCGATCTCGGCGCGGACGAAGATTTCGCGCTGCATGAAGCCATTGCCATGGCCAGCCAGAACCAGTTTCACATCACTGTCCGGGCCTGGTTCAAGCCGCATTTTTCCATCGGACAATCCGTGACGCGAAGCCTCAGCCTGAAGCGGACGCCGCAGCGGGTGCGCAATGTGCAGGACGAGCACACGGCAATCGTGGAGGCGATTTTCGCACGGCGCGAACGGGCTGCGCATGATGCTATGAAAAACCATGTTCTGAAAGCCCGCGCCCGGATGTTCGAAGGCGTGGGAAGCTGAGGTAGATTGCAAATGACCCAACCGCGCATCATTGAACCAACGTTCAATCAATTGATCGATGTCCCTCTCAAGGTGGGCGAATCGCCGGTTTGGGATGACCGTACGGGCACTCTTTGGTTTGTCGATATTCTGGCGCCTGCGGTGTTTCGTCTCGACCAGTCCGGACATCTCGACCGCTTCGACATGCCAGCCCCTGTCGGATGTCTTGGTCTTTGCGAAAACGGTCTGGTCGTGGTTGGCCTGAAGACCGGTGTGCATCTGCTTGATCCGGCAACGGGAAAGCTGGACCTTCTTTGCGACCCTGACGGTGGGCGTCCTGACAGCCGTCTCAATGACGGCAAGATCGGGCCGGATGGCCATTTCTGGGTAGGAACGCGAGACGAGGCCGTGCCTCAGACCGGCAATGCCCGTCTTTACCGCGTTGGGCCAAACGGCGACTTCACGTGTGTGATCGACGGCGACATGTTGACCTCGAACGGTCTCGCCTGGAGCCCGGATGGCAGGCGGATGTATCATTCCGATAGCAGCGGGTTGCTGCTGCAAGCGTTCGATTTCGATCCGCAGACCGGGCAATTGGGACCCGCGCAACGGCTGCACGACTTCGCGCCTGGCGAAGGAAGGCCGGATGGAGCGGCAACGGATAGCGAGGGTTTTTACTGGAGCGCAGGCGTTCAGGCGGGTCGTCTGAATCGGTTCTCGCCAAAGGGCCACATCGTGGAAATTTACACATTTCCGTTCAAGGGTCCGACCATGCCCTGTTTCGGTGGGCCGGATTTAAAAACGCTCTATCTGACGAGCCTTACAACGGAAAATGACGGCACCAGCGTGGCCGGTACCGTCATTTCATTTAAAGCTCCAGTCGCTGGCGCGCTCGTCAGCCGGTTTGCCCTTTAACCTTTACAGCACGCGTGGAACGTCATCGTTCTCATCGGGATTGGGAAGCGGCAAATCATCCGGCAGGCCATCGGGTTCTGGCTCTTTGACCGGTGGAACATCGGGCTGCGGTGTAAGGGGTGGAACCTGTCCCGGAACGGGTTCAACAGGGATGACAGTCATGGACGTCTCCTAATCATGAAATCGGCGGGCAACATCTTTTTCGAAATCGCCGTTCGGTCCACTTTCGTTCGCCGGTTTGGTCCATTCAGATTTGATGTCGCCCGCCTCGCGGGTATCATGGGGTAAACGTATCTGGCCCGTCAGAGTTCCAGATGGTTTCGGATCAGGCGAAGCCGAGGGAGTTCCTGGCAACTTCGCGGCGATCACCATAGTCGCGGGTATGGGATTCGTGGCCATATTCGCGGGCGACCATGCGGCCAACCTGCATGTCGGGCATTTGCAGAAGAGCGTCGGCATAGGTGCCGGTTTCTTCCTCTACCACGACAGTATTCTGCGCTGTTTTCAAAAAATCGAACATGGCTTCCTCCCACTCCAATGTTAATTTGTTAACGCGTCAGTTGCGTCCCTGTTCCCTCCCAGAAAAGCGAAACAACCTTTGTAGATCAAACCAATAATACAACACGGTTTTTTGACAATCCGTTACAGCGCATCGTTAAAATAAAGTCATTTTACTGGACCAGACGATTGCCGCAGAACCAGATCGACGGGCCAAAGTTCCTGACACTCCGTTACCGGGCGGCCTGCAATGATCTGCAACAGCAAATCCGTCACCCTTTCCCCTGCCATGCGCTGGGGAGAACGGGTCGTGGAAAGCGATGGCAGCATGCTTTCAGGCGTCAGATAGGGGAAGACGTCATCATGCGCGATGACGGACACATCCTTGCCGATGACGAGACCAAGCTGGCTCGCGGCGCGGTAGACGCCCTGCGCCGTCATCATGGCACCAGCAACAAAGGCCGTGGGACGCGGGCTTTTTTCCAGCAGGGAACGAGCGAATTGAAATGCCGTTTCCTCGCTGAAGGGTGACGACAACATCATGCGCGGATCGGCTACGATATTCATCGTCTCCAGAGCGTCGCGATAGCCGTTTTCGCGATCGATGACGAAGGTTCTGCCCTTGGGGCCGTTGATGAAGGCGATGCTGCGATGGCCACGTTCAAGCAGATGCACGGTGGACAGATAGGCCACGGAATGGTTGTCGATATCCAGCCACGCATGTTCGCACTTCGTGGCAGAGCGCCCGTGAACCATGAAGGGGACGCCGAGTTTATGCAGGAGCGCGATACGCTCATCATCAGGGCGCGGCGAGTGAATGATGATACCATCGACGCGGCCGCTCTGCGCCAAGCGGCTGAAGATGCTGAGTTCCTCGTCGAGATCGTTGTCTGTGGTCACGCTGACGAGGATATCCGTATCCTCGCCCTCCAGGCGGCTGGCCATACCGCCCATGAATTCCGAGAAAAAATGCCCGCCACCGCTTCGGCCCATGACGACGCCGATGGCACCTGCCCTGCCCGTGACAAGACGTACGGCATTCGCATTCGGCCGGTAGCCGAGTTTGCGGGCGGCTTCCGTGACCCGGTCGCGGGTTTCCTGCCGCACCTCGGGGTAGCCGCCCAGCGCCCGACTGACGGTGGTGGGTGACAAACCCACTTTTTCTGCAAATTCCTTGAGTTTCATAGGCCCCGCCGTTTCTTTCTGAATGCTTCGATCAGAGCAAAGTTTCAAGCCAATAAAATTGAAATCGATTTCAAATCTTTATCACAATCGGCGCGATACAGATACTCGCTGCATCGTTTCATCTAAAACGAGACGAATAATCCGTCCGTATCGTTTCAACTTTGCCCCTATTGACACATAGGCGCTAATTTGACAGCTTTCCGAAGTCGAAAGCGTTTTCAATTCAGAGGATGATTGAATGCGCCATGGAGGAGTTTTGACAATGAATGTTTCTATAAAAGTTTTGTTGCTGTGCGGCAGCATGATGGCTACGGGCTTTGCCGCGCAGGCTGCGGAAATTTCGATGGCCGCGAATTCAACGGGCAAAAACCTGAATTTCATCCGCGAGCAACTGGTGGAGTTCGAAAAGCAGAGTGGCCACAAGGTGAAACTCGTCACCATGCCGCCATCGTCCAGCGAGCAATTCAGCCAGTACCGCCTGTGGCTCGCGGCTGGCAACACAGACGTCGATGTCTACCAGACCGACGTGGTCTGGGCACCGCAACTGGCAGAGCAGTTCGTCGATCTGACCGAGGCTGCCAAGGATGTCGTTTCCAAGCACTTCCCGTCCGTCATCGCGTCGCAGACGGTGGATGGCAAGCTGGTTGCCATGCCTATGTACACGGACGCCCCGGCCCTGTTCTACCGCAAGGATTTGCTGGAGAAATACGGCAAACAGCCGCCCAAGACCTGGAAGGAACTGGCAGAAACCGCCAACGAGGTTCAGGACAAGGAGCGCACGGCCGGACAGAAGGACATGTGGGGCTTCGTGTTTCAGGGAAGCGCCTATGAGGGGCTGACCTGCAACGCGCTGGAATGGATCGCATCTGCTGGCGGTGGCCACATCGTCGAGACCAATGGCGACATCAGCATCAACAATGAGAAGGCTGCCGCTGCCCTCGAGATGGCCAAGAGCTGGATCGGCACCATCTCGCCACAGGGCGCGCTTGCCTACAAGGAAGAGGAAGCGCGCGGCGTCTGGCAGACAGGCAACTCCGTGTTCATGCGCAACTGGACCTACGTCTACGCGCTTGGCAATGGTGGTGATAGCGCCATCAAGGGCAAGTTCGGCGTCGTGCCTTTGCCTGCGGGCACTGAAGGCGAAACAGCGGCTTCGACATTGGGCGGTTGGAATGCGGCCGTCTCCAAATACTCCAAGAACCAGGAAGCAGCTATCGCGCTGGTGAAATTCCTAGGGTCGGAAGAAACGCAGAAGAAGCGGGCCGTCGAACTTTCCAACATGCCGACGATCGCGGCCCTCTACGACGACAAGGATGTCGCTGCAGCACAGCCATTCATGCCGCTGTGGAAGCCGATCTTCGAAACCGCCGTGCCGCGCCCATCAGCGGCAACCAAGGTGAAATACAACGAGGTTTCGGCAAAGTTCTGGGGCGCCGTACACAACACGCTGTCCGGCACCGGCACTGCGGCTGAAAATCTCGAACTTCTGGAAGTCGAACTCACCGATCTCAAGGGCGACAGCTGGTAATTCGGCGTCACCCGTCAGGTGGCCGTTACCGGTCACCTGACGCCTCTAAAACACGGTGGGAAACGATATGAGTAAGATAACCACAGGCAGAACTGCCTCAGCGCAAGTGCTCGGTTCCGATTTACAATCGGAACGTCTTCGCTCCGCGTGGCTGTTTCTGGCGCCTACATTTTTGACACTGGCACTGGTTGCCGGTTGGCCCTTGGTCAGAACCGTCTGGTTCAGCCTGACCGACGCATCCCTGACCAGTCTTGGCGATGCGCAGTTTGTCGGCCTGAAGAACTATCTTTCATGGATCACACTCAGCAGCGGCCGCACGGTCTATCGCGGCCTGCTGGCAGACCCCGCTTGGTGGGGTGCTGTGTGGAACACGCTGAAATTCACGCTGATTTCGGTTTCGGTTGAAACCCTCTTCGGCCTGATCGTGGCGCTTGTTCTCAATGCGGATTTCAAGGGTCGCGGCCTCGTTCGCGCCGCCATTCTTATTCCATGGGCCATTCCGACCATTGTTTCCGCCCGCATGTGGGCATGGATGCTGAATGATCAGTTCGGCATTCTCAATGACATGATGCTGAACCTCGGTCTCATCTCGCAAAAGATCGCCTGGACCGCCAATCCTGAAACGGCAATGACGGCGGTATTGATCGTGGACGTCTGGAAAACGACGCCGTTCATGGCGCTGCTCATTCTGGCCGGACTTCAGATGGTGCCGAAGGATATGTATGAGGCGGCCAAGGTGGATGGCATTCACCCCATCAAGGTGTTCTGGCGCGTCACGCTTCCGATGATCCGGCCTGCGCTGATGGTTGCGGTTATTTTCCGCATGCTGGATGCCATGCGCGTCTTTGATCTCATCTACATTCTGACGCCGAACAACGCCCAGACACGTACCATGTCGGTGCTGGCCCGCGAGAACCTCTTCGACTTCGACAAGTTCGCTTATGGCGCGGCAGCATCCACCATGCTGTTTCTCATCATCGCCTCCGTCACTGTCATCTACATGTGGTTGGGCCGGGTCAACACGGATGGAGGAGCACGATGACCGCCTCTGATGTTATCAAGACAACGGCGTTCTACGCCCTCGTCGCCATTATTGTCATCATCGCGGTCTTTCCGTTCTATTACGCGATCCTGACGAGCTTCAAAACCGGAACGGCACTGTTCGAGATCAACTATCTGCCGACATCGATCTCGTTCAGCAATTACGGCGATGTGCTGGGCAATGACAGCTTTCTGCGCAATCTCGGCAATTCCCTGCTGGTTGCATCCTGCGTCGTGGCATTGTCACTGTTTCTGGCCGTGACCGCCGCCTACGCCTTGGCGCGTGTGCGGTTCAGAGGCCGGTCGCTGCTGCTGCTGACGATCCTCTCGGTGTCGATGTTTCCGCAGATTGCGGTTCTGGCGGGCCTGTTCGAGCTGATCCGCTGGGCTGGCGTCTTCAACACGCCGTTTGCGCTGATCTTTTCCTACATGATCTTCACCCTGCCCTTCACGGTCTGGGTTTTGACGACCTTCATGCGGGATCTGCCTGTCGAAATCGAGGAAGCGGCAATAGTTGATGGCGCATCGCCATGGGTTATCATCACGCAGGTCTTCATGCCTCTGATGTGGCCGGCCTTGGTGACGACGGGGCTGCTGGCCTTCATCGCGGCATGGAACGAGTTCCTGTTCGCCTTGACCTTCACCTCGTCCAACGAGCAGCGCACGGTGCCGGTGGCTATCGCGCTTCTGTCAGGCAGCTCTCAATTTGAAATTCCATGGGGAACGATAATGGCGGCATCCGTCATCGTTACCGTACCCCTCGTCATCCTCGTTCTGATCTTCCAGCGGCGCATCATTTCCGGCCTCACGGCTGGTGGCGTCAAAGGTTAGGAGATACATTCATGACCAGCATACAATTGCGCGATATCCTTAAATCCTTCGGTGCCTTCGACGTCATCAAAGGCATCGACATGGAGATCAAATCCGGTGAGTTCATGGTCTTCGTCGGGCCATCCGGTTGCGGCAAGTCCACCCTGCTTCGGCTCATTTGCGGCCTTGAAGAAATTACCGGCGGGGAACTTTCCTTCGAAGGCCAAGTGGTCAACAGGCTAACGCCCGCCAACCGTGGCGTGGCGATGGTGTTCCAGTCCTATGCGCTCTATCCGCATATGACGGTTTTCGAGAATATGGCCTTTGGTCTGAAGCTTGCCGGTTCGACTAAAGACGAGCGCCGCAAGCGGGTCGAGGCGGCAGCAGAGATGCTGCAACTGACGCCTTATCTGCAACGCCTGCCCAAACAACTGTCCGGCGGACAGCGCCAGCGCGTCGCCATTGGCCGCGCTATCGTGCGTGATCCAAAGGTGTTTCTGTTCGATGAGCCGCTATCCAACCTCGATGCCGCACTGCGCGTTGCGACCCGTCTCGAAATAGCCAAATTGAACCGCAGTATGCCTGACACGACAATGATCTATGTTACCCATGATCAGGTGGAGGCCATGACGCTGGCAGACAGAATTTGCGTGTTGCGTGATGGCCGTGTGGAACAGGTCGGTACACCGCTGGAGCTTTACGAAACACCGGTCAATACCTTCGTGGCGGGCTTCATCGGCTCGCCGCAGATGAATTTCCTGACCGGCAAACACGCCGACACCTACGGCGCTCACACCATCGGCATCCGCCCGGAACACATCGTTGCCGGAGATGGTGCCGATGGCTGGACGGGCGACATCGTGCATGCGGAAATGCTGGGTTCCGACAGTTACATTTATGTGGACATTGGGGCAGCGGAACCTGTCGTTGTGCGTGAAGATGGCGTTTCCAACCGGCAGACAGGCCATAAGCTGACCATCGCGCCGCTGCCAGAGCACATTCATCGTTTCGACGCGCAAGGGAACGCTCTGCCGAAAACCCAAACTCGCGCCGCCTGATACAATCGAGACCCATCTTCACCGGCAGTCCTCTCAAGTGCCGGATCATCAAGGAGCATACATATGACCATCAATACCGTCGTCTGGGGCGAAAACATCCACGAGCATGTCAACGAAACCGTTCGCGCGATCTACCCCAACGGCATGCACACCACGATTGCCGATGCCTTGAACAAGACCCCCGAGATCAATGCCACCACCGCTACGCTTCAGGAGCCTGAACACGGGCTATCGCAGGAGCGGCTTGATAAGACCGATGTTCTGGTCTGGTGGGGTCACAAGGACCATGGTGCCGTTCAGGACGAGATCGTCGAGCGTGTCGCCAAGCGTGTCTGGGAAGGCATGGGCCTGATCGTTCTGCATTCCGGCCACTTCTCCAAGCCATTCAAGCGGCTGATGGGTACCCCGTGCGCGCTGAAGTGGCGTGAAGCGGGCGAGCGCGAGCGCCTGTGGAACATCAATCCCCGCCACCCGATTACAGCAGGCTTGCCGGAGTCCTTCGAACTCGAGAACGAGGAAATGTACGGCGAACAGTTTTCCGTGCCGGAACCGCTGGAAACCGTCTTCATTTCCTGGTTCCAGGGCGGCGAAGTCTTCCGCTCCGGCCTGACATGGCGCCGCGGTGCTGGCAACATTTTCTATTTCCGCCCCGGCCACGAGACATATCCGACCTATCATGATGCCAATGTGCAGAAGGTGATCAGCAACTCCGTCAAATGGGCCTATAACCCCGCAGGCGCGCTGACCAGCATCCACGAAGCTCCGAACGTACCGGTCGACAAGGCACCGGAAAAAATCGAAGAGCGCGGTCCGAAACTCCACGCGGCTGGCGAAGCAGGTTACAGGTAATCGATATGAGACTTCTTATTCTTGGTACTGGCGGCATGGCCAACACCCATGCCATGCATTTCTCACTGATTTCCGGCGTCGAACTCGTTGGCGCTGTGGATGTGGACGACGTCATCGTGCGGGCCTTTGCGGCGCGCCACAATATTGGCACCACCTTTACATCGCTGGATGACGCGATTGCGTGGGGCGAATTCGATGCGGTCGCCAATGTGACACCTGACGCGATCCACCACCCGACCACGCTCAAGCTGCTGGCCGCAGGCAAGCACGTGTTCTGCGAAAAACCCTTGGCGGAAACTTATGCGAAGGCCGCCGAAATGGCGGATGCGGCGGAGAAATCCGGTCTCGTCGCCATGGTCAACCTGACCTACCGCAACGTGGCACCGTTGCAGGCTGCGCGGCAGATGGTCACCGATGGCAAGATCGGCAAGTTGCGGCATCTGGAGGCATCATACCTCCAGAGCTGGCTGGTTTCCAAGGCCTGGGGCGACTGGATGACAGAGAGCAAATGGCTCTGGCGTCTGTCGACCAAGCACGGGTCGAACGGCGTGCTGGGCGATGTCGGCATCCACATTCTCGACTTCGCTTCCTATGGCGCAGGCAGCGATGTGGAACGCATTTTCACACGCTTGAAGACCTTCGACAAATACGAGGGCAACAAGATCGACGTTTATGATCTCGATGCCAACGACAGCTTCACCATGACAGCCGAACTCGAAAACGGGGCAATGGGCGTGATCCACGCCAGCCGCTGGGCAACCGGCCACCTGAACGAGCTACGCCTTCGTCTGCACGGCGACAAGGGCGCTCTGGAAGTGATCCATACGCCTGAATACTCCACGCTTCGCGGCTGCCTGGGTGAAGACGTGGAAAAAGCCGTCTGGAGAGACATCGAAGTTGAAGACGTCGAAACCAACTATCAGAAATTCGCCAAGGCGGTGATGGAGGGCGGACAGGCCGATCCGAATTTCCGCCACGCTGCAAACCTGCAAAAGGTGCTGGATCTTTCCATCGTCACCGACCGGGAGAGACGCGAGATTGCCGTATCGGCCTGACTTGGGTCCTCTAAAAGCAACGAAAAAAGGCGGCCTCAATGGCCGCCTTTTCTGCTTGAAGCGCGAACAAATGAGTGCGGTGCAGCATTGAGAATATGCTTGCCTCGAAATGATAATATGACTTTAATGGCGATAGTATCAGTTCGCAGGTTCATTATGCGCTCACGCGTCAGTTCCTCTCCAAGCTAACAATGACGTCTGCCCGCGCCGGTCGCGCGGCTTTTTGCGTCGAACAATCATGTCATGTAAAAGGAAGTGCAGTGAAAATCGCCATCGTAGGATGCGGATCACGTCATAAGATGTTCCGCGATTCCGTTACCGAAGACTACTCTGACAAGCATGAGATCGTAGCACTTTGCGACAGCAACGCTCACCGATTGGGTGAGGCTGCAAAAGCCATATCCAAACCCGGGACGAACGGCGTTCCGACCTATCTAGCGGAAAATTTCGATCAACTGATAGCTGAGCAGAAGCCCGATACCGTTGTCGTGGCGACGCCGGATTTTCTGCATTCCGACTATATCGTTCGAGCTTTCGAGGCCGGTTGCGACGTTATTTGCGAAAAGCCGCTGACGATAGACCTGTCGCGATTGAAACAGATCGTGGACGCGCAGGCGCGCACCGGCCGCAAGGTCATGGTCACGTTCAATTACCGTTATTCCCCTGCCCGCACGCAGATCAAGGACATGCTGACCTCAGGCGTCATCGGCACGGTCACCGCGGTGGACTTCCGCTGGCATCTGGACCGGGTCCATGGCGCGGATTATTTCCGGCGCTGGCACCGACACAAGGAAAATTCCGGGGGGCTGCTGGTTCACAAATCCACGCATCACTTCGACCTTCTCAACTGGTGGCTGGCGTCCGCCCCGACAGACGTGTTCGCGTCTGGCCAAAGAGCGTTTTACCGACCGGAAACAGCGGTGGAACTGGGTCTGCAAGACCACGGCCCGCGATGCGCAGACTGTCCCGTGGCGGAAAGATGTGCGTTTCGCCTCGATCTCTCCGCCGATGAACAGTTACGCGCTCTTTATCTGGATGCCGAGGACGAGGATGGTTATTTCCGCGACCGCTGCGTGTTCGATGCCGATATCGGCATCGAGGACACCATGCAGGCCCATATCCGTTACGCATCCGGTGTGACCGCCAACTATACACTGACGGCCTATTCACCCTGGGAAGGTCTGGAAATTCGCTTTCAGGGCACGAAGGGCGAAATTACCCATAAGCACATCGAGGTACACGGCGTCTTCGGCGGGGTACGTGACCACGCGGATGAGGAAGCGATCACGACCGAACTGCATCTGGCGGGCGAAAAACCGAGAATGATTGATGTTCCCAAGGCTACGGGAGATCACGGTGGCGCAGACCCTGTGATGCTGGGCTATATCTTTGCCCCTGAAACCATGGAGCCTGATCATTTCAACCGCGCTTCCGACCATGTTTCGGGTGCATGGTCCATTCTGACAGGCATTGCAGCCAATGCTTCCATCGACACGGGATCTGTCGTCAACATCCGGTCTATGCTGAAGTCACGCGACATTCGAATTTGAAAAGACCCTGAAAAGGAAAAAGCCTGCCGCGGGAGGAGGTGCGGCAGGCTTTAAACTTGATCAGCAACTGGGAGGAGGAGTGCTGCTGATCCACATCTTGCGACGCTGGGAGGAGGAGTGCGTCGCTTCGATGTTTTGAATATAACGCTCCTGAAAAAATTTAACAGAGCAAGTCTCGCAAGGCAGCAATGCATTATTGCATGGCTCAATAATGTCTGCCTCGTTTTTCATCACATCCTCATGTAGCGGTCACTGTATCGCGATGCACCTGAAAACCGGCGAAGGATTGGTTGACCGGCATCATTTCGATGCTGTTGATGTTGATGTGTTTCGGCTGCGACGCGACCCAGTGGATCGTATTGGCGATATCCTCCGAAACGATTGGGTTTACGCCCTTGTAGAGGTTATCGGATGCCTCCTGATTGCCGCCGGTACGCACGACGGTGAATTCCGTTTCGCACATGCCTGGCTCTATCGAGGTCACGCGGACGCCCTTGCCATGCAAATCCGAACGCAGTCCCAGTGAAAACTGGCGCAGAAACGCTTTGGTCGCCGCGTAGACGTTGCCGCCAGCATAAGGCCAGTGGGCTGCGACCGACGACATGTTGATGACCATGCCGTGACGCTCGATCAGCCCCGGCAACAGGTGATGCGTGATGTTAAGCAGGCCGGTGATGTTGGTGTTGACCATGGTTTGCCAATCCTTGAGCGGCACCTGCGGTGCGGGGCCGGTGCCGAGCGCCAAGCCAGCATTGTTGACGAGAACGTCGATATCCCTGAATTCGGCGGGAAGCACTTCGAATTGCGAGCGCATAGCCGCTTCATCGGTAATGTCGAACACCATACCGTGAAAGGCAGTCCCGAGCTCCGCTCCCAACTCCGCCAAGCGATCCGCACGGCGCCCCGTGCCGATGACCTTCCAGCCATCCTTTGCAAAAAGTCTGGCTGTCGCTTTTCCGAAGCCTGATGTTGCGCCGGTGATAAGAATTGTTCCGCTCATAATAGCTGTCTCCGCTTTGTCTATCTTGTCTTTTAAAGAAGTGCTTTCGCCGCCTGCGCCAGACACTCTTTGAAAGCCGCAAGGTCGGTATAGACTGTTTCAGCAGACGCATTACCGACCACGACGATCCCACCGCGTCTGATGATACCGCCGTGCAGCATGAGATTATCGACCATGTCGAAGTTTTCGATAGAGAGGCCGTCGGGCCCTCTGTATCGGCCGGTTTCGTCCTGGTTGGCGATGCCGCCATTATAACCCAATATGCGGTCAAAATGGTTGGTCGCGACATTGGTATAGGCGAAGACTGGTTTGCCCAGCGCGCACATGAAACCAAGCTCAAAACTCGTCCCTGTATCGGCAGCGATGCCTCTGAACGGCGTGAGGTTGGCAATGACGGCGTCCGCCTCGATCATCATCTGCTCATCAACCGCATTGATATTGCAGCCGTGACCGATTTTCGTGTCGGCAGGCGGAATTTCAAGGTCACCGGGGGAAAGTGGAATAAACCCGGCTTCTCGGGCAAGAGCCGCCTTGGCGTCGAGCATTGCACGGGCATTCGACAAAAACACTTCCGGCCCGGCGAGATAAATTTTGACTGGCATGACTATGCGGCACTTTTCAAAAGAGAAACATTCTGGCCAACTTAACCTTTCGGTTCGTGGCGATGCAAGGCCACGAAGAGGACAGAAAAGCAGCCTCAGCCGTATCGCTGATACGCATGATCAGCTATAGCCCCCGCAACAGTTTACCGGTGGAGACAAGAATGGCCGCAACGATCCGTTACCATGAAGGCGATATTTCGCTGAGTGATGCAGCGCGTTACACCGGCGCTATCGCCATCGATACGGAGACGCTGGGCCTAGTTCCGCGCCGCGACCGGCTTTGCGTGGTTCAGCTTTCTCCAGGTGACGGAAGTGCAGATGTCATTCGCATCGCGTCTGGACAAAAAGAGGCCCCGAACCTCGTTGCCATGCTGGAAGATCCCTCGCGTCAAAAGATTTTCCACTATGGCAGGTTCGACATCGCCGTTCTTTTCCACACATTCGGCGTGACCTCGAACCCGGTCTTCTGCACCAAGATCGCCTCTCGCTTGTGCCGCACCTATACGGACCGACACGGGTTGAAGGACAATCTGAAAGAAATGCTGGAGGTGGATATCTCCAAGGCGCAACAGTCTTCCGACTGGGCGGCTGAAAAGCTGTCGCCCGCGCAACTGGAATATGCGGCTTCCGACGTGCTTTACCTGCACGCGCTACGTGACAAGCTGACCGCACGCCTCATTCGCGACGGGCGCTACGAGCATGCTGAAGCCTGCTTCGCGTTCCTGCCGACCCGATCCAAGCTGGACCTGCTCGGTTGGGACGATACGGATATCTTCGCGCACAGCTGACGCCGGGTGGCGCGTACCAGAGCTATGGTTAGCGGATCATTAATCTTTGAAGACCATTCTTCACTGAGATGATTCGGTGCATTTCCATGCAACTGGACGTCCGTATTGGCGTTAGAGCCGAATACCGCGCCGCATGAGTGGTCGGGAATAACATCTGCGTCGTAACCATCGCCCACTCGACATCCGGGTCGATCCAACGGCACATGTGCTGGCACCCACCGCCGACACCTGTCGCCAAAAAGGGAGCGCACCATGCTGCCACCTGTCAGCGCCGTCAGCGCGGTCGATATGCCCCTTTCCACGTCTACACCGCGTCAGGATGCAGTTGTGGCCCCCGGCACGCCGGCAGCAGCACCGCAGACAGAACCGGCGGGTGTCGTCAATCTGGCGTCAGGCACCGGCATTCGCGCTGTTTCCGGCGAGCTTCAGCTGTCCGATAACGTCAATGTTCTCGCAGAAACGCTTGGAAAGCTGTTGAACATCGCACGCATGGATGGGGAGGCCGCAGACGCCTATGTAAACCGCCTCGTGGCAAACATTCAAACGCTACCGGCAGACCAGAAGGCTACGTTAGAAAAAGCGCTGGGCAGCATCCTGCGCGGCATCAGTCTCGATGCGCTGGCCAATATCTTGAAAACCTCCGCAGGGCCTGAAGCCGCGCGACTGGCGATCATGTTCGAGCTGTCGCGCTCCAGCGTTTCCGCGCGTGCGCCGAAGCCATCGATTACGCCTTATTTGCAGGACATCCTGCCGGACAGCCCGGTTATCAGCCAGATCAGAGCCACCAATCCACCTTCCCCAGCGACTGCCGCTGCAACCACAAACAAAGCGATGCCGGTGATCGGAGCTGAAAACCCTGTCACGGCTCAACCAAAGTTAAGTCTGGCTGTCGACAGGCAACCACCGGCCGTAGCTGCGGTCAGCGCGTCCTTGCCTCAGGCACATGACATAACAACGCTTTCCAATGCCATAATAACGGCGAAAACTGCATTAGCTTCGGTTGGTCAAAACGTTGCGCAGCCAACGTCTTCTGTCCCCGCGGAAGCGCAGACAGCGAACGCCAACCCGGTGGTCGGCATTGGCAGGGTTCCACTCGATATGATCAAGACCGCACTGATGGAGGTCTTAAAGAGGTCGAATGCGGCACAGCCGCCACAAGCGGAGTTTGAGCAATCGCCGGAACCATTCCCGGTAAAGCCAATCGACCGCCAGTCCATGTCAGCCATCACGGCAGCGTTTTCCGGGGCAACACCCAAAGAGATGGAAAATCTTCTTCTCGCAGTCGTTCTTTCAAAGCTGCCGTCCCGTGGCGAGGGGTCGATACCAGAGGCAATGCTGCTGCCTGGCGCACATGTGGAAAGCGAGCGCGCTGTGAAATCGCAGCCTCTGAATCCATCCGTTATCCAGCCCAGCGTCGAGACGGAGACGCAAGACGCGGCTCTTGCCAATGGGCGTCCAGACATTGCGGCTATCCAAAGAGCTGCACTCGCCGAGGATATCAAGGCAGCGATACTGGATCAGCCAGCCTTGCAGGCAGCCGTTGCAGCGATCATTTCCAAAGAAGGAACAGGGCTGCCTTTTGTTACCTACCCATTTGCCAAGGACGAGGACGAATCGGACACCCCTCACCGCGGACGCTGGCCCTCTTCCGAGGGGGAGGCTGAAAATGGTGAAGATGGCGAGCAGGCAGACCAAGGGTCCGCTCAGGAAGAGCGCACCGCCGCCAATGATGAAGTGATCGATCACTCCCTGTCGGAAGGTGCCAATGATGATGGCGCGGCTGGCAATGCGGAATCCTATTATCTCAGGATGAGCGGTTTTTCCTGATATTTTTTGGTTTTGAACCCAAAGAAAAACCCGCCGGATCGCTCCGGCGGGTTTCTTATTTCAGATGATCTGGACGATTACTCGCCGCGGTTCTTCAGAGCCGCGCCAAGGATGTCGCCGAGCGAAGCGCCGCTGTCGGACGAACCGAACTGAGCAACTGCTTCCTTCTCTTCTGCGATTTCCAGAGCCTTGATCGAAAGCATGACCTTGCGATCCTTCTTGGAGAAGTTGACGACGCGGGCGTCGAGAACCTGGCCAACCGAGAAACGCTCTGGGCGCTGATCGTCACGATCGCGGGCCAGGTCGTTGCGGCGGATGAAGGATGTGAGGTCTTCGTGGGCCACGAGCTTCACTTCGATGCCGCCTTCGTTCACGCCGATGACTTCAGCGGAAACAACAGCGTTCTTGCGCAGTTCGCCAATCGTTGCGGCGTCGCCAACAGCGTCCTTGCCGAGCTGCTTGATGCCGAGCGAGATGCGTTCCTTCTCGACGTCAACGTCAAGAACAACAGCCTTTACGGTATCGCCCTTGTTGTATTCTTCGATGACCTGTTCGCCTGGACGGTTCCAGTCGAGATCAGACAGGTGAACCATGCCGTCAACGTCGCCTTCGAGACCAATGAACAGGCCGAATTCGGTCTTGTTCTTGACTTCGCCTTCGACTTCAGTGCCGGCTGGATGGCTGAATGCAAATGCCTGCCATGGGTTTTCGAGGGTCTGCTTGAGGCCCAGCGAAATACGACGCTTGGAAGGATCGACTTCGAGAACCACAACGTCGACGTCCTGTGTTGTGGACAGGATCTTGCCGGGATGTACGTTCTTCTTGGTCCAGGACATTTCGGAGATGTGGATCAGGCCTTCGATGCCTGGCTCCAGCTCAACGAATGCACCGTAGTCGGTGATGTTCGTAACGGTACCGGAAATCTTCTTGCCAACTGGATACTTGGCAGAGATGCCATCCCAAGGATCAGACTCGAGCTGCTTCATGCCGAGCGAGATACGGTGGGTTTCCTGGTTGATGCGGATGATCTGAACCTTGACCGACTGGCCAATGTTGAGGATTTCCGAAGGGTGGTTGACACGACGCCAAGCCATATCCGTGACGTGCAGCAGGCCATCGATGCCACCGAGGTCAACGAACGCACCGTAATCGGTGATGTTCTTGACGACGCCGTCAACAACCTGGCCTTCTTCGAGGTTCTGAACGATTTCAGAACGCTGCTCGGCGCGGGACTCTTCTAGAACCGTACGACGCGAAACAACGATGTTGCCGCGACGCTTGTCCATCTTGAGGATTTCGAACGGCTGTGGGTTGTGCATCAGCGGTGTAACGTCGCGGATCGGACGAATGTCGACCTGCGAACGTGGAAGGAACGCAACAGCGCCATCCAGATCGACGGTGAAACCACCCTTGACCTGGTTGAAAATAACGCCTTCGACGCGTTCGCCAGCTTCGAACTTGGCTTCGAGCTTGACCCAGCTCTCTTCGCGGCGAGCCTTTTCGCGCGACAGAACGGCTTCGCCCAGAGCATTTTCAATGCGCTCAACGTAAACTTCAACTTCGTCGCCGACCTTCAGGCCGCCGTCTTTCGAACGTGCACCGAATTCCTTGAGCGCGATGCGGCCTTCAACCTTGAGGCCAACGTCGACGATCGCTACGTCCTTTTCGATCGCCGTGACGATACCTTTGGCTACATAGCCTTCAGCAAGGTCGTTGGACGAAAAGGACTCTTCCAGCAGGGCTGCGAAATCGTCGCGCGTGGGGGTAGCTACTGACATTCAATCTCCTGAGAGTGTCCACGAATGAACACAAAGCGCCGGGGGTTCGCGTTGATGATTCCCAAAATCCATGCCCGCCTCTTACATTTTGAGGCTTTCCGGCGCAGGACATGCTTTCGGGATATTCCAGTATAAACAGGGACCGGACGTGCCGGTTCCCCGCAAATGTCATTTATTCAAGGCGGCATCGACAATCGACTTCGCTGCTTGAAACGCCGCCTCTATACCCATTTCCGACGTATCTAGCAAGTGCGCGTCTTCAGCTGGTTTCAAAGGACTATCACGACGTCCCATATCGCGCTCGTCACGCTTTTTCACATCCGCAAAAACGGCGTCGTAATCCGCAGCGCCACCCGTCGCGACAATCTCTTCATAGCGGCGCCGCGCACGGACCTGCGCCGATGCCGTCACATAGAGCTTCACCGGCGCTAGTGGGCAGACCACGGTGCCGATATCACGACCATCGAGCACCGTTCCCGGCTCCCTGACCGCAAAGGCGCGCTGCGCCTCCACAAGCGCACGGCGAACAGCGGGCATGACGGCAACCCTGGACGCGGCCTCGCCGATCTCGTGTTTCGCCAGCACCTCACGGTTCAGCCCGGACAAATCGAGCCCGAGCGCGATCTCTGCGGCTATCGCCTCGTCATCCAGCGGCAAGCCTGCATCCAGCAAAGCCTTCGCCGTGGCGCGGTAGGTCAGCCCGGTATCGAGATGATGAAACCCGTAGACCTCGGCAATCTGCCGTGAAAGCGTTCCCTTGCCGGCAGCGGCTGGTCCATCGATAGCGATCGTGAATGTCATTATAGCTATATTCCGCTTTGGATTTGGCCAGATTGCCCAATAGAGGGTTATTATAAGTCGCGAGATGGATCATCAAGAGACGTTGGACCAATGCCTGTCTGCGCGGCTTATAAAGTTTATCTTTGACAGGAAAGACATCAGCGATTAATGGGACCGGCTAGAATTTTACCGTCTACTGCCGGAAATACGGCGTAAACACCGAACTCATCTCACAATTCGAGGCTTAGACAGTGGCAAAAGTGGACCTTGGAACCAAGCGTACAGATCCCGATACCGGCAAGAAATTTTACGACCTGAACCGCGACCCAATCGTTTCTCCCTATTCGGGCAAATCCTGGCCGCTTTCCTTCTTCGAGGAAACGACTGCTGCCAAGAAGATGGAAGAACAGGCTGAAGAGGAAGAAGTGGCCGAAGTCGATACCGAAAATACGGAAGTCGAACTGGTACCTCTTGAAGATGCCGACGCCGACGCCAGCGGTGACGACATTCCTGACATCGAAGGCGACGACGATGTCGAGCTTGACGATGACGACGACACGTTCCTGGAAGCGGACGAAGACGAAGACGACGATGACGTTTCCGGCATCATCGGCGTAAGCGACGACGACGAAACCTGATTTCCACAGAATTCATCGCCCGGCGTCAAAAAAATGTCGTCGGGCGAACTTTTCGGCTTGCCATCTTCCATAAGCAGAAGTATCAAGCCGCCACCGAACGCAATCAACCGCTTCGGTTCCCGGAACCGGATTAAGAATACCGGAACCCTTATGGGGCTATAGCTCAGCTGGGAGAGCGCTTGCATGGCATGCAAGAGGTCAGCGGTTCGATCCCGCTTAGCTCCACCAAACTTCCCAGACTAAATATTGATAGATACCATTATTTTTGGCAGATAATGACGTCACGCTGAACACGTCTGTCGTCAATACGAATGCGTGAGCCGGGCTGGGCCGAATTTTAGGCGGACAGAACGCCGCGCTGTTGGATCAGGCCACTTTCGGAGCGTGTTTTTTCAACGCCACATATTCCCATACCGCGACCAGCAACAGAACACTCACTGCAGAAATCTGCATCGCATACAGGGGTAACCCCTGTAAGAAGAGCAGCACGACGAGGATACCAATTCCGGCGAAATGCGATATGGGCCGGATGTAGGATGCGGCGATCTTGACGCCGATGTTTCCGGCGAGGAACAGGATGGGGCCACCGATGATCGCCAATGCTTCGCGCAGGGTGGAAGGGTCGTGGCTGTGCGACAGGCTGAAGTCTTCCCCGACTGCGGTTAATATGATGCCGGCGACAATTGGCAAGTGGCCGTAATTGAAGAGTGCATGGCCAATCTTTTCAGGCTCGGCGGTTTCTTCCGCCTTTTCAGACACTTTTTCCTGGCCGTGATGGAAATAAATCCACCACATCAAGACCGTGCTGGCGAAGGCCGAGCAGAACACGACAAAGCTGAGACTGGAGCTCATGTGGTCGGTCGCGGTGCGTCCGGTCGTCAGAACCGTCTCGCCAAGGCAGATGATGACGAAGAGAGCGCATCGTTCTGCGAGATGTTCTCCCGAGAGATGCAGCTTTTCTTCCTTCCCGGTTTCGAGGCCGGGAAAGTAATATTTCAGAGCCGGACCGAGATATTCGATACCGATTGCGATGGCCCAGAAGACGATCTGCCATTCCAACTGCCCGGAAAACCCGCCTATGATCCAGAAGACGCTGGAAACGGCCAGCCACAGGGCCATGCGGCCGAAGGTCAGCGAATTTTCATGATCGACGCCTTTGAAAACATACAGCGCGAAGGCCGATCGCATCAATTGCATGCCACTATAGATAAGGGCGAAAGTGAAGCTCTGATCATGAAAGGCTTTGGGCAGTGAAATTGCCAGCAGGACGCCTGCAAACATCATGGCAAAGAGGAAAAGCCGTACAAGCCCTGCTTCGGTGTTGAGGAGGTTTGTCAGCCACGTGATTTGCACCCACAACCACCAAAGCGCCAAGATGATGATGGCGGCTTCCAGCAACGCCGTAGAGCCAAAGTCTTTGGCAAGCGTATGCGAGAGTTGGATGAGCGCGAAGACGAAAACGAGATCAAAGAACAATTCGGGAAATGTCGGCTTACCCGCTTCGGCATCTTTCTGCCGTATCAGGTACCACTTCGGGTCCGTCTTGACGTCCGAAGGCTCGGCCGATTTCCCCATATTCACATTTTCCCCTGCACGTCAGTTTATCTAGTCGGTTATTTCGCGGCGATCTGCGACCGTGCCTCTTCCCGCGCCAGCGCTCGATTGCGACCGAAAAGCGCGACACCCTTCGAATTATCGGGGAAAAAACGTGGACCTACCAGCCGGACCTGCTTGCCGCTAACGTCAACGATATAGCCATGCTTTGCTACATTCGAACCGGTGGTTTCGCGGATGTTCTGCGTATGCTTGATATCAAGGCTACTGACTTCGATATCCTGCGCCATTGCGGCCGTCACGAAACAAACAACAGCGCCCACGGCGGCGCCAACGGCAACCCGGTTCATCAACAATCTCCTGAATGTATTGAGCTTTTCTGGCTCAACAACACAACAGACGGCGATTTGGTTCCATATGTTCGATCAAGTCGATAATCGAAGAAGACATCTCGTGAAAAGCTGGCTTGCGAATCGACTACACGGGATTTGCGTCCCCTGATTTTACGCCATTCCTCAAACTTCTGCCGCGGCGCATGCGGCAGGCATCGCATCCAAACTTGCTAAACTTCAGAAACATGATAATTAGCGTCATAATATGACGCATGTCTGGCCATTGCCTGAGCGCGGGTCGCGCGCTGGGGGTTTGCCACTCTTCAGACCAAACAAGACGAGTTCAGGATTGTGACGTATCTTCACTCGATGACCTCCTTCACGGACGGTATTCGCGCAATCGCGCCCGCCAAATGGCGCGGCCTCGACGGTTTGGTCAGTGTGTTCTGGGACGCGGAAGGGCATGCGGGAGCAACGGGTTACTATCTTTCGCCTGACCCACGTATCGTCATATTCTTTAATGACGTGTCGCCACACATTGTTATGGCAAACCGCGAAAGCAGCGGCGCGGCGCATTATAGACCGATGAAACGCGCCATTTATGTTCCTGCGGGTGTGCCACTGTGGACAAGTTTCACCTCGTTTCATCGTTTCTCCCACCTGGATATTCACCTGCACAGGGACAAGGTGCTAAAATACCTGTCTCCATCTGTCGGCACATCCCTTGCGCTTTGTGCCTTGCGAAGGCCGGTCGAAATTCAGGATACGAGGGCGATTGAGACGCTGGCCAGCCTGTTGGTGGATGAACTTTCCAACCCGTCCAAACATGCCGTCTATGCCGAAAACCTCGTTGGCAGCATCGTTGCCGGTCTGCTTGATATCAACGGCGAGGCCGACGACCGGACGAATGCCCGGCTGACACAGGCACAGATGAACAAGCTGATATCGGTGGTGAATGCACGGGCCGACTACCGCATGACTGTTGCCGAAATGGCCGAAACGGTTGGTCTTTCGGAAAGCTGGTTTGCCAACGTCTTCAAGCAGACGACTGGCACGACACCGCTGCAGTGGCAACTCGGCAAACGCGTTCGTCTTGCCCAGAACATGCTGGCAGAAAGCGATCTCACCGTCGCCGCGATTGCAGCGCAACTCGGATTTTCCGACCAAGCGCACCTGACGAAGACCTTCAGACAGGTAGCGGGCGAAACACCCGCCGCATGGCGTCGTATGCGGCGGGTCGATTGATAAGTAAGTCCATCCGCATGAATACGGATGGACCATTTACGTCACCAGGTCTGGCGCAGTGTGGCGTAAATCGCACGGCCCGGGTTGTAATATTGTCCACCAGAATCTTTGCTCGCGATATGTTTTTCGTCGAACAGATTGCTCGCGTTGAGCTGCAGCGTCGTGTTTTCCTTGATTTTGTATGTGAATGCTGCGTCGAATAGCACTGCGCTTTCTGAAGCGATTGTATTCTCAATGTTCGTAAAGTAACTGTCCATGTAACGCGCACCGAGACCGAACGTCATGTCGCCGCGAACACCCTGACCTTCCAGCGTATAGGTTGCCCAAATCGAAGCGACATGTTTGGGGACGCGCATGAGGCGATGTCCATCATTTGCACCGCCGGGCTCCTCAATGTTGGAATCGATGTAGCTATAGGCCGCGACCAGCTCAATATTGTCCGTTACCTCTGCCTTGGCCTCGAGTTCCAGACCTCGGTGGCGGATTTTATCAACCGTTGCAGGTACATAGCTAACACTGTCATAAACGGTGAAGTTTTCCTTGGTCAGGTCATATAGCGACGCGGTAAACATCGCAGGGAAAGCGTCCGGCTGATATTTTACACCCACTTCGTATTGTTTACCGGTTGTAGGCTCCGTGCCAATGCCGGGTGGCGCTGCTGACTCAGCGTAGCTTGCAAAGGCTGCGAATTCCTCAGTAATTTTGTAGCTAAGGCCAATCTTTTTGCTGAGTTCGCTGTGATCATCGGACGTCGTGGCGCCAGACGACAATTGTGTTTGGCTAAGATCAAGCCAGTCGTTACGCAGCCCAAAGCTCACGGTGAGCCTGTCTTGGTAAGTGATATCTTGCTGGAGATAAATTGCCTTCGTTGTCTGATCGTTCCCATTTCCGGGCGTAAGCCCAATACTGGGACCACCAGCATAAATGGGATTTGTGGGGTCAATCGTCGGCGCAGCACCATACAGGCTGGCTTCCTCCGATTTGAAGTTATTGTATTCGACGCCAATGAGCGTGCGGGTCTCGAAATTGTCGAAGTCCCTCTCATATTTAAGGTTTGCATCAATAACAAATTGCTCGGAGGATTTGTCGCTGCCGAAGAAATAACGGTTCAGAGGATTTGCTCCTGGCGTATTTGCAAGACCCAGATAGGCACTCCCAAATCCAGTGTTCGTATCGCTATACCGCGCTTTAGAACCGAAGCTAAATCCATCACCAAGGTCGTGATCGAACATCAAGCTATAGGTATTGCGGTTGGTGTTATTGAAGTAGTAATCTGGTTCGCCGAAAAATTTGCTCCTGTCGAAGTCTGAACCGAGAGGATGCCCGCCACTACCAGGTACACCATCCTTGTTAAGATGATCGAAGACAAACGATAGGCTCGTGACGTCCGTAGGCCGCCATGTCAGGCCGCCCATGATGAACTTCTCGTTATCCTTCGAGTGGTCGTATTCCGCGTCTGCGTCCTGAAACTTACCGGTCAGGCGATAGGAAAGCGTATCGTCTTCGGTGATGTTGTCACCAAAATCCAATCCTACTTCTTTATGATTGAACGAGCCACCGGTTACGTAAGCTTCCCCGAAGCGCTCACTCTTTGGCAATTTGGTGACATAATTCACCGCCCCACCGGGTTCGGCTGATCCGAAACTGGTAGAACTTGTCCCTTTGAGAACCTCGATACGCTCGAATGCAAAAGGTTCTTCCCGAACTCCGCCGAACGTCCTGCCAATGGCCAGTCCGTCCCGATAGGTATAAGGCGTGAAGCCTCGGATATCGAAGAAATCCCAACGATCATCCGAACCGTAAAAATCCGTAACAACACCGGCTGTGTATTGCACAACCTGTTCGACACTGGTGGCGGCGCGCTCCTTGATTTCCTTGGCGGTGATGACGGAAACGGAGGCCGGTGTCGTCAGGACATCGCTCGGCATCTTTCCGGCACCCGTCGTCTGCCTTGCCACAATCGACTTCTCATTATCATCGCCACCGGCGCCTTGAACGACAATCGTTTCTAGAACCGTACTGCTGCTTTGGCTTGTCGCATCTTGAGCCAGCAGCCGTACCGGCGCCAACGCGACGAGGGCCGTACAGCCCAGCAATACAGCTTTGCGATAGCCGCGTTGCGAGGTTGCCCGGCCTGCGCTTGTCGTGTCATTCATCATGATCAAATTCCAGAAGTCGTGTTGCAATGTCTGGCAGCTCGGCGAAACTCCGGCGCCCCCTGTCGTGCAGATAACTTGAGGATGTTTGTCTGGTATTGTACAATTCCACGGTTTTGTAGAAAACCACGGAAACTTCGTCGCTCTTGGCGGCGGGTTCTCACATCGGTCTTGACGTTCAGCGGTGAAGCTGAGACGGGAAGTCAACTTTTAATATCCAGAGGTTTCGCCGATGCTGCGCTTCGTCCGCGCTTTTGCGCCAATTGTAACATTTCTGTCCCTGATCGCTTTCAGCAGTGCCTCTGCACAGGACGAAACCTCATATCCAATCGTCATCAAACACGCTTTGGGCACCACGACGATTGAAAAAAAGCCACAGCGGGTCGCGACCGTTGCATGGGCCAACCATGAAGTCCCGTTGGCGCTCGGTATCGTGCCTGTCGGTTTTGCCGCCGCTAATTTCGGTGATGATGACGGCGATGGCGTGCTTCCCTGGGTAGCGCAAAAGCTGAAAACGCTTGGCGCTGAGAAGCCGGTGCTTTTCGATGAGGGAGACGGCATTGATTTCGAAGCGGTGGCCGCGACCAAGCCGGATGTCATCCTTGCGGCCTATTCAGGGCTCAGCCAATCCGATTACGACACGTTGAGCCAGATCGCTCCTGTTGTCGCCTATCCGCAGTCGGCATGGGCAACGGATTGGCGCGATATGATCCGCTTCAACAGCACGGGCATGGGAATGGCCAAGGAAGGCGAAGCCCTGATCAAGCGGATTGAAGGAGAAATTACCGATGTCGTTGCTGGTTTTCCTCAGCTCAAAGGCAAGTCGGCAATGTTCGTGACGCATCTGGACGCCAGCAATCTCAGCACCGTCAACTTCTATACCGCCAATGATTCCCGCGTGAAGTTCTTTGGCGATCTGGGTTTGACGTCGCCCAAAAGCGTGAGAGAGGCGACCAAACCCGGCCAGTTCGCGGCAGCAGTTAGCGCAGAACGCGTGGATGCGTTCGATGATGTGGATATTGTCGTCACCTATGGCGGCCAGCCCCTGCTTGATGCGGTACAGGCCGATCCGCTTTTGTCCCGAATGCCAGCCGTCGAGCATAAGTCGATTGTCATGCTTGGCCGAAATCCTTTGGGAACTGCCGCCAATCCCACCCCTCTTTCGATTTCCTGGGTCCTGAAAGACTATGTCGCGCTGCTTTCCCAAGCGGTTGAAAAGTCGGCTGGAAAATAATGGCGTTCAGATACGTCAGGCAAAAATCGGCTCGTGATCTCATAAAGCGGTCAAATGGCGTCCTGTCACTCTGGCTCATGGGTCTGCTTGCTACGCTTTGCCTGCTTTGCACCTTGTCCGTGGCAATAGGCACCCGCGATGTGGCCTGGGGCGATGTATTTGCGGCGCTGAGTGGTCAGGTGGACAATATCGGTCAGGCAGCGGTTGCGGTTCGCATCCCGCGAACCGTGCTGGCGCTGGTTGCAGGCGCTGCCCTGGGGCTTTCCGGCGCCATCATGCAGGGGGTCACGCGCAATCCGTTGGCTGATCCCGGCATTCTGGGTGTGAACATGGGTGCGTCGCTTGCTGTCGTTATCGGCGTTGCATGGTTCAACATAGATTCGGCCAATGCCTTCATCTGGACCGCCATCCTCGGCGCAGGCTCTGCAGCTGTTTTCGTTTACACCATAGGCTCGCTTGGTCGGGGCGGCGCAACACCGCTCAAACTGGCGCTCGCCGGGGCGGCAACATCCGTCGCTTTCTCCTCGCTGGTCATCGCAGTCGTGCTGCCGCGAAACGATATCGCGGGCGGTATTCGCTCCTGGCAGATCGGCGGCGTTGGCGGCGCGACGTTCGAGCGCATCTGGCACGTTCTGCCGTTTCTCGCCGTCGGTTTTCTTATCAGCATGTTGTCGGCACGAAAGCTCAACTCACTGGCTCTGGGGGATGAACTGGCCGCGGGCCTTGGGGAGCGTGTGGCCACGGCCCGCGCATTTTCAGCCCTCGGCGCCATTCTTCTGTGCGGCGCAACGACGGCGGTCTGCGGACCAATCGGCTTTCTGGGTCTGGTCGTGCCGCATCTGTGTCGTCTTCTGGTGGGGGTCGATCATCGCTGGCTGTTGCCGTTCTCGGCACTCGGTGGCGCTGGCCTTCTGCTTGCCGCTGATATTGTCGGGCGCATCATCTCGCGCCCTGCCGAGCTCGATGTCGGCATCGTCACCGCGCTCATCGGGGCTCCGTTCTTCATCTGGGTCGTCAGACGCCAAAGGGTGCGAGAGCTATGACGATGCTGTCTCCCATCATCACGTCCCTCGTTGAAAATCGCAACAGACATGCACGCAAACGCGTGACCGTTATATCCATTCTCACGGTCCTGTTGATTGCGATCTTTTGTCTGGCCCTCGTTCTCGGCCAGTCCTTTACGCCGCCTGTGGATGTAGCGCGGGTTCTGATGGGCAAAGATGTCGCTGGCGCCAGTTTTACGGTGGGCCAGTTGCGGCTGCCGCGCGCCCTTCTTTCCGTGCTGGCAGGGCTGAGCTTCGGGCTTGGCGGCGTGGCGTTTCAGATCATGCTGCGCAACCCGCTGGCCAGCCCTGATATTATCGGCATCAGTTCCGGTGCCAGCGCCGCAGCCGTTTTCGCTATCGTCGTTCTGTCACTGAAGGGGCCGATCGTCTCAGTCTTTGCCGTGGTCGCCGGGTTGGGTGTCGCGCTGTCGGTCTACGCGCTGTCTTCGCGCAACGGCGTTGCCGGAACACGGCTCATCCTTGTCGGCATCGGCGTTTCCGCAATGCTGGAAAGCATCATCGCCTACATCCTCTCAACTGCACCCGCATGGAACCTGCAAGAGGCAATGCGGTGGCTGACGGGAAGCGTCAACGGCGCACAGCTTTCTCAAGCGCTTCCGCTTTTACTGGGATTGATCGTTTTCGGCGGGTTGCTGCTCAGCCGCCAGCGGGATCTGGAAGCATTACGGCTGGGCGATGATACGGCAGCGGCGCTTGGCGTACGCCTCGGCGTCACGCGCATCGTCGTGATCGTCGCAGCCGTCGGGATGATCGCCTTTGCAACGGCGGTGACCGGGCCTATCGCCTTTGTGGCGTTTCTTGCGGGGCCGATTGCAGCCCGCATTGTCGGCAATAGCGGCTCGCTGCTCATTCCGTCCGCTTTGATCGGCGCTCTGCTGGTGCTGGCGGGGGACTATGTCGGCCAATTCTTGCTGCCAAGCCGTTATCCGGTCGGTGTGGTAACAGGCGCGCTGGGCGCGCCCTATCTGATTTTTCTCATCATACGCGTCAACCGGACCGGAGGCTCGCTTTGACCGCTCATTCCCTGACTGCCAGCAAGCTTTCCGCCGGTTACGGCGATAATGTGATTCTGGAAGATTTGAACCTCGCCATTCCCAAAGGCAAGATCACCGTCATCGTCGGAGCCAATGCTTGCGGCAAATCCACATTGCTGCGCACCATGTCGCGGCTGATTACCCCACGCCACGGCCATGTTTTTCTGGACGGCAAATCCATTCACTCCACGCCACCGAAAAAACTGGCCCAGACATTGGGGCTGCTTCCGCAATCTCCCATCGCGCCGGAAGGCATAACCGTCGCCGATCTCGTCAGCCGCGGTCGACATCCACATCAGGGATTGCTGTCACGCTGGACGAGTAAGGATGATGAGGCGGTAGCGGCAGCCCTTGAAGCGACGAAAACTTTTGAATTGGCAGAGCGCGCCGTCGATGAACTCTCGGGTGGCCAGAGGCAGCGAGTCTGGATTGCGATGGCGCTGGCGCAACAAACGGAAATTCTGCTGCTGGACGAGCCGACGACTTTTCTGGATATCAGCCATCAGGTGGAGGTTCTCGATCTCCTCACGGACCTCAACCATATCAGGGGCACGACCATCGTCATGGTGCTGCACGACCTCAATCTCGCCGCCCGCTATGCCGACCATCTGGTGGCGATGGCTGCAGGGCGTCTGCATGTTATCGGCACACCTGAACAGGTTTTGACCGAAGAGAACGTCCGCGATGTCTTCGGGCTGGAAAGCCGCATCATCGCAGACCCGACATCGGGCAGGCCCATCATGCTTCCCATCGGGCGTCATCGCATGACGTCCTGAGGGCGGGCAGAGACTTTCGACATCTGCACCAAATAAATTGTTCGAATCCGCGCGCCTTTCAGCAGTTTCCATCAAAGCGAAGAAATATTCGGTACGTTTCGATATGCCAACGCTCTATCTTGGCGTAAACGGCGCGAGGCAGCGATGGCGGAATTCGACATATTGGAACAACTGGTTTCGTTCTCATCGGTGGTGGGTCAACCCAATGCGGATATCGTGCACTGGATTGCCGATTATGCCCGAAGCCACGGAGCCGAGGTAACGACGGCGTTAGGCCCCGAGGGAGACCGCTCCAATCTCTTCGTGACAATCGGCCCGCGCGATATTTCCGGTGTCATACTGTCCGGCCATATGGACGTGGTTCCGGCAGGTGAATCGGATTGGGCATCTGGCCCCTTCTCAATTCGTGCGGATGGAGACAGGCTCTACGGGCGTGGCACCAGCGACATGAAAGGCTTTCTGGCCTGTGCACTTGCGGCCCTTCCAGACTTTACAAAAATGCCCCTGAAGCGGCCGGTCCATCTTGCCTTTTCCTATGATGAGGAGGCTGGCTGCAAGGGTGTGCCACATCTCATTAAACTCATCCCCACGCTCTGCGCTCTTCCAGATATGTGCATCGTTGGTGAACCAAGCGGTCTGCGCGCCATTCGAGCCCACAAAGGCAAAGCCGCAGCACGGATTACCGTCAAGGGACGGTCCGGCCACTCCTCGCGGCCTGATCAGGGTTTGAACGCCATCCATGCCATGATCGAGATATTGGCAAGTGCCGTGAATGCTGCAAGCGCGCTGACACAAGGCCCTTTCGATAGCAATTTCGAACCACCCTACTCCTCGCTTCAGGTCGGCAAGATCAGCGGTGGTCAAGCGGTCAACATCATCCCGGATCTCTGTGTTGCGGACATCGAGGCAAGGGCGATTGCCGGGGTTTCACCCGCAAGCCTGATTGAACCTCTGCGCTGGGCAAGCGAGGCATTGCGGGTTCACGGCTTTGAGACGACATTCGATATGTTGAGCGAATATCCGGCACTTTCGTTAGCCGTCGATGCGCCGCTGACGACCCTGATGCATGAGTTGACGGGCATCGAGCCGTTGGCGGCTGTGAGTTACGGGACAGAGGCCGGGCTCTATCAGGCGGCAGGCATCGACAGTATTATCTGCGGTCCCGGAGATATTGCCCGCGCGCACAAGGCAAACGAGTTCATAACCCGCGATGAGCTATCCGCCTGCCGCAGCATGCTGGTAAATCTGGGCAAGCGATTGAGCGCCTGAACCCGAAATAAGTGGGATATGCTGAGAACTATTACCGCTTCAGTTCATCCTGCCGTGGGAAACACGCCAGTTTCGACTGACACCAAAACGAGGGCTGGCACATGACATTTCTGTTCAATTCCGACGCAACACGGGCGAAAATATTCGCGGAGCTTTTTGCGCAGGAATTGCCAGACGTGCCGTTTGCCTCCGACCCAGCCTCTGCCGACCCGCAGAGTGTGCGTTATCTCATCACCTGGACGGCCCCTGCTGATCTTGCCCGATATGAGAACCTGGAAATCCTGTTTTCCATCGGTGCCGGTATCGACCAATTCGATGCTTCCGGGCTTCCCACCCATGTCAAACTGGTGCGCATGGTGGAAGACGGCATTATCAGAATGATGCAGGAATATGTGACGCTCGGCGTGCTGGCGCTTCACCGCCGCCTGCCCGACTATCTTTCGCAACAAAAGCGAGCGGAATGGAAGCCCCAGCCGGTCAAGCAGGCGCACGAACGTCGTGTCGGTGTGCTCGGCCTCGGCCATCTCGGCAAGGCTGTTCTGGAAAGGCTGAGACCCTTCGGTTTTCCTTTGTCCGGTTGGAGCCGCAGCGCCCACACTATCGACGGCGTGACCTGTCACTACGGCGCAGATCAGCTCGACGACTTTCTGGCAAACACCGATATTCTTATCTGCTTGCTGCCCCTGACTGACGAGACACGTGGCTTTCTGAATGCCACCCTTTTTGCGAAGCTACCGACCGGTGCAGCCCTCGTCCATGTGGGTCGCGGCCCCCAGCTCGATCAACTGGCTTTGATCGAAGCGCTCGACAGCGGTCATTTATCCGGGGCGGTGGTTGATGTGACTGACCCTGAACCACTGTCTGCCGAACATCCGCTCTGGCAACATCCGGGCGTCATCATCACGCCGCACATCGCCTCCGTTACCCAGCCGCAAACGGCAGCAATGGCTGTCATCGAAAATATTCGTCGTCACAAAAACGGACGTGATCCAATCGGCCTTATTGACCGCAGCCGCGGCTATTGAGGCATCCCAAAATGGTGCTGTGTATCGACACTATGGCACCGGCCAGCGGATTATGCCGCAACTGAGACGGCTCATTACACCGATCCATTTTGATCTCCAAACCGGAAAGCCTTAAGGACTATACGCTGGTGGGAGACATACGTGGATGCGGAATGCTTGCGGCCGTTGAACTGGTGACGGACAAGCAGAAGAAGACGCCCCTGCCCCCTGCCCTCCGATCCATCGCGCCGTATTTTCGAGCGTAGCTGCTTAACACTCGATCAGCTATGGATCGATCCGTAGGTAGGCGGGCGTTGCGGAACTCCTCGGCATGCAAGCATGGAACTGTATCTTGACGAGACGCTTTACGGAGTGGCATCGCAAAGGAGTTTCCAGATGGCATTCATCGAAGCAAAAGATGGCACGCAACTTCACGTAAAGGACATGGGGAAAGGCCGCCCCGTGATTTTGATCCATGGCTGGCCGCTAACCGGCGATATGTTCGAGTATCAGACAGTGGCACTGCTCGAGTCCGGGTTTCGCGTCATAACCTACGACCGTCGCGGGTTTGGCCAGTCCGGCCATCCGGCAGACGGATACAATTACGATGTGTTCGCCGATGACCTCGCCAGCGTGATAGAAGGTCTTGATCTTCAGGCCGTCTCGCTGGTGGGCTTTTCGATGGGGGGCGGCGAGATTGCCCGCTACCTGTCGCGCCATGGTGCCGACAGAATTTCCAAGGCAGTGCTCGTTGCCTCGGTCGTTCCTTATCTTCTCAAGGATGAGAGCAACCCTGACGGCGTCGATGCCAGCGTGTTCGAGGGTATAAAGAAAGATATCCGTAAGGACCGTTTCGCGTTTCTTCAAAGCTTTGCAAAGACGTTTTACGGCGTTGGTCTCGTCACCAGCCCTGTCAGTCAGGGCATCCTGGACTGGTCCTTCGTCCTGGGCGTAATGGCAAGCCCAAAAGCAACGATCGATTGTGTCGATGCTTTCGGAAAGACCGACTTCAGACCCGATCTGGCGGCGTTTACGATCCCGACGCTGGTTATCCATGGCACAGCGGATAAGACCGTACCGATCGACCCATCGGGCCGGGCCGCAGCGAAGGGCATCGCTGGTGCCAAATTTATCGAATATGACGGCGAGCCCCACGGGCTGTTCGCTACGGTTCCAGACCGGCTCAATCAGGACCTGATCGAGTTTCTGGCATAACACAACGGAAACAACCTGCTGCCCCTTACGTTAGGGGCAGCCTGGGGCAAAGCCACCGCGCTCAGCTTCGCTCGATCGAGGCGATCAGTCGGTGTATATAATCGGAAAAAACCTTCGCCATGTCGAACTCTTCAGGTGATCTGAGCCAGAGCATCTGAAGGCCGTCCATGATGCCGATTAGCTCCGCTGCGACGGATTGGGCGTTGGTTTCGGCTTTAAGTTCGCCTGCCGATATTCCCTTCTGCAGCGAAAAAACGAGGTTATCTCTCAGGTGACTGACGCGCGACGCGAACCATGAGCGTGCAGGGTGGTCTTCAGTCAGGCTTTCGGCGTTCAGGACTGCAAACGCCTGAACGACATGCGGAATGCTTTGGTTGGATTTGGTGACATCGATCAAACCCAGCAAAACCTTGCGCCAGTCCGCGTATTCCTCACCGATAGCAGATCCGCTCTCGATATCTCGCTTTTCGAGAATGGCGAGGAGCAAATCCACCTTCGTCGGAAAATAATGCAGAAGGCCCGGCAACGACAGACCGACATCGGTGGCAATGGCTGCAAAGGATGCGTTTTGATACCCGTCTTTCGCGAAATGCTGCATCGCTGCCGTCAGGATCGACTCCCGACGGATAACGCCCTTGGGAGATTTTCGCCGCCTGACCGGCGGCGTGTCCTTTGCGACAACCAACTTTTCTCCGTCGCCCATCGTGCTTCACCCCTTCAACCGGACCTGTCCCTTACCTGAAAGAGCATGAAAAGTAACCGTTCTGCCCTGAATGAAATTGGCATCTGAACGGCAACCAAGGCACAGAAAAAGTTGACTCCTCCATAATACCTATTAGTTAGTAGGTTTAATGCGGCGTTCGGTGGAGGATGCTGCGTGGAATACATTGAGGTGGAGGTTATCAAATATGAACCGCACCCGATGATCGGCGCGGCACGTCTTTCCCAAATCAACAAATCGGAGTCTCGCATGATCGAGAATATTCTGAACCACATGACCCTTGAAGAGCAGGTTTCATTGCTTTCCGGTGCCGATTTCTGGACGACCGTACCGGTTGAGCGCCTCGGCGTTCCCAAAATCAAGGTGACGGATGGTCCCAGCGGCGCACGTGGCGCAGGCTCGCTGGTTGCCGGCGTCAAGGCAACCTGCTTTCCTGTGGCGATCGCGCTGGGTGCCACCTGGAACCCCGATCTTGTCAAGCGCATGGGCGTCGCACTGGCTGGCCAAGCGAAAAGCAAGGGCGCGTCGGTTCTGCTGGCTCCCACCGTCAACATTCACCGTTCGGGCCTCAATGGCCGGAATTTCGAATGCTACTCCGAAGACCCGTTGCTGACGGCGGAGCTCGCCGTTGCTTATATCAAAGGTGTACAGAGCGGTGGCGTCGCGGCGACGATCAAGCATTTTGCTGGTAATGAATCCGAGATCGAACGCCAAACCATGTCGTCGGATATCGACGAGCGCAGCCTGCGCGAAATCTATCTCCTGCCTTTCGAACAGGCGGTGAAAAAGGCTGGCGTCATGGCGGTGATGTCATCCTACAATCGCCTAAACGGTACCTATACCAGCGAACATGAGTGGCTGTTGTCTCAGGTCCTGCGCAAAGAGTGGGGCTTTGATGGCATCGTGATGTCGGACTGGTTCGGCTCTCATTCTACGGCTGCGACGCTCAACGCCGGTCTTGACCTCGAGATGCCCGGCCCGACCCGTGACCGTGGTGAAAAGCTGGTTCAGGCTGTTCGTGATGGCGAGGTCAAAGCAGAAACCGTCCGCGAAGCAGCGCGCCGAATCCTTACCCTTCTGGAACGCGTCGGCGCATTCGAGGCCACTCCAGATCTCACCGAAATCTCTCTCGACCTTCCAGAAGATCGAGCCCTGATCCGTCAGATCGGTGCTGACGGTGCCGTTCTGTTGAGAAATGACGGCATTCTGCCGCTTGCGAAAACCACGCTGGACAGCATCGCCGTTCTTGGCCCCAATGCCGCTGAAGCCCGTGTTATGGGCGGCGGAAGCGCGCAAATCGCCGCGCATTACACCATCAGCCCGCTTCAGGGCATTCGTGCCGCGCTTTCCAATGCCAACAGCGTTCACCACGCTGCCGGATGCAGCAACAACCGCCTCGTCAATGTTTTCGCGGGTGATATGCATGTCGACTATTTCAAGGGTCGAGAGCTGAAAGGCGGCCCGGTTCACAGCGAGCCGGCTGAAAGAGGAGAGTTCTTCTGGTTCGATCTGCCCTCGGCAGAGCTTGATCCGGCAGACTTCTCGGCGCGCATCATTGCAAGCTTCGTACCCGCAGACAGTGGCGAGCACGTCTTCGGCATGACCAATGCGGGTCTTGCGAAACTCTATGTCGATGGCAAGCTGGTGGTAAACGGTTATGATGGCTGGGCGCCCGGCGACAACTATTTCGGCACGGCAAACAGCGAACAGCGACAGGCGGTGGAACTGGAGGCCAGACGCAGCTACACCATCACCATCGAATATTGCTCACCGGCTGATACCTCCGATGGCATTCACCTGACGGCCATTCGCTTTGGTGTCGAAAAACCGCTCGGCGATGCTGCAATCGAGGAAGCCGTCGCAAAGGCTGCTGCTTGCGATGTTGCGTTATTGTTCGTCGGTCGTGAAGGCCAGTGGGATACCGAAGGTCTCGATCTGCCCGATATGCGCCTCCCCGGTCGCCAAGAAGAACTGATCGAGAAGGTCGCCGCCGTCAACGCCAGGACCGTCGTCGTTCTCCAGACCGGTAGCCCGGTGGAAATGCCGTGGCTGGACAAGGTGCAAGCCGTTCTGCAAATATGGTATCCGGGTCAGGAACTGGGCAACGCCGTGGCTGATGTTCTATTTGGCGATGGGGAGCCCGGAGGTCGCCTGCCGCAGACCTTCCCGAAATCACTCTCGGACAATTCAGCCATCACCGACAATCCGCTGGTCTATCCCGGCCAGGATGGCCATGTGCGCTATGACGAAGGCGTCTTCGTCGGTTACCGCCACCACGATACAAGTGACATTGCGCCGTTGTTTCCATTCGGTTTCGGCCTTGGTTACACGCAGTTTGCCTGGGGTGAGGCAAAAGCGTCCTCAACGGTCATGGGTGAGGACGGCATCACGGTCACGCTTGATGTGACCAATACCGGTAAGCGTAAAGGCTCAGAGGTCGTACAGCTTTATGTCCGTGCGCTTGATGCCACAGTGTCCCGGCCTGAAAAGGAGCTGCGGGCTTTTGCAAAAATCGAACTCGAGGCCGGAAAGACCGTAACGGCGACATTGCGGGTGACACCACGTGATCTCAGCTTCTTCGACGTCGAAGCAAAGGCGTTCCGTTCGGACCCTGGCCAATATGAACTGGTGATTGCGGCAAATGCTTCTGACGTTAGAAGTCGCATCGCAATCGAAAATCCATCACTTTGGCTGGGCCGTGTTGACGATCCCTCCATTTGAGGGGGATCGTTTTATCGGCGTCTGACTGCAAACCAAGCACAAAGTCGATACTCTACGTCAGACAAACCGATCTTCAAATGCGTGCAGCGCCAATGGCCGTCCGAAATGATAGCCTTGAAAGGCGCTGCAACCGCAATCGAGCATGAATTGGAACTGCTCGTCGGTCTCGATGCCTTCGGCGAGAATTTCAAGGCCAAGGTCATGTCCCATTTGAGCGATGCTGCGCACTAAAAGCGCACCACGTTTGGTCGTGATGGCCCACACGAAACTGCGGTCGATCTTGAGCTGTTGAAGCGGGAGCTGGCGCAGATAGCTCAGGGACGAATATCCCGTTCCAAAATCGTCGAGTGCGATGCCTATCCCTCTGTCTTGCAAAGCCTTCATCTTCTTGACCAGCCCATCGACATCGGCCACGAACATTGTTTCCGTCAGTTCCAGCTGAAGACGGCGTGGCTCGATAGCCGAAGCCTCCAGTGCCGATGTCACATTCTCAAAAAAATCTTCCTTGAAGAACTGGTCAGGGCTGACATTGACGGAAAGGACCAGATCCTTGGTGTCCTCTCGCAAACTCCATGCAGACAAGGTTTCGACGGCAGTTCTTAAAACCCAGCCACCCAACTCCGGCATCAACCCCGCGCGTTCGGCGATGGGGATAAAATTATCGGGTGCGACATAACCCAGACGTGGATGCTTCCATCGCAGCAAAGCTTCTGCACCGATGAGACCGCCTGCTCCATCGACTTGCGGCTGGAAGAAAAGTTCGAATTGCTCCTTGGCAATGGCAGAGCGCAGTTCCCGTGCCAGCATACTGTCGGGACCCAATTTCCGCTGCAGCAGCAATACTGATCCACAAAGAAGAAGAGCCACTACCGCCGCATGTATCCAAGCGGTTATTGCCCTGACATCATCGGTCAGAGGCGTTGCAAAGCTAAACGCCATGGGCGTCGCAGAAAACAGGGTGAAACATGCGATAGCGACGAGGATAATCAGTAGTTGGAGACGACTGGGCGCGAGCTGATAGTTTACGAAACCAGCCAAAGCGATGATCAGCAGATATATGTGCGAAACCCGAGGAACGGCATCGTCATGAACATCGAACCACAGTGAAAACTGTAGAATAAAAGCGACGCACGCAACCTGAGCCAGCAGCATACCCGTTGAAAGATGTCCTTTTCTCGCCACCCACCAACAGGCCAATATGGCCACAAACAAAAGTGTAGAAGATATAAAAAGCACCTGGTTTTGCATCAACGCAAAAATCAGCGCCCACATCCCGCTTACAACGGCGCCGACAGGAAAAGCGACAAAACAGATGAATTGAAGATCACGTAAATGCAACTTTTGGGTGCCGCACTTACCAATATCGGAAAATCTGTTCAAAACTCGAACCCGCAAAATATGAAAGATATGATGCGGAATAAATGCCGTAGAACGGCTTAATTATCCTACAATATGTTCGCTTTACAAAAGCTTGCTCCGAACGCGAACTCGTGTGTCGTAAAACAACGTCGCCCTTACAACCCGATCCTCGATATGGCACACTATGACCTGACTCGGAGCTACGCTCAGGGCATATTATTAGCTTGCGAGGCGTTTTCTGTTTTGATTCAATGAAATCAAACGAAGAGATTTCGATGAAGGATTTAATGCCTCGTTAGGAGGCGCAGTGACCACGCCGGGTTTGCCGGAGGCCGTTTGGTTTACGTTATGTTGCCATGGGTGTCGTACCACGGCATGACAAGAGCAACAGCCTTGCCCTGCTTGGGGCAGATGGAGAAAAGATAGGCCGATCGGGTTCGCTGGCCGTGTGCCGCGGGTATACGAACCGGGGCTATTCAGGCACCCGATTATTGGGTTAAAGCTGGGCTAAAACTTAAAATAGTTTTTAGAAGCACAGAACCTTTTTATCGGTGGTGTTGAAACGGTTCCGCGTCGATCTTGCCGCCAAAGGACCCCGCACTGAAGAAACTTTCAGACGGCACGCATTTTGGGCCGTTAATGAACACATCGACGGGCTTCGTGCACGCATGGACAATTTGCCCACTCACACTCAAGCTCAAACACCTCGGCTGGATGAATCGATGATGGAAAATATGCTGAAGTTCAGCCTAGGTGTTAAAACGACCTCGGCCTCCCGAGGGAGGCCGCATAAAGTCTTGGTAGTCTTAGAATAATTTGGTTGCGGGGGCTTGAGCGCACGGAGACTTGTAAATTGTTCGCCTCAAGCCGAGCCTTGAAGGCAACAATTCGGCATTGCGGCGCCAATGAGCCACCTGTGCTCCGTATTTTGCAGTTTCCCGTTCCGGGCCGGAAACTGTCAGTCCGGTTCCCAAGAGGAATTCGATAAAGCAAACGTTTAGAACCTGTGTATGGCATACCGACCGGTTCAAAATATTATTGTCGAGCCACCGCCGTTTGTGCGCTATTACTAGCGAACCCGTTCGAGTCTGTTGCGGGATTTAATTGCTTAGGGGCGCGAGTTTTGCAGGTGACGCGGCATTTCAGACAAGTGCAAAGCGATGGTAGATCAACCGTGTATGCCGTTGTCAAGCAAGTGGAATCCGAATAGCCTGGCATAGGGGGCAAGTATGAATCAGAACAAACGGATCGCTGCGTTTGTGTAGTGGCGATATTCAATCACAGGAAGTCAACGTCCATGCTCGGCTAAATACGACAGCCAGCGGGGATCCCGGTGACGAGACCGAACGCAACTTCCGTTATCAACATCAATATGGCGTGGTGCTTCTTGCCGCTGTACGGCGTGGCACGTTCAACTACATCGCCCTCTACTGCGAACACCACGAAGACTTCTTGGCGGAGCGTCCGGATGGCCTCTTCGATGGCTACCAAATCAAGACATCCAGACCTGAGAATGGGGCCTGGACGCTCACCTCAGCCGCCCTCACGAAATCGATCGGGCGCTTCGTCGATCTCATGACAGCATTTCCCGGCCAGCTTGGGATGTTCGTGTTCGTGTCCAACTCCGACGTGGATTCCGTCACACTCGCCAGCACAGACGAAAAGCGTCGCGGCCGCTGCCCCGGCCTCATGCTGGAACACGTGAAATCATGCAGCGACGCCAACGCTATGCAACCGCCTTTTCGGAACACTTTCGACTCCTTGGCGGCGGAACTTGGCGCGGAGAACGCGCAGCTTTTCGAAGTGTTGGGGCGGCTCGAAATCGTTAAAGGCCCTTCGCGTGAAGACTTCGACGCGGCGCTCGCTCAAGAGCATATTGGCGGATTGGCCGAATGTGCACACCTAGCGCCAGGCCCCCTCCGCGAACTCTGCAACGACCTTGTCGCTAGGTTCCACCGCGCCGCATCGCTATTTGTGGTGGATCCGGATCGTCACCTTGCGAAAATTCCCTCGGGAACAACTGACGATCCAATCATCACGGCCAAGCGCATTGTGATTGCTGATGTGGCCCTAGTACCACGGTCAAAGGCTAGCGACACGTTCCGCTACCAGGGCCCGCCCACAATCAGCCTCGGTCAACCTCGACCCAAGCGCATCTTGGAACAGAAGCTCGAGCGCGGCGGCGTCGGCGCACTGACCGACTATATGAAGGCGCGCGAGCAAGCGGCTGAGTACCACTTTCTGGAGGAGCAGGCAAAGGACCCCCTATGGGCGGCTCGCCACCTTCGACAAGTCGAGGAGGCTGTTCACGGCGAATGCCTCGAATCATACATGGCGCGTCATACCCCTGAAGCGCCTTTTGGGCAGGCTATGTTTAACGACGTGTCGGCCCGTCTACGGACTTTGGAGACTCAGCGGAAAGATCTGCTTGGGGGAGCGCCCTATGAACTGCTGATGGGCACCGCAGCGTTGCTGACCGACGATTGCCGCGTGTGGTGGAGCGACCGCTTTCAGATCGAAGGTGGCGAAGAATGAGCCTCTCTGTACTCAAGGCCGCAGCCGACGCTGAAAACGCCGACGGCCTACACCTCGCCCGCCTACTGGTGCTGCTACGAAGCGCCGACAAGCGCGGCAAAAGCGCCCCAAAGCCAGTGGAAGGCATAACAAAGCTTGCCAAGCTAGACTTCCTGCTTCGCTACCCGGTCTATCTGGAACGGGCGTTGGTGGCGCTCAACAAGTCGCCAGCCGACGCAGCGGTGCTGCCGCGGGAACGAACGACCGTCGAGACCAAGATGATCCGGTTCCGCTACGGCCCGTGGGACGGCCGTTATCGGCGCTGGCTCAGCCTCTTGTCCTCTCGCGGCCTCATCACCCTGTCGCTCAGCGGACGCAAGATCGAAATCGGCTTGACTGAACGCGGTCGCACACTGGCCGATGAGCTAGCCACCCGTCCAGCATTCGAGGACTTTGCGAAAAGAGGCGCCCTCGTGATAAGAGCCGTCGGCGCCATGTCTGCCACGAAGCTTAAAGACTTTGTCTACGAAATTGTCCCGGAGATCACGGGCATGAAATGGGGCGCTGAGATCGGCGCCAGCAACCCCGAGGCGGAGACCTTCGCCACCAGCGGAGAGCCCCAATGAAGTTTAATTTGCTGTCTCTACATCTATCGCTGCGGCGGGCCGACGAACAGATCGAGTTCTCAAAGCTCAGCTACTTCTGGGGTCAGATGGGCGCGGGCAAGTCGAGCATTGCCCGGCTGGTTGACTACTGTCTCGGCGGCACGATTCAGTTGTCGCCCGCGCTGCAGGCCGAATTCGTCTCGGCGACGCTGACCGTTGAACTTGAACGGGCCACGGTCAGTATCGAGCGGGCCCGGGACGCCGCCGACGTCTTTGCCTCGTGGGAGGACGGGGAGGGTCGCTATTCGATTGTCATCCCTGCCCGTGTGCCTGCGGGCGAGGTTATACCTGAGACGGGGGTCGAAACATTGTCGGACTTGGTTTTCTGGCTCTCGGAGATCAATCCGCCGCGGGTTCGCAAAAGCAAGGCTAAGGCAGACAGCAAGATCGTGCGGTTATCACTGCGCGACCTGCTTTGGTACTGCTACCTCGATCAGGACCATATCGACAGTTCGTTCTTCTACCTCGAGGAATCGGCTGAGTTTTATATGCGACTCAAAAGTCGCGACGTGATCCGCTATGTCATCGGCTACCACGACGAACGGGTCGCCGATCTAGAATCGGAACTGGACCAACTCCGAGCGAACAGGACCGCACGCGTTGCGTCGATCGATAGCCTGTCCAAGGCGTTAGCGGAGGTCGGGATTGAGTCTGAGGCGCAAGTGGCAGAGCGCGCGTCGGGGCTTCGAGCCTCGATCGTCAAAGTGAACGCCAAACTGGAAGTGCTGCGCAAGGGGCGCCGCGAAGAGCAGACCATTCATGCCATTGACGAACTGGCGAGGAGGGCTAGGAGCCTGGGTTCTGATATCGCCAAGCTCGACCTTGACGCTGAGGAACTCCGCGCCATGCAGGACCGGCACGTGCGGCATCGCAACGAAATTGACATGCTGAGCCTGAAATTCAGACGCTCCGCGGAGGCCCGCGAAATCCTCGGAGACGTGGCCTTCAGCGCCTGCCCTCGATGCACCCAAGCTTTACCGACCCGCCTGACGCAATGCTGCGACGTGTGCGGCCAGGAGGATCTGGCCGACCTAGCCGATCCCGCCGAGGTCTCGGCGCTTGAGGCTGACATCGCCAGCCGACGCGCCGAACTGCAAGAAGCTATCGCCGCGATCGACAACAATCTGGCCAAGACGCAGGCGCAGCGGTCGGACTTGCTGCAGACCAAGGAAAAGGCCGAAGCCGACATCAATCGCGCCCTCGCCGAGCAGGACTCCGCCTTCCTGTCAATGAGCCTGCTGAAAGAACGAGAGCGCGCGGCGCTGGAGGCAGAGTTGGCCAGCATCGCTTGGCTACTACGCCTACCGCTCTTGCTGCAGCAGCAGCGCGAGGCTCTCGCGCAAATCGTTGCGCTGGAACAGGCGAAGCGCGAGGTGCTCAAAGAGGCACGCACCAAAGCGGAGGCGGACCGTACAAGTCTCGATCGTTTCGCAGGCTATTTCCTGGACTGTTTATCCCTATCTGGAGTGCCGGGCATCCACCGCACCGATCATGTGGAGCTGGATCCGCCCGACTTCTACCCCTCGATCCTCAGTGCCGACCCACGCGACCTCACGCGTTCGACCTTCACCTCGCTCAGCAGCGGTGGAAAGAAGACCCTTTTTAAATGTTGCTTCGCGATCGCCCTGCACCGCATCGCGGCACAGCTTCACGCACCATTGCCCAATATGCTGATAATCGACTCCCCGATGAAGAATATAAGTGAGAGGGAGAACAGGGCGCAGTTCGAAGGGTTCTATCGTATGCTCTACCAACTGAACGCCGGAGAACTTCGGCAGACCCAGTTTATCTTGATAGACAAGGAGTTCTTCCCGCCACCCGACGATCTCGTGGCGGGCGTCACGAACCGACACATGCAGCCGGATAGTGACGAGCATCAGCCACTGATCCGCTACTACCGAGGCAAATAGCAGAATAGAATCGGAATGCTTGTAGTCTACCATGGCTCCCGATCAACGATCTTTTCAAGCCCGCGCTTCTCGACGAGTTTCTGTTTAATCTGATCTAAAAGACGCTTGAAACCGGCTTTGCCCTGCACTGAGACTTCGAGTTGCTCGCCGTAGATCTCTAACCAGACATCTCGCAATGCATTCACGGCGTTCCAATAAATTTGGCCCCCAAGCTTAGCGCCCCAGGGGGGATACCCGTATTCTTCATCCCTCATAACCAATCTCCTATCGCGATCATATGAACAGCTTCTCGCAGTTTTTTCGACATAATTCGTGCGTGTGCAGTTTTTTGATTGATGATTTATGCGGTCGCAGTTATTATGTATCGAAAGATGTCCTGGCAGTTATTATGGCCCAATTTTAGCATGACCGTAATTCTCACCGCATGCACGATGCGCAAGCGTTTTTCCCCAGATGTATTGCTCAATGCGAGAGCAATCACTGCAGGAACGACGCGTTCAGTACCTGCTCGGGTATACCGGAGAGTGGCGCTGGTTGCGTGATCAGCCAACGCTCGCGGCTTACTTGAAGGCTCGCACTGGCAAAGAGCGCGATCATCCTTGCGTGCTTTCGATCAGCAATTACTACGCCGCGGTAAGCGGTGGCGTTTTCTGCGACATCTCCAGCCGCGGCATCGTTGTCGATATCGACGATGCAGAAGGCCGCCGCAAGAAAGTGCACCGTGTCTTCGTCGTGACGACACGCATTGCACCCTCGCCGATCGCTTCAAGAAAGCCGGTGCGCAAGGCTAGTCCAAGGGGCAAACTGGATCAGCTTTTCCGTAAAGCGATCAAGGCTGAGACAGGAGCGATCCGCGTCAAGATCACTCCCAATGAGGTCTTCATTACATTGTCTGAGCAGGCTGGCTGGCAGTGGATCGGCGCGCGCGACAGTGTCGAGGACTCGATCTTGAGGCCACATCCCGACTGCCGTCTACGCGGCGACACGGACGAAGCCGCGACCTACCGTAAAGCGATGGGCGAGTAGCTGCGCGCTAGCAGGTGTCGTTGCGGCAATAATTGCCGCGACCTTTTGCTCTGCCGCCCGGCCATGATGGCTTAGCGGCTTGCCCGGGCTCCCAAGCGGCCCGTGCCAGGCTACCATGTGCCCAATTCGTCACCTCGCGGTCGAGCAGACCGCACCAGACTGGCCGGCCACATCGGCCAGTCTCCACAATCACAGTATTGAAGATGGAATTCAGCACATGACCAAGAACGTTCTGTTCTACGCCCGCTACTCCACCGACCGCCAGAATGAGGTTTCGATCGAGACCCAGACGGAACTCGGCAAGACGTTTGTTGCCGACAGGGACTGGAAGCTGGTCGCGACCTACTCCGACTCCGCGATCAGCGGGACGACATTCACCTCTCGCCCTGGCATCCAGCAGCTCTTGGCGCACGTGAAGCGCGAACGTATCGATGTCGTGCTCTGCGTCAATGTCGATCGTCTGTCGCGCGATGTCGAGCACACCTCGAAGATCCTGAAGGATCTGAACTACCACGACTGCGCCATCTGGACTGTCGAGGCCGGCCGGGCGGTCACAGATATGGAGTTGCACATGCGCTCCACGATGAGCCATGAGCTCGTCGAGCAGGGTCGGACACGCACACGAGAAGGTATGAAGACAGCAGTACGCAAGGGGAAGGCAACCACTTGCCTCTCCTACGGCTACAAGCTCTCCCAGCAGCGCGATGAGAATGGTGACCGCATCAAGGGGCTGAGGGAGATCGATCCGGTCAAGGCCGAGATCGTGCGGGGGATCTTCAAAGACTATGTCGATGGCGTCTCACCGGCAGCCATCGCACAGAAGCTGAATGACTTGCAGATCCCGGGCGCACGTACCAAATACTGGCGTGATACCACCATCCGGGGCAGCGTCACTGACGGGAACGGCATCCTGAACAACGTTCTCTACGTCGGGAAAGTCGTCTGGAACAAACAGAAGTTCCGCAAGGACCCGACGACAGAACGGCGAACCTCTCGTGCGAACGACATGGACGAATGGGAGTTCATGGACAAACCTGAGCTGCGCATTGTTTCGGATGAGCTGTGGGAACGGGCGAAGCAACGCCAGGCCGAAAGCCGGGAAGAGTTCGACAGGCACTCTGCAAACCGTCTCAACGCGACGCACCGTCCGGAATATCTTCTCAGCCGGATGCTCCAATGTGCCGAGTGCGGCGGCCCCTACGCAATCAGCGGAAAGGATCGCTATAGCTGCACCAACCGCAAGAAGCGCCTGCCGATTGATGAGCTTGACGGTGAATGCTGCACCAACAGCAAGACGATCACCCGCCATGAACTGGAAGAGCGCGTCCTCAACTGCCTTCCGGTCGCGTTTTACTCGATCGAGACATTCGACCGGATTTCGCAGAAGATGATCGCCCAAGAGGTGACCAAGCTGAAGAGCGTCCCCTCCCGCAAAGATCAGATTGCGACAGAGCTTGCAAAAATCAAATCGACACAGGCAGGTCTGATGCAACAGATCCAGGACCGGCATGCCGAAGGCCGACCGCGTCTTGCCATCCTCGACGACCAACTGGATGGCCTGGAAGTCACGCGTGAGCAGCTTGCCTTGGAGCTTGCCGCTACCGAAGCGCCGACGGAGGATTTTCAGGAAAAAATTGCGAAGCTGAAGCATTAGTTCAATCCTAATAATGTCGAGGTTGCCATCCGCAAGCTGCTATTCCTTGCCCGTAACAATGCCGACGAAGATGCCAAGCAGCGTCTGATGCCGATCGTTTGGGATCTCATCCAGACCGTGGTGATCGGCAAGACACCGGGGCATCAGCCAGCGAGCCTGCAGGTGCATGGCGACATTGCCACCATCATGGCATCCATGGAGGTTCTGGATCTCATGGAGCAGCAGTTCCTTGCCGCGGCAGGCAACGATCTGATGGCGCGGATTGTGTCCGGCGAGATCGACACGGAGGCCAAACGCAAAAAGCTCCTCGACCAGTATGGTGAGGAGCTTGAACGTAAATATTCTGAATGGGAGAATTTACAAGTTTCAGTGGTTGCGGGGGCAGGATTTGAACCTGCGGCCTTCAGGTTATGAGCCTGACGAGCTACCGGGCTGCTCCACCCCGCG
>NZ_KQ961027.1:0-344459 GCF_001562555.1 Agrobacterium bohemicum
CGGGGTGGAGCAGCCCGGTAGCTCGTCAGGCTCATAACCTGAAGGCCGCAGGTTCAAATCCTGCCCCCGCAACCAAATTATTCTAAGACTACCAAGACTTTATCCGGCCTCCCTCGGGAGGCCGAGGTCGTTTTAACACCTAGGCTGAACTTCAGCATATTTTCCATCATCGATTCATCCAGCCGAGGTGTTTGAGCTTGAGTGTGGGTGGGCAAATTGTCCATGCGTGCACGACGCCCGTCGATGTGTTCATTAACGGCCCAAAATGCGTGCCGTCTGAAAGTTTCTTCAGTGCGGGGTCCTTTGTCGGCCAGTAGCGACTTTGCCTTGGGGAAGGCGTGAAGCATCCGCGCGGCACCTTTGTAGTCGCTGATCTGCCCTTCGCTTAGAATCAGGATCAGCGGTCGGCCGTGACCATCGCAAACAGCATGCAGCTTGGAGTTCAACCCGCCTTTGCTGCGTCCGATATGTCGGGGAACATCCCCTTTTTTAGCCGACTGGCTGCGGTGCGATGGGCTTTCAAATGGGTTGCGTCGATCATCAACTGTTCGGGCTTGCCGCGTTTGGCGGTCAGTTCTGCCAAAATCCGGTTGAACACGCCGAGCCTGCTCCACCGGATGAAGCGATTGTAGATCGTCTTGTGCGGTCCGTACTCGCGCAGCACGCCATGGGACAATGGGAAATAAGGCTCTATCCGGCGCATTTGCGCCTCCGGCAAAAGCATCAAATCACTCATCGCACTGTCTCCGTTTGACCTCAATGAACCAAAACAGAACACGCCCCGCAAGTTATTTAATAAGTCCTGAGCCTAGCCTCTCAAGATTGCGCAAACTATCTCAGGCACGCAGGGGTATCGTTCAAATTAAACCTGACAGACTGTAGCCACAGCTGTCAGCCCGGAGACCAGCCGGGTTCGGCCATGACGAAACTGTCGAATGTTAAACCGGGTGAGACGGTACACCCGACAAGCGTCCAAGCGCCGAGACTTTCTGCTGCTTGCCAGCAGTCGGCAGGAACTATGGCTTGCGGCCTCTCGCCATCGAATAAAGCTGGTCCAAGCTTTACGGTATCAACTGCCTTACCATCAACGCTGAGATGGAGCGCTAATGGAGCACCAGCGTAGTAGTGCCAGATTTCAGCAGCATCGATCACCCGGTGCCAGTGGGAGCGTTGCCCCTTTTCCAGCAGATAATAGATCGCCGTTGAATGACCGCGCTCGCCGTCTTTCGCATCTCTAAACGTCTGGCGATAGAAACCGCCCTCGGGATGCGGCTCCAGTTTCAAGGTCTGAATGATATCACCGGCAGACAGGACGCCATCCTCCATCAAAAATTGTCTTTCCGTGTCCTGATCTCGGCAAAAACCTCGGCGTCCGTAGCATCGGGCAGGTTAAGATGCGCACGAATGGCGGGATCGGCAACGCGCATGTAAGGGTTAGTCTGCTTCTCAAGGCCAATTGTCGTGGGAATGGTGAACTCCCCGCTTTTTCGCAATACCTCGACTTTGCTGGCGCGTTGCTGAAGCACCGCGTTGTCGGGGTCAACCGTTACAGCAAAACGGGCATTGGACAGGGTGTATTCGTGGCCAAAATAAACGTGGGTTTCATCGGGTAGCGCCATCAGCTTTTGAAAGGAATGCCACATATCCGCCGCGGAGCGTTCGAACAATCGTCCACAACCCATGGCGAACAGCGTGTCGGCAGCAAAAAGCAACGCATTATCCGGCAGGTAATAGCAAATATGCCCGGCGGTGTGCCCCGGCGTGGAAATAATCTGCACTCGGCGCCCGGCCAGCTCGAATTCATCACCACCAGCGGCAGATTTGTCGAGACCGGGTATCGCAATAGCCTCATCATAAGGGCCATAGATTTCGCAGGCGAACTTTTCCTTCAGCGCGAGATTGGCTTCAACGTGATCCTGATGATGATGCGTTGTGAAAATATGGGTCAATGTCCAGCCACGCCGGTTGAGAGCATCGAGGATTACCGCCTCTTCAGGCGCATCGATCGAAATCGTTACGCCAGTTTCGCTGTCGTGCAGTAAAACCCCAAAATTATCACTGCGGCATGGAAAAACTTCTATTTCCAACGGCTTCATGTTTCCATCTCCATCTTGCAGGCTTTAAGATCAAAGTGGGTTTCAATGTAGGTTTCCCCGCCTTGAAGTCCACCTGATGCCTGCTACATTCTGACAATGAATACTGATATTGTCGATCTGCGCGAATTCTATCACTCTCCGCTTGGCCGCTCTGCAGAGCAGGCCATAACCATGGCGTTGGCAACGCTGTGGCCGACTTTGCCGGACGAGCGGCTGGTGGGGTTGGGCTACGCCGTGCCGTTTCTGGATCGGTTCAGGCATGATGCAGAACGCACATTTGCCTTCATGCCTCCCGGACAAGGGGCTATCAACTGGCCCGCGGGAGAACTATCCTCAACGGCTCTGGTTTTCGATGAAGAGTTGCCGCTGCCGGATTCGTCAATTGACCGGGTGTTGATGGTTCACTCGTTGGAATTTGCGGAGAACCCGCGCGAAACGCTGAAGGAATTGTGGCGCGTTCTTGCCCCTGGTGGGCGCCTTGTCATCGTCGTCCCGAACAGACGTGGCGTCTGGGCACGTGTGGAGCACACACCTTTCGGCTCAGGCCGGCCCTATTCACGCAGTCAGTTGACGTCGCTTTTGCGCGAGACCAACTTCACGCCGAGTGCGACGGCAGAAGCTTTGTTTTTTCCTCCAACAAAAGTTCGATCGATCCTGCGTTTGCGCCGATATTTGGAAAGCACGGGTCGAAAGCTGTGGCCTGTTTTTTCTGGCGTCATTGTTGTGGAAGCACAAAAGCGGCTCTATCAGGGTCTGCCAGTGGCCCAGCGCGCGTCGCGCCGCGTTTTCGTGCCTGTACTGGCACCGCAGGGTGTGCCGACCACCAGAACCTCACCAGACGCGCAAAAGCCGCGCTGACACTCGACAAGAGGCCCGTTCCCGTCTAATGCCTGCGGCATTGTCTTGCCGGGTTTTCCGGTACGTTTTCGAAGGTCGATGAAATGAGTGCAGAGCTTAACCAACCTGTTCCGCGTCCGGGTATTCTGGATATCGCCGCTTACGTTCCCGGCAAGGAGCACGCCGAAGGCGTCGCCAAGGTCTATAAGCTCTCTTCCAACGAAACGCCGCTGGGCGCGAGCCCAAAAGCTATGGAGGCCTTCAAGGCTGCCGCATCCAATCTGGAAATCTATCCGGACGGACAGGCGACGGCTTTGCGTCAGGCCATTGCAGACGTGCATGGTTTGAACATGGCCAATATTCTGTGCGGAAACGGTTCCGATGAACTATTGGGTCTGCTTTGCCACGTCTATCTCGGCACCGGCGATGAAGCCATTATCACCGAGCATGGTTTTCTGGTTTATAAAATCCAGATCATGGGTGCGGGCGCTACAGCCGTGACCGTGAAGGAAAAAGACTGCGCTATCGAGGTGGATGCAATTCTCGCAGCCGTCACCCCGAAGACCAAAATGATTTTCATAGCCAATCCAGGCAACCCGACTGGGACATATGCTCCCGTCTCTGAAATACGCCGCCTTCAGGCTGGCCTGCCAAAGAACGTCATTCTGGTGCTGGATGCGGCTTATGCCGAATATGTCCGTAAAAACGACTATGAGGCCGGTCTGGAGTTGGTTTCCGGCAACGGCAACGTGGTCATGACGCGCACCTTCTCTAAGGTTTATGGTCTAGCGGCGCTTCGTGTGGGTTGGATGTATGCACCAGCGGCGATCATTGACGCCTTGAACCGTGTGCGCGGTCCGTTCAATATGAACGCGCCTGCGATCGCAGCCGGTGCCGCTGCCATACGTGATCAGAGTTTCATGCAGCAGGCGGTGGCGCACAATCTCGAATGGCTGGAAAAGCTTAACAACGCTTTTACCGACCTCGGTCTCACGGTAACGCCATCCGTTGCGAACTTCGTCCTCATTCATTTCCCTGATACAGATGGAAAGCGGGCAGCCGACGCCGATGAGTTCCTGACGCGTCGTGGCTTTGTGCTGCGCGCGGTTCGTGGTTACGGTTTTGCCAATGCCCTGCGCATGACGGTTGGATCGGAAGAAGCGAACCTTGGCGTGATCTCTGCGCTTAAAGAATTCATGGGCAAAGCATAATGAGCGACATTCTGTTCGACCGTATTACGCTGATCGGTATTGGTCTGATCGGCTCTTCCATTGCGCGTGATATCAAGGAATTGGGTCTTGCACGAGAGGTGATGATTTCCACGCGAAGCGCAGAAACTCTGCAACGGGCGCAAGAACTGGAGCTGGGTACGGCCTATACTGTGTCGGCTGCGGAAGCAGTAAAAGATGCCGATCTGGTGATTGTTTCAGTGCCGGTTGGCGCATCCGGTAGCGTGGCAGAACAGATTGCTCCGTACCTGAAACCGGGTGCTATCGTAACCGATGTGGGTTCCACCAAGGCGTCGGTCATTGCGCAGATGGCACCATATATGCCGGACAATGTTCACTTCATTCCTGGCCACCCGCTGGCGGGTACGGAAAAATCCGGTCCTGATGCCGGGTTTACCGGGCTGTTTCGTGACCGATGGTGCATTTTCACGCCGCTGCCTGAAACGGATGAGGTTGCGCTTGGCAAACTCAGGGGTTTTTGGGAAAAGCTCGGCTCGCGCATTGATGAGATGGACCCGGAGCACCATGACAAGGTGCTGGCAATCGTATCTCACCTGCCTCACATTATCGCCTACAACATTGTCGGTACGGCGGATGATCTGGGTACGGTCACTGAGTCTGAAGTCATCAAATACTCAGCCTCGGGTTTTCGCGATTTTACCCGTCTAGCGGCATCGGACCCCACAATGTGGCGCGACGTTTGCCTTCACAACAAGGATGCCATCCTTGAGATGCTGGCACGCTTTTCTGAAGATCTTGCATATCTTCAGCGCGCGATCCGCTGGGGCGAGGGCGACAAGCTTTTCGAGCTTTTCAGCCGCACCCGGACCATTCGCCGCTCCATCGTTCAGGCTGGGCAGGACGTCGATACACCAAACTTCGGCCGCCCTACGCCAGACCAAAAGAAATAGTGATCAGATCGGCGGAATTTTCCCCAAAGGGATGAAGCCGCTGACGGTTGCGCGGCCTCGGTCTACGACGAGATCGACCGACGCCCTATCGCCGCCGCCTGCCAAGGCCCGCAGAAGTTTGCGGGCGGTATCTATGGTGGATTGCAACTGCGGAAAGGCCTGTTTGGCGTTGTCAGCCCAGTCACCGAGCTTTTCGATTTCCAGTTTGAACTGACCTGACAGATAACCTTGATCATCAAATGAGAAAGGCCCGGTGATGCGCATGGTACGGCCATCTCCGATATCAAGCATCACTCGACGCAACTCGCCATTTGCACCGTAAAGCCCGGTGCGATCACTACCGTCGATCATGCCTGCTTTGCCGGCTAACGTCACGTCGCCGATGGCATTGAGGCGCGGCAAAAGCTGTGGCCAACCCTTAATGACGGTGGATGCGTCGGTCAACGTAATCGCGCCATCCAAGTCCGCGCCATTTTGGCGAAGATGCACTTCGGTCTTTGCAGCGTCGAAATCGATGGTCTGTGCAGTGACGGATGATACGGCGGTGGCTTTCAACCCATCGATGACGAGGGACGTACGGTCTATGCCTTTAAGCTTTGTGGTCAGGCTCGATTGCAGATTGGTCCACTGTGCTGAGACGCTGAGCCCGTGCCCGGTTTGTATAGTCGCAGGCGAATCCAGTTCCCAGACGATGTGGCCCGGCGCATAAATCTGTGCTGCCGAACGCAGCGCACCAAACGACGCGGTCACTTCGTTTTGAGCGTCCTTGACGTCTACCTTCGAGCAAAAGAGACCGATCCGGAATGGATAACCCCGAAACGCGATGTCGTGGCACTCGCCGCTGACGCTTGCCGTACCTCCGGGCGCGAGCGCACGAATAACGGTTTCCTGAAGCCGTTGTGCGGCGTAGAACCAACCTGCGGAGTAAATGGCAACGAAAACTATTATCCCCAAACCAAGAAAAAGGAATTTTCTGTTGCTACGGGATGGGCTTGACGCTGCCATGATGATCTCCAATGGTACACAGAGGTGATTTGGTTTGGCTTGCGATATGGACGATTTTTGGGTCTTTGGCTATGGCTCGTTGATGTGGAACCCTGGCTTTCCATTTCAGGAACGACAGCAGGCACGCCTGTACGGCTATCGTCGCTCCCTTTGCATTCGCTCCAATGTCTACCGTGGCACGGACGAAAACCCCGGCCTGGTGCTGGGGCTTGAGCGCGGTGGCTCATGCCAAGGCGTCGCATTTCGTGTGGCGGGCGCAGACCGGGAACCCGTCATCGAGTATCTTCGCGAGCGTGAGTTGGTCAGCCATGTCTATAAAGAGCGGGTCATCGCGGTCGGTCTTGTCGATGGCAGGCGTGAGATGGCGATGACTTACGTGGCCGATCCTGACCATGAGCAATATATTGGCGACCTTCCGCTAACTGAGGCGGCCCACATCGTCCGTAACGCCTCAGGTCGATCCGGCCCGAATGTCGATTACGTCGTAAATACGGTCCAGCATTTGCAGGACATGGGCATTCGTGATGCACTGCTTGAGCAGGTTGCGGCCACGGTCGTCGCTCAGGTCGCAGCTGCTTCCTGAAGTTCCGCCAGTCGTTTGATCGCCGTTGGCGGCAATGGAAGATCAGGATTGTTGCGTGCCGTTTCGATCAGCAACTCGTCGCTCGCATTTTCCGTCACTTCGATCAACGTCTTGAAAAATACATCCGGGTTCAGGCCGGGCTGAATTGGCGGCAGAATGCGCACCTTGAAGTGGCCGGGATAACGCATGGTCGACCGGCGTGGCCAGAACAGGCCGGGATGCATGGCAACCGGCACCACGGGAACATTGAGATCACGGTAAAGTCGAGCGATACCATAACGATATTCCGGTTCGGCACCGGGCGGACGTCGGGTGCCTTCGGGATAAATGATAAGCTCGCGGCCCTTGGCCATTTCTTCCTTGGCGCGTTCCATGACCTTGAGCATGACTTTACCACGTGCTGCACGGTTGACCGGGATCATTCGCTGCTTGGCGACATACCAGCCGAAAAGGGGTATCCACATCAGTTCCCGCTTCAGAATATAAACGGGGTCCTTCAGGTTCGGCAGCAGCGCGTAGGTATCCCAGAAAGACTGATGCTTGGGAGCAAATATACAGCCGGTTTCGGGGATATTCTCCAGCCCTTCTATTTCGAATGTCGTGCCGACAATTTTTTCGATCAGCCAGTGATTGGAGCGCGCCCAAGCCTTCGGTATTTCAAAGGCCAGCTTTCGTGGTACGATGAAATAAATTGGCGTCAGCACGAGCATGCGGACAATGAGATTGAGATAGAAGGCCGTGTTGAAGAGTATCGAGCGCAGTCTGAGCATGAAAAAGCTTCTCCCGGCGCATCTCTGTCTATGAAGGAAGCGATCTTCGATGTTGTGCGCAGTGCCGAACGCCTACACGAAAACGGTGTGTTTCAGCAAGACCCATCATCTACTTGAGCGGTGGGGTCTTATCCTGAAGATGAGCCATTGCGCAGGCCATCGCCTTTGCCCATGCCGGTCAGATCAAGCACTGCGGCTGCAACAAATTTGATGTATTCCGAGATCATCGTGCGCACGACATCCGGGTTCTTGAACCAGTTGGTGCGGGCCAAGTCCGAATTGATGACCGGATAGGCAATGAAATTCGTGTCTGGGCTTGTGTTGCGCAATTCGTAAAGGCTGCGATGCATGTGGTAATTATTGGTGACGACGACGACCGAGGCGTAGCCACGATCCTTTATCCACTTTGCCGCCTCGTTCGCATTGCCGATTGTGTCCACTGCCTGATAGCCCATATCGACACAGCAGGCGAAAAGGTCAGGCGAACTTTGCGTCATTTTTCGGATTTGCGTGCGTGTCGTGGAAGGGTTAACGCCCGAAATCAGCAGGCGTTTGCCTACACCATCGCGCAACAGCCCAACCGCCTGATCGATCCGCAGATAGCCTCCCGTCAGAACGATGATGGCGTCGGCCTTGGTTGAGGATGGCGGGCGCATGGAAGCAACCGAATCGGCAAACCAAAGGAAACCGCCGAAAACAGCCCCCATGACCACGACGCAAATGAGGATAACGGCACGCACAAACCGGCGCAAACGTCCACGTCGCGAGAGCCAATTGCTTCGCGGCGTTGGTGTCGGTTCATCATGAGGGTCTGTGCGACTCATTACCATCAATTATCGATAAGCCCGGATTAAGGCAAGGAACAGGCAGTTTTAGACCCTCACACGCCCTCGCTTTTGGAGGGGTCCGAGCGTACGCGGTCTATGTCATCAATGGTGCGGATAACGGTCAATCTGGCGGTGATCGTGGTCAAAAGAGCGATGACCATCATGGTCGCAAAAATTCCGAGATATCCTTCAACTCCAACCGCAAACGTGCCAAACAACGCACTCGCCTGATCGCTCTGTGGTGTTGCCAGAGAACGGGATTGCCAGAACCCGGCAGCAAGAAACACACCTGCTGCCAATGCGCTTCCAAAGCCTGAGCCTTTGAGGCTGATTTTCAGGAAGTGTTTTTGAAACTCCCTCGCAACAAAACTGCTCTCGGCCCCAACGAAATGCAGCACCTCCACGATGTGCCGGTTGCCTGAAAGCGCGCCGCGTGTGGCAAACACCACGGTCAGAACCATCGCACTGAAAACCAGGACGAGAACGCCGATGCCGATCATGACAGTGGTATGCGCCATTGAAACAAGGCGATCTACCCAAGTACGGTGGTCATCCAGAAAAGCTTGTGGAATCTCGGCTTTTAACATGTTTCGCATCGCCTCAAAATCAGGCGGATTGCTTTCATCAATGGTGATGATGACGAGGCGAGGCACGGGGAGTTCAGACAGGTCGAGGCCAGAGCCCAACCATGGCTCCAGCAGACGGCTGGTCGCGGCCTCGTCCATGATCGTGCCTTCTCGCGTACCGACGAAGCTGAGCGCCAGATTGCGGGCCTTGTTCAGTGTCGCATTCATGTCCAGCCCTTCGTCCGGCTTGATCTGAATGGTGATTTCGCGGGAGATCTGGCTTTGCCAGGTCGAGGCGGTTGCGCGCACCATGCTGACAGCGCCCAAAGTCAGGCAGGCCAGAAACGCCATGATCGCAATCACCACGATCAGCGCGTTGCCCTGAATGTTGGATGGCGGCAGAATGGGCGCCATGGGACGTATGCGCATCTGCGGTAGCTTTTGCGTTTTCTTCTGCTCTGGCTTCAAGGCTTTACGGTTCATCTCATTCATAAACGTCGAGCCGCCCTTCCGTCAGTATCATCCTGCGGGCATTGACCTGATCCATCAGCGCAAAATCGTGGGTGGCGATAACCACAGCTGTACCAAGCCGGTTAAGCTCCAGAAACAGGTTGAGCAGACGTTTCGCCATGGGTGGATCGACATTGCCGGTCGGTTCGTCGGCGAGCAGAATCTCAGGTTGGTCCATCAATGCACGGGCTATGGCCGCGCGCTGCTTTTCCCCGCCAGAGAGGATTGGAGGCAGCACATTCATCCGCTCGCCCAGCCCAACCCATTTCAACAGTTCGATCACATCGTTGCGATAGGCACTCTCGTCCTTGCCGCGCACGCGCAACGGCAGTGCGACGTTCTCATAGGTCGTTAGGTGATCGAGAAGGCGAAAATCCTGAAAGACGATACCCACGCGTCGGCGCAGCAGTGGTAGTTCGCTGCGAGGAATACGCGCGACATCCCGGCTGAACATGCGAATATGCCCTCGAGTCGGCTGCAGCGACATCAAAAGCAGACGCAAAAGCGTCGTCTTACCTGCGCCAGATGGGCCTGTCAGAAACTGAAACGAACCTTTTGGAATATCGAAGGTCATGTCCCGCAAAATTTCCGGGCCCATGCCATACCGCAATCCGACATTTTCAAAATGGATCAACGAATTTCCAGTCTTTTGCTTCCGTGGCGACAGATTTGCATCGTTACGGTGCCTTTCAAACGCTGAATGGCGCGTCTGGGCGACTCAGTAGACGATCTTTGCAAAGCATTAACCAATTAAATTTACGACTAGGCAGGACTTCATTCAATGCCCAGTTTTTATCGGGCCGAAAACCTGACCGAGGGAACTTCATGGGTATGTTCCGTTCATCTCGCCGGAATGCGACACTCGACTTGGACCTTTTGATGCCAGAAACCCCACTGCGTCAAACATGGCGAACGCGTCACGATCCAGATATCGTAGATGCCGAGTTTGTCACGATAAAGGAAACCTCATTCCGTGACTACGGAAACGACAATAGGCGAACGGCTTATCAACAGGCCGCACCAAAAGCTGTGTCCGCATTCAGCGCGCTACGCTCTTTCGTCAACTGGATTGACAAAAAACTCTCAGGTCTCTCGGTTGATGGATATTCTGCAATCGTTGCCGCTGCCGTCGTCAGCGTTTTTCTGTTGTCCGGTGGTTTTACAATGATGCCGATCGAAAAGGCAGCCGTGGCGGCTCCCTCGGACCCGCTCATCATCTCCCATGTCAGTTTTGTTCCTCAGGATGCGGGCGGGATGGAGGTGCTTGTTATCAACGGCGTCGTTGAAAACAAAAGCGGCGAAGTGCAGAAGATACCGGCCATTCGCGCCGATTTGTTTGCTGCCGATGGGGAGAAGGTCGCCAGCATGGTTATCGAGCCGCCAGTATCAGAGATCAATCGCGGCTCAAGCCAGGGATTCTCAGCGAAATTTCGCCATCCCGGTGGAAAAACACCTGAGATCAGGCTTTCTTTTGCCAAAACGGGTGTTTCCGAACGCTGACTGTGCTACCCGACGCCCTTCTTTCCGTCCGATTGGCCGTGTCATGTGACAGGTCACGCGGGATTAAAACGCAGGAGAAGACATGCCCGTCGTCCGTGGAAAAAATATCGAGCCGCTTTACACAGCCGAGCAGATTGCCGAACGCAATCGGGATATGGCCAAGCGAATTGCCAGCGGGCCGACGAATGACCTCTTGGTTATAGCAGTTCTCAAAGGCTCGTTTATTTTCGCAGCTGATCTTATCCGCGCTTTGCATGACAGCGGGCTGGCGCCTGAAGTCGAATTCATCACCTTGTCCAGCTACGGGACCGGAATGGTGTCGCAGGGTGTGAGGATCGTGAAGGACATCGACAGCGACGTAAAAGACCGTGATGTTCTGTTGATCGACGATATTCTCGAATCCGGCCGCACGCTGCTGTTTGCCAAGGAACTGCTTTACGAACGTGGCGCGCGCAATGTCTCGATTGCCGTCTTGCTGGACAAGAAAGTCAAGCGCAAGGAAAAGCTCGAGGCAGATTATGTGGGCTTTGAATGCCCTGATTACTTCGTTGTTGGGTACGGCATGGATGTGGCCTACGCCTTCCGCGAACTGCCGTTTGTCGGCGTTGTCACCGGCGATGCGGATTAGGCGTCACTGTTTCATTTTGCAACGCTCGGTGGCCGATACAAGCATGGATTGTTAACCATGCCACTGAGATGGCCATTTTCATTTACCTCTTGCAAAGGGAAATGACCGAGTTTGAGCTCGCTGGAATGAATACCAGGAGCGATGGAAAATGGCAAAAATACTAATTACTGAAGACGAAGATGCATTGCGGACGTTCGTGGCCCGCGCGTTGCGTCTGGACGGACACGAGACTTATGAAGCTGCCGATGGCGAGCAGGGTTTCGAGAAACTGAGCGAAGGCAAGTTCGACCTTCTGCTATCCGATATCCGCATGCCTGTCATGGATGGAATCGAGCTGGCGCACCGCGCGGCTTCGCAATTTCCGAACCTGAAGATTCTCCTGATGACGGGTTATGCCGAGCAGCGCGAACGCGCCGATGACCTGATGGAAAAAATCATCGACGTCATCCCAAAGCCGTTTGCCCTTCCAGATATCCGCAAAGCGGTTGCGCGGGCCTTGGCAGCCGTTCCAGCCTGAGCTCTCCCAAATAGAATGAGTAAGGGCGGTTTGACCGCTCTTTTCGTTTGTTTGATGTGATTACTGAATGTCCAAAAGTCGTTCCAAATAACGGCGTTCGACTTCGCCGGGCGGGTTATTGCCCAGCTTTTCGCGAATGGCTTCCAGAATTTCACGGGCCCGCTGAACATCGATTTCGTCGGGAACGCGGACCTGGTTATCGCCGAAATCAGGGCCGTTGCTTTCACGCGGGCGACCGAGCGGATCGCGCCCGTTCTGGCCGCCTTGACCCATCATGCCTTCCTGTCCCTGGCCGGGCTGCTGGCCCTGTTGGCGCATGGCTTGCATCATCTGGCCCATCATATCCTGCGCGCCTTGGCGCAACGCGTTCAGCGCATTGCCCTGGCCTTCGACGGCCTGCTCGCCCTGGCTGTCGCCCAGAGCCTGGCCGGCGCCCTTCATTTCCTGCTCTGCCTTGCCGAAATTCTGGCCGGGCTCCATGCCGAGATCGCGCAGGCCCTTTTGCAGGTCACCCAACTGCTTTCCGAGTCCGTCCTGCTGCTGGCGAAGGTTTTTCAACGCTTCGCGTAACTGTTCGGCGGTCATCTGGTCGGTCGGGTTTTGACCTTGCTGCGGCTGGCCCTGCTGGCCGGGTGGTTGCTGTCCGTTTTCACCCATTTGCGGGTCGCCGCCTTCTTCACGCTGGGGCTGGTCGCCGCGCTGCATGCGGTCGCGAAGGGCCTGGTCAAGTTTGAAGGTTTCATCCATCAGCTTTTGTTGCTGCTGCATGATCTCGCCCAGCTTGTCGATCTGTTGGCGCAACTGGCTGTTTTGTTGTTGTTGCTGACCCTGCTGTCCGCGCTGCGGGCGACCGGCCTGAAGGTTGTTCATCATGCGCTGCATCTGCGAGAGCATTTCCTGTGCCGCATCACGGTTGCCGGAACGCGCCAGATTTTCGATCTGGTTCATCATGTTTTCCAGATCGCGTTGACGCAGCACATTTTGTGCTTGTTGGTTCATGTTGGCCTGTGGGGCATTTTGCATGCGCTCCGCAAGTTCGCTCATGAACTCCTTCATCGCTTCGCGAAGCTCCTGCATCAGCTTGGCGATTTCCTCATCACCGGCTTTGCGATCGATAGCCTCCGATAGCGCTTTCTGCGCATCGCGAAGTCTTTGTTCCGCCTGCGAAAGGTCGCCGTCCTCAATACCAAGAGCAACTTCCCACAGATAATCTGATGTGTTTTTCAACATCTCGTCATTATAGGCGAGCTTCATGCGTGTCTGGGCGGATTGCAGTAGGAGATAATGCGTGGTGTTTGGAATGGTCTCGTCTGGGCGCATGCCAACCGCTTCATTGAAAGCGACGGCTTTTGGCATCTGACGTGTATCGAGCGAAAAAATCTGTCGCTGCTCAACAATGGACGCAGCAAGTGGCTCTGAGAAATTTCGACCGGGCAGGATCATTTCCTGCGAGGGACTGCGGCCGGTTTGACCCATTCCATCTGTTGCGACAAGTGTGATGCGAACCCTTTTCCCCGCCATGGGATGTTCGGTCAGGTTGCGGCTGGTCACGCCTTTCATGTCGCGCGCATTTTGACGCGGCAGGTCAAGTTTGAATTCTGGCGGCGGATAGAGCGGCGTTGCACCAGCTGCCAAGCCGATAGGCTCGATCACCGCATGGGCTTCGCGAATGCCGTAGTCATCCTTGGCGGTGAAGCCGATTTCCAAGGCACCGTTCACGGCGCGGCGCGGCAGGTTGTCGAAGATGATTGTCGGCGCTCTATCCGGTATGACGTTGAACTGCCAGTGCTGACCATTGGCTTCCACCGTGCCGCTTTCGGATACGTCCATGGCGAAAGTTCGCGGTGCACGTGGTGCATCGGTTGCTTCCGGTTCTGTCGCGGCAACGGTTTGAGTGCCGGGCTTTTCCGCGCCTTCCGGGGCAAGTGTCTTGATCTTTCCGCCCACATCGGGCTCGAAGGTTACAGTCTCGTCGCCCTCTCCGCCGGTCATGCGAATGGTCAGTTTGGAGGTTTGCGGCATGGAGATCGCGTCCGTCGCGGTCGCATTATTGCCCGTCAGGAAAATTGGTGCGCGCCCGGTGTAGGAAGGCGGCGTCACCCAGGCATCCAGACGGATATCGGGGTTGGCTGGTCCCGCCTCTGGGCGATTGCGAAATGCATCGGCAATATCGCCAGCGCCATTGGAAAAGGAAAAGCCGAAAGCGGCAACCAAGATCAAAGCTGGAATGGCGCGTAACGCCATCTGGTCGTGACGGGCGATGTCAGGCTGGGGAAGGCCTGCGTCAAGCGCTGCAATCCGCTGCGCCATGCGTAACTGATGCTCTTTCCAAAGCGCACGGGCAAACGGGGTCTCGAAGGCGGGCTCGTCCTCCTGCACACCAACTGGCTGGTGGGGCAAGCCATTGCGCTCTTCCAGCAAGCGGGAGGCCTCATCTTTCGTCGGCCACTTCAGGCGCGTGATCGGCAGAAGCGACGTGATGAACGCGAAAATCAGAACAAAGACGACGACCCAGCGCAACACATCCGGCATCTGCCGGTAAAGGCCGAACCAGCCAAGCGCAATGAACAGGGCGGCGATGGACAGCGGTGCTAGGGTCTTGGGCGCCAAGCGTTCTGCAACAATGACCAGCTTTGCGATAAGCCGTTTTGATGCCACGCGCCGCGCAAGGTCGGGCCTGCGTTCAAAACCGCTTTTTCCGCCTTGTTTCGCTGTGGTCATCAATCCGTTCTCCCGGTTCTGGCCACCCGATTTAGCCGTTTTGAAACGGCGAAACAATTTCGTGCAACGAGAGTGAAGATAACACTCTTTATGGCGAAGACGAGGGGAGCTGAGCGCTAACACCCGTTTTTCAGGCCTATTCGCTCAATTGTGATCAATCAAGCCAAGCTGGGAGGGAATCGAGTGCGATCAATTCCTCGTATGTGCCGCGTGGACGGATGACATGAAACTCGCTGCCCTTGACCAGAACCTCAGGCACCAGCAGGCGAGAATTATAGGTTCCGGCCTGCACCGCGCCGTAGGCACCTGCAGAACTGACAGCAATCAAGTCACCAGGTTCGGGCGCGGCCATCTCGCGGTCAAGCGCCAGATAATCGCCTGTTTCGCAGACGGGGCCGACGATATCCGCCTTGATGCGCGGTGCGTCGGTCGCAGGTTGAACGACGGGACGGATACCGTGATAGGCCTCGTAGAGCGTTGGGCGGATGAGGTCATTCATCGCACCATCGACAATAACAAAGGTTTTCTCGCCGCCATCCTTCACATAAATCACCTCCGTCACCAAAATTCCGGCATTGCCGACGATCAGGCGGCCAGGCTCGGTGATGATCTTGCAATTCAGGCTCTTCAGTTCGTTCTTGACGATATAGGCATAGGCATCTGGCAGGGGTGGTGGGTTGTTGTCTTCGCGATATGGAATGCCGAGGCCGCCGCCGATATCGACGTGGCTGATCGTGTGACCATCGCCGCGTAGCGCCTCAACGAGTGTCCGCAGCAAACGGAATGCGGACTCGAACGGCTGCAATTCGGTGATCTGGCTACCGATATGCATGTCGATGCCGCTGACGACGATGCCGGGCAGGGTGGCTGCATGGGTATAAACCGCGCGTGCGCGCTCATAGGCAATGCCGAACTTGTTTTCTTTCTTGCCCGTCGAAATCTTGGCGTGGGTGCCCGCATCGACATCGGGATTGATTCGGAAGGAGACATGCGCCTTTTTGCCGGTCTTGATGGCGCGCAGGTTCAGAACCTCCAACTCAGGTTCGGATTCTATGTTGAAGCAATAGATACCGGCTTCGAGCGCAAAATCCATTTCGGCAACCGTTTTGCCGACGCCCGAAAACATGATGCGGCTTGCCGGAACGCCCGCTGCCAACGCGCGGCGCAATTCTCCACCGGAGACGACATCGATGCCAGCGCCGAGCTTTGCCAGGGTTTTCAGAACGGCCTGATTGGAATTTGCCTTCATGGCATAACAAACCATCGCGTCTACATCGGCGAAAGCATCCGAAAACACCTTGTAGTGCCGCTCCAGCGTTGCCGTGGAGTAGACATAGAACGGCGTTCCAACTGCCTCGGCGATTTCGGGCACGGAAACGTTTTCGGCGTGAAGCACGCCGTCGATGTAGTGGAAATGGTTCACGTCGTCAGACCTTAAAGGAGCTTATCGAGAATAAACGGCCGTTCCGGCGTCGGCTGTACCTTGCCATCCGTCGAGCGAAGATTACGCTGCTCTTTCGGTGTGCTTGGCGGATCGATGTCGCCTTTGCGACCGCAGCTGGAAAGAGCAAGGCTAACGGCAAGCGTCACGCCGATGGGAACGATGAAATTACGCACAGTTTTTGAAAGCATGGGCCTGTCCAAAGGAAATCTCTGCATTCCTGATAACGAAAAACAGGGCGCTTGTGCACCCTGTTTCTTTTGATGCTGGCGTAACGGCAGATTGATCAGTTTTTACCACGCCACCAGGCGATCTGTTTGCGCACCTCCGAAGGTGCGGTGCCGCCGAAGCTGGTGCGGCTGGCGACTGATGCTTCCACTGACAGGACATCGAAAATGCCAGCTGTGATCGCCGGATTGATCGACTGCAAATCTTCCAACGAAAGATCACCCAGATCACAGCCTTTCTGTTCAGCCATCGCGACGGCGTGGCCGGTGGCATGGTGGGCCTCGCGGAAAGGCAAGCCTGCCTCGCGCACCAGCCAATCGGCCAAATCCGTGGCAGTGGAATAACCGGAACCGGCAGCCTCCCGCATCTTATCGGCGCGCACTTCCAGATCGCGAACCATTCCGGTCATGGCAGCAATGGCGAGCTCCAGGCTTTCGGCGGAATCGAAAACCTGTTCCTTGTCTTCCTGCATATCCTTGGAATAGGCGAGTGGCAGACCCTTCATAATGGTGAGAAGGGCAATCAGCGAACCGTTGATGCGGCCGGTCTTGGCACGCACCAACTCTGCTGCATCCGGGTTTTTCTTCTGCGGCATGATAGAAGAGCCGGTAGAGAAAGCATCGGACAGGCGGATGAAGCCGAATTGAGGCGTCGACCAGATGACGATTTCTTCGGCCAAACGCGAAAGATGCGTAGCGCAGATGGACGCAATCGACAGAAACTCGAGCGCAAAATCGCGGTCGGAGACGGTGTCGATCGAGTTGCGCGTCGGCTCTCGAAAGCCGAGCGCCTTTGCCGTCATGTGACGGTCGATGGGGTAGCTGGTGCCGGCTAGCGCCGCAGCACCAATCGGGCTTTCGTCCATATGTTCGATAGCGTGGCGAACACGAGCGCGGTCACGACCAATCATTTCCACATAGGCCATGCAGTGATGGCCGAAGGTAACTGGTTGGGCCGTCTGCAAATGGGTAAAGCCCGGCATGACGGTATCGGCGTGTTCTTCTGCACGGTCGAGGAAGGCGACGATCAGCGCGGTCAGCATTGCCTCGGTCTTTTGCAGTTCTTCTTTTACCCACAGGCGAAAATCGAGTGCCACCTGGTCGTTGCGCGAACGGGCCGTGTGTAGTCGTCCGGCGGCAGGGCCGATGAGGTCGGCCAGACGTGCCTCGATGTTCATGTGAATGTCTTCGAGCTTACGGGAGAACTGGAACGATCCGGCTTCGATCTCTGACTGAATCGTGTTCAGGCCGTGAATGATCTTGTCTTTATCTTCGCCAGAAATAATGCCCTTTGCGGCCAGCATGGTGGCATGCGCTATTGAGCCGCGGATGTCCTGCGCATAAAGCTTCTTGTCGAAGCCGATGGACGCATTTATCTCTTCCATGATGGCGGAGGGACCGGAAGCGAAACGTCCGCCCCACATCTGGTTGGAGGATTTCTGTTCGGTGCCATCAGCCATGTTTTGCCTGCCCTGGAGTATTCAATGACAGAAAAAAGGCCTTTCAGGCTTCCATCCGCCAGACTTGTTGCAATTGCTGCCGTTGCCGGCATCGTCTGCGGCGCGGGCGTGGTGATGTTCAGGCTTATTGGGTCTGAAGGTCAGGTTCAAGGGGAAGTCGCGGCGCAATCCGGTTTATGTGAAGGTGCGGCCAATCGCATCGCGTCTTTAAAGCCGTTGCTCAAGGGGCAGGTTGCAGCCATGTCGGCGAGCGAGCGCCCGCGTGTCATTCCTTTGTCCTTCAAAGGACCAGATGGTGCTGCGATGACGCAAGCTGACCTGAAGGGCAAGACGGTTCTTCTCAATCTCTGGGCCACGTGGTGTGTGCCGTGTCGTGAAGAAATGCCAGCGCTCAACGCGCTTGAAAAGGAAAAGGGCGCAAACAACTTCGAAGTCGTCACCATCAACATCGATACGGGGGATGATGAAAAGCCGAAAACGTTCATGAGCGAATATGGCATCGATTCCCTCAAGCTTTATCGCGATAGCTCAATGGGCGTGTTCAATGCCTTGAAAAAGGAAGGCCTTGCATTCGGACTTCCTGCAACCTTGTTGATCGATGATCAAGGCTGTCTGCTAGGGTCGATGAACGGCCCGGCTGCATGGGACAGCCAGGACGCCAAAGCGCTCGTGGACTTTGCGAAAGCAAAATAAGGCTGGTGAAGCTTACCGTGTCGGGACCGGTGTCTCGCCGCGGTAATCGTAAAAGCCACGACCGGATTTGCGGCCAAGCCATCCGGCTTCGACATATTTGACCAGAAGCGGGCAGGGGCGATATTTGCTATCCGCCAAGCCATCATGCAGAACCTGCATGATCGACAGGCAGGTGTCGAGACCGATAAAGTCTGCCAGCTGCAATGGTCCCATAGGATGGTTTGCGCCTAGCTTCATCGCTGTGTCAATGGCTTCGACCGAGCCAACACCTTCGTAAAGCGTGTAGATCGCTTCATTGATCATTGGCAGGAGAATGCGGTTGACGATGAAGGCCGGGAAGTCTTCGGCAACCGTGATCGCCTTGTCCAGCGAACGCACGAAGTTCTTGGCGGTCTCAAACGTCTGCTCGCCGGTGGCAATGCCACGTACTAGCTCCACCAGCTTCATGACCGGAACCGGGTTCATGAAATGGATGCCCATGAACTGTTCCGGTCGGTCAGTGGCCGATGCAAGTCGGGTGATAGAAAGAGATGACGTGTTTGTCGCAAGAAGTGCTTCCGGTTTCAGAACCGGGCAGACCTGCGCATAGATCTTGCGCTTGGTTTCTTCGTGCTCGGTGGCTGCTTCGATGACCAGATCCATTGCCGCGAGATCGTTGACGTCGGAAGAACCCCCGATCAGCGAGAGGGCTGTCTTGCGCTCCTCGTCCAGCATCTTGCCATTGCTCACCTGACGGGCGAGGTTGCCATTGATGGTGGCAAGTCCGGCTTCGATACGATCCTTGGCGAGATCGTAGATGTGAACCTTGTAGCCCGCCAGCGCCGAAACATGCGCAATGCCGCATCCCATCTGACCGGCTCCGATAATACCGACATTCTTGATAGGGGCGGCCATGATGTGGTTCTCCTGTAGGGCATGTTTCGAGCGCTTTGGCTCTGTGGTGATGTTACGCGTATTGTCGAAAAACAAAAGCGGCGCGTTCAAAAAACGCGCCGCTTTTAAAATGAGAAAAGATCAAAGTGCTTTTTCGAGCTCTGGCAGAGCGTCGAACAAATCGGCGACAAGCCCGTAATCTGCTACCTGGAAGATCGGCGCTTCCTCGTCCTTGTTGATGGCAACGATGACCTTGCTATCCTTCATACCAGCCAGATGCTGAATGGCGCCGGAAATACCGACCGCGATGTAAAGCTGTGGGGCGACGACCTTGCCGGTCTGGCCGACCTGCCAATCGTTGGGCGCATAACCTGCGTCAACGGCTGCACGCGATGCGCCGACGGCGGCACCCAGCTTGTCCGCCACAGGCAACAGCACTTCCTTGAACTTTTCAGACGAACCGAGCGCGCGGCCACCGGAGATGATGATCTTTGCAGATGTCAGCTCTGGACGGTCAGACGAAGCCAGAGCATCCGAAACGAAGGAGGAAACGCCGGGGTTTTCAGTTGCAGCGACGGCTTCGACCGAAGCGGAACCACCAGCTTGCGCCGGGGCAAAGGTCGAGGTGCGAACGGTGATGACCTTTTTCGCGTCGCTTGCCTGGACCGTCTGAATGGCGTTGCCGGCATAGATCGGACGCTTGAAGGTATCAGGCGAAATGACTTCAATGATCTCGGAAACCTGTGCCACATCCAGAAGGGCTGCCACGCGCGGCAGGACGTTTTTGGCCGATGCCGTGGCAGGTGCGATGATGACGTCGTAAGAGGCGGCAAGTGAAACGATGAGCGCTGCCAGTGGCTCTGCCAACTGGTTGGCATAGGATGCGTCGTCGGCAAGCAGGACCTTGGACACACCTGAGAGCTTTGCGGCTTCATCAGCAGCTGCCTTGGCGTTGGAACCGGCAACCAGAACGGTCACATCGCCACCGATCTGTGTTGCTGCCGTCAGCGTCTTTGCTGTCTGGTCGGAAAGGGTCGCGTTGTCGTGTTCTGCCAGAAGAAGAATGGCCATTGTAAAATCTCCCTTTCGCGTTTCTTAGATGACGCCGTCAGCTTTGAGCTTCGATACCAGTTCGGCAACCGAACCAACCTTGACGCCGGCCTTGCGGCCTGCGGGCTCTTCGGTCTTCAAGACCTTGAGGCGCGGGGCAATATCGACGCCGAAATCGGCAGGCGTCTTTTTGTCCAACGGCTTTTTCTTGGCCTTCATGATGTTCGGCAAAGACGCATAGCGCGGCTCGTTCAGGCGAAGGTCCGTCGTGACAACAGCGGGGAGCGTGAGCGCGACCGTCTGCAAACCGCCATCGACTTCGCGGGTGACAGCGACCTTGCCATCCGAAGGCTCGACCTTGGAGGCAAATGTACCCTGTCCCCAGCCCAGAAGTGCTGCCAGCATCTGGCCGGTCTGGTTGCTGTCGTCATCAATGGCCTGCTTACCGACGATCACAAGGCCCGGAGCTTCGGCTTCGACAACGCCCTTGAGGAGCTTTGCGACAGCCAGAGGCTCGACGGCTTCATCGGTTTCGATCAGGATGGCGCGGTCAGCACCCATGGCCAGCGCCGTGCGCAGCGTCTCTTCCGCTTTGGCGGGACCGATGGAGACGACGATAACCTCTTCCGCCTTGCCCGCTTCCTTCAAACGAAGGGCTTCCTCGACGGAGATTTCATCGAACGGGTTCATTGACATCTTGACGTTGGCAAGCTCGACGCCTGAACCATCCGCCTTGACGCGGATTTTGACGTTGTAGTCCACCACACGCTTTACAGGGACAAGGATTTTCATCGACAATCTTTCCTTCAACTCCTGACCATAAAGCGAAACGCTGAACGGTCCTCCTGATAATCAAGTTGCGACATGGATACGCATTTTTCCCGTAAATTCAACGGAGCAATGCTCATGATCTCATGCGCTTCGGGGATATCTTACGTTAACGTGAACGTAAATATCAATCCTCACGACAATCTTCATCGAATGCTGTCGAAAGGCCGTTCCGTTTGCGACACGACAGGGGCTTGCGGGATTTGATTTTTATGCGCGACTGCGCGTGGCGTCACCAGAGTGCGGTCGAACATGGGAACACCACGTCTGCGCAGGAATAGCACCAGGATTGCGCCCATTATTATTCCGCCGACATGAGCACCCCATGAAACGCGGTCCTGCATTCCAAATAGGAACATGAAGAATTGTTGTCCGACCCAGAGCGCCAGAGGAACGAAGGCTGGCAAGGGTACGGGAATGCGCATGAAAACCAGAATCCAGACACGAACCCTTGGATGAAGCAGCAGATAGGCCACGACGACGCCGGACACCGCGCCGGATGCACCGATAAGCGGCGCTTCTGATGCTGGTGCCACGAACCCGTGGAACAACGCACCTGCCACAGCACATGCGAGGTAAAAGATCAGGAAGCGAAAGTGGCCGAAGGCGTCTTCGACATTGTCGCCAAAGACCCATAGGAATACCATGTTGGACGCGAGATGCCAGAAGCTCAGATGCATGAAGGCATAGGTCACGACCGTCGTATCATCGGGCACCATCTGCAACGCGGGTTCAAGATGCGCGTAATCAAATACCACGGCTGGAATGAAGCCGAGGCCAAAGGATGCGGCATTGGCGGTCTCGTCGCTGGCAAAAAAGCCAGCGACCAGCCAGACCAGCACGTTGATGGCGATCAGCGAGAGCGTAACATATTGCAGTTTGATGTATTTCAGCGAATTCGTATCATGCAGGGGAATGAACATGCGGTGATGACCTAGCCCTGCATTCAGCGGTTTTTACCGGGAACCCACAATATATCAGGCGCATCCGAGTTTTCGGCATCATTGGCGAAACGAGCCGCGACGAACAGGAAATCGGAGAGGCGATTGACGTATTTGAGCGCTGCGGGGCTGACGACTTCACCCTCGATGCGTGACAATTCCACCATCTGGCGCTCGGCCCGACGGGCAATGGTCCGTGCAAGGTGGAGATAGGCCGCAGCTGGCGTGCCACCGGGCAACACGAAAGATTTCAGCGGCGAGAGATCGCTGTTCAATGCGTCGATTTCATTTTCGATGCGCACGACTTGAGCTTCAACGATTCTTAGCGGCTCATAGGACAGGACTTCACCGAGGTCCGGGGTCGCAAGGTCGGCACCCAGATCGAAAAGATCGTTTTGAATGCGAAAAAGCATGGCGTCGAGATCAACAAGGCCGGATGTGTGGAGACGGGCGACACCGATGGCCGAATTTGCCTCATCGACTGTACCGAAGCTTTCGATGCGCAAATCATGCTTTATGCGGCGCGGGCCGGAGACGAGCGCCGTCGTGCCATCATCGCCTGTGCGTGTATAAATTTTGTTCAGCTTGACCATTTTGCGTTCCTTATCGACCGCCGCCTGTGAGCCACAGTGTCAACATGATGAGTATGATGGCGATGGCCTGCAAGAAAAGTCGCAGCTGCATCAATTTGTTGGATTTGTTGGCATCCGTGCCTTTAAGCATATTGAACAATCCGCGTATCAAAACGAGGACGACCAGACCCATAACGATGACCGCCAGAACCATGGTGAAACTGGACATGCTCTACTCTCCCGAAATGCCGTGTAGCCTTTTTGGCGTTGTAGCTGATCGAAGTGTCACAGCGCTAGTCGAACTTGCGCAACAGACGGTAAAACAAACCGGCTGGTAGCAGCCGCTTCAATAGAACAGCCTGTTTAGCCGGTGTCGTAACGAGATAATGAGGCTTCGGTTTTTTTGCGGTCAGCGCGTGTTTCAGCACTGAGTAGACCGCGTCTGGGCCAAGCTTGTGCTTATTGCCGGGGCCGCTACCATCCAACCGTGACAACTGGCGTTTGTATTCTTGCGCATGGGCGGAGTTTTCGAGGTCGATGTTGCCTTTGATGTGCGCCAACGCCGTAGACGTGAATTTCGATGCTATCGGGCCGGGCTCTATCAGGCTGACGTGAATGCCGCTTCCCTGAAGCTCAATGCGCAACGTCACTCCCAATCCCTCCAGCGCAAATTTCGACGCTGTGTAGGCGCCACGATAACGATACGGCACAAGGCCGAGAATGGATGAGCAATGGACGATGCGGCCGCTCGCCTGTTTGCGCATATAGGGAATAACGCGGCAGGTCAGGTCGTGCCAGCCGAAAAAGTTTGTTTCGAATTGCTGGCGCAGAACATCGACGGATACATCTTCGACTGCGCCCGGCTGGCCGTAAGCGCCGTTATTGAACAGCGCGTCGATGCGACCACCCGTCCTTCTCGTGACTTCGGCCACCAGTGCTGCGATGGTATCCGGCTTGGTATAATCCATGACCAGTGTTTCGATACCCTGGTCCTCCAAGGCAGCCTTATCTTCGATGCGCCGAACCGTTGCGAAGACACGCCAGTCATCCGCATGAAGCGCCCCGGCGCAATAGGCACCAATTCCGGAAGAGCAGCCGGTGATAATGATGACCGGTTTTTTCGTCATGAAGTATGTTTCCTGAAGTGCTACACGTTATGGAAATGTAGGTTGGAACGGTAGGACGGTTTTCAGTCGCGCACAATTCTTCTTGTCTACGTGGAACTAGATTGAGGGGTTATGCGCTCTACTAAGCGTGGCGTGACGTCCCTATGTTACCTTAGCTACAAATGAAATGCCGATTTTGGGAGGTGACATGGTTGCCGCGTTGGACCTCGTCCGAAAAGTCGCCTTTGATGCCTACTTCCATTTCGCCGAGGACGATGGCTGGGCCATGGCAAGCCATATGGCTCTGTCCATTCTTCTGGCGCTGTTTCCATTTCTGATTTTCGGCACGGCACTTGCCAGCTTTTTAGGCGCGGATCAGTTTTCCGAAACCGCCGTTCACCTTATTTTCGATACCTGGCCTGAGGCGATTGCGGCTCCTTTGGCTGCACAGGTGCAGCAAGTGCTGACGATACCGCGCGGCGGCCTATTGACGATTTCTGTTCTTGCAGCAGCCTATTTCGCGTCGAACGGCGTCGAAGCGCTGCGAATTTCGCTTAATCGCGCATACCGTGTCAGCGAAACGCGCTGGTGGTATGTCACGCGCCTTCTCAGCCTTTTTTACGTCGTTATCGCCGTTACCGTCTTCACCGGTATCAGCATCGTGCTTGTCGCCGTGCCGGTTGCCCTTTCGTTTACAGAAACACGTTTCCCGCTGTTGAAAGACGTTCTAGAAACTGTCTCCAATCTGGGCCTTTACGGCACGATCATCGTGCTGGCCGTCGGTCTTGTCGCCGCGCATCTCTGGCTGCCAGCCGGACGTCGCCGTATTTGGGATGTCCTGCCGGGCATTCTCTTGACACTGATATTCTGGGTTGTCGGTGCGGGGATATTTGCCTATTACCTCGCGACATTTGCAAACTACGCCGCCACCTATGCAGGTCTAGCATCTGTGATGATCGTTCTGGTGTTCCTCTACATGGTCGGGGTCATCTTCATGCTTGGGGCAGAGGTCAACGCCGCGCTTATGAAATATCGGGTGCGCCACATCATCAAGGCTGGCATCCACAATGGCAGCCTGAGAGAGGCCTTAGAGGCCGAGCAGGCAGCGGATATCTGACGGCGTTTTGCCACTCTCCCTCAGAACTTCGAGCCCCGTGCTTCCATCGCTTTTCGAAAGCTTCTTCCCGCTTTCTTCAACAACCAGCCGATGGTGGTGATACTCCGGTGCCGGGAGCTTGAGCAGTTCCTGAAGCAGTCGGTGGACGGAGGTCGCATGAAACAGATCCATTCCGCGCACAACATGGGTCACGCCCTGCGCAGCATCATCGAGAACCACGGAGAGATGATAGCTGGAAGGCGCATCCGAGCGAGATAGGACGACGTCGCCCCAAGCCACCGGATCTGCCTCCATTTGGGCGTTCTTACCTCCGCCGGTTTCGGCCCATTCGAGCGGGCGGTGAAGCCCGGTGATGGCTTTTTTTATATCCAGCCGCCACGCGTGTTTTGCGTTCGAAGACAGCAGAGTATCGATCTCTTTTGCAGGCCTTTGCTTATCAACCGGTGGATAGTGTGGCGCGCCATCGGGATCACGCGGCCATAATTTTCCTTGCGACTCGTGATTATGGACAAAAGCTTTGATTTCACGACGGCTCATGAATGAAGGATAGGCCAGTCCCATTGCGATCAGCCGCTCCAATCCGTGGCGATAGTCCCCGAAAAGTTCGGATTGCCTGCGAACTGGCAATTCCCAGCTAAGGCCGAGCCATTTTAGGTCTGTGTAAATTCCCTGTTCGAATTCAGCCGTACAGCGCGTCAGATCGATGTCTTCGATACGCAAAAGAAAACGTCCGCCGTTCGCTTTGGCCATATCGTGGTTCAAGATGGCAGACAGGGCGTGACCAAGATGAAGCCGCCCGTTGGGACTTGGCGCAAAACGAAAAACCGGCTTTTGACGTGAAAGCGAAGACATGGTCTCTTGTGCCACGGTTTGTGGTGCTTCGCCAGACGAGGTGATACGGGTGGGTCCTGTGGTCGATATCATTCAAAGTTCCGCTGATATTGACGAGGGGCTGGCAGCACTTCTTGCGCTCGACCCGCGACTGAACGTGATTGCGCAAAAAGCAGGGCCGCTGCCGTTGCGACTGAGCCCACCCGGCTTTGCCGGCCTGGCCCATATCGTCGTGTCGCAAGTTGTCTCTCGTGCCAGTGCCGACGCTATCTGGCGAAGAATGGAACACGATGTTGGCGAGGTAACGGCTCACAATTATCTGGCTGCTAAGACGGCAGCAGAGGCGCCGCCCTTCGGGCTATCGCGCGCCAAAGCCAAAACGCTGCGAGGTCTCGCCACTGCGGTCGTTGAGGGGAAACTAAATTTCGATGCATTGAGCGCGATGGATGAGGCTTCTGCATTCTCTACGCTGACCTCTCTCAGCGGTATTGGTCCCTGGACGGCTCAAGTTTATCTCATGTTTTGCGCCGGTCACGCGGATATTTTCCCGTCCGGTGACGTCGCGTTGCAAGCCGCAGTGGCTCAAGCGTTTATGATGGAAGCACGTCCCACGCAAAAAATGCTCGACGAGATCGCTCTAGCTTGGTCGCCATGGCGGTCCGTCGCCGCCCGGCTTTTCTGGGCCTATTACGCATCCATGACACGTCGAGAAGTTATGCCAATCGCCTGAAATAAGCCTTTCTTTCAACGCTTCATTTAAAGGCTTCACAATCCTGTAACAACAGACCTAATATACAAGATGTAGATGCAGAATCGGTCAGGAGACGCCCTTGACGATTGCCGTTTCACCACAGGCCCTGCCTGCGCTCGTTCTGAACGCAGACTACCGGCCATTGAGCTATTATCCCTTGTCGTTGTGGTCCTGGCAGGACGCGATCAAGGCAGTATTTCTTGATCGTGTTAACATCATCGCCGAATATGATCACGCGGTTTGTTCGCCTAGTTTTTCCATGCGGTTGCCAAGTGTCGTCAGCCTTAAAACCTATGTGCAGCCGACCCGAAACCCCGCTTTCACACGCTTCAATGTGTTTCTGCGAGATAGATTCGAGTGCCAGTATTGCGGTGCGCATGATGATCTGACGTTCGATCATGTCATTCCCCGTGCTCATGGCGGCGAAACGACATGGCTGAATGTCGTAGCGGCATGTTCACCTTGCAATCTGCGGAAGGGTAGCAAGCTGCCAAAGATTGCCGGAATGGTGCCGCACCAAAAACCTTACCAGCCTACGGTGCAGGACCTTCACAATAACGGCCGTTCGTTTCCACCCAACTATCTACATGAAAGCTGGATGGACTATCTCTACTGGGATACCGAGCTTCAGCCCTGATGGCCGTTATGCAGCTTTGCGGCTAGCGCCGAAAAACGCGATTGCCGCGAGGGCAACACTGGCCAAAACATTCCAGCCTGCAAATGACAGGCCGAGAACCCGTAGCGCGGCGTCATTGCAGGACGGTGGTTTCACCGCGTTGAGATCACTCAGCAAGCTTCCAGCATTGGTAGTGATGGAAGGCGCTCCGGTCGAGCAGGTGATGGGTCCGGGCCAAAAGCCCCATTCCACACCAGAGTGGTAAACGCCAAGACCAGCGCCAATCAGCATCGCAAGTCCGATTAAAACAAGCGCCGATCGTGTCAGCCACACTGGGAGCCTAAAAAGACTCGCGGCAATCGCCAGAATGCCGACAGGTATTGCGTAATAATACGGATCTCGCTGCAAAAGGCACAGGGCGCAAGGCGTGTAACCGCCAATATGCTGAAAGCCGAGTGCCGAGCCAACGGTAAGGATCATTCCCAAAGTCACAGCGATAGCCGAGATGCTGCGGGTCTTTTCTGCGGAAACTGCACTTGCCATGGTCTGTCCTTCACATTCGACGAAAAATTTTAAAGTACCGGATCAGGTGGAAAACGAGGCGGTAAGCGACGCTGTCAAAATCGCCGCTCAATGCCTCTAATCCAGTCTCATCCTGCTTGCAAATCCTTCGTTCACTGTGAATGCTTCAGCAGAAAGCAAAGTTTTGCAAAAATGAAAATTTTCTCGAAAATCTATTGACCTTGCCTGGTCGGTTCGTATAGTCCGCCGCATACCAAGGAATAAGATTCCAGAGTTGCCCCTTTGGCGGAATTGGTAGACGCGCCTGACTCAAAATCAGGTTCCGCGAGGAGTGCTGGTTCGATTCCGGCAAGGGGCACCACTAGCTTTCCAAATACATTAAAATCATTGCGTTTTATGCGCCTTTTGCCCCACCATCTGGCAACCCCTCGGCGCGTGGGACGATTTCTGTGATCTTTTGTTCTGGCATAAGCTTCGGTGTAACGTTTGCTGAACCACAAACCGAAACCTTTCGCGGTGAAGGCTTATTAAATTCGGTAACGAGGAACGCCAGAGGCGGCCTGCACTCTGGATCGAAAAGCTTGTGGACGTAGAATGTCACCGAGCGCCTTTTGTACGCTAAGAAGCTGGGTGCCTCGCTATGACACTGGGAGCTTACCGCAGATGGCTTTTCGGCCATCGCCTTTGTCTACGTTGCCGTTATGCAATTTTTGCATGGCTGCGGTGCAAGGATGTCTCTTTATTGTGCGTTTGAAAAGGGTATGTTTATCTCATCGAAGCGATGCACCTCCTCCCGCAAAGCTTCGATTTCAGGCTACCCACTCCTCCTCCCAAGGGACGCCTGTCGGAACAACGACACTCCTCCTCCCAGTCGTTGTTCGGTTCTTTTCGAAAAGCCTGCCGCACCTCCTCCCGCGGCAGGCTTTTTCGTTTTGAACCTACGGTTAGAATTTCCACTCACGCCTAGCGCTTGAAAGCAATTCTGACAATGTGAGGCCCGTAATACGGGCAGCGGATCATGTCGTAAAAATCGGTTTGCCGTTAATCCAAGTGCCTTTGACACTGTAGTGATCGTTCAAAATGACAAAATCGGCATCGTGGCCCGCTTTAAGTTGGCCCTTGTAGTGCTCAACGCCTGCTGCTTCTGCTGGGTAAAGAGTTGCCATGCGGACGGCTTCTTCGAAATCCAGGCCAAGTATCTGGTGGGCGAAAAGTACGGAAGACAGCATATCTATGTCAGCGCCGGCGAGCGTCCCATCGCTCAGTGTTAGCCGCCCGTCTTTGCGGTAAATCTGACGTCCGTTCAGTGTAAGACCGGTGAGGTCCGTACCGATGGTGGACATGGCGTCAGTGACAAGGAAAATCTTTCCGGGCCCGCGTTTGGCACGCAACGCCGCGCCCATGGATGCCGGGTGAACGTGGAAACCATCGGCAATGATGCCTGCAAAAAGGCTTCCGGTATTGAGTGCTGCGCCAACCAAACCCGGTGTGCGGTTTTCCAATGGGCTCATAGCGTTAAAAAGATGTGTTACCGCGCGCGCACCGGCTTCGGCATAGGCCTTTGCAGTCTCATAGGACGCGTTCGTGTGTCCCAAACTGACGATGAAGCCACTATCAGCAAGGGCTCTGACTTGTTCTTTTGTTGTATTCTCTGGAGCCACTGTAATCATAAGCGCATCGAAACTGTTGCCGATCGTCAGAAGACTCTGGAGATCGGCATCATCCATGGGGCGTATCAGGGCTGGGTGGTGGGTGCCTTTTCTAGCGACCGATAGATGTGGACCCTCGAGATGCAAGCCTAGAAAGCCGGGAACACCAGCCACTTTGGCATCTAGCCCAGCCTTTATCGCCGCTGCCGTGATCTCCCGGGTATCGGTTATAAGGGTCGGCAGTAGAGAAGTGGTGCCAAATTTTGCATGGGCGGCGCAAATCTGGCGAATGCCCTCGACGGACTGGTCGTCGTTCAGCATAACGCCGCCACCGCCATTTACCTGAAGATCGATAAATCCCGGAACGATAATCGCGCCATCAGTATTAATTTGTTCGGTGCCGGGTGAGAGCTCTGACATTGCGAGAATATCCGCAACCTTACCACCGTCGATCAGCAGGGCACTGTTATCATGCCACGTAAAACCGTCGAAAATCCGCGCATTCGTCAGAGCTCTGATCATAATCAGCGGGTCTCCGTGACTTTCTTGAGCGCAGCTGGGGCATCAGGGTTGAAGCCACGTGCGCGCGACCATGCTTCGACAAAGCCGTAGAATGGCACGATGAGGGCAAGAGAATCCGTGAACGGATGACCGGTTTCTACGAACGGCAAGCGGCGCGCATGGGCGGCACCATCGGCGGTAATGAAGGCAAGCGCACCTTTTTTTGCCAGCCCATCTGCGGTGCTAAGGACGGATGCCAGCGCGGCGTCACGAGCGGCAAAGGTCACGATGGGAAAGCGGCGATCCACAAGAGCGACCGGCCCGTGAAGCACTTCGGCACTGGAGTAGGCCTCGGCGTGCATTTCCGACGTTTCCTTGAATTTTAATGCGGCCTCACTGGCAATGGCCAGTGAGGGGCCTCTTCCCAGCATGAAGAGAGATTCCGCATCGCCCAGTTCGTCTGCCAGTTCGTGCCAATCCAGCGCTACCGCTTGCGCCAACTTCTTTGGCAGATGCTGTATGGACCGTTTCAATTCTTCGTCTTCTGTCCATTCCGAGAGAATGGCGAGACCTGCCAGTACGGAGTTAAAAAACGATTTGGTGGCCGCGACCGCAAGTTCCGGCCCGGCATTGATATCGACTGCATGCGCGGACGCACCCGACAACGGAGATGGTTGCGTGTTGGTCAGGGATATCGTCAGCGCGCCGGATGAGGCCGCCGCCTGGGCAAGCGCAACAATGTCGGGGCTTTTGCCGGATTGCGAAATTGAGATCGCCGCCGCCTGGTCGAGTTTCAGCGACTTGCCATAGATAGAGGCGAGCGACGGGCCTATGGAAGCCACGGCGCGGCCAGCCTGCTGCTCAATCGCATATTTCAGGAAATGGGCGGCATGATCGGAAGAGCCGCGCGCGATGGTAATCAGAAAGGCTGGGTCGCGCTCACGCAACGCCTTGCCTGCTGCCTGCAAAGCATCGTGAGAGCGGCTCAGCAAACGGCTGGCTGCTTCGGGGATTTCATTGATTTCCTGACGCATATGCGTTGACATGGGATTCTCTTTTCTGGGTTCAATCGGCATATCAGCCATCCGTCAGTGTCATTTCAGCGACGAAATCATAGGCATCACCACGATAAAGCGAACGGGTCAACTCCACCACGCGACCGGAATCCAGATAGGATATCCGTTCGATGGCAAGACCCGCAGACCCCTCCGGAACGGCCAGCAGGGCTGCGTCCTCACGGGTTACGTTGCAGGCAGAAATGCGCTGCACGGCCCGCACCGGCTTATAACCCGTGCGGTGTAACTCTGCATAAAGGGAGGTGTCGACCGCTTTCGGGTCCGGCAGGATGTCGGAGGCAAGACTTGCGCGCTCAATGGCAAGCGGCAATTCATTGGCGATGCGCAGGCGCTCCAGCCGTGCCACCATCATGTCGACTTTCAAGCCGAGCATCATCATTTCGTCCGATGACGGATGGAAGAGCCCACGGCCTAGCCATTCTGAGCGGGTGACATAACCGCGCCGCGCCATGTCCTCGGTAAATGAGGTCAGCCGTGACAAGGGCTGCTGCAGGCGCGAGACGGGTTTCATGACAAAGGTACCGGAGCCATGTTTGCGGCTCAGAAGGCCGTCCTTTACCAAATCATCGACCGCCTTGCGTACCGTTACCCGACTTACATTGGCAAATTCGGCAAGATCACGCTCTGGCGGCAGCGCTTGTCCATGGCTGAGTTTGCCGGACAGGATCGCATCCTCCAGCGATTGCCGGAGCTTCATGTAAAGCGGCCCAGACCCGCTGGATTGCAGATCGTCTGGTGAAAGAAAATGCGAAAGCGCCTCCGTCATGCGGCACCGTCCATCATATTGGCGAATGTCGCTTTGGCCAGTGCAATGGCACCCGATAGCGCGTCCTCGACCGGCGGGACGAGACGTTCCTGATGGCGAGTTGAGAGATAGGGAACATAGAGAGCGGACAAGCCTCCGAGCAGGCATAGCCTGCCGCCGTCGGTTATCTCCGATACGCGGTCGAGCGCCAAATCGATGAATGCCGCAGACTGACGAAGGATCGCCTGCGCTGCATCATCCCCTTTTGCGGCGAATTCAAACACGCGCGGTGCATACCGGCCATAATCCCCTGGTTTTGCCGCCTGGGAAAAAGCCACCATCTTGCGCGGTTCATTGCTGAATTCATCGAGAACGGCACGGGTCATCGCAGATTGAGGAGCGATACCGTCATAAGCGAGCAGGCTCTGTTGCAATGCCATCTGCCCCAGCCGGCCACCGCTTCCCAGATCGCCGAGATGATAGCCCCAGCCACCCACCGAACGAACGTCGGCACCGGTACGTGCGAGATAGATCGTGCCTGTGCCCAGAATAGCAACAGCCCCATCACCATTACCCAGTGCGCCTTGTAGCGCAATCAATCCATCAGATTCGATAACCGATTGATAAAAGGGCAGGCGTGGCAGGACATAGGCGACGGTGTTTTCGACATTATTACCCGCAAGGCCGAGATAGGCATGAGCACTCTCCACCAAGTCGGCATCGAGACCGGCGTCGATAAAAGCAGACCTTGCCGCATCCGTCATATTCAGTATCGCCGTGTCTGGCGCAGTCATGATGTTGGATGCGCCGCTTTTGCCGCGGCCGAGAATTCGGCCGGTCGCATCAGCGACTGCCGCCCGGCAACTCGTGCCGCCACCGTCGATTCCCACGAGATATCGCTGCATGAAACTGTCTCCTGCAACGAAGATACCAAAAAAATACCAATATCCAAGCCGTAAAAATTAATTTTCAATAAAAATTAATTTATTGATATTTATCAGTTGCATAACGCCAAGGTTAGCCCTTTTCGACCTGAGAAATAAATCAATTGTTAAAAGATGCTGGACAATTGGTATTTTTTTGGCATTAAATTCTTTCGCAGGGAGTTTTGAGATGAGCGCTGGCGGAACAGAAGGTTTGCACGAAAAGGCGAAGGGCCTCGACATCATGGTGCCGAGGGACGTTCTGTCGCTTTTAAGTTCGGGCCAGCAAGAAGCTGCGCAGACCGTAAATGCCGCGCATGATGCCATTGCAGCGGCTTCTGCACTCGCAGCCGATGCGATAGCGGCAGGATGTAAGCTTGTTTATGCGGGTGCGGGAAGTTCTGGCCTGATGGCAATGGCCGATGCGCTGGAACTACCAGGCACCTATGGTATCGATCGCGAGCAGATTGCGATCCTTTTTGCCGGTGGCGCCAGCAACCTGTCTGATATGCCGGGTGCACCTGAAGACGATGTTGAACAGGCGAAAGTCGACGCGGCGATAATCGGTGCTGGCGACTGTGTCGTTGCCATTACCGCCAGCGGATCGACCCCTTATGCTCTAGCTGTCGTAGAGGCGGCGCGTATAAATGGTGCCAAGATTGTGGCTGTCGCCAACAACGAAAATGCAAAAATCTTTGATGTGGCCGATGTTGCCATTCTATTGCGCACGCCACCCGAATTCGTATCAGGCTCAACCCGAATGGGGGCTGGAACTGCGCAAAAGATCGCGCTGAACATGTTTTCGACTTTGATGGCCATCCGTCTCGGCCACGTGCATGATGGCTACATGGTCAATCTGCGGGCCGACAACAAGAAACTCGTCGAACGCGCAGCCCGGATCGTATCCGGCGTGACCGGTGTGGACATAAACGAAGCTGGACGTTTGGTGGAAAAGGCGTCCGGCTCCGTGAAGATCGCGATCCTGCTTGCAGCGGGCGCGAAAACGAAGAATTCGGCTGAAACCATTCTGGAGACAAGCGGCCACAACGTTCGGCGCGCGCTTCAAATGATCAGCGAATAAGACTGGCAAAAAATCACAGTTGATGAACGCCGTGGCGTTACACCAAGAGGGAGAACCTGATGACCCGTACTATCACCAAAGTCTTGCTGCTGGGCGCAAGCCTGTTCAGCTATGCAGGCCTCGCATCTGCACAAGACGTAACGCTGACCATCGAAAGCTGGCGTAATGACGATCTGGCAATCTGGAAAGACAAGCTTATTCCCGCGTTCGAAGCCAAGAACCCCGGTATCAAGCTCGACTTCCAGCCGATGGCGCCGACTGAATACAATGCGGCGCTAAATGCCAAGCTGGAATCCGGCTCCGCTGGCGATCTCATCACCTGCCGTCCGTTCGATGCCTCACTCGAGCTTTTCAAGAAGGGCTATCTTGGCGATCTGACCAAGAACGCAGGCATGGAGAACTTCTCCGATGTCGCGAAAACCGCTTGGTCTACAGATGATGGCGCTCAAACGTTCTGCGTGCCGATGGCATCGGTTATCCATGGCTTCATCTACAACAAGGACGCTTTCGACGCGCTGAAGATCGAAGTTCCCAAGACGCAGGCGGAGTTCTTCGCCGCTCTCGACAAGATCAAGGCTGACGGCACCTATGTTCCGATGGCGATGGGTACCAAGGATTTGTGGGAAGCCGCAACCATGGGCTACCAGAATATCGGCCCGAATTACTGGAAGGGTGAGGAAGGTCGTCTCGCTTTGATCAAGGGCGATCAGAAGCTGACGGATGCCGACTGGGTCAAGCCATATGAAGTGCTGGCAAAGTGGAAAGATTATCTCGGCGACGGCTTCGAAGCCCAGACCTATCCAGACAGCCAAAACATGTTCACGCTGGGCCGCGCCGCGATCTACCCCGCTGGCTCCTGGGAAATTTCCGGCTTCAACACGCAGGCACAGTTCAAGATGGGCGCGTTCCCGCCACCGGTCGAAAAGGAAGGCGATACCTGCTATATCTCCGACCATACCGACATCGGCATGGGCGTAAATGCCAAGTCCAAGCACCCAGCCGAAGCAGCGAAGTTCCTGGAGTGGGTCTCGTCTGCGGAGTTTGCCGATCTCTACGCAAACGCACTGCCTGGCTTCTTCAGCCTGAACAAGACAGCCGTAAAGATGGCTGATCCTGTTGCTCAGGAATTCGTATCCTGGCGCGAAAAGTGCAAGCCGACTATCCGTTCCACCTATCAGATCCTGTCGCGCGGTACGCCCAACCTCGAAAACGAGACATGGGTGGAATCGGCCAACGTGATCAACGGTACGGATACACCGGCTGTCGCCGCTGAGAAGCTGCAAAAGGGTCTCGACGGCTGGTATAAGCCTGCGAAGTAACTTGAGCCGGATTTATGTGCATGGCGGTTTGTAACCGCCATGCATTCTTGCCGCTCGTTTTCTAACGTTTCTATCGCCAAGTCATAAGTTTCGCGGGTATGTGCCTGCGCGGCGAAGAAGACATATTTTTTCAAGACAATTCGGACTGGTCCCATGAGCGCCGATATGACTTCAAACGATCAAAGACCGATTCGGCGGCCAGTTCGCTGGCATATCCTCGTGTTCATGCTACCGGCATTTCTGGTCTACACAGCTGTCATGATCATCCCGCTCGGCAGCACACTCTGGCTTTCTTTCTTCAACCAAGTCGATGGGCAGAAGGTGTTCGTCGGTTTGCAGAATTTCAAAACCCTGTTCGGTGAGGAGCGGTGGTCAGCAGGCTTCTGGAATGCGCTCTTCAACAACATGATTTTCTTCGTTATTCACATGCTGGTACAAAACCCAATCGGCGTTGCACTGGCAGCTTTGTTGTCGCTGCCGAAATTACGGTTTTCGGCTTTCTACCGCACTGCCATCTTTTTACCGACGCTTCTTTCCTTCGTCATCGTCGGCTTCATCTGGAAGCTTATTCTGTCGCCGCTTTGGGGTGTTGCGCCAACGCTGCTTGACCTCGTCTATCTGAAGTCACTGTTTGCGCCGTGGCTGGGCAGACCCGGTTCGGCGCTGATTGCCGTTTCGTTGATTTCGGTCTGGCAATATGTCGGCATTCCCATGATGCTTATCTATGCAGCTCTCCTGAATATTCCGGATGAGGTGATCGAGGCAGCCGAAATGGACGGCATTACTGGCTGGAGCCAGTTCTGGAAGATCAAATTGCCGCTGATCCTACCCTCCATCGGTATTATCTCCATTCTGACATTTGTCGGAAATTTCAACGCCTTCGACCTGATCTACACGGTACAGGGGGCGTTGGCCGGGCCGGATGGATCGACGGATATTCTGGGGACATTGCTCTACCGCACCTTCTTCGGTTTCCAGCTTCAGTTGGGTGATCGCTCAATGGGCGCGACCATTGCAACGGTGATGTTCCTCATCATCCTTGCTGGAGTCAGTTTCTATCTCTTCGCAATCCAGCGCCGCATGCGCCGCTATCAGTTCTGAAGGGAGAAGCAGATATGTCCAAAGCTCGGTCCTCCATCGCCCGCACGGCATCGGCCCATGCCATATTGCTTACCTATACGGCGGTCGCACTGTTTCCAGTGGCGCTGACGATCATCAATTCGTTCAAGTCGCGAAACGCGATTTTTCGTAATCCTATGCAGCCGCCGCTGCCTTCGACCTTCGATCTTGTCGGTTATACCACTGTGCTGGGGCAGGGTGATTTTGTCCACTACATGCAAAACTCGCTCATCGTCACCATTGTGTCGATTGCGCTGGTGCTTTTGTTTGGGGCGATGGCGGCATTTGCCTTGTCGGAATACCGGTTCAAAGGCAACACATGGCTCGGCCTCTACATGGCGCTGGGTATCATGATCCCCATTCGCCTGGGAACCATTGGTATCCTGCAGGGCATGGTGGCCACAGGGTTGGTCAACACGCGCACCGCTCTTATTCTGGTTTATACCGCGCAAGGCCTGCCGCTTGCGATCTTCATTCTTTCAGAATTTATGCGCACCGTGTCCGATGACCTGAAGAATGCCGGACGTATCGATGGGTTATCGGAATACAAGATTTTCTTCCGACTGGTATTACCGCTCATCCGCCCTTCCATGGCGACGGTTGCCGTCTTTACGATGATACCGATCTGGAACGATCTGTGGTTTCCGTTGATCCTGGCTCCTAGCGAAGCAACGAAAACGATCACGCTCGGCACGCAAATCTTCATCGGCCAGTTCGTGACGAACTGGAACGCCGTACTGGCGGCACTTTCACTCGCAATTGCCCCTGTTCTCGTTCTCTACACGATCTTTTCGCGGCAGTTGATCCGCGGCATCACGGCAGGAGCGGTAAAATGAGCGAACTACCCCTCAAGGTTCTGGTCGCTGGTCTCGGCAATATGGGCATGAGCCACGCGCTGTCCTATGCTGCCAATCCGGGATTTGAAATCATCGGACTCGTCAATCGCTCCAAGCCCGTTTTACCTGAGCAACTTAGTGGTTACCAAGTCCTGCCGTCCTTCGATGACGCGCTGGCGGAACTGAAACCAGACCTCTGCTCGATCAACACCTATCCAGACAGCCATGCCGCCTTTGCGATCAAAGCCATGGAGGCAGGCTGCCATGTGTTTGTTGAAAAACCGCTGGCAACGACGGTTGCCGATGCCGAGCGTGTTGTGGCCTGTGCTCGTGCGAATGGCCGCAAACTCGTCGTCGGCTATATTCTGCGTTACCATCCCTCATGGATGAAATTGATCTCACTCGCCCGAGAGCTTGGCGGCCCCTACGTATTCCGCATGAACCTCAATCAACAATCCTCCGGCAAGACGTGGGACACCCACAAGGCGCTGATGCAGACGACGCCGCCGATTGTCGATTGTGGCGTCCATTATGTCGATGTCATGTGTCAGATCACCGATGCCAAACCGGTGTCGGTTCGTGGCATGGGCCTGCGCCTCTCGGACGAGATTGCACCTGACATGTACAATTACGGCCACCTTCAGGTGACCTTCGATGACGATTCCATCGGGTGGTATGAGGCTGGCTGGGGGCCAATGATTTCGGAAACGGCGTTTTTCGTGAAAGACGTGATGTCACCTAAAGGCAGCGTATCCATAGTCATGGACCCGAACGCCAAATCCGATGACATCGACACCCATACCAAGACCTCAACGATCCGTCTGCATAAAGCTGCAACCGGGCCGGATGGCAAGTTCATGGAGCCTGACCAGTTTCTCCAAATGGAGGGCGAGCCCGGTCATCAGGAACTGTGCGATCGCGAGCAGGCCTATGTGCTTAAAGCCATCCGTGAGGATATTGATCTCAACCGACATATGACCGACGCCGTACAATCGCTGCGCATTTGCCTTGCGGCAGATGAAAGCGCGCGAACCGGCCGCATGGTGGACCTATGAATCTGGAGAAAACCCTTGGGTAATCTGACACTCAAATCCGTCGCAAAGTCCTTTGGCACCGTCGATGTGCTGAAAGGCATCGACCTGGAAGTCAAGGACGGCGAGTTCGTGATTTTCGTAGGCCCTTCGGGTTGTGGCAAGTCGACGCTGTTGCGCACCATTGCCGGGCTTGAAGATATCAGCTCTGGTGAAATCGTCATCGATGGCCGCGAAGTCTCCGCAGTACCACCTGCCAAACGCGGCATTGCGATGGTTTTCCAGTCCTATGCGCTGTATCCGCATCTGACGGTGAAGGACAATATGGGGCTCGGCCTCAAGCAAGCCGGAACGCCCAAGGACGAAATCGAGACCCGGGTTGCCAATGCATCTTCGCTGCTATCACTCGAACCCTATCTCCAAAGGCGACCCGCTGAACTGTCGGGCGGTCAGCGTCAGCGTGTTGCTATTGGCCGAGCAATCGTGCGCGAACCCACGCTGTTTCTTTTCGATGAGCCGTTATCCAACCTCGATGCGGCACTGCGCGTGCAGACGCGTCTGGAAATTGCCCGGCTGCACCGACGCCTCAAGGCGACGATGATTTATGTGACCCACGACCAAGTCGAGGCGATGACGCTAGCCGACAAGATCGTTGTGCTCAACGCCGGTCGCATCGAGCAGGTGGGCTCGCCGATGGAGCTTTATAATCGCCCTGCAAATTTGTTTGTCGCGGGTTTCATCGGGTCGCCGCAGATGAATTTCATCGATGCTGAGCGACTGGGGGAAAGCGGTTACAAGACGCTCGGCATCCGGCCCGAGCATCTGGCGCTGTCGCGTGAGAGTGGCACATGGTCCGGCAAGGTTGTGCATGTCGAGCATCTGGGTGCTGACACCATCGTTTATATCGAAAGCGACACGATTGGCCTACTGACCGTGCGTTTGTTTGGTGAGCATGCCTATGCACCTGACGATGTGGTCTTCGCCTCGCCAACGGGTGAGATGACCCACCGTTTCGGCGTTGATGGCAACGTCATCCGATGACGAACCTCCAAATCTGCCAGGGCGGTTGAGCTATGGGCGATATCCTGCTGGAAGTCTGCGTCGATGATGCCGCTGGCCTTTATGCTGCGATCGAAGGGGGGGCTGACAGGATCGAGCTTTGCAGCGCACTGACCGTTGGTGGGCTTACTCCGTCTGCCGGGTTGATGAGCCTAGCCTCGCGGTCTGTTGTGCCCTGTTATGCCATGATCCGGCCGCGCGTTGGGGATTTCATCTACAGTGCCGAAGAATTGGCGGTGATGGAAGACGATATTCGATTTGCCGCTTCCTGCGGCTTGGCTGGCGTGGTGTTCGGCGCAAATCATAGCGACGGTCGACTAGACTGCGATATCTTGATGACGTTGTCCGAGGTCAGTGGTACGATGCCGCGCACGCTTCATCGCGCCTTTGATCTCGTGCCAGATATGGCCGAAGCTATCGAACTTGCGATCGACTGCGGGTTTGAAAGAGTTTTGACGTCCGGGCGCGCCATCTCCGCAGTGGAGGGTCTTGCTGACCTGAAGGCCGCTATAGGCATTGCATCCGGGCGAGTATCCATCATGCCAGGTTCGGGCGTCAATCTTGAAACAATCGACCTTTTGCTCACGGAGTTGAATGTGACAGAGGTGCATTCTTCCTGCTCGTCAAACGTCGAAGTCGATAACTCGAATGTTGTCGCTTTCGGGTTCGCGGCGCCGCGGATAAAAAAGACCGATATCGATATCGTTCGAATGCTGAAAGGACGTCTGGGTGGCTATGCCATCGCCCCAGGAAATGCGCAGTAATCGGGTTGATTTGCACCAGCAAGATGGCCGGCTCGCTTGAGCGTTGGTTGTATTGTGCGCTTTCAGATTTTAGCCGCCGCGGACCGATGCGCGCCAGATGAGTTCGGGCACGAGCTTGCTCAAGTCGCTAATCACCGTTTCCCCAGGCTGGCTGAGCCAGGCCACGGCTTCGCGAGCGATGACCTGCACTGGCTGGGCAAACGTCGTGAGGTCGTAAGATGACCATGATGCCTGCTCTATGTCATCAAAACCGATGACGCAGAGTTCTGATGGGATATCCAGCTTGAACTGATGACGAGCGGCGTCCATGAAACCGCAGGCAAGAAGATCGGTGGCGCAAAACACAGCATCCGGGCGTTTGGCGCGGGTCATGAAGCGTTGCGCAAGAACGGTGCCGCTCTGATAGGAGGTCGGGCCGAACCGTTCGACACTGACGGTGAGTCCGTGGCGCTGCCCGGCGGCCAAAAAGCCTTCCTCACGCGCCATCAGGCTTGGGGTCATGGCCTGTGAATTGGCAAAGCCAAACTCCCGGCAACCAGCGCGCAGAAAAGCGGTAAAGGCGCGGCTTGCCGCTTCGCGATCATCGAGATTGATGCGCAACGGACCCGCTTGCTCGTCGTCGCGGTTGATCAGCACAAGTCGCTGACCGTTGCGCAGACAGAGATCCGTGATCGACTTGTCTGGCATGCCCGAAAGAATGATCGAGGCATCTGCGCGGTAGCGGATCGCTTGCCTCAGCGCCAGTTCGACGCTTTCGTCGGAGCGGTCGGTATTGATCAGCATCGCTACCTTGGCATTGGCCTGCAATTGCTGGGTCAGGGCTTTGATCAACCCGGCGCGATAAGGGGTATCGAGTTCTGAGACGACCAGGCAAACGATGCCGCTCTCATTGCGCATCAATCCGCGCGCAAGGTGATTGACATGATAGCCGAGTGCATCTGCCGCCTCCATCACTTTGCGGCGGGTCTCTTCGGAAACGCTGGCGCCAGTCGTGAAGGTGCGCGAAACGGCAGACCGCGAAACTCCGGCCCGATCGGCGACGTCCTTTGCGCTTACGAAGATCTTGCGGTCGCTCATCATGGCCTCTTTGGGGGGGTATTCATGCACATCTTTGCAATTGTGTGCAACAGGATGATGACAGTCATATAACCATCTAAACAAGCAATATCGCAGATTATCGGTTGACATCACGTCTGTCATCGTGAAGTCTTTGCACACGCTTGCAAGGCGTATGACGTGGAGGCGTCATCCAAGAAACGGGAGGAACAATCATGGGCGCAGCGCATTTTGCGGCAGCTGGCTTGGCTGCTGGTCTGGCTTTCAGTGCATCGACGGCAATGGCGGCTGGCGATCTCAATCTCATCTGCTCGGCAGACGTGGTCATCTGTGAGCAGATGAAAGACATGTTCGAAAAAGAAAACCCGATCAAGGTCAACATGGTCCGCCTGTCATCTGGCGAGACCTATGCCAAGATACGCGTCGAGGCCCGCAACCCTAAGACTGATGTCTGGTGGGCTGGCACAGGTGATCCGCACCTGCAGGCCGCATCTGAAAACCTTACGCTGGAATATAAATCACCGATGCTCGACCAATTGCAGGATTGGGCGAAGAAGCAGGCGGAAAGCTCAGGCTACAAAACTGTTGGCGTTTACGCCGGTGCGCTTGGCTGGGGTTACAACACCGAGATTTTCAAGACCAAGGGATACAAGGAACCCAAGTGCTGGGCAGATCTTCTCGACCCATCCTTCAAGGGCGAGATACAGATGGCCAATCCGAATTCGTCGGGGACTGCCTATACGGCGCTGGCGTCGCTGGTCCAGATCATGGGTGAAGACAAGGCATTCGAATATCTCGGCAAGCTCAATGCCAATATTTCGCAGTACACAAAGTCCGGCTCCGCACCGGTGAAAGCTGCTGCGCGCGGTGAAACCGCAATCGGTATCGTCTTCATGCACGACGCCGTCTCGCAGACAGCCGAAGGCTTCCCGATCAAATCGATCGCGCCTTGCGAGGGTACTGGCTATGAGATCGGTTCGATGTCGATCGTCAAAGGTGCTCGCAATCTGGAAAATGCCAAGATCTGGTATGACTGGGCACTGAAGGCGGATGTGCAATCACACATGAAGGACGCCAAGTCCTTCCAGCTGCCATCGAACAAGAGCGCCGAAATCCCCAAGGAGGCACCGAAGTTCGAGGATATCAAGTTGATCGACTACGACTTCAAAACATATGGCGATCCTGAAAAGCGCAAGGAGTTGTTGGGCCGCTGGGATACCCAGATCGGCGCAAAGGCCAACTGATCCAACAGATCGGACCATTGCTGCGCGGCTCTCTTTGTTATGGCCGCGTAGCTTTCCTCCCTCGTCTAACTCGACCATCGAAGGACGTGCGACCGTCATGGACAATCGCAACCGAAGGCTAGACCTGACGCTGATTGCTGGCATTGCGGCTTTCCTCCTTTTTCCGTGGTATCGGATCGAAGGCGGCTTTCTGTCGTTCAACTGGCTCTCGGGTTTCTTCAATGATGCAGCCGATGGCCCCGGTCTTTTGCAGATTTTCGCATATGGACGGTTGTGGCTGGCGGTCGCCCTTCTGGCACTACTTGCAGCGGTTTCTGCACGCTTCATCACCAATTCGATGCTGCGCGGGACGATATTGGCTTGGGCTGGCGGCGTTGGCGTGGTCTTTCTGGCACTACAGGGGCTTGCGATTGGTTTTTCCGGTTGGAACTGGTCACTCACCGAAAACCTGTTCGGCACGCTTGCCAATGGTCAGCCGGCGATGGGCGCAGGCGCTATGCTTTCGGCCTTCCTTTTCGTTCTGATTTTTGCCTTCGGGCTTGCGGAACGTGGCGTGATGAAGGGCGACGCGTTCGTCGTCGCCACCATATCGTTGCTGGTCTTTCTGGTGGCAATCTTCGTCTTCTATCCCATCGGCAGCATGTTCGTCGGCGGCTTTCAGGATTTCGATGGCTCGTTCAACGCGTCGGGCTTCGCCCGTAATATCCAGGACCCGTCCATCTGGAGCTTGAGTTGCGTGATCGGCGGAGACCGCTGCGGACTGGCGTGGCGCACCCTGTGGCTGGCGATCATGACTGCTAGCGGCTCAACACTGCTTGGTCTGGCGTTTGCACTCGTCGCAACCCGCACCCGTTTTCCCTTCAAAAAGGGTCTGCGGTTGCTGACCGTTTTGCCGATCATCACGCCACCCTTCGTTATTGGTCTGGCGCTGACTTTGCTGTTCGGTCGCGCGGGAATGGTGACGACGGGGCTTTCAGACCTGTTCGGCATTGAACCCAGCCGTTGGCTTTACGGCCTGACGGGTATCTGGATCGCTCAGGTGCTGTCGTTTACGCCAATCTCGTTTTTGGTGCTGATCGGTGTCGTCGAAGGCGTCAGCCCTTCGATGGAAGAGGCGTCCCAGACCCTACGCGCGGATCGCTGGCGTACCTTCTGGCGTGTTTCGCTGCCGCTGATGAAACCGGGTCTGGCCAATGCGTTCTTGATCGGTTTCATCGAAAGCATGGCGGATTTCGGCAATCCTCTGGTGTTGGGCGGAAGCCACGGCGTGCTGTCTACGGAAATATTCTTCGCGGTTGTCGGCTCGCAGACCGATCCGTCACGCGCTGCCGTGCTTGCTCTCATCCTTCTCTGCTTCACGCTATCGGCGTTTCTGGCACAGCGTTTTTGGCTGGCGGGCAAGAACTTTGCCACTGTTACCGGCAAGGGTGATTCCGGATCACACATCGCGCTGCCGAAGTCGCTTTCCATTTTTGTCCATGCGCTGGTCATTCCTTGGATGATTTTTACCGTCGTCGTTTACGGCATGATTGCTTTCGGCGGCTTCGTCAAAACCTGGGGCCTTGATAACTCGCTGACCTTGGACCATTACGCCCGCGCCTTCTCATTCAGCCTGCGGGACGGTGGGATCGCCTGGACAGGTGTCGCCTGGAATTCGTTCTGGACGACCATGGAAATCGCCCTGATTTCAGCACCGCTGACGGCAGCGGTCGGTCTGGCAACCGCCTATGTCATCGTGCGGCAGAAATTCGCCGGGCGAGGGCTGTTCGAATTTGCACTGATGATGAGTTTTGCCATTCCCGGCACAGTGATCGGCATCAGTTACATCATGGCCTTCAACCTGCCGCCTCTGGAAATGACCGGCACGGCGCTGATCCTCGTCGCCTGCTTCGTGTTCCGCAATATGCCGGTTGGCGTGCGCGGGGGCATCGCTGCGATGAGTCAGCTCGACAAGAGCTTGGACGAAGCCTCGATGACGCTTCGTGCCAACAGTTTCCGCACCATCCGCAAGGTTATTTTGCCATTGCTGCGTCCTGCCATTACAGCCGCACTGGTCTATTCTTTCGTGCGTGCGATCACCTCGATCAGCGCAGTAATCTTTCTGGTCAGCGCGCAATACAACATGGCGACGTCCTATATCGTCGGACTGGTCGAGAATGGCGAGTACGGCGTGGCCATCGCTTATTCATCCATGCTGATCGTCGTGATGATCACTGTCATTACCGGGTTCCAGCTGCTGGTCGGCGAACGCCGGTTGCGCCGAGAAAATCGCATTCACCGCGTCGCGGCTACAGCCACCACTCAGGAGAAAACCGCATGAACCACGCCCCCGGGTCGGTCGTCCTCCAGAATATCCGCAAGCAGTTCGGTGCCTTCACAGCCATCCATGACCTGTCGTTGACGATAGAGCCTGGAACGCTTGTGACGTTGCTCGGTCCATCCGGCTGCGGCAAGACCACGACGCTGCGTATGCTGGCTGGTCTTGAACATCCGACCTCCGGTCGCATTCTGATCGGCGGCAAGGATGTGACCATGCTGCCGGCCAACGAGCGCGATGTCTCTATGGTGTTCCAGTCTTATGCGCTGTTTCCGCATATGAGCTCGCTGGACAATGTCGCTTACGGACTGGAATCGTCCGGCCTCAACCGCAAGGAAGCCCGGCAGAAGGCAGAAAACGGACTCGAACTGGTCGGACTTGCGGGTATGGGCCAGCGGCTTCCGGCCGAACTTTCCGGTGGTCAGCAGCAACGCGTCGCTGTCGCCCGGGCACTCGTTCTGGAGCCGCAAGTCTTGCTGCTGGATGAGCCACTGTCCAATCTCGATACGCGTCTTCGCCGCAGGGTGCGCACCGAAATTCGCGAATTGCAGCAGCGTTTGCAGTTTACCGCGGTCTATGTGACGCACGATCAGGACGAGGCGCTGGCCGTCTCCGATCGCATCATCGTCATGAAGGATGGCCATGTGGCGCAGGAAGGATCGCCACGCGATCTCTACGAAAGCCCAGCATCTGCCTTCATCGCAGACTTCATGGGTGAGGCGAATGTTGTACCCTGCACGGTTATCGGCATAGAGGGCGATCAGGCCGTCATTCAGGTACAGGATCTTGTACATCGCGTGCCGAGCCGTGGTGTCAAGGTCGGGCCGGGCCAACTGGCGGTACGACCGAATTCCGTCACCCTGTCTCCATCGACCAAGGCGGATTTTTGCGGTCGCATCAGCAGTGCCGCGTATCTGGGCGATCATATCGAATACGAAGTCGAGACGGATGGCGGTCCGTTGTTCGTTGTCGATCCCTCGGTGGAACGACCGATTGCCCCATCAACAAATGTCGCTATTGGCTTCAAAGAGCGCGGCATCGCCATCATTTCACTATAGGCACTATTTTGAGAGATCAGTTCATGCAGTCCACACAACAGCATATCGAAGCCCGATTGAAGCTGGCACAGGAGATCGCGCTGGAAGCCGGTGCCGTGGCGCTCGACTATTTCAATAACCGCGATGCGCTGGTGATCGAGACCAAGCGTGATCCGCAGGACGTGGTGTCGATAGCTGACCGCGAAGTCGAAAACCTCATCCGCGACTGTGTCGCGCGGTCGTTTCCAGAAGACGGATTTCTGGGTGAGGAATATGGCCTGATCGCCGGTACCTCAGATTTCATCTGGGTGGTCGATCCTATTGACGGCACCAGCCCGTTCGTCAATGGTATGCCCAACTGGTGCGTTTCGATCGCAGTGCTGAGCGAAGGTGAGCCGGTGGTCGGCGTCATCAACGCGCCTTGTCACAGTGAGATTTACAGCAGTGCGCGTGGCATGGGCGCGACGCTGAATGGCAAGGTGCTGACGCTTGATGATACACGCACCATCCGCAATTCGGTCACTGGCATCGGCGCTAACAATTATGTGACGCCAGCCTTTGTTGCCAGCATGGTAGAAGACCTGCTCGCCTCCGGCGGCAACTTTATCCGCAATGGTTCCGGCGCACTCATGCTGGCCTATGTCGCGGCTGGCAGGCTGGTTGGCTACTACGAGCCTTACATGCACGCATGGGATTGCATGGCGGGTTTTTGCCTTGTCCGCGAGGCAGGCGGCTGGTTTCATCCGTTCCTGACCGAAGGGGAGCGGCTGACCAAGGGTGCGCCGGTGATTGCCGCAGCGCCGGGTGCCATCGAAGACCTCAGCCGCATCGCTGGACTGACCGGCAAGGCTGCGGCTTGAAAACAAAACGACACGACGGGATCGAGGAGAATTCCGTTTTACCAAGCAGGCCGGGTGAGGAGCCCGGAAATATCCAGGGAGGAGCTACACACATGAAACGCCTTTACGCATCCATTTTCGCGACTGCAGCCGCCGCGCTGATGTCATCCACCGCCTATGCCGCCACGGAAATTCAGTGGTGGCACGCTATGACTGGCGCCAACAACGAGGTGGTCGATAATCTCGCAAAGGAATTCAACGAGGGTCAGAAAGATTATAAGATCGTACCGGTCTTCAAAGGCACCTATCCTGAAACATTGAACGCTGGCATTGCCGCTTTCCGCGCTAAACAGCCACCCGCCATCATCCAGGTATTTGATGCGGGCAGCGGTGTCATGATGGGAGCGGAAGGTGCCATCAAACCGGCAGCGGATGTACTGAAGGCCGGTGGTTACGAGTTCGACAAGTCGAAATATCTGGCTGGTATCGTCGCCTATTATTCCAAACCCGATGGCACGATGTTGTCCTTCCCCTACAACTCGTCGTCACCGATCCTCTACTACAACAAGGACACGTTCCAGAGAGCCGGGCTCGATCCGGCAAATCCGCCAAAGACATGGCCGGAAGTGTTTGAAGCCGCTCGCAAGATCAAGAGCAGTGGTGCCTCGGCATGTGGCTTTACCTCGACATGGCTGACATGGATCCAGACGGAGAACTTTGCCGCTTGGAACAACGTGTCCTATGGCAGCAATGAGAACGGTCTCGGCGGCACAGATGTCAAGCTGGCATTCAATGCCCCGTTTTTTGTGGAGCATTTCCAGGCAATCGCCGATCTCGCCAAGGAAGGCGTTTTCCGTTACGGCGGTCGCACATCTGAAGCCAAGCAGCTGTTCATGTCAGGTGAATGCGGCATCCTGACAGAATCCTCGGGCGGGCTTGGCGACATCGTCAAAACCGGCATGAATTACGGCATCGGCCAGCTTCCCTATTACGAAGGTCATGGTCCGCAAAATACCATTCCCGGCGGCGCGAGCCTTTGGGTATTCGGAGGCAAGAGCGATGCGGAATACAAGGGCGTCGCGGAGTTCTTCAACTTCCTCTCGCAGACCAATATTCAGGCCCGGCTGCATCAGGTCTCAGGCTATATGCCGGTAACGATTGCGGCTTACGAGGAAACCAAGAAGTCCGGCTTTTATGACAAGAATCCGGGTCGTGAAACGCCGCTGCTTCAGATGATGGGCAAGCCGCCGACGGAAAATTCCAAAGGCGTACGCCTCGTCAACTTGCCGCAGGTTCGCGACATCATGAACGAGGAATTCGAGTCGATGCTGGCTGGCAAGCAGGATGCTAAGGCTGCACTCGACAAGGCGGTTGAACGCGGCAACGCCGCCATCCAGCAAGCAATCGGTAAATAAACGCCCCGCTCTCCATTCGCCCGCATCGTGAAGGTGCGGGCGGAAACTTCCGTCCGTTCAGGAGATCGCCGTGCAAAGCGTCATCTTTCCCAACAAGGTCCTGCCGTATCTGCTGGTCGCCCCGCAGATCGTGCTCACCGTGGTATTCTTCTTCTGGCCAGCCAGTCAGGCTCTGTACCAGTCAACGATGCGCGAGGACCCGTTCGGGCTTTCCAGTAATTTCGTCGGCATGGCAAACTTTTCCGCTGTGCTGTCCGATCCGAACTATCTGCATGCCTTGCAGGTGACGGTGGTGTTCAGTCTGTTGACCGCACTGGTATCTATGGGGCTGGCGCTGCTGCTGGCGACAGCCGTAGACCGCGTGGTGCGCGGCAAGGGCTTCTATCGCACACTTATGATCATGCCCTATGCCGTGGCTCCGGCCGTTGCCGGTATGCTTTGGCTGTTCATGTTCAATCCGGCCATGGGCACATTCGCCTATCTGCTGCGCCGCAACGGCATCGATTGGGATCCGCTGCTGGATGGAAACCAGGCCATGCTGCTGGTGGTGGCCGCTGCCGCCTGGAAGCAGATCAGTTACAATTTCCTCTTTTTCGTCGCAGGCCTTCAGGCTATCCCGAAATCGCTGCTCGAGGCAGCGTCAATTGATGGTGCGCGCGGCAGTCGCCGTTTCTGGACGATCGTCTTTCCGCTGCTGGCCCCAACGACCTTCTTCTTGCTGGTCGTCAACACGGTCTACGCCTTCTTCGACACCTTCGGCATCATTCATTCTGTCACCGGAGGCGGGCCTGCCAAGGCAACGGAAACACTGGTTTACAAGGTTTACAATGACGGTTTCGTCAACCTGAACCTCGGCTCGTCGGCGGCGCAATCCGTCATTCTGATGATCATCGTCATTGCGCTCACCGCGTTCCAGTTTCGGTTCGTGGAAAAGCGCGTGCATTACGGCTGAGGTGAGACCATGATCGAAAACCGTCCTGTCGCCAGTCTGGTCGCACATCTGATGCTGATCCTCGGCATCATCATTGTCGCCTTCCCGATTTATTACACCTTCATCGCATCATCTATGACCTCCAACGACATCATCCGTCCGCCCATGTCGCTGCTGCCGGGCGGGCATCTGGCGGAAAACTACGGTGAGGCCATGTCCACCGGCGTCGAACGCGTCGTCGGAGTCAGCTTGGAGCGGCTGCTGTTCAACAGCTTCGTCGTCGCACTGGCCATCGCCATCGGCAAGATCATCATTTCATTCTTGTCGGCCTTCGCCATCGTCTTCTTCCGCTTTCCATTCCGCATGGGCTTCTTCTGGATGATCTTCATCACGCTGATGCTACCGGTGGAGGTACGAATCCTGCCGACATACAAGGTCATCGTTGATCTTGGCCTGATCGACACCTATGCCGGGCTGACCCTGCCGCTGATGGCATCTGCAACGGCAACTTTTTTGTTTCGGCAATTCTTTCTGACGATACCCGGCGAAATGGTCGAGGCGGCGCGCATCGACAATGCAGGGCCGTTTCGTTTCATGCGCGATATTCTTCTGCCTCTGTCGAAGACCAATATCGCCGCGCTTTTCGTGATTTTGTTCATCTATGGCTGGACGCAGTATCTCTGGCCGCTTCTCGTCACCAACGACGCCAAGATGAACACGATCATTATCGGTCTGAGACGCATGGTGGATTTCACCGATGCATCGACCCCCTGGAACTATGTGATGGTTACCGCGATCCTGGCCGTCATCCCCCCCATTATTGTTGTTGTGCTGATGCAGCGTTGGTTCGTCAAAGGCTTGGTGGAGACTGAAAAGTAATGGCAAAAATTGTCCTGAAGGATGTCCGCAAGGTTTATGGCGGTTCTGTCGAGGCCATCAAAGGCGTATCGATGGATATAGCCGATGGCGAGTTGATTGTCCTGGTCGGGCCATCGGGCTGCGGAAAATCGACGCTGCTGCGCATGATTGCCGGGCTTGAGAGCATTTCCGGCGGCGAGATATCCATCGGTGACCGGGTCGTCAACGATGTCGAACCCGCCGACCGTGACATCGCCATGGTGTTCCAGAATTATGCGCTCTACCCGCATATGAGCGTGCGACAGAACCTGTCCTATGGCCTGAAAAACCGCAACACTCCCAAAGACGAGATAGACCGGCGCATATCGGAAGCTGCCAAGGCGCTGGAGATCGAGCAGTTCCTTGACCGCAAACCGCGCCAACTCTCCGGCGGTCAGCGTCAGCGTGTAGCGATGGGGCGAGCCATCGTCCGCAAGCCCGCTGCGTTTCTGTTCGACGAGCCGTTGTCCAATCTGGACGCCAAGCTGCGGGTGCAGATGCGTGTCGAAATTCGGCGGCTGCAGCGAGCGCTTGCCACCACCAGTGTCTATGTTACCCACGACCAGATGGAGGCCATGACCTTGGCTGACCGTCTGGTGGTTCTGAACGCCGGGCGGATCGAACAGATCGGCAGTCCGATAGACCTTTATGAACGCCCTGCAACAACCTTCGTCGCCACCTTTATCGGCTCGCCGTCCATGAACCTGCTGCCGCATGTTACCGGACAGTCGGCAGGTGCCGGATGGTCGCTGGTCGATAGCACATCGCTTCCCGGCAACGTCCGCACGCTCGGTATCCGCCCGGAAGACATTACGGTTGCCGACGCAAGCCTTGCCTCAGGCGGATTTCGCGGTGAGGTGCGGGTAGATGCGGTGGAACTGGTTGGGGCTGAAAGCTACGTTCACGGGGCGTTTTCAGACGGTTCGGTCATCGTATTCCGCGTTCCCGGCCGCTCGCGCATCCAGATTGGCGAAACATTGGCAATCGCAGCCGATGTAAAAGATTTCCATCTGTTCGATGAAAGCGGCCAGAGGCTGGAGCAGTCCGACCTGACCTTGCGTCTTCAACAGCCAGTCTCTTAGCGACTGTGTCGAGCGGCATCATATTCGACGTTTCTGTTGTGCAGTTGCGACCAATTTGAATGGCAACATTTTCTCGGATATGGCCCGCTCTGTGTCACGCCGATAGCCAACACCAGCGGGGAACGTCGGTTTCCCTTGATGTTGAAGCCGATCAAGCCAAATGTATGGCCCGCCGGTTGTAGTGTAACAGCGGAACTAACCTTTTTGTTGCGAGGCTTTTTGGCGGCGGCAACGCTCCGAACAGTATTTAACGTCATCCCAAGTCTTCGCCCATTTCCGCCGCCAGAGAAATGGGAGGCTGCACGTAACGCATGATTTTGTCGGCAAGTTCCCCTTTTTGATGATCTTCGGCATTTGTCATTCCTTCTCCACGTCATCAAGCGTCATCAGCTATAAACGCAAAGGCCAGCTACCAGTTTCGCCAGATAGCAACCCGTCGCACCCATGTCCAAAGTGAAACCTTCCCAGGACCCGGATAATCATATCAAAAATTATCGCGCAATCTTTGCCGAAGGCAAGTGCGTGGCATGGCCAAAGAGCAACAGCGCCAATGAGCGGAATGGCTTCAATGTCACGACTAACGAAGAGTGGATCAGACTGAGCCTTTGCTCCTGACAGCGAAGCGGCTCGGGGAGGTAAATGACCGCCCCGAGCCGTTTTACGTGGCTTGTAGAATGAATAGTATCGGGGGCAGGTCGCCTTCTGTGTTGAGCACTTTCGTCAATGGCTGAACGCCACGATCGCCTTTGGCCTCATGAAACTGCTTGAGCTTTTTATTGCCGAACCAGCCATCAGTTTGCCAACTGCCTTTCAGGCAAGATTGGACCTTCTGGCCGAGAGCGATCCTACAGGGTGTCTTTTCCAAGCGTCTGTTTCAATAGGTGAATGGCATCGAGAATATCGGCCTTGATTGCCACGCACAGCGCTTCGGCATCCCCCCGGCGAATGGCTTCCAGTGTCATCTGATGCTTATCGACGATGGTTGTCGTTTCATTCATCTCATAGACGCTGCGCATGAACGGACCAAACTGCATCCAAATGCTTTCCAGCAGAGCGACGAGGACTTCCGACCCTCCAGCTCGGTATAGTTCGAAGTGAAACTGATAATTTTCGCGCATGTAGGTGTCTGCATCCTTGGCTCCGTAGCTCTGGTTCATGCGTGAATCACATGCCTCCATCACGCTTATGGTCTCAAGCGTCACATAGGGCAGCGCCCGGCTCGCGCAGAGAGGCTCCAGTTGCAACCTGGCTTGCATAAGCTCCTCGAAACGTCTGTGTGTCAGTTCGGGAATACACACCCGGCCGTTGCGGCGCACTTCCAGGGCGCGCTCGCCACCGAGGCGAGTAATCGCTTCTCGAACAGGCATCAGGCCGACGCCCATGCTTTTGCTCAGACCCCGCAGACTGACGCTCGTACCCGGAGAAAACCGACCCGAAATCAGTTGTTCGCGAAGAGCCTGGTACACCTGTTGCTGTTGGGTCGATAGTTCTCGCATGATTTTATAAAGCTCCCGTGCGCCGTCATATGACGTCGCCGTAATAGGCAAACTCTTCGTCCGTCACCTCAGCAGAAAAGAAGCGGAGTTCCGCACGCTTCAGCGCAATGAAAACTGCGGCCATACGTGCGCCAAGGGCGTCCTTTAGAAAATCCGATCCCTCGGCCTTGTCAATCGCCGCACTCCAGTCGCATGGCAGGGTCGTTCTGGTATCGTCGCTGTAGGTGGATGATTCTGCGTCAGGCTCGATCCTGTTTTCGATCCCCTTATATATTCCGGCAAGAACGGTAGCCGCCACCAGATAGGGGTTCGCATCGACACCGGGTGAGCGATGTTCAAGATGGCGGTTGGCTTGGTTTCCTGCCGGAACCCTGAGGGCGACGCTGCGGTTGTTGCGCCCCCAGGTCGGAGAGGTTGGGGCATAGCTGTTGCGGGAAAAACGACGCCAGGAATTCAAATTGGGTGCGAATATCAGCATCGAATCCGCCATGGTGTGCTGCAGGCCGCCAATGGCGTGGCGCAGCATGGGCGCAAGATCGTTGTCCACATCGGCGAACAGGTTGCGGCCCGACGGGTCCGCAAGACTGGCATGAAGATGCATGCCAGAGCCAGCGTGCTTCGCAAATGGCTTGGCCATGAAATTGGCCCGCATGCCGTGCCGGAGCGCGAGACCTCGAACGAGACGCTTCAGCATCACAAGGTCGTCTGCCGCGCGCAGCCCGTTTGCCTGATGACGCAGTGTCAGCTCATATTGGCCGGGAGCATATTCGGAGATGATCGTCTCCACAGGCAGGTTTTGGGCGGCAGCGGCGCGGTAAAGCGCATCGATAAACGGCTCGAATTGATCCAGCACGGCGACGCTATAGACATGGCTCTGTTTCGACTCACGTCCTGAAAGAGGCAAGCGTGCAGCCTTGGGTTTTCCCAGAACATCGTTTTCGGCATTGAGGAGATAGAATTCCAGCTCGAACGCCAGCACAGGGAATAAGTCTTTTGCCGCAAATCGCTCGATCTGGCGTACCAGAGCCTGCCGTGGATCTGCGCTCATGGCTGATCCATCGAGTTCATACAGCATGACGCGAACTTCGCCGCGTTCGGGTGACGTCCAGGGCAATGTCACGAGTGATCCGGCTATCGGCCACGCAATTCTGTCGGCATCGCCGTCGTCCCATGTCAAACCTGTCTCATCCACATCAACGCCTGTCACATCCAGCCCCAGAATGGAGCCGGGCAGATGTCGGCCGGACCGGAACAGTGGCAAGAGTTCATGGCGGCGGATAATCTTGCCGCGCGCTACCCCGTTCGGATCGATCAGTACGAGGTCGAAGCCTTTTATGTCCGGGTGTTGCTTAAGAAACGCCTGGGCTTCCTCGATAGGTGCCGCGTTGAGTGGACGTGTTCCGGTCATGTCATGCAGCCTTCGTCATTCGATCTAGAATTTTCTCAAAGCTGGCGACAAGGCCAGCGACATTCTCTTCGCTGGTGGTCGGTGCCACCAGAACCATATTGTGGAATGGTGTTACCAGATATCCCAGATTGAGAAATGCCGTATGCAATGCCTTCTGGATTGTCGGGTTGGCCGCCTCGTGGGCTTCACTTGCGTTCAGCAGTGGATGAGGCGAGAACACGATTTCGAGCCGTGCGCCAACGCGGCCAACATGCCACGGCAATTCATGGCGTTTGATAGCCGCAGAAAAGCCCGTCTCGACAGCATCGGCGAGACGGTTCATTGTGTTGTGCGCCTCGGGTGTCATCACCTCTTCGAGGCAGGCCTTCAGGCAGGCAAGCTGCAAAGCGCTGCCCGAAAGCGTCGTGCCTATGCCAGAGTGGCCTGTACCAGTATTTGCCGCGCGCACGGCGTCGAACCCGCTCGCGACATCGTCTGTCATGCCCCATACAGCAACCGGAATGCCACCGCCGACCGGCTTCCCGACGACGAAAATATCCGGCTCCAGACCGTGCACTTTCGTGTACCCGCCATATCCGGTCGAAATCGTATGCGTTTCATCGATGTGCAGCAGCGTGCCGTGGGACCGCGTCAGCTCCCGCAGCGTCTTATGAAACCCGGGAAGCGGAAGAATCATGCCGCAATTGGTCATGACTGGCTCCGCCACGACGCAAGCGATGTCACCTTCCTTCAACGCCGCTTCAAGAGCCGGGACATCATTGAATGGAATACACACCGTCGTTTCGGCCAGATTTACCGCTTGGCCAAGCAGGCCGTTGCGAGCGACCGTCTGCCCGTCCACAAGGTCCACCAGCGCTTCATCAGCCGCGCCATGGTAGCAACCATCGAACACCAGGATCTTTTTACGCCCCGTCACGGCACGTGCGACCCGGAAGGCAAAGCGGTTGGCGTCACTGGCGGTGGCCGTCACCTGCCACATGGACATGCCGAATGTTGCGCGCAACAGTTGGCCAACGGCAGTGAGATCCTTGGAGGGCAACATGGTCGTCAGGCCCAAGGTGCTGGCCCCGGCAAGCGCATTCAGGATCGGCTGCGGTCCGTGCCCGAACATCGCGCCGCTGTCACCAAGGCAAAAATCGATCGCGTGATTTCCGTCGACATCCCAGACCTCACTTCCGGTGGCTTTGGATATCACGACCGGGAACGGCATTGGCCAGTCGCGCATCCAGTATTGCGGCACCTGATTGAAGAACCCGGAAGATGGCGCGTCGAAAATTTCCTGGCTGCGCGGTCGCTGGCCCGTGAAGAGCGCAGTTTCCTCGGCTAGAATCTGCTTCGCGGCAGTGACTATGGAGTCAGAGTTCAGTGATCTGGCGGGGGAAATGTTCTGCACTGGTCAAGGCCTCTCAAGCGGAAGAATGTGATCACAGTTATGGATGAGCACATTTTCTGTCAATGTGAATCTATGTTTATCTCTGGTAATTATGGGAGAAAATTGGGTTCTTATTCGTCCTTGAGGAAGTAAAGATGTTTATGTGATCACGTTTAGAATGAATGGCTATTTAGGGGCATTGGATGGTGAGGTAGATTGCCCCATCAAGTCTGAGCTAAAACTTTCGACAATAAACTCCTTGACGGGCCTCCAACACGGTGTTTGGATAAGTGGATACAAAAATCCAGAGGGCGACGATGGCGATTTCATATGCATCCACCGCACACGTCGCCTCAACGGCTGAGGAAGAGGCCTATACGTACCTCCAGCAGGCGCTGCGTTTCAGCCGCTATAAGCCGGGTGACCGCCTTATTCCCGAAGAGATCGCTGCGGAAATAGGAATGAGCCGCATGCCGGTTCGTGAAGCCTTTAGGCGGCTGGCGGCCGATGGTCTCGTCACGCTCCGCCCCAATCGCGGCTGCGTGGTGGCAGGCCTTACGCTTGATGAGCTCAACGAGACGTTTGAGATCCGCTCTGTCCTTGAGGGTCTTGCAGTGCGCATCGTTATGCCGCGTCTGACGCTGGAGAGCTTCGAAGAACTGGATAGATTGCTCTTGCGCATGGAACGCGCTGGCGAGACCGGCAGCAGTGACTGGGTGCTGCGCCACCAGGAATTTCACGCTTTTCTCTACGAGATCAGCGGGCGACCGAAACTCATCCGCCAGATCGCGGCGCTTCACGTGGCCATCGAGCCTTACATGCGCATCTGGTTCGATTATGTCGACAAGCCGCTTTCTGCCCGCGAGGAACATCAGAACCTCATCGACGCTTTCAGGTCAGGCGATGTCGCCGAGGCCGAAAGGGTTATGCAGGAACACGTGCTTTGCACGGCATCGCTGCTTGCCGATTTCGCAAGTCCTAGCCGGCGCTGATCGCCGACTGGAAAATTGTCCGAAGCCGGGGAAACATCTGGCAAGGACGGGGAACAGCCGTTCAGGCGGCACAACAACAAGGGAAAAGCCATGACATCTCGTCGTATGGCCGCGATTGCGGCTGCCTTCATGACAATCATATCCGCGCCGCTTGCAAGTGCGGCGGATGCGCCAAAAGCCATTACTATTGCGACCGAAGGTGCCTATGCGCCGTGGAACTTCACCACCGCCGACGGCAAGCTCGACGGGCTTGAAATCGAAATCGCTAACGATCTGTGTGCTCGCATGAAGATCAAGTGCACCATCATCGCGCAAAACTGGGACGGTCTCATCCCCTCGCTGACCGTTGGAAAGTTCGACGTGATCATGGCCAGCATGTTCATCACGCCCAAGCGCCTAGAAACGATTGCTTTCAGCAAACCCTACGCTGTCGATCCTTCGGGTTTCGCGGTCGCAAAGGAAAGTGACCTCGGCAAGCTTGGAATTTCCAATGAGAAGTTCAAGCTTGAGGACGAAGCCGTTTCCAAGGCTGCTATCGAGAAGTTGAAGCCTCTACTCAAGGGCAAGGTCGTCGGCGTCCAGTCCGGCACGACAAACCTCGAATTCGTGAAGAAGTATTTCGGCGATACGGTCGAGATCCGCGAGTACAAGACGACGGAGCAGCATGACCTCGATCTGGCCGCTGGCCGCGTGGACGCGCTCTTCTCTCAGCAGACGGTGCTCGCCGCTACGCTCGCCAAGCCTGAATTTGCCGACTATACCGTTGCAGGCCCAGGCTTTGTCGGCGGCATATTTGGACTTGGAAGCGGCGCAGGGATGCGCAAGGAAGACAAAGCGTTGAAGGAGATGTTCGACACAGCCATTGATGCCGCAATTGCTGACGGCACGATCAAGCGCTTGTCCGAAAAGTGGGTGCATACCGACGTCACGCCGGTGAAGTAACACGCGCAGACCGGGCGGGATCAACTGGCGAAGGTCATTCGATCCCGTCCCATTTTTCACAAAGCGGTTTTGCGTCGATCCGTCGTCGCCGACCGTGTGACAGGTCTTGAAACCTCATGTTCGATAAATTTCTTCTGCTCGGTTTCGGACCCGGAGGCTGGGGTGCGGCATTGCTCGAAGCCACCGGCGTCACCCTTCTCCTCTCGGTAGCAGGGTTTGCGCTCGGGATCGTCTTTGGTGGGCTGGCGGCAGCCGGTCGGCTTTCCGCAGCGCGACTTCCGCGCGGCATCGCGTCCGCCTACGGGATCGTGTTTCGCGGCGTGCCGGATCTCCTGACGATCTACTTCTTCTATTACGGTGGGAGCGTCGCGCTGACGGCATTGTTCCGTCTGTTCGGTGCGGAAGGTTTTGCAGGCTTGCCAGCCCTCGCCACCGGGATCGTGACCATTGGCTTCATTTCCGGGGCCTATCAGGCTGAAGTCTACCGGGGCGCTTATCTGGCTGTCGACCAGGGCCAGTTCGACGCGGCCAAAGCGTTGGCACTGACGCGCATCCAGATGCTCCGCCTCGTCATCGTGCCACAATTGCTGCGCCACGCCATTCCCGGTCTTGGCAATGTCTGGCAACTTGTCTTGAAGGACTCGGCTCTTATTTCCGTCATTGGCCTTGTTGAGCTGATGCGCCAGGCGCAGATCGGGGCGGGTTCGGCACGGGAGCCTTTCTTATTCTATGGCGCCGCCGCCGTGCTTTATTTCGCCATCGCTGGCATCACCGGCATCGTCTTCGGGCGGGCTGAAGCCAATGCTTCGCGTGGGGTTGTTCACTGATGATCGATCCCGGCTTTTTCCTCGAAATCATACCGAAGCTTCTGGCTGGCCTGCCGCTGACGCTCGAACTGGCTGGCTCCTCAGTCTTGCTCGGCTTCGTCCTTGCGCTTGTTCTCGCGCTGGCGCAGCAGGGGCAAAAGCCTTTCATCGTCTGGCCCATCAGGACATTCGTCGCGATCTTTCGGGGCACGCCGCTTCTGGTCCAGATATTCCTTATCTATTACGGGCTCGGCCAATTCCGCCCGACACTGCAGATGCTCGGGCTTTGGTCATTGTTTCGCGAGCCTTATTGGTGCGCAATTCTGGCGCTGACGCTGAACACCGCCGCCTATGGCAGTGAAATTCTGCGCGGTGCGATCCGCAATGTGCCGCGCGGGCTGTCGGAAGCAGCCTCTTCGCTGGGCCTGTCGCGCGTGCTGACGTTGCGGCTGGTTGTCCTGCCGCTGGCCCTGCGTCAGGCGTTGCCCGCCTACAGCAATGAGATCATCCTCATGGTGAAGGGAACCTCGCTTGCCTCAATCATTACGCTGACCGAGGTGACCGGCATAGCGCAGGAATTGATCGCCCAGACCTACCGCGCCATGGAGGTGTTCATCGCAGCCGGCGCAATCTACCTCGTTCTCAACTTCCTCATCGTGCGGGCGCTCGCGCTGCTCGAGGCAAGGCTGACGCCTGATCGCGTGCGCAGCTGAATCACTTTCTATGACTGCATATAACGGAGACTAAAAGGCAATGCGCAATTTCGAGACGCCGACGCGATCGGTCGCCGTATCCGCCACGGCAATGGCCGCGACATCACACCCATCCGCCACATTGACGGCAATCAACATCCTGCAGGCAGGTGGTAACGCCATGGACGCTGCCATTGCGGCCTGCGCTGTCCAATGCGTCGTCGAACCGGGATCGACCGGCATTGGCGGCGATTGTTTCGCGCTTTATGCACCGAAGGGCGGAGCCGACGTGATCGCCTATAATGGTTCGGGCCGCACACCGGCAGCCCTGACGGTGGACTGGTTCGAGGAGCGCGGCCTGACCGAGGTCCCGCGTCAATCCCCTTCCTCTGTTACCGTTCCCGGAGCCATCGACGCCTGGACGCGACTTCACGCGGATCATGGTCGCCTTCCTTTTTCCGAGGTTCTGGCGCCCGCAATTGCTCTTGCCGAAAACGGATATGCCATTTCGCCGCGTGTGCATCGCGACTGGGTTAAGGAAGAGAAACTGCTTGAGGCAGACGAGGCCGCATCCCGCATTTTCCTGCCACGGGGCCGCGCGCCGCGCATTGGCGAGATGCACCGTCAGCCGGAATTGGCCGCCACCTTCCGTAGGATCGCTGCCGAAGGCAGTGACGGGTTTTATCGCGGGCCGGTTGCCGAAGATATGGTGGAGCGACTGCGCTCTCTCGGTGGGCTTCATACGCTTGAGGACTTCGCCAATGCCGAGGGCGAGTACGTGACGCCCATCACCACGACGTTCCGCGATTACACAATCCACGAATGCCCACCCAATGGGCAAGGCATCATTGCGCTGATGATCCTCAACATCCTGTCGCATTTCGAGGCCGCAGGCGCGCCGGATGCGACCGATCGCATGCACATCGAAACCGAGGCGACACGGCTTGCCTATGCGGCACGCGATGCGTGGTTGGCGGACCCTGCCAAGGCCGATGTCCCCGTCGAGGAAATGCTGTCCAAGGAATTCGCCAGCAGGCTTGCCGGCATGATTGATCTTAAGCAGGCGATTGCGGACTTGCCTCCATTTGAACTGCCGCGCCACCGCGATACTGTCTATATCTCCGTGATCGATTCAGAGCGCAATTCAGTGAGCTTCATCAATTCGATCTTCGACTGTTTCGGTAGCGGCATTGTCGCGCCGAAATCGGGGGTCATGCTGCACAACCGTGGCCAGAGTTTCTCGCTGAGGCGCGGCCACCTCAATATGATCGCGCCAGAAAAGCGTCCGCTGCATACGATCATCCCGGGCATGGTGACGCGCAACGGCCGTACCGAAATGTCTTTCGGCGTGATGGGAGGCTACTATCAGGCCATGGGTCACGCCCATCTGATGTCCAAGGTGCTCGATTATGGCATGGACATGCAGGATGCCATCGACCTGCCGCGTTTCGTGCCTGCAAGCGGGCTTGCGCCAAAGATCGAGGTGGAGCAAACGGTTCCGGCTTCGACCATTGCGGAACTTCAAGCGCGCGGCTTTGAGATCGTGCCGACGGAAGACCCTATCGGTGGCGCACAGGTGATCCGCATCGACTGGGAGAACGGAACGCTTTCAGGCGCATCGGAATCGCGCAAGGACGGGGTTGCACTGGGTTATTGACCCTTTGGTTTCTTGCTGGAAGTGGTCATAGCTAGGTACACGCCGCGATGGGGCTCGCCACGAAGTGTTCGACTACGTCGAAATGTTCTGCAACCCCAACCGCAAGCATGTCAGAAACGGAATGCTGTCGCCAGTCGTCTTCGAAAAACAGCAGACAACTTGACCCTGGGGTGTCCACGAAACTCGGGGCTATTGAGGAGATGCCTTGGCGAGACGGAAGAGCTGGAACCATAGCCCGGCGTTCAAGGAGAGGAGCATGTGCTGCCATCGGGGCGCGAACCGATGATGGTGAAATTGGCAAGGGGAACGTATATAAAATCTGCCGTCCATGCCATGACGGGACGCTAAACTCTTATCCGACCCAAATATTTGATACTTCGTCTACGGTAAGCTGAGATCGGTGGTTTGGAAACTCGTCGCCTCGATAGCTGGTAAGCATATGGAAAATGTCGTTGCGAAGACAGGTGCGAGGTTGAAGCATCAACATTATCTTCTGGGTCAACGCATTTTGCAGCGTGGCAAGTGCCCCTACGGAACTCCCCTCCGCAATGACCACGATGTCGACCGTATCAGGATCGGTCGGTTCGTCTTGAGGAAAAACATCATATATTTGGTTCGGCGCGGCAAGCGCCAATCGGAACCCAAGTATGCGGGCTTTCTCTGTGAGTTGCTGCAAAACGATTTCTAACTCGCATGCCAATGCATGCGCTTCATCGCGTCCAACAGAATAGGCCTGTACGAGTGCGGCCCCACCTATTCCGTTTCCGCCTGCTGACGTTACCACTCCGGGAATACGAAGGACGCTCGAGAAATACCGACGCATCTTGAGCGACCAAGGAGTTGGGTTGCGAACGAGGTCGAGATAGGCGTGGTGCTCGATGACGTTGAGGTCTTCGAGCTCGTAAAGGGTAAAGTAGGTTTCACTGTTGGCTGAAGACAGGTAGCGGCGGGCAGCACGCATGCCAGGAACTGTCAGTCGCTCTGGAACATGCTCGAATGTGTGCCAGGCTTCGTATTCTTCCGCAAGCTTGGACGGATAATCATTCCAGAGTGCGAGAATGGCGGCTGCCATCAAACCTCTCCCATGCGGTCACTCGGGTTCCGATAGCGTTAACTGGAACATCGGTGCCAACTCGTTCTATCGTCCAGGAAAACTCATGGCCGATGGTGATTGGTATGGCGCTTTCTATCGACTTGTAGCCCGGTGTGCATTGTGCGATATGAGGGTCAGTGCCGCATATGCCAGCAGAATGCACACGGATCAGCACCTCGTCAACGGTAATGGTGTCAGCCGCGCCAGCTGAGAAAGCGCTGTTCGACCTGTCCGATTGCAAAATTAACGATCAAGCCCATGACCGAAAGGATCGTGACGCCAGCGAAAAGCTTTTCGAGGTCATATAGCGAGCCTGCTTCAAGAATATAGGAACCGACACCATATTGCGCGCCGAGCATTTCCGCGGCGACAAGAAGAATGATGGCGATCGAGATTGACACGCGCAGACCGGAAAGGATGGCGGGGAAAGCCCCGGGCAGAACGATCTTGCGAATGATGGACCACCAACTCAGCCCGAAACTCTGGCCCATGCGGATTAACGTGCGATCGACATTATCGACGGCGCCATAGGTTGCGACAACGGTCGGCGTGAAAGTGCCGAAAGCGATCAAGGCGTATTTCGACATTTCATCTATGCCGAACCAGATGACGAAGAGCGGTAGCAGCGCGATCTTCGGGATCGGAAACACCGCGGCGACCACCGGCACCAAGCCAGCGCGAACATAGCTGAACAGGCCGATCAGGACGCCGACCGATATGCCAACCGTGATGCCCATGACTGCGCCGACGAACAGCCGCTGCAACGATAGCAGCAGGTGTTTCCACAAAAGACCGGTCTGCCAGAGTTGCACGAAGGTTTCGAGCACTGCAGAGGGTCTCGGCAGTGTCAGGTTGGAAATGAAGCCACTGCGGGTGCCGACTTCGGCAAGCGCGATCAAAAAGATGAAGACGGCGATGCCCACGCCGCGCACCGGGATCGGCGCAAAGCCGCCGCCTCGAAATGCCACTGGACGAATCGGCGCAGTCTTGCTGTCCGTCCTGTCGCTGCTGCCTGCTTCGGGCGTATTGGCAAGCATGGTTACGTCAGACATTGACCAACTCCTTGTCGGCTGCCATCGCCTCGTCGCGCATCAGGTCCCAAAGCTGTTTCTGTTTTTCTTCCAGCACGGGATCACCGAGATGTCGATCGGATAGAGGGATGTCGATATCAACGATTGCTCTGATCTGGCCGGGGCGGCGGGAAAGCACGACGACACGGTGGCCCAGCCGGACCGCTTCGTTGAGGTTGTGGGTAACATAGACGGATGTAAACGGCTGCCGTGTCCACAGCGAGATCAGGTCATCCATCAAGAGCTCGCGTGTCTGGCTGTCGAGTGCCGAAAGCGGCTCGTCCATCAGCATGACAGCGGGACGGACCGCCAGGGCCCGGCTGATCGCCACGCGTTGGCGCATGCCACCCGAAAGCTGTTTCGGAAGGGCCTTTCGGAAGTCCGACAGGCGGGTTCGGTCGAGAACATCTGTGACGATCTCCTCCATCTCTCGCCGACTGATACCATGGTCCTCAAGCACAAGCCGGATGTTGCCTTCGACCGTACGCCAAGGCAGCAGGGCAAAATGCTGGAAGACATAAGTGAGAGGGTTGAGGGAGCCCGGCGGAGGATTTCCGACCTGCAAAACCTCGCCTGAGTTTGGGCGTTCTAGACCACCGAGGAATCGCAACAGGGTTGATTTGCCGCAACCGGACGGCCCGACCAGACAGATGATCTGGCCCTGCGGTATGTCGAGCGAGATGTCTTTCAGAACCTCCACGGCTCCGTAGGAATGGCTGATGTTCTTCAGCTTCAGGTCCATGGGTCCTCCCTGCGGAGGCCGTGAGGCCTTCGCGAAAATAGCAGGCTGATCAGATCGTCTTGACGTAGGACGTGTCGAACAGCTGTTCGTGGGTAATCGCGTCCTTGACCATGCCTTCGGCCTTGAACCAGTCGAGCTGTTCGACACAGCTGCCAAGCGACAGTGCGAGATCGGCGTTGATGCGCATGGCACCATCGACCAGATTCTGCTTGGCCGCTTCGAAAGGGCTGTCGCTTTCAACATATTTGTGGACGATCTTCGCCAGAGCATCACGTTCGGCGTCGTCAGCCTTATTGTCCACAAAAGCAGCGTTGTAATCTGCAATCGCGCGCGAATACGCTTTGACGAAGGCTGCCGTCATCTCGCGTTCACTGGCGGCATTCTTGGTCGAGGTAAAAGCGGTCGTGACCTGGTAATCCGGGGCGTAATCAGAGACCAGGCCGATCTGTTTGGCAGCGCCTTCGCGAATCATTTTCTTCGCGACATTCGGCTGAATCGCCCAGGCGTCGATCTGACCTGTGGTCAATGCGCCGACAATGGCGCCCAGCTTCTGCAGCGGGCGCAACTGCATGTCCGACAGCTTGATATTGTTTGCGACTGCAATTTTGTGGGCCATGAAGTGGAATGACGAGCCCGCAGTTGTGATGCCAAAGCTTTTACCGGAGAGCTTCGAAGGGTCCGTGAGGCCGGCGTCATAGGCCTTGTTGGATGCAAGGATGATCGCGCCGGTGACGCCCTTCTCCTCGGTCAATGCGCCACCAATAACCTTGATGGCATCTTTCTGGGCAAGGCTGATAAGGCCACCGCTCATCGCAGTCACACCGAAATCTGCATCACCGGAAGCAATTGCCACGGCCATCGGCTGGGCGGCTTCGAAGAATTTCAGCTCGATATCCAGTCCGGCGTCCTTGTAGTAGCCGCGCTCGAAAGCGATGAAGCTTGGCGCGTGGCTGGCGAGGTGAAGGACTGCGAGATTGCGTGTTGCGGCACGGGTGGGTAGGCCGAAGGCCGCCGCGCTGCCGAGAGCGCCCATGCCGATAAGCGCCTGACGGCGGCTCAAAAATACGTTCATTCCAATTCCCTTCCCAAACATGACGTGTCTGAAGCGCCATACGCCTTCATTGCCACCGACTGAAAAGGAAGACAACGAACAATGATGATGTCTCCCATGCCTTTAAGGCAGGTCGATGACATTTTTTGTCAGGTCAGCGGCATCGCAGGCTTGGTAAACCGTCATTTGAATCTTGCACAATCAGTCGTTTCCGTTTTTCATGGGGCATTCACAGTCTTGTCAAGAAATGGCAAGAGTTCTTCGAGCACTTCAGTAGCGGCGGTCTCCGGTAGCAGGTGGCCGCCACCGATGCCCCTTCCTTCGATCTTGCTTGCCCAGTCAGCCCATATGTCGAGAGGCTTGCGACCTCCGCCATAGAGGCGGTCTTTTTCCCAAAGTACCAGAACTGGGATTTGGATTTTCCGGCCAGAAGTGCGATCGGCAAGATCGTCAGCTTCGTCAACTGTGGCACCAGCTCTATAATCCTGGCACATGGCGTGGCGAACGTCGGGATTGTCGAAGGCGCGCCTGTAGTCTTCCAGCGCCAAAGGATCGATCAGTTCAATATTTTCCGCCATCTTGCCAAGTGTGAGGTCGATGAGGAAACCTGGATCTGCCGCCATAAGCGTTTCAGGCAGAGGTGCCGGTTGGGCCATCATGAACCAGTGCCATGCACCCATGCCGAAAGCCTTGCTGGCACCTTCCCACATTTCCGGCGTTGGCACGACAGTGACCGAAACGAGCGCTGTGACGGATTCTGGAAAGTCCAGCGCCATCCGATAGGCAACCCGCCCGCCGCGATCATGTCCAACGACCGTGAATCGCTGATGTCCCATTGCCACCATCATTTCATGCAGGCTTTTCGCCATGCGACGTTTGGAGCCCATGCCTTGCGAATTGCCAGTGACGCGACTGTCGCCATAGCCCGGCAGGTCAGGAATGACCACGGTGTATGCATCAGCCAGAGCAGGCGCAATTCTATGCCACGCCGAGCGAGTTTCTGGATAGCCGTGCAACAGCAGGATCACAGGGCCAGTACCAGCAATCAGGACAGCAAAATCAACATCTGGCGTCTCGATGCGCTTATCTTCGAAGCCGTGGAATAGGTCGTTTGCGCCTCTATACATTTGTTTTCGTTCCAGCTTGAGTGTTGGGCGCGACCGCTGCGACATCCAGCAATGCGGTGATCAAGATGTCGACACGCCGTTGTCACCGCAACCGCGTCGTTTGCGGTCAGTTCTGCAGTTGGATTAAAGGGGTGTTTCGTCCTGACATCTTCAATATCGATGTGGATATTAAACGGGACGGTTGGCTTGCGACAGAGGCGGCCAAGACCGAAACGGCGGTGAGGAAACATTCGCTTTCAATGACACCCTCTGAGACCTTCGCTTATTTCGCGGCAGCACAACATGTCGGTAGAGTGATGATCAATCCAGCCGCCTTTCTGCCATCTGACGGGAAATAAGGCGCCAGATAGTCTCCGTGACGTTTTGGAATTGGGTGTCGAGATGCGTATCAGACATTGAGTTGACACGTCATTGATGACAGATGTCGAGAAGTGTCAGGGCGGCCTTGCTGGCATGACGCTCCTTGTGTCTGAGAAGACGGAATTCACGGACCGGCGCCGGGAAGTTGACCTCACATAACCTGCCGCTTTCGATATATTGCTGGGCGGCAAGTCTTGACACGGCGGTCGCGCCGCTGCCTGCCAGCAGGGCGCAAAGAATTGATTCATTCGATGGCAGGACCAGCACCGTATGCAGGGTGCTGGCTTTTATGCCCATTTCCTCAAGGGCTTCCTCAAAAGCGGAACGGGTGCCGGAGCCCACTTCGCGCATAACCCATCGTCCTTCTCGTATGTCGTCGGCTGCAAGGGCTTTTTTACTCGCCCATGGATGGGAGGGGCCGACGACGACGACCAGTTCGTCATGCGCGACGATAGACGCTGCAAGCGCGGGTTCATCAAGCTCACCTTCGACAAGGCCTATATCGGCTTCGCCGCTAATAACCGCATCCGCTACGGTGCGTGTGTTCCCGATTGTCAACGTCAACTCTATACCGGGAAAGTTGTTGTGAAATTCCATCAGACGCGGTGGCAGCCAGTAGCTGGCGATTGTCTGGCTGGCGAAAACGCTGAGCGAACCCCGTTGCATGCCGCCAAGCTCGCTGAGGATGAGTTCGACCGATCGTGACCGTGCGAGAAGTGTACGCGCCTCTTCCAGAAAAATGCGACCTGTCGGCGTAAGTTCGATGCGGCGCCCGATCCGGTGGAAAAGCTCGACACCGTAGTGTTGTTCGAGATTGCGGATCGATGCGCTCACCGCTGAGGGCGTCAGATGGATCGCAGCAGCAGCCTTGGTCAGGTGCTCACGTTCAGCGACAGCGACAAAAATTGCGAGTTGTTCGAAAGTCATAGGAAATCGTTCTGTTTTTCCGAATGAAACGTAGAATTTTATTCGATGGAAGTAAATTAAGTTAGATGAAAAAACTGTCACAAATTATCACTTGAGACAGCACATTATGAGTTTTTTCCGCACACGTCAGATTATTCCCGGCCTTGCTGTTTGCGTTGCTGTTGCAGTTGCAGCCTACCTCTTGGCGCGTGTTCAACATGCTCTGTTCGGTGCCGGGTTTCTGGAGGCATTGGTCTTTGCGATTATCCTCGGCATCATGACCCGCACCGTATTGTCTGAGAGAAACGCCTGGCGGCCCGGCATCAGTTTCAGCTCCAAGACGTTGCTGGAAATCGCCATTGTCCTCCTCGGCGCATCGATCAGTTTTGCGACGATTAGGAGCGCAGGTCTGACGTTGATCATATCAGTCGTGGCGATCGTCACCATTTCGATCTATGTGAGCTTTGCTGTGGCCCGGTTGCTCGGCCTGTCACCACGGCTTGCGATGCTGATTGCCTGCGGAAATTCAATCTGCGGTAATTCGGCAATCGTCGCGGTGGCGCCGGTGATTGAAGCCAATTCTGATGAAGTTGCCTCCGCGCTCGCCTTCACGGCAGTGCTCGGTGTCGCCTCTGTTCTTCTTCTGCCACTCCTTTACGTGTATGCAGGCCTTGGGGCTGCGCAATACGGTGCGCTTGCCGGTCTGACAGTGTACGCCGTTCCACAAGTTCTGGCCGCCGCCACCCCCGCAGGTCTGGTTGCCGTCCAGACGGGAACTGTCATCAAACTTCTACGCGTCCTCATGCTCGGACCGGTGATCTTTACGTTGGGTATTCTCCAAGGCAGGGCCGCCCGGCGTGCGGGGCGAACCACTTCCCGTGGTCATCTCGTCCCTTGGTTCATCATCGGCTTCATGGTTGTCGTGGTCATCCGGTCGCTGGGTCTCATCCCATCCGATGTCGTGACTATACTGCTGACGATCTCAAGTGGGCTGACGGTCGTTGCAATGGCCGGATTGGGGCTTTCGGTGGATATTCGTACGGTGGCGAGTGCCGGTGGGCGCGTCATTCTTGCTTCATCGATTTCGCTGCTTCTGCTCATAGCGGTCAGCTATTTCGTCGTGATCGCTGCGCTTCAGCCGTGAGAGACTCGGTTCTGCCGCCGCGTCTCAAGACGCGACTGCGAACCGGCCCAGTGCCCCGCGTGCAAAGCACAGAGGTTCTCCATCGCGATGGGCTGCTCGTAAGACGCGGCCCAACAGGATGGAATGATCGCCACCGTCGTAGATTGAGGCACGCTCACATTCGAAACGGCTCAGTGTGCCGGGTATGATAGGGACCCCTTCGGGGTTCTCGTCCCAGGAAAACTCCTCGAAACCAAGCCCGCCACGGGTGAAGCGGCTGCTCAAATCGCCTTGGTCGGCGCCGAGGACGTGAATTGCGAAATGGGTGGCGCCTGCAAAGAAATCATGTCGGGATGACGTTTTGGCCGGGGACCACAGGATCAACGGCGGATCAAGCGAGACCGAAGAGAAGCTGTTGACCGTCATTCCAATTGGCCCGCCCGGCGTCTGCGCGGTCACGACCGTGATGCCGGTCGGGAAATTTCCGAGGGCAGTGCGAAAGCTGCGTGCGTTTGCAGCGTCCGGAACGAACCTGTGTTCATCATGGGAAGGCATGCTGTTGTTGGATGTCATCAGGGCACCTCATGACCTTTTGCCAAAGTGTAGAGCTCAAACCACATCTGTCTGTCCATAACCACCTGGCTTGCTTGGGAGATTGCAGCGATGCGCTTAAGGTTGTTGGTTCCAAGGACAGGGAGAATCTTGGCCGGATGCCGAAGCAGCCATGCGACGGCGACTGCAGCGCTATCGACACCCTGGGCGGCAGCGATTTTTGTCATGGCATCGGCAAGAGCGCCGTCCGCCGTCATCAACGACCCGCCACCAAGCGGTGACCAGGCCATAACGGCAAGGTTCCGTTCCTGAAGATAGGCGAGATCACCATTGGTGAAGGCCGATGTTTCGCCAAGGCTGAGTTCGATCTGATTGGTGACCAGTTCACTTTCCATGTGCGTTTGCAACAGCGAAAAGTCCCATGGGCGGAAGTTTGAAACACCAACGCTGAGGACTTTCCCAGATGCTACCAACTCATCGAGCGCTGCACCGGTTTCGTCCGGGTCCATCATTGGGTCCGGTCGATGGATCAATAATAGGTCGATATGGTCGGTTGCCATGTCGCGCAGCGATGCCTCGATGGAGGCATTGATATGCTCTGCCGATGTGTCGTAATGCTTGACGCGCGCCGACGAATGGCGACCTGCCGGTGCGACAATGCCGCATTTCGTGACGATTTCGACCTTGTCGCGCAGCGAGGGTGATGCCTTGAAAGCTTCGCCCAGTATTGCCTCGGCGGTGTAGCCACCGTAGATGTCGGCCTGGTCAAGGGTCGTGATGCCCTGTGCAAGGCATGCCTCGATCTTGGCCTGAACATGAGCCGCGGAGGTGTCCGCGTCATCGCCTACCCGCCACATGCCATAGACGATACGGCTCAGCGAAAGGTCAGATGTGAGTTCGATGCGATCCATCAGTGACGGTCTCCATTTCCAAGAGGTGTTGCTGGTGTTGAGGCAGGCACACGCCCGTGCACATGCGGCAGGGAGCAGGTCTTCAACTGCGGCAGGACCTTGCGACCGAAATGTTCGGCCTCATCCAGATGCGGGTAGCCCGAGAAGATAAAGGCACGAATTCCCATCTTCTTGTAGTCTTCAATTGCACTCATGACCTGATCAGTCGATCCGACGAGTGCGGCGCCACAGCCTGAGCGGGCGCGTCCGATCCCTGTCCAAACATTGGGCTCGATATAACCGAACTTGTCCGCCAGTTCACGTGCTTTTGCCTGATGCGCAACGCCGAGCGAGATGCTGTCATGAGCGCGGTTGCGGATCAGTTGGCCATACTCATCATCAAGTTTGGAAACGAGATGTTCGGCGTATTCCTGCGCTTCTTTTTCGGTATCGCGAACGATCATGTGAACGCGCAGACCATAATCGAGCGTTCGACCGTGCGCTTCTGCGCGCGCGTGAACGGCGCGCATGCGCTCGGCAAGCTGTTCCCTGGTTTCCGGCCACATGAGATAGACATCGCACTGCGCACCACAAAGCTCTAAAGCATCTGGAGAATAGCCACCGAAATACAGCAGAGGCCCGCCATTTTGCTGGTAGGGGCGGGCAGGTTCAGTCGAGACGCCCTTGAACTGATAGATTTCTCCGTCGTGGTCGATTGTTTCGCGTGTCCATGCCTGACGCAAAATTTCCACCACTTCGTGGCTGCGGCGGTAACGGTAGGCACTGTCGGCGACTTCGCCGGGAAAATCGGAGCTGATGACGTTCAGCGTCAAGCGACCCTTGAGCATATGGTCGAGCGTGGCCACCGTGCGGGCCAGCATGATGGGCTGCATCTCGCCACAGCGGATCGCAGCCAGCATATTGATCTTGTCTGTAATGGGAGCGCAGCCCGCGACAAAGCTCAGCGTATCCTGCCCGACTTGATAGGAAGATGGACACAGAACATTGCGAAAGCCAAGCTCTTCGGCTTTCTTGACGATGGAGGAACAATGGTCCCAACTCGAACGCAGCGAACCATCGGGAACCCCCATATAGGCGTAGTCATCGGAGCAGAGCGCTGAGAACCATGACACTTCGGCAGCATCAAGATCAGCAGACGTTACAGGCACAATCGTCATGAAATCCTCCTCACAGGACGTTGCTCATTTAACTAACATCCGCTATTTAGTAAATCAATAATGTATCAATTTTTTCTACCATTGGCCGGGAGGGGTTGGGAATGAGGAGTTCTAGAGGAAGTCTGCCGGTGTATCTCCAGATCGCAGAGACGCTTGTGCGTGATATAACTGCCGGTCGCCTGATAGACGGAGAGAAGCTTCCACCGGAGCGTGAGATGGCCAATACCCTTGGGATTGCGGTCGGAACGTTGCGAAAGACCCTTGCCGAGCTTCACAGTCGCGGATTGCTGGAGCGGATTCAGGGGTCGGGCAATTATATTCGCGCGGTCACGGATCCCAAAAGCGTCTATGCCATGTTTCGCCTGGAGCTGATCTCCGGTGGGGGCTTCCCAACAGCGGAAATCCTCAGCGTCAGCCGCCAGGTCAAGCCAGAAGAACTGCCATCATTCGGAGCCTCCTGTGAAGGGCATCGCATCCGTCGGCTGAGGCGGATCGCGGGGAAGACTGCCGCCATTGAAGAAATATGGCTCGACGGCTCCTACATAGACAACGTCGCAGCCGAGGATTTGTCAGAATCGCTCTATCTCTATTACCGGACGCGGCTGGGGTTATGGATAGCGAAAGCGGAAGACCATATCGACCTTGGCCACGTTCCGGACTGGTCACCGGAAGCCTTCAATCCGAAATGCGGTGAGCCGGTCCCTCATGTCCTACGTATAAGCTCTTCCCATGAAGGCATGACAGCTGAGGTTTCTCACACATGGTATAACCCGAGCGTCGCCCGCTATGTCAACCGCCTCAGATAGGTTTCAACGGCCGCTCGATATGATCAAAATCAATTTGTCTCATTTCGTGTTTTAAAAAAATCCGAAATTACGCCGAGAAATCAAAGCATAAATTTCAAATTTAAACGGAATAAATTAAATTGATACACCATTGATTTCCATAAATCATGACGTATGCTTTCTCACAAGAGGAGCCTCGGAGCAACGTTGCCGAGGGTGGGTGATTAGGAATGGCATCAGTTAAGCTTACAAAGCTTGAGAAGAGTTACGGCGCATTGCGCATCGTCAAGGGAATTGATCTGGAGATCAACGACGGGGAGTTCGTTGTTTTCGTCGGTCCTTCCGGCTGCGGAAAATCCACCACGTTGCGCATGGTGGCCGGTCTGGAAACCATCACCGGCGGTGAGGTGAGGATCGGCGATCGCGTCGTCAACCGGCTGGCCCCACGCGAGCGTGATATCGCCATGGTCTTTCAGGACTACGCGCTTTATCCGCACAAGACCGTTCGTGAAAATATGGGTTTCAGCCTTAAGGTGCGGGGTATCGCTGCTGGCGAGGCGGCAGCGCGGGTCGATGACGCCGCCAACATGCTGGGCATTTCCCATTTGCTGGATCGGCGTCCCGGACAACTCTCAGGTGGCCAGCGCCAGCGCGTGGCCATGGGGCGCGCCATCGTGCGCCGCCCGCAGGTGTTTTTGTTCGATGAGCCGCTGTCCAATCTCGACGCCAAATTGCGTGGGCAAGTTCGAACCGAAATCAAGAAGCTGCATCAGGCTCTTGGCACAACGATCATCTATGTTACCCATGATCAGGTCGAGGCGATGACGCTTGCGGATCGCATCGTCATCCTGAAGGGTGGCGAAATCGAGCAGGTAGGCACGCCGGATGAGGTCTATAATCGCCCGGCCAGTGTTTTCGTCGGCGGTTTCGTCGGTTCACCGGCGATGAATTTTGCAAAAGCCAAGACCGCTGGCGGCAATCTGGTTTTTTCAAACGGCGATTATCTGCCGATCTCGGCGCTTCAGGCGTCCGGTCATGCCGGTGCTGTCGAAGGAAGAGAATTCGTTGTCGGCATTCGCCCCGAGCACTTTAGCGCGGATGTGTCTCAGGTATCGCTGACCTGCAAGGTTCAGGTTGTCGAACCCTTGGGGTCTGACACTCTGGTTCATTTCGCCATAGGCAACGAGATTCTAACGGCGCGCATGCCGCCGGAGACGCAAATCAAGGCTGGCGAGACTTTGAAAATCGGCGTTGATCCCGGCAAAATCCATCTGTTCGACGTAGAGACAGAACGCGCAGTCTAAGCCTTGATATCATGCGGGGAGGATATTGGACCGCGCGACACAAACATCAAACGGGAGGAAATAATGACTTTGAAGACATTAACCGGTGCATTGTTTTGTGGCACAATGCTGGCCTTCGCCATGCCAGCCGCTGCTGAGACGACACTGAGTGTTTACATTTCCAGCCAGCACCAGCCACAGGTGTGGCGTCAGATGCTGGACAAATACGAAGCTGCCAATCCTGACGTGAAGGTCAAGATCGAAACCGGTGGCAATACATCTGAAGCGCAGGCGCAATACCTCAATACGGTGATGTCTGCGAAGGATACATCCCTGGACGTGCTGATCCTCGACGTGATTCGTCCTGCGCAATTTGCAGCTGCCGGCTGGACCAGCGACTTCGCCAGTAAGGACATGTCGGGCTACCTACCAGCCTATGCCGGTGCAAATACCGTAGATGGAAAAATCATAGCACTGCCAGCCTTCGCGGACTCGCAGTTCCTCTACTACCGCAAGGACCTTCTGGAAAAATATGGCATCCAACCACCCAAGACCTGGGACGAGTTGAAGGCCGCAGCCAAGAAGATTTCCGAAGGTGAAGGCAATGCCAATCTCCAGGGACTGTCTTTCCAAGGTAAGGCAATCGAAGGCGCTGTCTGCACCTTCCTGCTGCCCTACTGGAGCCAGGGGAAAAATTTGACGGAGAACGGTCGTCTGACCTTTGATCGCGATGCTGCAATCAAGTCGCTAAGCCTCTGGAAGAGCTTCGTTGATGATGGTGTTTCCAAGAAAAACATAGCAGAAGTCGGCACGGATGATACCCGCAAGGAATTTCAGGCCGGCAATGCCATCTTCGCGGTTAACTGGTCTTATGCCTGGGCGCAGGCTCAAGGGAAAGAATCCGCCGTTGCCGACAAGGTCGGCGTTGCGCGCGTTCCCGCCGTGACGGGCGGAGAGCAGGCAACTTGCCTGGGTGGCTGGGAATGGGGCGTTTCCGCCTATTCGAAGCATCAGGACGAAGCAAAGAAACTGGTGGAATATCTTTCCTCTCAGGACGTTTCCAAGTTCATGGCGATCAATGGTTCGCTATTGCCAACCTATGCCGGGCTCTACAAAGATGCAGATGTCCTCAAAAGCGCACCATGGTTTGCAGACGCTCTTCAAGTCGTAGAGACCGCCAAACCTCGTCCGGTCACCCCGCGTTACAACGAGGTCAGCGAAGTCATCCGCACGACCGTCAACTCGGTTCTGGCAGGCGTCTCCACGCCGGAGCAGGGCGCTGACCAGATCGAAGCTCGTTTGAAGCGCATATTGCGCTAAGACGCGACATGTCTCTCCTTCTCGCTTCCGGGGAGGAGAGACATTCTTTCAAAATGGTCCGACCCGCTGGAGGCGACGCTTTGCAACGCCGCCAGACCTTTCAATGTCTCGGAACGAAACCATGGCAATGACGACCCCATTAAAAGCTGATGACAAGCATCTAGCACCATCGCCAAGCTGGACGAGATGGCTTGACCTTAGCGACCGTTCGCTGGCGGTCCTGCTTCTGGCACCAGCGGCGCTGCTTCTGTCGTTGATCATCGTTTATCCGATGTGCCGACTGATCTATACGAGCTTTTTCAGCCTTTCGTTGACATCTGGTTTGCCAGCTGCATTTGTGGGCTTTGAAAACTACCAGTTGATGCTGGAAGATCCGGTTTTTTGGGAAACGACCTGGAACACCGTTCTGATCACTCTCATCACCGTGCCCGGCGCGCTGTTGGTCGGTCTTGGTCTCGCGCTTATGGCGAACCTTCCCTTTGCCATACAGTGGCCCGTTCGTTTGTCTCTTCTGATCCCCTGGGCGCTGCCATTATCCTTTGCCGGGTTGATCTTCGCCTGGTTTTTTCATTCCGAATATGGCGTCGTCAACGATGTCCTCAACCGCTTCGGCTTTGAAGGCATCATCTGGTTCAATTCGCCCAATTGGGCTTTCGCGGCCATTTGCCTGACCATCATCTGGAAGACATCGTCCTTCATGGCGCTGATCATTCTGGCAGGTCTGCAAACCATTCCACGCTCGCTTTACGAAGCTGCGGATGTGGACGGCGCCGGACGTCTGCGACAGTTCTTCGAGATCACCCTGCCGCTGCTCAAGCCCTCGATCGTGGTGGCCTTGATTTTCCGCACCATTACAGCGCTTCAGACTTTCGACATCCCCTATATGATGACAGGCGGCGGGCCGGGCACATCTACCGCGACACTCGCCATGTATATCCACCAGAACACCGTGTCATTCCTCGATCTCGGCTACGGCTCGGCCCTTGCCGTTGTCATGTTCGCGCTGTCGATGTGCGTGACGGCTGTTTATCTGCGCATGATCCGGACGAAGGAATAAATGACATGAGCACCCAAACAGCCTCCGGCTCCATGTCTTTTCTCTCCGGTAAACCGCTGCGTTTCATTGCCGCCGGTATTCTTTTGATCAACGGCATGTTTCCAGCACTGTGGATACTTTTCACCTCGCTGAAAACCGAGGCGGAGCTGACGGCAAAGCCGATCACCTGGATACCGCATGCACCAACGTTTCAAAACTATATGCAGGCGTTTTCGGACCAACCGCTGCACATCTTTCTCTTCAACAGCTTCATGGTTGCGCTTTTATCGACAGCATTGACGCTGCTTATTTCCGTCCTCGCAGCGTATGCGCTGGCGCGTCTCAATCTTGCCTATCGTGGGCTGATCCTGTCGCTCATCATCGCCGTCTCCACATTTCCGCTGGTCACGCTGCTGGTGCCGCTGTTCGAAATCATGCGGGCGCTCAACCTTCTCAACAGCTGGACCGCTTTGGTTTTGCCTTACACGGTGCTGAGCCTGCCGGTCTGCACATTGATGCTCGTCTCGTTTTTCGAGGGAATTCCGCGCGATCTGGAAAACGCCGCCATGATCGATGGCTGCACACGGATGGGAGCGCTGTTCAAGGTGGTGGTGCCGCTCTGCGCGCCCGGCGTTTTCACCGCTGGCATTCTTGCCTTCGTCAATGCCTGGGACGAGTTCCTATTGGCGCTGTCCTTCAACTCCAATCCGACCCTGCGCACGTTGCCCGTTGGTATTCAGCTTTACCAGGGCGAATTCGCCTTCCCTTGGCCCGTCATTTCCGCAGCCTTGGTCGTCGGTATCGTGCCGGTCGCCATTCTCATCGTCATCTTTCAGGAGCGTGTCGTGTCCGGCCTGACGGCAGGCGGCATCAAGGGATGAGTGAGTTTGAGCTGCGAACAAACCGATATCAAAGACTTTGAAAGACAATGAAATGAAACTCGAACAGACCGAGACCGGCTTCACGCTGTCCCTGAACGGGCGCACGATCCTCGATCACAGCGACGCCTCGCCAGCAATCTTTGTCGGCTATGGCCAAGAGCGCATGGATATGTATCGTGGCAATTTCGATATCGAAGATTACGTCATCGAACGCCGCGCATTGTCTCACACCGAGATTGACGGCAACAGAGTTTCACTCTCCGACGCATCGGGGCAATCGCCTCGTCTCATCCTGACGCTCGTTGAGAGCGCTATAAAGTTTGAAGCGACCGATCCCAAGCTCAACCGTCTTTGGGTCCGCATCAAAGCCGATGATGACGAACACGTCTGGGGCGGCGGCGAGCAGATGTCGTATTTCGACATGCGCGGACGCCGTTTCCCGCTGTGGACGTCAGAACCCGGTGTCGGCCGCGACCCGACAAGTGAAATGACGTTCAAAGCCAATGTTAAAGACAAAGCTGGTGGTGATTACTATACCACCAACTATCCGCAACCGACCTATGTATCGTCGGCGCTTTACGCTTTACATGTCGATACGACAGCTTATTCGGTCTTCGACTTCAGGCAAAAATCCTTTCATGAGATTGAGGTGTGGGCGATACCCGAACGGATCGAGCTCTTTGCCGCGCCGACCTTTGTGGAGCTGGTCGAGACGCTATCCTCGCGCTTCGGGCGTCAGCCGCCGCTGCCCGATTGGGTTTACAACGGCGCCATCATCGGCCTAAAAGACGGCGCTAATTCCTTCCCCCGCCTCGATATTATGCGCCAAGCCGGCGTGGAGGTGTCTGCTCTCTGGTGCGAGGATTGGGTCGGCCTGCGGCAAACATCCTTTGGGTCCAGATTGTTTTGGGACTGGCAAGCCAACGAGACACGTTATCCCAAGCTGCGAGACAAGATAGCAGAGTTGCGCGAAAGCGGCATTCGCTTTCTAGGCTACGTGAACCCCTATCTCTGCATTGATGGACCGTTATTCGAGATCGCAGACAAGGCGGGCTATTTCGCAACCGATGGATTGGGAAAGACGGCCCTCGTGGATTTCGGTGAATTCGATTGTGGCGTAGTTGATTTCACCAATGAGGCGGCGGTGGAATGGTTCGCCGAGGAGATCATCGGCAAGAACATGCTGGACTATGGTCTTTCCGGTTGGATGGCTGATTTTGGAGAATACCTGCCAATCGATGTGCATTTGTCGAACGGCGTTGATGCCAAGCTGATGCACAATGCCTGGCCGACCCTGTGGGCTGAAGTCAATGCCAAGGCGGTTGCTTCGCGCAACAAGACTGGTGATGCACTGTTCTTCATGCGCGCAGGGTTCACGGGCGTTCAGAAACATTGTCCGCTTTTATGGGGCGGGGACCAGTCGGTGGACTTTTCGCGTCACGATGGACTTGTGACCGTGATGTGCGGAGCGCTGTCCTCAGGCCTTCTCGGCAATGCCTATCATCACTCGGATATCGGCGGTTACACCAGCCTGTTCGGAAATGTTCGTACACCTGAACTTTTGATGCGCTGGGCCGAAATGGCGGCGTTCACTCCGGTGATGCGCAGTCACGAGGGAAACCGCCCGCGTGAGAATGTTCAGCTTGACCAAGATCCGGAAGTGCTGTCGCATTTCGCCCGGATGACGCGGATCTACAGACACCTCGCGCCCTATCTCAAGTCTCTTTCAGTGGAGGCTGTTGAGCGGGGTTTGCCCGTCCAACGCCCGCTTTTCCTGCATCACCAGGATGACCGCCAGACCTATACCATTCAGGACAGCTTCCTTTACGGCGCCGACGTGCTTGTTGCGCCGGTGTGGCAAGCCGCGCAGGAAGACCGCACCGTCTATCTTCCGCACGGTGAGCGCTGGGTGCACGTGTGGACTTGTGAAAGTTTTGCAGGCGGCGCGGAGATTCAGATCGCCGCCCCGCTCGGGAAACCAGCTGTATTCTACAGAGCCGGTTGCACCAATGAGACACTGTTTGCTGCTCTTCGCGAGATTTAGCCGCTGCAGAGAATGGCACTGAACGGCTGTTGCTGGGTACGTGGCATCCGCCGTCGGATATTTCAGGAAAAGGAAAACCGCAGAATCTGTTGATCCTGCGGTTTTTCATTGGCTTCGGATTTCAGGTCGGTCAGACAGCCTTATCCATCTTGTAGTCGGTGTTCGCGGGCTCTTCCTTGTGCTGGATCAGCGGTCGATTACCCGAAAGTTTGCGTACCAGCACGTAAAACACCGGCGTCATGAAGATACCAAAGATCGTGACGCCGATCATGCCCGAGAACACCGCGACACCCATGGCCGAGCGCATTTCAGCACCCGCACCCGTGGAGATGACCAGCGGCACCACACCCATGATGAAGGCAAGCGATGTCATCAGGATCGGCCGCAGACGAAGACGGCTTGCCTCGATGGCTGCGGCAACAGGCGTTCTACCTTCGAACTCCAGTTCCCGGGCGAACTCCACGATCAGGATCGCGTTCTTTGCCGAGAGGCCCACAAGGACGATGAGGCCAATCTGCGTGAAGATGTTGTTGTCACCTCCCGTCAACCAGACCCCGGTCATTGCCGCCAGCACGCCCATCGGTACGATCATGATGATGGCAAGCGGCAAGGTCAGACTTTCGTACTGCGCAGCCAGCACCAGATAGACCAGCAACAAAGCGAGCGGGAAGACGAGGAAGCCCGAGCTTCCGGCAAGGATTTGCTGGTAGGTCAGATCCGTCCACTCGTAAGCAATGCCGGATGGCAAAGTCTCAGCAGCGATGCGTTCGATGGCGGCCTGCGCCTCACCCGACGAGAAGCCCGGAGCTGGACCACCATTGATATCGGCAGACAGGAAGCCGTTATAGCGCGTGGTACGTTCAGGGCCCGTCGTTGCATCTACCTTCAAGAGTGCGGAAAGCGGTATCATCTGGCCGTTGGACGAACGCACCTTCAACTGACCGATATCGTCTGCCTGCGCACGGAACTTCGCATCCGCCTGCACCCGCACACTGTAGGTACGGCCAAAGGCGTTGAAGTCGTTGACGTAGAGCGAGCCGAGATAGATCTGCAACGTCTCGAATACATCGGTGACGGACACGCCGAGCTGTTCAGCCTTGGCGCGATCAAGATCTGCGTAAAGCTGCGGCACGTTGATCTGGAAGCTGGAGAACAGGCCTGCCAATTCTGGCGCTTGATAGGCTTTCGCAAGAAACGCCTTATTAACATCATCCAGAGCCTGATAGCCGAAGCCCGCACGGTCCTCGATCTGCATCTTGAAGCCGCCCGTGGTGCCGAGACCGTTGACCGGTGGCGGCGGGAACATGGCGATGAAGGCATCCTGTACGGCACCGAATTTCTGGTTCAGCGCCATGGCAATGGCACCGCCCGATAATTCAGGCGTAGTACGTTCCTCAAACGGGCTAAGCGCCACGAAGACAACGCCCGCATTGGAACTGTTGGTAAAGCCGTTGATGGACAGACCCGGAAACGCAATCGCATGCTCGACGCCCGGTTGTTGCATGGCGATATCGCTCATGCGCTTGATGACGTCTTCGGTACGATCAAGGCTGGCGGCATCCGGCAGCTGAGCAAAACCGATGAGGTACTGCTTGTCCTGCGCAGGCACGAAGCCGCCAGGTACGGCATTGAACATGCCGTAGGTGGCGCCTGCGAGAACCACATAGACGATCATCACGATGCTCTTGCGGTTCAGCAGTCCGCCAACGCTTTTGCCGTAACCATTCGAGGCTGCCCCGAAGGCTCGGTTGAACCCACGGAAGAAGCCGCCGAGAACCTTATCCATTCCACGCGTCAGCCAATCCTTCGGCGCATGGTGATCCTTCAGCAGCAAGGCAGCCAAGGCTGGAGACAGGGTCAGCGAGTTGATGGCCGAAATCACCGTGGAGATGGCAATCGTCAGCGCGAACTGGCGGTAGAACTGGCCCGACAGGCCCGAGATGAAGGCAAGTGGTACGAAGACCGCGACCAGCACCAGCGCGATAGCAATGATGGGGCCGGACACTTCTTTCATGGCGCGGTAGGTTGCGTCACGCGGAGACAATCCGTTTTCGATGTTACGCTCGACGTTTTCCACCACCACGATGGCATCGTCCACGACGATACCGATGGCCAGCACAAGCCCGAAAAGGCTGAGCGCGTTGATCGAAAAACCGAAGACATACATCACCGCGAATGTACCGATGATGGATACGGGTACGGCAATCAACGGGATGATCGAGGCGCGCCATGTCTGGAGGAACAGGATCACGACGATGACGACGAGTGCGATGGCTTCCAGCAAGGTATCGATGACCTTGTCGATGGATGCACGCACGAACTGCGTCGTGTCGTAGACGATTTCGTATTTCACGCCATCCGGCATTGCCTTTTGCAAGTCTTGCATGGTCGCAGAAACCTGATCGGAGATGGTGATTGCGTTGGAGCCGGGGGCCTGGAAGACGGGAATGGCGACGGCAGACTTTCCATCCAGCAACGACCGCAGCGCATAGTCCGCCGCACCGAGTTCGACGCGTGCAACGTCGCGCAAGCGCGTGATTTCGCCGTTAGTACCGCTTTTCACGATGATGTTGCCGAATTCTTCCGGTGTGGAAAGGCGGCCTTGGGCGTTGACGTTGAGCTGAAGATCGACGCCGTTAAGGCTCGGCGAAGCGCCGATGGTGCCTGCTGCGGCCTGTACGTTCTGCTCACGAATGGCATTGCTGATATCGCTGGCAGCCAGATTGTGTTCGGCAGCCTTTTGCGGATCGATCCAGACGCGCATGGAATAATCGCCCGCGCCGAAGATCTGCACCTGGCCCACACCTTCGATGCGCGCCAGCCGGTCCTTGATGTTGAGAACGGCATAGTTGCGCAAATAGGTCAGGTCATACTGATTGCCGGGCGAGACCAGATGCACGACCATCATCAGGTCGGGCGAGCTTTTGACGGTGGAGACGCCGAGGCTTCTGACTTCGGCTGGCAAACGCGGCTCGGCCTGCGAGACCCGGTTCTGCACCAGTTGCTGGGCCTTGTCCGGGTCTGTGCCGAGCTTGAACGTCACCGTCAGCGTCATGACGCCGTCGGATGTCGCCTGGCTGGACATATAAAGCATGTCTTCAACGCCGTTGATCTGTTCTTCCAGCGGCGTTGCCACCGTTTCGGCGATGACCTTGGGGTTCGCGCCGGGGTAGGTGGCGCGCACGACGATGGAAGGTGGCACGACTTCCGGGTATTCGGAAATCGGCAAGGCGCGCATGCCGATGAGGCCCGCGACGACGATAAGGACCGATAGCACGCCAGCAAAAACCGGCCGGTCCACAAAAAATCTGGAGATGTTCATAGCAAAGGCCCTCTCGCCTCCGGGTGGAATTTGGATGCAGAAAACCGCTCCGGTGACATTGGGCTGTCGGCGGATCGTTTTTCTATTTTGAATATGCTGGCGGGCCTCAAATCGGCCCGCCATGAAAGGTTATTGCGAGGCCGCGACCTTTTCTTCCGTCTGCGGTGCAACAATGGCACCGGGGCGAATGCGCTGAAGACCGTTGACGACGATCTTGTCTCCGGCCGCAAGACCGCTTTCAACGACGCGCAGGCCATCTGCCGATGGGCCGGGCTTGATCTGCCGGTAGTTCACCTTGTTCTCACCATCCACCACGAAGACGAATTTCTTGTCCTGATCGGTGCCGATGGCCCGGTCGGTGATAACGATGCGGTTCTCCGACTTCGGCTCACCTAAACGAACCCGCACGAACTGGCCGGGGATCAGATGTCCATCCGTGTTGGCGAATACAGCGCGGACCCCGATTGTGCCGCTTGCGCTATCGACCTGATTGTCGATGAGATGCAAGGTGCCCTTGATCGGTGTTCCCTCATCGGCCAGCGTGCCGACTTCGACCGGTATTTGCTCCAGTGCCTGAAGCGCACCGTCCGATGCTGGGAGCTGCGACAGAGCCTTCGCCACCATTTCTTCGCTTGCGTTGAAGCTTGCATAGATTGGGTCGACGGAAACCAGTGTCGTCAGTGCTGGAGATGTCGAACCGGCAGCAACGAGGTTGCCGACGGTAATCTCAAGCTTGCCAACGCGGCCCGACACGGGAGCACGAAGCTCGGTATAGCTCAAGTCGAGTTGGGCGGTCGTTAGTGCTGCGCGTGCCGCCCGCGCTTGCGCTTCGGCATCTGCAACATTACTTTGGCGCTGGTCGAAATCGCTTTGCGAAATGGTGCGATTGTCGGCCATTCTGCGGCCACGCTCGAGCTCGGTTCTAGCCAGGCTTACCTTGGCGTCGGCGGAGGCGACCTGTGCTTCCGCACCCGCGACCGTCGCCTGATAGGGTGCCGGATCAATCGTGAAGAGTGCATCGCCAGCCTTTACCAGCGCGCCTTCACGGAAGTGAACGGCCTGGATTTGGCCTGCCACTCGTGATCGTATCTGGACCCGCTCGACGGCTTCCAAACGACCGGAGAACTGTTCCCAGTGGGTGATGTCGCGGCTTTCGACAACTGCGACAGTGACGGGAACGGCAGGTGGTTCCGCCGGGGCGGACGCCGCGACGGCGCCGGTCGACAGGGGAAGGTCTAATAAAAATGCCGCCGCTGCAACGGCCACGGCAAGGCCTATGCCGGCACCCGCAAGGGCACGGCGCTTGTTCTTGAGCGTCATGGGTAATCTCCTTGGCTCCACAGGGAGCCGATCAGTTATGTCGAAAAATGCTAATGCTTCAGGTCTTGAACGAAATCCGCAAACTCGGTGCAAACAGCTGAAAGCCATTTTCCACCTTCACCGCGATAAAGCCCTGTCCAGCCGGAACCGACAGGGAAAACATGCTGCCGGACCTGTACCCCTGCTTCGCTCAAACGACCGGCATAATTGACGGTCTCGTCGCGAAGAGGGTCATCCTCGGCCGTAAAAATCAGCGCCGGTGCTACACGGTTCAGCCGCGTACACTGGCAGGGTGCGGCATAGGGGTGGGCAAACCCACAGGCTTTTGCCAGATAGTGGCTCCAGCCTTCCGCCCAACGCTGCCGCATTCCAATCTTGTCTGCGTCCCGAAAAGACGTGGACGCCATCAGTGGATCGATCATTGGTGAGAGCAAAATCTGCCCCGCCAGTTTTCCAGGCATCCGATCCCGCGCTTTTAGCGCCAAACCAGCCGCCACATTGCCGCCTGCCTCTTCGCCCGCTACAAACACCAGCGATTTTGCGCTGCCATAAAGCTTGCGGTTATTGCTTAGGCAATCCAGCGCCTCGAAAGCGCAGTCTATGACTGCCGGAAACTCGTTGCAGGATGTCGTGCTATAATCAGCCTCGATCACAACGGCCCCCTTATCGGCGAGTGCCCTCGCGACCGGCAATTCCGGGCACTGACCACCCTGTTCCAGAAACGAACCGCCACGAAGATAAAGCACGAGCGGTGGCGTCCGGTTCTCACCTTCACCCTTGTAGACACGTACCGACAGAGGCGGTTGATCCGTTCCGCCATTTTCGATCGTGTGCCACTGCGTGTTCATTTCGTTTCCTTCGAAGCCGCTCAAGGTGACCTCTTGCAGCAATTTCTGAAATAGATATTATTGTTCGGGATAAAATGTACAAGTCCGCAAAATTGAAAACACTATTCCAAAATAGCGGACAATAGATCGAAAGGGCGATGTGCCATGGATCAGCTAGCGGCGATGCGTGTTTTTGCACGGGTGGTGGAGACCGGAAATTTTACACGGGCGGCCAACGCGCTGAATATTCCAAAGACCACTGTCACCAATATGGTGCAGGGATTGGAGGCACATCTGCGCACTACGCTGCTTAATCGCACGACGCGCCGAGTGATGGTGACGACTGATGGCGCGTTGTACTACGAGCGGGCCATTCAGATATTGTCCGAAATCGATGAGCTGGACGGAAGCCTGTCCAACACGAACACGCAGCCATCTGGCAGACTACGTGTCGAGATGGCGGGAGCGTTCGCGGACCATATCATCATCCCCAACCTGTGCGATTTCTACGAACGTTATCCACTCATCCGCCTCGACCTCGGGGTTGGCGACAGACTGGTGGATTACATCGCGGAGAACGTCGATTGCGCGGTGCGTGTTGGCACGCCACGCGATCAGTCACTCATCGCCCGCAAGGTGTCCGAGCTTGAGTTCGTGACATGCGCCGCGCCTTCCTACATAGAAAAATTCGGTGTGCCGCAACAGCCAGAAGACCTTGAGGGCGAGCACTATTGTGTTGGGTACCTCAACGCAACCTCCGGCCAAATCATGACGATGCCGTTCGACAACGGAACGCGCACGGTGGAAATCACGCCGCGTTATATCGTTTCGGCCAATGATAGCCGCACTTACCAAAATGCGGCGCTGGCGGGTATGGGTGTTGCGCAACTGGTTCCATTCATGATCCGGGATGATTTCGCCAAAGGCAATCTCGTGCCTGTTCTGCCGGAATGGAACCGGGAACCCATGCCCATTTACATCGTCTACCCACAAACGAGGCACGTCACGAACAAGGTTCGTGTCTTCGTCGACTGGCTGGCCAAACTTTTGCACAAGGATGATTTGGGGTCACTGGAAGCGCGCGGCGCAACAACTCACTTGCCCAGCCGTCATATCGCGTAAATCTGCGACAATCCCTGTCAATCAGCCCTCTCCTGTATGTAAAAAGCAACCGACAGAGGTGGCAACGTCTCGTGGGTGTCAGCTTTGCTGTTCGGCCAGATGCGTTCGCCCAACTTAGACCCCAGGGCAATTTCCTTTTTTGAGAGATTAAGGCGCAGTTGCAGGGCGATATCGCCGAGCTTCCAGTCTACGAAAACGCATCTTTCCGGGGCATCCAGAACTTTGCCGCTGTTCGCTTGAGCGTCCAGGAGATGTGGGACGATGCGTTCCCGACGGATTTCGATGAGTTGTCGAATCTGGTTCGACCATGCCTGCCCTTCTGGTGTCTCTGATTGAGCCCAGTCGATTTTGGAATCGAGAAATGTAGTTTCTGCATTCGGGTCGGGGATGTCCGTCGCCGAGAAGCCTTCAGGGTAACCGCCGAAATTCTCCGCTTCAGGCGCACGGTTGTCGCGGATGATTGTCGCCAGCTCATCGGTGTAGTCGGCAAAGAAATGGAAGGGCGTGTTGTCGCGGTAAGATTCGCCCATGAAAAGAAGGGGGACCTGCGGGGAGAGGAGAAGCATCGCGGTCAAAGCAAGATGGGTCTGTTCATCGATACTTGTATGTAACCGATCTCCGAGGGCGCGATTGCCGACCTGATCATGGTTCTGGAGAAAATGGATGAAGGCTGTCGGTTGCAAACTGGCGCTTGGAGGCAGGTGATTACTGACAGTCGGCTCCCCAGCATCCACATAACCTTCGGACATGATTTTGCGTAGCTTTCCGAAAGCGTCATCTGCGAATTTAGCGAAGATACCGCTGCTCTCATTCGTGACGATCCTGTGCACCACATGATGAAAGCCGTCATTCCAGTCTGCTGTGAACAATCCATCCACCAGAAGGTCTGTACCGTTAGGCGGATTTTCGATCATCAAATGGACATTACGACCTGTTATGCGCCCTCGCACGGCTGAAGGAATGTCTTCGAGAATGTGTGGACTGCTATCGTCTTTGACCTCGTTGACGGCATCTAAACGCAAGCCATCAAACCGAAATTCTTCAAGCCAATATAAAGCATTATCAATGAAATAGCGTCTGACAGGTTGCTGCTCGAAAGCGATTTCCTGCCCCCAGTCATTATGCTTGTCTCTGAAAAACGCCGGTGCATATTGGCTTAGAAAATTACCTTCAGGGCCGAAGTGGTTGTAGACCACGTCGAGAAAGACCATCAAACCCAAGCCGTGTGCAACGTCTACCAATGCCTTCAGTTCGTCGGGCGTTCCGTAAGCAGTATGTGGTGCATATTGCAGCACGCCATCATACCCCCATCCCCTGTTGCCGGGAAAATGCGCGATCGGCAACAGCTCGATGGCGGTCACTCCGATTGAAGCGAGATGGCTGAGTTTGGCTGCCACCGCGTTGAACGTTCCTTCCGGTGTGAAGGTGCCGACATGAATCTCGCAGATCACCGTCTCATGCCAAGGTCTGCCTTGCCATTGCAGATGTTGCCAGCGGTAAGCCTTCGGGTTGGTCAGGACGGACAGCCCCAAAACATCTGTCTGCTGCTGGCGTGACGCAGGATCCGACACGACGGTGCCGTCATCCAACACAAATCCGTAGGGTGACCCGAACGGCTGTTCATCAATGTAGATTTCGAACCAGCCGTCGTGACGTCGTGTCATGGCATAATCGCCCGAGAGCCGCAGCCTCACTTCGTTCTGGTTCGGTGCCCAGAGACGAAAACGCGTACCGGGGCCAACAATTTGCGGCCCCCAAGATGGGGTAGCATCATATCCATTTTCGCCCAGTGTCATCCAAAAATCCCGTACAATCACTCTAATATTAACGTGGGCAAAGCTAACGTGGTGGTCTCAATAAGGCTGCAATTTCAATGAAAAAATCTGTTATGCGGGATTGCCTGAGCGCGTGTTTTTCGCAGAGACGTTTCGATGGTTACGTCTCTGCGCTGCGAGGACTATCATGTGTAGGCAATGCTAGATCATGATCTCGCCGCCTGTAACCGGAACAACCGCTCCGGTCATGTAGCTTCCGAGGTCTGAGGCCAGCAGCACGTAGGCGCCAGCCAATTCCGCTGGTTGGCCAGCCCGGGCCAGCAAAGTGTTTTCGCCGAATTTTGCGGTCTTTTCCGCAGGCATTGTCGAGGGAATGAGAGGAGTCCAGATTGGACCCGGTGCCACGGCGTTGACGCGGATGCCCTTGTCAGCCACCATCTCTGCAAGTCCGGCGGTAAAGTTGGAGATTGCTCCCTTGGTAGACGCATAGGCGAGCAGTGCCTGGGAAGGTTGCCGGGACTGGATGGATGTCGTGTTGATGATTGAACTGCCGGGTTTCATCAGGGGCACCGCAGCTTTCGACAAAAAGAATGGCGCGTATATGTTGGTGCGGAACGTCTCGTCCCATTCCTCGGCAGTAATGTCCTCTATCGACGCATATGTTCGCTGAAAGGCGGCATTGTTGACCAAAATGTCGATGGCTCCAAGCTTCTCGACGGTCTGCGCTACCAACGATCTGCAATGCGCTTCCGACTTGATATCTCCAGGAACCAGGATCGCTTTACGACCTGCCTCTTTGACCCACTTGGCAGTATCTTCGGCATCTTCATCTTCGTTGAGATAGGAAATGAGAATATCGGCTCCTTCTCTTGCGAAGGCGATGGCCACAGCTTTTCCGATGCCGGAATCAGCGCCTGTAATCAACGCGACCTTCCCCGATAACCTGCCGTTTCCGCGATAGGAACTCTCACCATGATCTGGAACAGGGTTCATCTGCGCCGTCGTTCCCGGCGGCTCTTGCTGCTGTTTGGAATAGGGTGGAGTAGGGCGATTTGTATCGGACACAGGATCTCCAATCGTGTTGCTGGCAGGAATGCCTTCCTTTCGCTAACAAGCGATTGACTGATCAGTTCCCTTCCAAATTGCAGCGTTGTTAAAGACCTGCCATTGTTCGAGTGCTTTTTGAAGCTTCACATCGCCGGACTATTGTTCGCAAACACCAGTTCCATCCTGTCGGCGAGAAATCGCGTGACGATGCTTTGGATTGGCGTGCCTTCCATATCAACGTCTATGGCCTGACTGACGAGAACGATGCTATCGGGCATGCAATTGAGCAGTTCGACGTCGCGAGACGAGACCCGTTCTGCCGTTAATCGTGTTTCCTGGCGTCGATAATCTGCGAGACCTTCGAGTTTCAGGGCTTTGGTGATGGAACCGGTTTCCGCATAGGCGGCGATGATGCCGGGAAAGCGATCAGCGGAAAACAGAGAAACTGACCGGGACATCGGCGCGCCATTTGCAACGGCGAGATGCTCGACGCGGTGCAGTGGTGAGCCGGGACTGCATGACAAAAGTCTTGCCTGAGTGGCATCTGCGGCAACGATCTCCGCATGGATCAGACGCCCGGACGGCGCGAGCGACTGACGCATCATGTTTTCGGAAAATCTGGGCCTGTCTCCAATGGGGTAAACTACGCGTGTCTGGGCCGCATTGACGAACGTGCCACGCCCGCGCTCCGCCCGTAAAAGTCCATCGGCAGAGAGCACTGCGATAGCACGCCGGACAGTGTGCCTGTTGACACCAAACTGTGTGGCAAGTTCTGTCTCTGGCGGCAATTGATCGCCGATTTTGCCCTCTGCGATTGCGCTGCGAATGCCGTCTGCCACTTTGCGCCACCGCGATATTCCGTCGTCACTCGCATTCATTTTTCGTCATTGGTCCCGTTGTCATTCCATCGTCATCATTGGTGATGTATAAAACGAATAAGAATGGTTGTCTATACAAATAGACAAATTTGATTGTTCTGAGTGTGGGCGGCAAAGATGATGGAAATATTCGATCGAAAGCAGGCGCTGGGTATTCTTGCCGGGACACCGGCCGATATTCTTTCGCAAACGTATGGCATGTTAGGTGGGAATATGCCGCCAGCAGTTGTTGTGCGCGGCCCGGAAATCGGCACCGTCATGGTTCGTGGCAAGGTTGGCGGTGGCGGCGCCGCCTTTAATCTCGGTGAAGCCAGCGTCACCCGCGCAACCGTGAAGCTTGCGACCGGCGAGGTCGGGCATTCGATCATCCTCGGGCGAGATCAGCGCAAGGCGCACATCGTTGCTCATTTGGACGCCCTAAGGCAACGGCCTGATTGGATTGCCCGCATCGACGCTGACATCGTTCTTCCCGCCTTGACCTTCATGGAAGACGAAAAACTTCGCCGGGCTGAAGAAACGGAAGCGACGAAAGTGGACTTCTTCACGGTCGCGAGAGGAGAAGACTGATGAGCACGGTAACCTTCGATGGCGGCTTTGCCGATCCGGTCTTTGCCTCGCAAGATGTTTTCCACGCTGTGATGCACGCCTTGTCGATGCCCGGAACGGTTGCCGCGCTCGGTGAACGGGCGCTTGGCCCTTTACCCCTATGCGCTGCCGCATCGGCAATTCTTCTGACGCTGGCAGATTACGCTACGCCCGTCTGGTTCGAAGCCCCGGACGAAACACAGGATGCAGCGGCATGGCTTACCTTTCACAGCGGTGCACCTGTTCTATCGGAGCCAGCAAAAGCTAGCTTCGTGCTTCTTTCTGATACGACCGATGTCGAGAGCTGGGACATATTTGCCCGCGGCACCATGGAATACCCGGATCGTTCCGCGACCCTTATTCTGCCGGTACGCTCAATAGACGGTGGTTCATCGCTCGAGTTGACCGGCCCCGGTATCGAAACGTCACGTACCATTGCACCCGCCGGTTTACCGGCTGGTTTTGCAAGCGCGATGGCGGTCAACACAGCCCTTTACCCCTTGGGTTTCGACATTGTGCTCGTCTGTGGCGCCGAGGCAATCGCCCTGCCGCGAACGACCCGTATAAAGGAGGTTTGACCCATGTATGTGGCTGTAAAAGGTGGCGAAGCGGCAATCGACAAAGCGCATAAGCTGCTTGCCGATCGTCGGCGTGGAGACCGCGCTGTTCCCGCGTTGACGCTTGATCAGATCGCAGAACAATTGGCGCTCGGTGTCGACCGGGTCATGGCCGAGGGATCGCTCTACGATCCGCAACTGGCGGCAATGTGCGTTCGCCAGTCACGCGGTGATCTCATCGAAGCAATCTTTCTGTTGCGCGCATATCGTACGACATTGCCGCGCTTTGGTTATTCGCTGCCTGTCGCGACTGACACCATGCAGATCGAGCGGCGCGTGTCGGCGACGTACAAGGACATACCCGGCGGCCAGCTACTAGGCCCGACTTTCGATTATACCCACAGACTGATTGACCCTGACATGGCTGGTGATGAGCCGGTGGCCCAACCGGCCCGACGCCTTCTGGATACTGCAGGATCGTTTCCGAGAGTGACCGATATTCTCAACGACGAAGGCCTGATCGAGCCGGATGTCGCCTCTGACAAGGAGCCTGCCGACCTCACGCGTGATCCGACGTCCTTTCCAGTTGATCGGGATTTGAGATTGCAGGCGCTTGCGCGGGGTGATGAAGGTTTCCTGCTTTCTCTCGCTTACTCCACCCAGCGCGGTTATGGACGCACCCATCCCTTCGTCGGTGAAGTCCGCATCGGCATGGTGGAGGTCGAGGTCGATGTACCAGAACTGGGTTTCGCGGTCTCGATTGGCTCGATACGCGTGACGGAATGCCAGATGGTTTCCCAGTTCAAAGGACAAGGCGAAGAAGGGCCTCGGTTTACGCGTGGCTACGGCCTCGTGTTTGGCCAGTCCGAGAGAAAAGCAATGGCGGTTAGCCTCGTCGATCGCGCTCTTCGTGCAGATGAGTTCGACGAACAGCGAACAGCGCCCGCACAGGACGAGGAGTTCGTCCTTGCCCATTGTGACAACGTAGAAGCAACCGGCTTTGTCGAGCATCTGAAGCTACCGCATTACGTGGATTTCCAGGCGGAGCTCGGTTTGTTGCGCATGCTTCGGGGTGAAAAAGAAGATGCCTCGCAAAACAAGGAGGCTGCGGAATGAATTTGCCAAGCTACAATTTCGCTTATCTCGATGAGCAGACCAAACGGATGATCCGTCGCGCCATTCTGAAGGCGATTGCCATTCCGGGTTATCAGGTCCCGTTTGCGTCGCGTGAAATGCCGATGCCATATGGCTGGGGAACCGGCGGTGTGCAGGTCACAGCCGCGATCCTCGGTCCGGACGATGTGTTGAAAGTCATAGATCAAGGTGCCGACGACACCACCAATGCCGTGTCTATCCGCGCCTTTTTCGCCAAGACAGCAGGCGTTGCCACAACGACGAAGACGAACGAGGCAACGGTCATCCAGACACGTCACCGCATTCCTGAAACGCCCCTGCGAGCAGGTCAGACAATCGTCTATCAGGTCCCGATCCCGGAACCGCTGCGCTTTTTGGAGCCGCGTGAGACTGAAACCCGCGTTATGCACGGGCTGGAGGAATACGGACTTGTTCATGTCAAGCTGTATGAGGACATTGCCCAGCATGGTCACATCGCCACGACCTACGCGTATCCTGTGAAGGTTGAGGGTCGCTACGTCATGGACCCATCACCTATCCCTAAGTTCGACAATCCGAAAATGCACAATTCGCCAGCGCTGCAACTGTTCGGGGCCGGGCGTGAGAAGCGCATTTACGCGCTGCCGCCTTTCACCGAAGTCGTCAGCCTTGATTTCGAGGACCACCCGTTCGCTATCCAGCGGTTCACTTCATCCTGTGCACTTTGCAACGCCGAAGGCGTCTATCTCGATGAAGTGGTGACGGATGATCACGGTGGCCGAATGTTCGTGTGCTCCGATACCGACCACTGCGAAACCCGCCAGGCAGACGGCCACCACGGCCCTGGCTTGCCCCAACTCGCGACGGGAGATCAGCAATGACCGGCCCCATTCTTTCCGTTCAAAATCTGGAGCGGCGCTATGGCGACTTCGTTGGCTGCACGGATGTCTCGTTCGACGTCTGGCCGGGTGAAGTCATTGCTATCGTCGGTGAATCCGGCTCAGGCAAAACCACACTCCTCAACTGCATATCGGCGCGTCTCCAACGCTCGAGCGGTAGCGTCAGATATCGTATGCGGGATGGCCGGTTCCCAGATCTGGCCGAGCTTTCCGAAGCCGAACGTCGGTTTCTGATGCGCACCGACTGGGGTTTTGTTCACCAGAACCCGGCTGATGGCCTGCGCATGCGGGTATCGGCGGGCGCCAATGTCGGTGAGCGGCTTATGGCGGTCGGTGAGCGACATTATGGTGATATCCGTCGCTCCGCTGGCGAGTGGTTGTCACGCGTCGAGATTGCGATGGATCGCATCGACGATCAGCCGGTGACGTTCTCTGGCGGCATGCGCCAGCGCCTGCAGATCGCCCGCAATCTCGTCACGCATCCGCGTTTGATTTTTATGGACGAACCTACTGGTGGTCTAGATGTTTCCGTCCAGGCGCGCGTGCTCGACCTGTTGCGAAATCTCGTCAACGATATGGGTCTGTCAGTGGTCATCGTTACCCATGATCTCGCTGTTGCGCGCCTGTTATCCCAACGGATGATCGTCATGAAAAGCGGGCGGATCGTGGAGCAGGGGCTAACCGACCGGGTACTGGACGATCCGCAGCATGCCTATACCCAGCTTCTTGTCGCTTCGATCCCGGAGAGTTGAAATGACGCTTCTTCACACATCTACGGCGCTTGCCGAAACAATTGTCCTCTCCGCCAGCGACGTGGCGAAGTCTTTCACCATGCATCTGCGCGATGGCATCGTCTTGCCGGTGGTGCGAAACGTCGGCTTCGATCTGCATCGCGGCGAATGCGTCGTGCTGGGAGGCCCATCAGGCGTCGGCAAGTCTTCGATCCTGCGCATGGTTTATGGCAATTACGCGATAGACGAGGGCCAGATACTGGTCCGCGACACTGCATCAGGCGCCATGCATGATCTCGGCGGTGGCGATGCAAGACTCATTTTGGAGCTGCGCCATAACAGCATCGGCTATGTCAGCCAGTTTTTGAGGGCGGTTCCGCGCGTTTCTGCACTGGATATCGTCGCAGAACCTCTGACAGCGCGTGGTTCGAGCCGGGAGGATGCCGTTGTTCGCGCAGCCGCCTTGCTCACAAGGCTCAACTTGCCAGAAGCTCTTTTCGGTCTGCCGCCCGCCACATTTTCGGGCGGTGAAAAGCAGCGCGTCAACATTGCCCGGGGCTTCATCACTGATCATCCCATTCTGTTGCTTGATGAGCCCACCGCCTCGCTCGATGCTGAAAATCGCGATGTGGTCGTGGCGATGATGAAGGAGAAGTTGGCAAAGGGCATCGCCATCCTCGGCATTTTCCACGATCTGCCGGTTCGCGATGCCGTTGCCACGCGGATGCTGGATATCTCTGACTTTTCAGCAAGAAAGACAGCGGCATGACGAAGCTGTCGATTACCCCACTGATCGATCCAGCGGCGCAGGTCACGGATTGCGTGCTGGGACGTTACACGGAAATCGCCGAAGGTTGCCGCATCTCGGAAACGGAACTGGGCGACTATTCCTATATCGAACGGGGCGGGCAGGTTTGGTGTGCCACGATTGGAAAGTTTGTGAATATCGCAGCCAGCGTGCGTATCAATGCCACCAATCACCCCATGGATCGGGCCAGTCTTCACCATTTCACCTACCGTGCAGGCGACTACTGGCCAGGCATGAGTGACGAGGCGGAGTTCTTTGCTGCGCGGCGAGCAAAACGGGTGGTGATCGGTAACGACGTCTGGATTGGTCATGGCGTCACGCTACTTCCGGGCGTCCAGATCGGAAATGGAGCGGTCATCGGCGCGGGCGCGGTCGTTTCTCGTGACGTTGCGCCATACACGATTGTCGGCGGTGTGCCGGCGCGCATGATCCGGGAGCGGTTTGTTGCTTCTACCGGAGAGCGGATGGATCGGCTTGCCTGGTGGGATTGGCCGCATGATCAGCTTTTCGAAGCACTAAACTACTTTCGCAACATGTCGGCGGAAGAGTTTCTGGACCGTTATTGTGGCTGACATAAAAACTTCACTCAACCGTCACCATACCATCATCGAAAGCCGTCCAATGTCCTTCGAACCGACCGGCATCAGGAGCAAGAAATGACCGCGATCACCGTGTCCAATCTCTCGAAGAAATACGGGAATACATGCGCACTCGACTGCGTCAGTCTGACGCTTGAGCGCGGCGAGATGGTTGCGTTGATCGGCGCCTCCGGCTCCGGCAAAAGCACTTTGATCCGTCACATTGCGGGTCTCGAAACCGGTGATGGCCGGAACGGGCGGGTGGAAATACTTGATACCGTATCGCAAAGAGACGGTCGTCTGACTGGCCATGTAAAGCGTGGCGCAGTGTCGGTTCTTTTCCAGCAGTTCAATCTCGTCGGTCGCCTTTCGGTGCTGACAAATGTCCTTATCGGCCTCCTGGGTCGCGTACCCCGGTGGCGCGGAACGCTTGGCCTGTTCAACGCGGCGGAAAAAGATGCGGCACGCGCAGCTCTTGCCCGTGTTGGCATTCCGCAGGTTGCCGTGCAGCGCTCATCGACACTTTCGGGCGGTCAACAACAGCGCGCCGCCATTGCCCGCACGCTGGTTCAGGGCGCGGAAATCCTGATTGCCGACGAGCCGATCTCCGCGCTGGATCCATCTTCCGCGCGCCGTGTGATGGATGTGCTGGCGGATATCAACACGCAAGACCGGATCACGGTTCTGGTGTCGTTGCACCAGGTGGAATACGCCCGTCGTTACTGCAAGCGAACCATCGCCATGCGCAATGGGGCCGTCGTGTTCGATGGCCCGTCGACATCCCTGTCTAACGCATTTCTGGCCGAGCTTTACGGCTCGGCATCGGAAGAGTTGGTCCTGCCGGACGCCCCGGAGGAGCAATCCGCACCCGTGCCTGCCGCGGTACTGCCCAACCGTCAGCCGGTTTTCACGACCGCCTGATTTCCCTTTGTTATCGGAGACCTCCTATGAACGCGATACTGAAAAGCATGGCGGCGATGTCCATCGCCTTTACAATGACCTCTGCTGCCTTCGCGCAGGATGCCACGATCAATTTCGGCATCATTTCCACCGAATCCCAGCAGAACCTCAAGACCAACTGGGATCCGCTTCTTGCCGACATGAAGACGAAAACCGGTCTGGACGTAAAAGCGTTTTTTGCATCCGACTATGCCGGTATCATTGAAGGCATGCGCTTCAACAAGGTGCAAATCGCTTGGTACGGCAACAAGTCCGCCATGGAAGCCGTTGATCGTGCCAATGGTGAAGTCTTCGTCCAAAGCGTACCAATGGGCGGTGAACCGGGTTACTGGTCGGTTGTTATCGTACCAAAGGATTCCCCGATCCAGACCATCGATGACGTCTTGAAATGCGACAAGTCGATCAACTTCGGTCTTGGCGATCCAAACTCCACGTCCGGCTACCTCGTGCCGATGACATTCGTGTTCGGCGCACGCGGGATCGACCCTAAGTCCTGCTTCAAGAATGTGACCAACGCCAACCATGAAACCAACGCCATGGCCGTTGCCAACAAGCAACTGGACGCAGCCGCCAACAACACTGAAAACATGGCGTTGATCAAGCAGAACAAGCCGGACGCCTTTGCCAATATTCGCGAAGTCTGGCGTTCGCCTTTGATTCCTTCCGATCCGATCGTTTGGCGCAAGGATATCCCGGATGAAGCAAAGACCAAGCTGCGCGAGTTCTTCCTGACCTACGGTACGGACAAGTCGACAGGCAATGTCGCCGAAGAAAAGAAGATTTTGGCCGGTCTGAAATGGGCCCCTTTCCGGGCCTCGACCGACAAGCAGCTTCTGCCGATTCGCGTCATGGAACTGTCGAAGTCGATTGCGCAGGCGCAGGCTGACGCATCTTTGTCCGCCGAAGCCAAGGCCTCCAAGATCAAGGATTTGACGGAAAAGAAGAGCAAGTTCGAAGCTGAACTCGCCACAGCTTCGAAGACCTGATCGTCCTGAAATCTTTAGGGCGGGTCTTTCTGACCCGCCCCTCTCCATCACCGGGTTGAAGACATGAGCGAAATATCCGTCCAAAACAAAACGATCCTCTCAGCTCAGGCAAAGCAACCTGGCAGTCTGCGCAATGGTTTGCTCACACTGGTCGTCCTGGCAGCTTTGGTCATCAGCTGGGGGCCGGCCGAAATGGGCCGATGGACCTATCTCTTTACCGACAGCGGGAACATGGCAACCTATGCCAAGGACTTCCTGAAGCCCGACTTCACCACCTGGCAATATTACCTGGAAGAGATGGTCGTCACGGTCCAGATCGCCGTATGGGGAACCTTTCTCGCCGTGCTTTTGTCGATACCGTTCGGCATTTTGTCTGCCCACAACATGGCCCCTTGGTGGATCAATCAACCCATTCGGCGCCTCATGGACATGTTCCGCGCGATCCATGAGATCGTCTTCGCCGTACTCTTCGTCGTCGCTGTCGGACTTGGTCCATTTGCGGGTGTCATGGCGTTGTTCATTCACACCACCGGTATTCTGGCCAAGCTGTTTTCTGAAGCGGTGGAGGCCATTGATCCGCGTCCCGTCGAGGCAATCCGCACGACCGGTGCATCGCGTATTCAGCAGGTCATATTCGGTGTCATCCCGCAGGTTCTACCACTATGGATTTCGTTTTCGCTCTATCGTCTCGAATCCAACATCCGCTCCGCAACCGTCTTGGGATTGATCGGGGCGGGCGGTATCGGCCAGGTTCTTTTCGAATCGATCCGTGGTTTCTACTATCCGCAGGCATCCGCCATCATCATCATCGTCGTTTTGACGGTGACACTGATGGACCTCATCTCGCAGCAACTTCGCAGGATCGTCATCTGATCCTAAATTACGACTGAGGTCGTCCAGACCGATCTTCGAGCCGGTCGCTTCTTTCTCCAAAGCCGTTTATCGACGGCGCAGCAAACCGAATGATTCCCATGCAAAATGAACTCGTCTTCACCAATTGTGCCATCGTCCTTCATGACGAGATAATCACCGGCACATTGCTCGTTCGCGATGGAAAAATCGCAGGTATCGCGCCGGGACAATCGTCTTCGGGAATAGATATGGAAGGCGATTATGTGATCCCCGGCTGCGTGGAATTGCATACGGATCACCTTGAAACCCATCTCATGCCGCGCCCAAAAGTGCATTGGAACATGCACGCCGCACTTCAGGCTCATGACGGGCAGATCGCAACCGCTGGCATCACGACGGTGTTCGATGCCATCAGGGTCGGAATGGACGGCGATACTGAGCTTGGTTCAGATGAAATGTCCGCCATTGCACAAACGATTTCAACAGCAACGGCGGCAAAGCGGTTGCGTGCTGAACATTTCATCCATCTTCGCTGCGAGGTTTCCATGCCCGACGCGGTGGAGCATTTCGATGAAATGAAAAACAATGATCGCGTCAGGCTGGCGTCCCTGATGGACCACGCTCCCGGCCAGCGGCAGTTCGTCAGCCTCGAAGCATACCGCATCTATTATCAGGGGAAGAAAAAGCTGTCCGATGCCGACTTCGCGGCCTTCAGTGAAAGACGCATTGCGCAGTCCGATGCCTACTCAGCAAAACACCGGCGTCTTATCGCCGAGCGCTGTCACGCAGCCGGCATATCCATCGCCTCACATGATGACGCCACCGCTGAACATGTGGCTGAAGGCATCGAGCTCGGAATTTCGCTTGCAGAGTTTCCGACAACGGTAGCGGCGGCACAGCTTTCACGAGACGCTGGCCTGCAGGTGCTGATGGGAGCACCCAATGTGGTGCGCGGCGGCTCCCATTCGGGCAATGTTTCGGCGCTCGAACTTATTGAAAAGGGTGCGCTAGACATATTGTCATCCGACTACGTGCCTTTCAGTCTGTTGCAGGCCGCTTTTCTTTTGTCCGAAAGACGCATCATCGATTTGCCGCATGCGATCCGATTGATTTCGGCAAATCCGGCCGACGCTGCCAAGCTTTCGGATCGGGGGCGTATCGAAGTCGGGCGCAGAGCCGATCTCGTCAGGGTTCGCGCGACCACTGGCCTGCCTCCTTTGATTGATGGCGTTTGGCGCGAAGGGCTTCGCATCGCGTGAGCAGCAAAACGTGACCGGTTGGATGCGGATTTAATGATCCTTTTAAAGCCGGGCTTTCGTTGAGCGGGATGTCGAAAGCAGCAGGCTGGTTTCACTGCCTGTGATACCCGGAACAAGCCGAATGCGCCGCAGGACGGAATCAAAATTGCTGAGCGTCGAAGCGCTGAGTTCAACGATGAGATCCCATCGACCATTGGTGGAGTGGATTTCGGAGATTTCCTGAAATCCACCCAATGTCCGAATGACCTTGTCTGTCACGTGGCCTTCGATCTCAATCATCATGATGCCGCGGACGGCCTCTTCCACGGCATCGGCTCGCAATATGACAGTGTAGCCGATAATCGTGCCGCTCGCTTCCATTCGTTCGATGCGGGCGCGTACCGTGGCTCGGGACGTCGCTGTTTCCAGTGCGAGATCCGAGATGCTGCGACGACCGTTATGCCGCAAAAGCGTAATCAACTTCTCATCCAGATTGTCCATGATATACCATTTTGATAAATCTATTTTTCAAAATGGTAAGATAATAATTCTATTTTGCCAATCTTTATCGTTCAATCTGCCGCATCCCAGTGTTTCAATTCGTCTCGTGAATTGGATGGGAGACGCTTATGGATTGCAGGCTTATCGGGGTGCCGCTACAGATCGGTGCCGGGCAGCTGGGTTGCGAGATGGGGCCAAGCGCGCTTCGTATTGCGGGATTGAAATCATCGCTCGAAGACCTTGGGCATTCCGTTATCGATGTGGGCAATATAACGCCCGCGCCGCTGCGTGATTTTGCTCATCCAAACGCTGCGGTTCATCATTTGTCCGAGACGGTCGCCTGGACAGAAGCATTGGCAGAAATCGCCTATCGCGAAAGTCACAATGCGATGCCGATATTTTTAGGGGGCGACCACGCCATTTCTGCGGGTAGCGTGACCGGTGTTGCGCGACGTGCAGCAGAGCTCGACCGGCCATTATTCGTGTTGTGGCTGGACGCGCATACCGATTATCATACGCTTGAAACGACGCGCACCGGCAATCTGCATGGTACACCCGTAGCCTATTACAGCGGTCGTAAGGGGTTTGAAGGCTATTTCCCGGAGGTCAAAAATCCTGTCGATCCAGCGAACATCTGCATGATTGGGATTCGCAGCGTCGATCCTGCGGAAAGTGCAGCGCTCAAGGAAACCGGTGTGACCATCCATGACATGCGAATGATCGATGAGCACGGCGTTGCGGTTCTCCTGCGTGCGTTTCTTGAACGTGTCGTGGCCGCCAACGGTCTTTTGCATGTCAGCCTCGATGTGGATTTTCTCGACCCTTCCATCGCGCCTGCTGTGGGGACCACGGTGCCGGGCGGGGCAACATTTCGTGAAGCGCATCTGGTCATGGAAATGCTGTGCGATAGCGGGCTGGTATCCAGTCTCGACCTCGTAGAACTCAATCCCTTTCTCGATGAGCGCGGTCGAACCGCTCGTTTGATGGTGGACCTGACAGCAAGCTTGATGGGCAAGCGCGTCATGGACCGTCCGACGAGAGCAGGGTAGGAGGAAACGCCGCCATGAATACCATACCGGATATCAACATCGTTCCTTTCATCAGCGTCGACAACATGATGAAGCTCGTGCTCAAAGTGGGAATCGATACGTTCCTGCGAGAACTGGCAGGCGTCATAGAAGAGGATTTTCTGCGATGGGAAACATTCGACAAGACGCCGCGTATCGCGTCGCACTCCGAAGAGGGTGTCATAGAATTGATGCCGACCAGTGACGGCAAGCTTTACGGCTTCAAATACGTCAACGGCCATCCCAAAAACACCAGACAAGGCCGCCAGACGGTAACCGCTTTCGGCGTGCTGTCGGACGTTGGAAACGGCTATCCCATGTTGCTGTCGGAGATGACGATCCTGACCGCCTTGCGGACAGCGGCAACGTCAGCGGTCGCAGCAAAATATCTTGCTCGTACAGACGCGAAATCCATGGCCATCATCGGCAACGGAGCGCAGAGCGAGTTTCAAGCCCGTGCCTTCAAGGCCATTTTGGGAGTTGACCAGCTTCGTCTTTACGATATCGATCCCGCTGCCAGTTTGAAATGTCAGCGAAATCTGGAAGGTCAGGGTTTCTCCATTTTGATCTGCAAAAGTGCAGAAGAAGCCGTGGAGGGTGCTGATATCATCACCACCGTTACCGCGGACAAACAATATGCGACAATCCTGACGGACAACATGGTCGGCCCGGGCACTCACATCAATGCTGTCGGTGGGGATTGCCCTGGCAAAACCGAATTGCACAGGGATATTTTGCTGCGATCTGATATTTTCGTGGAGTATCCGATGCAAACCCGCATCGAAGGCGAGGTACAGCAACTGCCTTCGGATCACCCTGTCACGGAGCTTTGGCAGGTGATGTCGGGCCTTGCCGACGGGCGAAAAACGGATCGTCAGATAACGCTATTCGACAGTGTCGGTTTTGCCATCGAAGATTTCTCGGCTCTACGCTATGTCAGGTCGAAACTGGCGGCCACCGGATTTTACGAGCGGCTGGATTTACTGGCCGATCCAGATGAGCCGCGCGATCTCTATGGCATGTTATTGCGATGCGAGGCTTCGATGCTATCCACCTCTCCGCAGAAAATCGTTTCATAGTCGCTCTCGCCGTGCTCTACGTGCGACCATCTGTTCTCGCCATATTGTGAACAATCCTGCCGCGACGACGATTGCCGCGCCGACAACCATGTGGATGCTCAACGTCTCTCCGAACAGGCTGATGCCAATGATGGAGACCAGCACCAGCTGGTAATAGGAGAATGGCTGTACAGAAGCGGCATCCGCAAGTTCAAAGGCGCGGATGAGGAGGTAGTGGCCGCTCATGCCGGTTATGCACAGTGCCACCATCCAGCCCCAGTCGGCGGGTGACATATTGACCCAGAAAAATGGTCCAACCAGCGTCAAGGCAAAAGCGCCAGGGACGCCGGTATAAAAAAAGCTTGTGATGGCGGTATCGGTCCGGCTGGCAAGCCGCGTCAGCACACCGTAAAGGCCGAGCAAAACCGCAGCGGCAAATGTGATGACCAGCGTTGGATCGAAGCCGTTCTCATCCGGCTTGAGAATGACGAGGACGCCGAGAAAGCCGACAAGAATCGCCGACCAACGCCGCCACCCAACTTTTTCCCCCAAAATCGGCACGGATAGAGCAGCTACGATCAGCGGCGTGGATGCCAGTATTGAATGCGTATGGGCGAGTCCGACGATCGAGAAAGAGATGATGGAGAGTACGATCTGCACGGCGAGAATGACGCCCCGACTGGCCTGAAGCCAGAAGCGGTTCGTGGATATCGTTTGCCGAAACCCACCATTCGCCCTCAAGGCAAGAATCACGACGAAAACGGCGAAGGCCCAGTAGCGCACCATTGCCACAAAAACCGGGGGATAGGCAGAGCCAAGATGTTTTGAAATGCCATCCTGCGCAGCGAAAATCGTGAAAGCTGCAAGCGCGTAAAGGTATCCTACTGATTGGGGAGGCATTGGACGGCTCAGTTTTTTTGCAGGCGTGAAGGGCGTAGGTCTTAGGTAACTTATTATCGCAGGATGCAAAATGAGAAAGTGGAGATTGTCGAGATATAGAGCGAGCGGCGTTCAGCGAAAAACAACATGTCATACATATTTGACAAATATTCGATTATCTGTCTAATAGGATGAATTGCAGATTGTCATGGCCGCCGGGCGGTATCGGGAGGATAGATGATTATTACCGACGTTGAAGTACGGGTGTTCAGGACAACGACTCGTCGGCATTCCGATAGCGCCGGACACGCTCATCCCGGTCCTGCGCATCAGGTTGAGCAGGCTATGTTGACAATCCGCACGGAAAACGGTGATGAGGGGCATTCCTTTACGGCACCGGAAATCGTGCGCCCGCACGTTATCGAAAAGTTCGTCAAGAAAGTTCTGATTGGCCAAGACCATCGGGATCGTGAGCGTCTGTGGCAAGATCTGGCGCACTGGCAACGCGGATCTGCGGCGCAATTAACCGACCGGACACTTGCTGTCGTAGACTGCGCGTTGTGGGATCTGGCCGGGCGTTCCCTCGGTCAACCTGTATACAAGTTGATCGGTGGTTACCGGGATAAGGTCCTTGCCTACGGCTCGATCATGTGTGGCGATGAGTTGGAGGGCGGTCTTGCAGCGCCTGATGATTACGGTCGTTTTGCTGAAACATTGGTCAAGCGCGGCTATAGAGGTATCAAGCTGCACACCTGGATGCCACCTGTCAGTTGGGCCCCGGATGTAAAGATGGACCTGAAAGCTTGCGCTGCCGTTCGAGAAGCGGTGGGTCCAGATATCCATTTGATGATCGACGCCTTTCACTGGTATTCCCGCACGGACGCGCTGGCCTTGGGTCGGGGTCTGGAAAAACTCGATTTCGACTGGATCGAGGAGCCTATGGATGAACAGTCCATGTCATCCTACAAATGGCTTGCGGACAACCTCGATATTCCGATCGTCGGACCTGAAAGTGCCGCTGGCAAGCACTGGCACCGGGCCGAATGGTTGAAAGCCGGCGCCTGCGATATTCTTCGAACCGGCGTCAACGATGTTGGCGGCATTACACCTGCTTTGAAGACCATGCATCTGGCCGAGGCTTTTGGCGTGGAGTGTGAGGTGCACGGTAACACCGCCATGAATCTGCATGTGGTTGCAGCCACAAAAAACTGCCGCTGGTACGAGCGGGGATTGCTGCATCCATTCCTCGAATATGATGACGGTTTCGATTATCTGAAAACGCTCTCAGATCCTATGGATGCGGAAGGATTCGTGCATGTGCCGGATCGCGCCGGGTTGGGTGAAGACATCGATTTTGATTTCATCGAAAACAACCGGGTGAGGTAGGTTGAGGTGAAAACAATTCTTGCTTTCGGCGACAGTCTGACATGGGGTGCGAACCCGGCGACGGGATTGCGCCATCCACCTCAGTATCGCTGGCCGGACGTGCTGGAAGCCGAACTTGGTGGTGAAGCCAAGGTTATTGCAGAAGGCTTGGGCGGGCGCACCACCTGTTACGACGACCACACCGGCCCTTCCTGCCGCAACGGTGCGAAAGCGCTGGAAGTTGCGCTGGCCAGCCACATGCCGCTTGATCTTGTCATCATCATGCTGGGAACGAACGATCTCAAACCGGTCCACGGCGGTCAGGCGGAAACTGCCGTATCAGGCATGCGGCGCTTGGCGCAGATTGTCGAGATGTTTCCCTACAAACCAAGGATAGCGCAACCGCGGTTGCTGATAGTCGCACCACCGCCATGTGTCGAGGGACTTTCCGGCAAACCGGCTGCGGGGCGCAGAATTGCCGAGTCAGAGCGTCTCGCCCCCCTGTATGAGACGCTGGCGCAAGATGCAGACTGCGCATTTTTCGACGCCGGAACTGTTTCGAAAGCGTCACCCGTCGATGGCGTTCATCTGGATGCCGAGGAAACCGCAAAAATAGGCCGTGCATTGGTTGCACCCGTTCGTGCCATTCTTTGCTGACTGGTCCGCCGCAGAGGAGTGCGGTGGATCGAGAATTGAACGCCGTAAGCTAAAAACGGCTCTTTGGGAGGAAACATGAGACAATTTTTCACGACAGTAGCGCTCGGCGCCTTGTTGATCGGCGCTATCCCGCTCGACGCTATGGCAGATACACCGAAAGACCAACTTGTTGTCGCAACGACGATGAACAACATCCTGACGCTGGACCCGGCGGCCATCACGGGGCGCGAGACAGTGCAGGTCTTGAACAACGTCTATGACACGCTTGTCATCCTCTCCGAAAAGGACCGCAGCATTCAGCCGCGCCTAGCCGAGCGCTGGGAAGTGTCAGACGAGCGCAATTCCATCCGGTTTCATCTTCGCAAGGATGCCAAGTTCGCATCTGGAAATCCCGTGACGGCGCAAGACGTTGTCTGGAGCCTCAAGCGCGTTTTGTCACGCAATCTGGCGCAGTCATCCTTCCTCAAGACCAGAGGTTATAAGGTCGAGGAAGCAGACAGGCTTTTTGTAGCGGAAGATGACTATACCTTCGTCATAAACTTGCCCAAACCAGACGACCCGAACCTGCTGCTGATGATCCTCGGCCAGAACGGTCCCGGATCCATCATCGACAGCAAGACCGCGCTTGAAAACGAAAAAGACGGAGATCTCGGGGCCGCGTGGCTGACATTGAATTCCGCAGGGTCCGGCCCGTTTAAGTTGGGGCAGTGGAAATCCAACGAGTTCATCATTCTCACTCGCAATGACGATTATTGGGGTGAAAAGCCTGCCATGAAGCGCGTGCTGATGCGCCACCTTCCTGAATCACAGTCACAGCGCCTGATGCTTGAAAAAGGCGATATCGATGTCGCCTATTCCTTGCAGGCACCGGATTTGAAGTCGCTTGAGGCTGATAAGGAGATTACCATCGAGTCCACCCCAGGTTCGGGGTTCTACTACCTCGGCGTTTCGATGAAAGACGAACGCTTTGCCAACAAGAAAGTCCGCGAGGCGCTTCGTTATCTCATCGATTACGACGGTCTGGATAAGGCGGTCATGCCTTACTACGGCAAGCTCCACCAGCGCCCTATCAGCTCTGGCGTTCTCGGTTCTTTGCCGGATGAGGGCTTCAAGCTGGATGTGCCGAGAGCAAAAGCATTACTTGCCGAAGCTGGCTACCCCAACGGCTTCAAAGCGACACTTCGTGTACTTTCCGAAGACCCTTTCATGAAGGCCGCAACAGCAATTCAGAATACATTGGCGCAGGCGGGCATTCAGGCCGAACTGATCAGCGGTTCTGGTGATCAGATTTATGGCGCGATGCGTGAGCGTAAATTCGAACTTCTCGTCGGTCGCGGCGGCGGCGGTCAGCAGCCACACCCGGACAACAATCTGCGCGCCATGGCGTATAACCCTAACAATGCCGATGAGGCCAAGCTTACCAATTATCAGGGTTGGCGCACGAGCTTTTTCGATGAAAAGCTGAATACGATGATTGAACAGGCCTTGGTGGAACGCGACTCTGCCAAACAGGCAAAAGCCTATGAGGATATTCAGGCTTACATGGACGGCGTCGTCCTTTCGATCCAGCCATTCTCGGAGGTTGTTGATACGGCTGCTTACCGAAGCGATATCAAAGGCATGATCGTAAGCCCTTGGTATTCCCGTTTTGACGTTGTCCGCAAGGAGCGTTGACGCTCAGAGGCTTATCTCCGTCATCTCCAGGGATGACGGAGATATTAAGGTAAAGGCATGGAAACGCTCTAACAAACGGTCTTGTATCTCTCGACTACGGTAGACAACACTTCATCTACTGGTCGGGCGTTCCAGTCATAGGAAAAAATTTCCACTTCCTGCGGGCCAGAAAACCCGGCCTTTTCGATCATCCGGCGGAAGCCTTTCAGATCAACGATGCCGTCACCCATCATGCCCCGGTCGTTGAGCGGGTCTTTGGTCGGCACCAGCCAGTCGCAGATGTGGTGCGCAAGGATTTGACCGTTTTGGCCAGCGCGTGCCACTTGTTCCTCCAACTCCGGGTCCCACCACACATGGTAGACATCAATAGCGACGCCCGTGCCGGCACCCAGCTTGTCGCAAAGATCAAGCGATTGTTTCAACGTGTTGAAACAGGCTCGGTCTGCAGCGTAAAACGGATGCAAAGGCTCTATGGCGAGCGGGATTCCGGCCTGTTTGGCATAAGGCAGAAGCTCTGCCATGCCATCTTCCACCATCTGGCGCGCACCACGAATGTCTCTTGAGCCCGCAGGCAATCCCCCGACGACCAGCACGAGGCAGTCAGCTTTCAAGGCGGAAGCTTCCTCTACCGCACGCTTGTTGTCCTCAATGGCATTGCGACGACCTTGTTCATCCGCTGCCGGGAAAAAGCCACCTCTGCAGAGGCCGCTGAGACGAATGCCGTTTTGATCAACGATGCGGACCGCTTCGGCAAGGCCAATGCCATGCACCTGATCTCGCCAGGGGGAAATGGTGGTTATACCGTGCGCAAGGCATGCATCCACCATCGTAGCAAACGATCCGCCCTGTTTGATCGTGGCAAAGTTGATTGAAAGACCTTCGAGGCTCATGTGGTCTTCTCCTCTGATTGAAGCGTCTGAAATGTTGCCTGCGCAGCATTTTGCGCGACACCGAGACCTTTGGTGGCGGCACCGAACCGAAAGCTAATACGCATCGTCAGACGCCGCTCGTAGATGGCGATTTCCTTGACCTTCAAAAAGGGTGCATCGGGCATATCAATAAACACCCCGGACGGTGAGGAAACTCTTCATCCGCCGGGTCGCCTCATCCGTGTCACTCAGCACGTTGGCTTTATCGGCAAGACGGAAAAGCTCTGCGAAATGCAACGTCGACCGCGTACTTTCCTGTCCGCCGATCATGGTGAAATGATCTTGCAGCCCGTTGAGATAGGCTAGAAACACCACGCCCGTTTTATAGAAACGGGTGGGCGCCTTGAAGATATGGCGAGACAGAGCAACGGTTGGTTCGAGAACGTCGTGGAATTCCGCATTGGCTCCATTCTTCAAACACGCCAACGCCTTGGATGCGGCGGGCGCGATGGCATCGAAAATGCCCAGAAGGGCGTCTGAATGGCCGGATTCGTCACCCTCGATCAGTTCCGCATAGTTGAAGTCGTCGCCCGTATACATGCGCACGCCTGCTGGCAAGCGGCGACGCATCTCGATTTCCTTTTCTTTCGACAGAAGAGAAATCTTGATACCATCGATCTTGTCGGCATTTGCTGCCAGCATTTCCAGGCAGGTGTCCATGGCTGCCATATGGTCTTTCGAACCCCAGTAACCTTCGAGCGCAGGGTCGAACATTTCGCCGAGCCAGTGAATGATGACCTTATCTTTGGCATTGGAGAGAACGTGGGCATAGGTTTCCAGATAATCATCCGGCGACGTCGCACTGGCAGCAAGTGCGCGGCTTGCCATAAGAATAACGCGCCCGCCTTCACCTTGGACAAAGTCCAGTTGTTCTTGATAAGCCTCAACGATTTGGTGGAGGCTATAGTCGGTGCCGACAAGGTGATCCGTGCCGACGCCGCAGGCTATGAGCGCATCTTTACGGGTCGCTGCTTCTTTTAATGCCCGGGAAATGAGTTCCTGCGCTTGTGGCCAGCCCAACCCCATACCGCGTTGTGCGGTGTCCATGGCCTCCGCCACGCCAAGACCCAAATCCCAAAGGCGGTGGCGAAAGCGCAATGTGGCTTCCCAATCGATTGCCGGTGTCAGCCATGGATCGTTATCCGCAAACGGGTCGGCCACAACGTGGGCTGCAGCGTAAGCGATACGGTTGAAATCAGCGGCGCTACGTTGTTCGAGCGGAATAGGTGTGCCGCTGAGGGTGTAAGTCTTTATCGAGCGGTCGTTTTTGGGTAGTTTGAGTTGGGTCATTCCGACCTCCCTCAAGAAATCTTGGGAACGTCGAGCCAGCGACGCTCCTTCCAGGATTGAAGGCCGAGTTCTGCGAGCTGCACGCCCTTTACGCCCTCCATGAGACCATAAGGCCAGGGTTCGTTATCGGACAGATGACGCACGAACATCTCCCATTGCGCCTTGAAACCGTTGTCGTAGACGATGTTGTCAGGCACTTCCTGCCATGTCTTATAGAAATCGATTGTCTGTGGCTGGTCCGGGTTCCATACGGGTTTTGGTGTGTTGGTGCGATGCTGTGTCCAGCATTTGGTAAGGCCGGCCACTGCCGATCCATGGGTGCCATCTACCTGAAACGTCACGAGATCATCCCGGCGAACGCGCACCGCCCAGGACGAATTGATATGCGCGATCACTCCGCCTTCAAGCTCGAATGTGGCATAGGCGGCGTCATCGGCATCGGCGACGTAAGCGTTGCCCTGTTCGTCGAAACGCTGCGGAATGTGTGTCGCGCCAAGGCAACTGACGGCTTTTACTTCGCCAAACAGGTTGTCCAGCACATAACGCCAATGGCAAAGCATATCGAGAATGATACCGCCCCCATCTTTCTGGCGGTAATTCCATGACGGACGCTGCGCCGGTTGCCAGTCACCTTCGAAAACCCAATAGCCGAACTCGCCCCGCACAGACAGGATTTTGCCGAAAAAACCGCTATCGCGGAGCATGGCCAGCTTGCGGAGGCCGGGCAGAAAGAGCTTATCCTGGACTACGCCGTGTTTGATGCCGGCGCTCTCCGCCAGCTTGGCAACGGCGATCGCCTCTTCCGTATTGTCGGAGATCGGCTTCTCGCAATAAACGTTCTTGCCGGCTTGGATGGCCTTCGTCAGCAGGCTGCCGCGCATCTGCGTTGTTCCGGCATCGAAAAACAGCGTGTCGTCAGGGTTTGCCAAGGCCGCATCGATATCGGTCGTCCAGCGCGCGACATTGTGCTTCTTGGCAATCGCTTCAATCTTGTCGCCGTTGCGCCCCACCAGAATGGGGTCGAGCATGACCTTCTCGCCGCTCTTCAGGGTGACGCCGCCCTGATCACGGATTGCCAGAACAGAACGAACAAGGTGCTGATTATATCCCATCCGGCCGGTGATGCCGTGCATGATGACGCCGATACGCTGCATGAAACTTCCTCCCAAGGCGCCCCACTCCCGTCAAGGCGCAGCCTCTCACTTTCGAAATTTGTAACCAATTGGTTATTTGTTGTTGGGGGAGGGCGTTTTTGTCAAGCGGTTTTTGATGCAAAAAATTACGATGGAGTTTGCACGGATATCCGTGGTAAAGGCTGCCTGTACTCGCCATGGGTTGAGATATTCCGCATGTGCGAAGACGAGAACGATTGTTCTTGTTGGGTAATTTAAAAAGGCGGTCAAAATGGCCGCAGTGCAGCAATCACCGTACTGACGATATGCTGGCCCCAGCGCTCCAGCTCTGCGGGTGCCGCTAGATCGCGCTGGAAGATCGTGGATAGCGTAAAACGGTTGGACAGATAGAAAAACCCAAGCGAGGCGATGGTCAGGTAGACGTCGACCGGATCCAGTCCGGCGCGAAAATCGCCGCTTTCCTCCCCGCGTCGTAGGACGTCTTTCAACTCGGAAATAAAATTGGAATGCATTTCCGGAATGGTGGTGGATTGACGCAAGTATCTGGCTTGATTGAGATTTTCGGTTGCTAGAATGCTTAGGAACTCCGGATGATCGAGGTAATAGTGCCAGGTGAACAGGGCAAGTTCCCGCAAGCTGTCGACGGGTGGTTTGCGGGCCAGATCAAGCCGGTGTTCCGCATTGCGAATGTGTTGATAAGCGTCCTCCAACACGGCCAGATAGAGCGCGTCCTTGTCGCCGAAGTAGTGGTAGATCATGCGTTTGTTGGTGCCCGCGCGTCTTGCCACCACGTCGATCCGCGCACCGGCAAGTCCCTTTGCGGCAACCTCCCGCCGGGCCGCTTCGAGGATGGCGGCTCGAGTTCGTTCCGGGTTGCGAGACTGGACAGCCGATTTTTTAGCGGTCTTCTTTTCGGTTGTGTCGCCCGTTTTCTCAGAAACTGTTTTGTTGGTTTCGTCCATCTTTATTGGCCGCTTGACAATGGTGTTGATCAGTGTTCCCATGTAACCAGATAGTTATAAAACGGCAAGCGCTGTTTATCGACATCATTCAATTTGGCAGTCAATTAGGGAGGAGTTGCCAATGTCCATGATGATTCAAAGACGTGCGGTTTTAACCGCAGGTCTCGCTGCATTGTCGCTTGCGACAATGGGCGGGGGATCTGCTTTAGCGCAGGCGGCGCGTATTCGCCTGCTGTGGTGGGGGTCGCAAGAACGTGCTGATCGTACGAACAAGGCGATTGCCGCGTTCAAACAGGTCAAGCCAGATCTCGATATAGCCGGTGAGTTTGCCGGTTGGTCGGATTATTGGCCGCGCCTTGCAACGCAGGTTGCAGGTCGTAACGCGCCTGACCTCATCCAGATGGATTACCGCTATATTTTCGAATATGCGCGGCGTGGAGCTCTCGCGCCACTCGATGAATATCTTGGAAAAAGCCTGAAAATCGAAGATTTCGGGGTGCCGAACATCGATTCCGGCCGTGTGGACGGCAAGCTTTACGGCATTAATCTCGGCGTGAACTCAAGCGCTGTTTTCTTTGATGCGGCAGGTTGGGAAAAGACAGGCGCCAAGCCCCCTTCCGCTGGACAGACATGGGAAGAGTTTGCAAAGAGTGCTGCCGAGTTTGGCAAGAACAAACCCAAGCCTGGTTATTATGCCACGGCAGACGCCAGCGGTGTCGAGCCGAGCTTTGAAAACTGGCTGAGACAAAGCAAAAAATCACTGTTCAGTGAAGACGGTGCGCTTGGCTACGATGCCAAGGACGCATCGCAGTGGTTTACGATGTGGGCCGACATGCGTGAAGCCGGTGGCTGCGTGCCTGCCGATATTCAGGCGCTCGACCAGTTGAGCATCGAAACCAACCCGTTGACCACCGGTAAGGCGGCGACAGCGTTTGCGCACTCCAACCAGTTTGTCGGTTACCAGGCCGTCAACAAGTCGAAGCTTTCCATTACATCATACCCGAAGGTATCCAAGGACACACCGTCCGGACACTATCTAAAGCCTTCGATGCTGATGAGCGTGGCGAATGGCAGCGCCGGTATCGCAGCGGCGGTTGATTTCATCAACTTCGTTGTCGCTGTGCCAGAGGGCGTGGATATTCTGGGGGTCGAGCGGGGTGTGCCAGCCTCTGCGTCCATGCGAGATCAGTTGAGCCCCAAGCTGAACGATGTCAGTAAGGCGATGGTCGAATATATCGCCGAAGTCACGCCGGGCGTCGGGCCTCTGCCACCAGCACCGCCTCCGGGCGCAGGAGAATTTGCTTTCGTTCTCAAGCGTACGTCGGAAGAGGTTGCGTTCGGCAAGATCACGCCGGAACAGGGTGGCGAAAAGCTCGTCAAAGAAGCGGAAACCGTCATCAAGCGGAAGTAAACATTCATGACGTTTCAATCCGATATGACCCATAGGGAGGGCCGCACCGCGGCTCTCCCAAGGCAAGGCCGACTGCGCAAGATGTTCGACCGCAACGTCCATGCATATGTCTTTCTGCTGCCTTGGCTAATCGGCTTTTTCGGGCTGACGCTTGGCCCGGCACTTGCGTCCCTGTACCTTTCCTTCACGAATTACGATCTGCTGCAATCACCCGATTGGGTTGGTGCGTCCAACTACGTTCGCATAGCAACAGCTGATCCCAAATTCGCTGCAGCCATGCAGGTGACTTTCACCTATGTCATATTGTCAGTGCCCTTAAAGTTGATGTTCGCGCTCATGGTCGCAATGGCGTTCAATCGCGGTATCAAAGGGCTGACCATGTACCGGGCGGTGTTCTATCTGCCGTCCCTGCTTGGTTCCAGCGTGGCCATCGCAGTTTTGTGGCGACAGCTGTTCGCGTCCGACGGCCTGGTCAACATGGTGCTGTGGCAGTTGTTTGGTTACGAGGGGCCAAGCTGGATTTCAAACCCCAACTATTCCATCTACACGCTGGTTATCCTGTCTGTCTGGCAGTTCGGATCGCCCATGATCATCTTTCTCGCCGGTCTTCGTCAGATTCCGCAGGATATGTATGAGGCCGCAGATATGGATGGTGCGGGCAAGGCGCGTCAATTCTTCCGCATCACGTTACCGTTGTTGACACCTGTGATATTTTTCAACGCCGTCATTCAGACAATCGATGCCTTCAAGGCTTTCACACCGGCCTTCATCATATCAGACGGGTCCGGCGGGCCTATCAATTCGACGCTGTTTTACACGCTGTATCTTTATCAGGAAGCCTTTGGTTTCTTCCGCATGGGCTACGCTTCGGCACTTGCGTGGATATTGGTTGTCATCATTTCGCTCTTTACCGCCTTTTCGTTTTTGAGCGCACGTTATTGGGTGCATTACGATGACTGATGCCGTTTCGTCTTTACGCCCTGGCCAGGGGGTTAACCGTCCGCTTTGGAAATCAGCCCTGTTGCACGTGGTGCTGATCGCCGCCTCCATTGCCATGATGTATCCGATCCTGTGGATGATTTCCGGGTCTTTCCGCCCGCAGGATGAACTTTTTGGTTCATCTTCACTCATCCCTTCTGCTGTCGATCTAGGTGGATATATTCGCGGCTGGACTGGCCTTCAGGTTTCCTTCGGCAAGTTCTTCTGGAACTCGTTCTTCATCTCGGTACTCGCAACGATAGGCAACGTAGCCGGTTGCTCTCTGGCAGCGTTCGCTTTTGCTCGCCTTCGTTTTGGCGGTCGGAATTTTTGGTTTGCAATGATGCTGGGCACGCTGATGCTGCCCTATCACGTGGTGCTGATCCCGCAATATATCCTGTTTCTGGAGATGGGCTGGGTCAACACGTCGCTGCCGTTGATCGTGCCGAAGTATCTGGCGACGGATGCCTTCTTCATCTTCCTTATGGTTCAGTTCTTCAGGGGTATTCCGCGTGAACTGGATGAGGCCGCATTGATGGACGGGTGCAGCCCCTTCCGCATCTACTGGAAAATCATGTTGCCGCTGTCATCTCCTGTTCTGGCAACTGCCGCGATATTTTCGTTTATCTGGACCTGGGATGATTTCTTCGGACCGCTGATCTACCTCAACGATATCAACACTTACACCGTGCAGCTCGGTCTTCGATCCTTCGTGGACAGTACCGGCAGCTCGGATTGGACGGCACTTTTTGCCATGTCCAACCTTTCGCTCGTTCCCGTTTTTCTCTTTTTCCTTTTCTTCCAGCGTCTCCTCATCGAAGGCATCGCCACCACAGGCATGAAGCGCTGAAACACCAAGGCATGGACAATGAAACCCGTTCGGTTTGCGACAATCGGTATCAACCACAATCACATCTTTGGACAGACGAGCTGCCTGTTGAATGCAGGGGCCGAGCTTGTTGGCTTTCACGCCGTGGAAGATGATCTCGCAAGTGAATACTCTGATGCGTTCTCCGGTGTGCCGCGCGTCGATGACAAACGCAGGCTGCTGGATGATCCGTCTGTCGACCTCATCATAACCGCCGCCATTCCGGATGAGCGCGCGCCCTTGGCGATTGAGGCCATGCGTGCTGGCAAGGATGTGATGACTGACAAGCCGGGTATGGTTACATTCGCCCAGTTGAATGAAGTGAGGAAAGTCCAGGTGGAGACAGGTCGGCTTTTTTCCGTCCTCTACTCCGAACATTTTGAAAACCGCGCCACCGTCAAGGCTGGCGAGCTTATCGCAGCCGGTGCAATCGGTAAGGTCGTTTCTACGGCAGGCTTCGGCCCGCACCGCCTGCGAGCGTCAACACGGCCGGAGTGGTTTTTCGACCGTGCGCGATATGGCGGTATCCTGGTTGATATCGCATCCCACCAATGCGAGCAGTTCCTATTTTTCACCAACTCCGATACGGCGGATATTCTCGCCGCAAAGGTCTCGAACCGCGCCAACCCACAATGGCCCGGCTTGCAAGATAGTGGAGATATTCATCTCTGCACCAAAGATGTGGATGGATTTATCCGTGTGGACTGGTTTACGCCGGATGGCCTGCCAAGTTGGGGGGATGGTCGACTTTTCATTACCGGCACTGAAGGTGCAATCGAAATCCGCAAGAACGTCGACATTGGGGGACGGGATGGCGGCAATCACCTGTTCCTTATCGATAAAAGCGGTGTGCAGCACATTGATTGTGCCAATGTAGCGCTACCCTACGGGCCGCAGCTTCTGTCCGATATTCGTAACCGCACAGAAACCGCCATGCCGCAGGCGCGCTGCTTTGCCGCCATGGAGCTTGCCTTGAAAGCGCAGCAGATGGCGGAGGGTCGCCACCATGGCTAAGCGATACAAGGTCGGCGTCATCGGTTGCGGCATTGGCCGATCCCACATTTCCGAGGGATATGCGATGCATCCGGATAAATACGAGGTGACTGTTCTGTGCGATCTTGATGAAGCGCGCCTGAACGCTGTTGCAGATGAATTCAACGTTGCTGGTCGTATCAAGTCCTCGGACGAATTGATGGCAATGCCTGACGTGGACATCATCGATATCTGCACACCGCCCGCCATCCACACAAAGCTTATTCTGCAGGCGCTTGCCGCGGGTAAACATGTCGTCTGCGAAAAGCCGCTGACGGGTTCGCTGGCCGAGCTGGATGATGTCGTTGCGGCTGAACAGATGGCAAAGGGCGTGTTGATGCCGATTTACCAGTATCGGTATGGTGATGGCGTTCAACAGGTGCGGCGCATCATCGAAAGTGGTCTCGCCGGAAAACCCTATGTCGGAACCGCAGAAACGCTGTGGAAGAGAAACGCTGCCTATTACGATAATCCATGGCGCGGGCGCTGGGCTACGGAACTTGGTGGTGTCTTGATGACCCACGCCATACACCTGCATGATATGCTCACATATCTCATGGGTCCTATAGACCGCGTGTTTGCCCGCACGGCCACCCTGGTCAACACAATCGAGGTTGAGGACTGTGTCTCTGCCAGCCTGTTGATGAAAAACGGTGCGTTGGTCTCACTTACCGCGACGCTGGGCTCTCAGGAAGAGATCAGCCGTTTGCGGCTGGCTTTCGAAAACGTGACCTTCGAGAGTAATCATTCCCCCTATTCGCCGGGTGACGGCCCTTGGCGCATCATTCCAGCCAATGACGAGATTGGCGCCAAAATCGGGGCGCTATTGGAGGGCATGCCCGCTGTTGGCCGCCGTTTCAACGGGCAGATGGAAGCCTTCTATCGCACGTTGGAAAAGGGTGAGAAGCCACCTGTTACGACAACGGACGCGCGCGGCTCGCTGGAACTCATAGCTGCGATCTATCACTCGAACGACATCAATTCCGACGTTGCCCTGCCGATCACGAAGGGTCACTCGAAATACATCAGCTGGCGACCGTAGGTTTGCCGGGAGGAACGATATGGCAAGTAGCATTACTCTTGAAAAAATCGTCAAACGCTTCGGCGCTTTCCCGGTCGTGCATGGCATCGATCTTCAGATAGAGCCGGGTGAGTTCACAGTTTTCGTCGGCCCATCCGGCTGCGGTAAATCGACACTTCTGCGGATGATTGCAGGGCTGGAAGAGATATCGGAAGGCGAGCTGCGGATTGATGGAGAGCGGGTCAACGAAACCGCTGCGTCCAAACGCGGTATAGCCATGGTGTTTCAGTCCTATGCGCTATACCCGCATATGAGCGTCTACAAGAATCTTGCCTTCGGGCTGGAAACGGCGGGCTATAAAAAGCCAGAGATCGAAGTTCGCGTCAAAAAAGCAGCGGATATTCTACAAATCAATCCTTTATTGCAGCGCAAGCCGAAGGCTCTCTCGGGCGGTCAGCGTCAACGTGTCGCCATTGGCCGCGCCATCGTTCGCGAACCCAAGATATTTCTGTTCGATGAACCGCTGTCCAACCTCGATGCGGAATTGCGTGTGCAGATGCGCGTCGAAATCGCCAAGCTTCACCAGACCCTTGGCAGCACCATGATTTATGTGACCCATGATCAGGTGGAAGCCATGACGATGGCCGACAAGATCGTGGTCCTGCGTGAAGGGCGCATCATGCAGGTCGGGCGTCCATTGGATCTTTATAACCATCCAGCCAACCAGTTCGTGGCGGGTTTTATCGGCTCTCCGAAAATGAATTTTCTGGCGACAAAACTGGTGACGTCGGACGCGTCGCGCCGCACCATAGAGATCGCCGGGCAGCAGATCGTCTTGGATCGCCCGCTTGAGGCTCAGGATGGCGAGGCTTTGACATTGGGTATTCGCCCGGAGCATATTCAGGCGCAGATGCAATCCGCCACCCTTGGTCAAGGCAACATTCAGCTTGTCGAGCATCTGGGTGGATCGACTGTCCTTTACACCAACACGGCGGATGGGCAGCCGGTGACAGTGTTGCTGGAAGGGCAGAAGCAGTTGCGCATGGGCGAAACCGTTCCGCTGTCCTTCGATCTCGCCAATGCCCACGTTTTCGGCACTGATGGGCGCAGGGTCTGAAAAAAGCCGCGCTTCAAAGCGCGGCTGCGCTCCCTATGATGCCTGCCTCGAACCTCTTGAATTCGCCGTGGTCGATGAAGGTTTCCAACATGTCGCGGTATGGCGTGATATCGATCTCGTTCTTCGCCAGCCAATCGGGATTGTAATAAGTGGCGGCGTAGCGGTCGCCGCTATCGCAAATCAAGGACACCAGCGAGCCCTTTTTGCCTTCCTTCATCATGTTTGCTGCAATCCAGCATGTCCCGAAGAAATTTGTGCCCGTGGAGCCTCCCACACGCCGGAACAGCCGGTCGGATAGGACATGCATTGCGGCGATGGAGGCCGCATCCGGTATCTTTATCATGTGGTCGATGACGCCAGGAATGAAGGACGGCTCGACCCTTGGGCGTCCAACACCTTCGATCCGAGATGGCGTGGGGCAGGTAATGTCACGGTCGCCCGACATATAGGACGCATAAAAGGCCGAATGCTCGACATCCACCACGCAAAGACGCGTGCGCAGGTTGCGATAGCGAATAAATCGGCCAATCGTCGCTGATGTGCCGCCCGTTCCCGCGTTCATCACCACCCATTCAGGCTCGGGATGCTCTTCGCTTTTCATCTGCTCGAAAATGGAATCTGCAATGTTGTTGTTGCCGCGCCAGTCGGTCGCCCGTTCGGCGTAAGTAAACTGGTCGAGATAATGCCCACTCGTTTCGGCCGCCACCCTTTCTGCAACGGTATAAACTTCCGAAGGGCGATCCACAAAATGGCACTTGCCACCAAAACGCTCGATGGCTTCGACCTTCTGCGGACTGGTGGAGTGTGGCATGACAGCAATGAATGGCAAATCGAGGAGGTGTGCGAAATAGGCCTCGCTAACCGCAGTGGAGCCCGAGGATGCCTCCACCAGCGTTGTCCCCTGTGCGATCTTGCCGTTGCAGATGCCATATAGAAAAAGCGAGCGCGCCAACCTGTGCTTGAGACTGCCGGTGGGGTGTGTGGACTCGTCTTTCAGATAGATCGAAATACCCCGTAACCCTTTGAAAACAGGTTTGACCAGATGTGTATCAGCAGAGCGGCGCCCATCTCCCTCCAAAATGCCGATGGCACGTCTCGCCCATTCACGATCCTCGCAGGCGGGCAGGGGAGAGAGGGGAGGAGTTGAGATGCACTCTGACATCAGAGTTGGTCCTTTTGCCGGGTGAGGAGCTTTAGTCGCTGTTTTCGGCGTGGAAGCTCTACATCACGTTTTGTCTATTTTTGAGTAGATTATCGGAATATATTTCTATTATTCTCCAATATATTAGAAATCATCGGTCGCCAAGCAAAAATTCCAGACCTCTTTATAGAGCTTGGCCTTTCCCTTGGTCGGCCGTTTACCGAAATATTAATAGTCAGGCGTGGCGGCGTGTCGGATGCATCTGTAGAGACAACTTTCTCTGAGTGCTGGACATCGGAAAAAAGCCCTAATAGACATAGGCAGGGAGAATTGTCAGACATTCTGACAACAGAAATAGCGTCGCTGAGAGCCGCGCTTTGACAGGGAAATGTGGAGGACTAACCTTGAAATCCGAACGTATGCTGCGCGCTGAAGCCATTTTGCCGACGGACGCGGCCGATGCTCTATTGGTTGGACGCGTATGGTCTAACACCAATGCCGGACCATGCCCGGTTATGATTTCTGATGGTCGGGTTCTCAATCTGACCAGTATTGCTGCCACAATGTCCGGTCTGCTCGAAACGGAAAATCTTGTCGATCGTTTGCGTCGACCTCTCGACTTGGCGGACCTGGGTGACCTCAATAGCTTTTTGTCAGGCGAGGCCGGTAAAATTCTCGCCCCCATTGATCTTCAGGCTGTGAAAGCTGCTGGCGTGACGTTCGCAGACAGCATGCTGGAACGTGTCATCGAAGAGCAGGCGAAGGGCGACCCGCGCCGCGCGCAGGACATCCGTGCCAAGCTCGCACCTATTCTTGGTGATAGCTTACGCGGGCTTGTCGCCGGTTCCGAACAGGCGGCGAAGGTCAAGAAACTTCTTCAGGATATGGGGCTGTGGTCGCAATATCTTGAAGTCGGCATCGGTCCGGATGCTGAAATTTTCACCAAATCCCAACCCATGTCATCTGTCGGATGCGGCGATCTCGTCGGCATTCATCCGATTTCGCAGTGGAATAATCCCGAGCCGGAAGTGGTTCTTGTACTGAGGTCCGATGGCACGATCGTTGGCGCGAGCCTAGGCAACGACGTGAATTTGCGTGATGTCGAAGGACGTTCAGCTCTGCTGCTGGGTAAGGCAAAAGACAACAATGCCTCCTGCTCCATAGGCCCTTTCATCAGGTTGTTTGATGAGGGTTTCACGATGGAACACCTGCGCCGCGTGCGTGTCGCTCTTGAAGTGCACGGCGAGGATGGATTTGAAATGACCGGTGAGAGCCCGATGGAGGCTATCAGTCGCTCGCCGGAAAGCCTTGCCTCACAACTCATGAACCGAAACCATCAGTACCCTGATGGTGCCGTGCTTTTCCTGGGTACGATGTTTGCCCCGGTCAAGGATCGGCGCGGTGCGGGAGAGGGCTTCACCCATGAGGTCGGTGATCGCGTCGAAATCTCGACTGCGAAGCTTGGCCGCCTTGTTAACTGGGTGGAACGCACGGATGTCTGCCCGCAGTGGACGTTCGGCGTCAGTGCGCTCATCCGCAATCTGGCTGGCCGAAATCTGTTGTGATGAAATCATAGGCACGGCAGGTCGGGATGTGTGGTCCCGACCTGCCGCGTGATGCACCGGCTCGAATTATTGGCCGTCGATGGCCTTGCCGATATAGGCGATAGCCTGCTGGTAGACGCTTGCGGCGTTCCAGCCCTGAATCGCGGAGAAATTCGTTTGGCCCTGCTGATATCCGGCGCCGCGCTGCCAGCCGTGGCCCACGAGGAAATTCGCGGTCGAGGCCAGAGCATCAGCGCGTGAGCCGACGAGATCAATACGACCATTGCGGTCGAAATCGACGCCATAGCGGACGACGTTGAGGGGCAGGAACTGCGTCTGGCCGATTTCGCCGTGTGCTGCGCCCTTAGCGGTTACGCTCAAATTGCCGCTGCCAACCAGTTTCAAAGCCGCATACAACTGCTCGGTAAAATAGTCGGAACGACGGCAGTCGTAGGAAAGTGTGGCAACTGCAGACAGCGTATGCTGGTTGCCCAGGAAACCACCAAAGCCGGTTTCCATGCCCCAGATCGCCAGAAGCGGACCGGCAGGAACGCCGTAGGCACGTTCGATATTGGCAAACAGGGCAGCGTTGTTCTTCTTCATCGCCTTTCCGCGAGAGATGATCGCCTGACCGCCGCGCTTTTGCATGAACTGGTCGAAGGAAAGCTTGAAGCTGTGCTGACCACGGTCTGCGCTGATTGTCGGCCTGTTATACGAGACATTCGAGAATGCACGGTCTAGAACGGAAGCGCTGACGCCACGACCTGCTGCCTCCTGCTTGAACGCGCCGACCCAGGCGTCAAAGCCTGCCGATGTGTTGCCGCACTGCGCCGCCAGAACCGGCGTGGCCGCAAATGCGGCAACCATAACTGCGCCAACGGAAAAAGCTTTTAGTGCCCGCATCAGAATCTGCCTTCAATATGTCTTGGGATCATGCCCTAACTCGGTCACCACTTGACTGAGACGTCGTGTGTTTCAGCCTGCCTGTCGATATCATAACCGGCAAATAAACTGCCCGTGATAAGCAACTCAACTGAAAACCCGTCCATCCCGCAGTGGAATAGACGGGTTATAGTTAATAGTTGTTAAAAAACAGTATCAGGCTGCTTCTTTGCGCGGCTTGATCAGGCCGCGATTGACCAGAAGCTCGGCAATCTGAATCGCGTTGAGCGCAGCGCCCTTGCGCAGATTGTCTGAAACGACCCAGATATTCAGGCCATTTTCAACGGTTGCGTCTTCGCGAATACGCGAAATATACGTTGCATCTTCGCCTGCGCACTCGACCGGTGTGATGTAGCCACCGTCTTCATGCTTGTCGATGACGAGGCAACCCGGTGCTTCGCGCAGGATATCGCGAGCCTGATCGGCAGTGATTTCGTTTTCGAATTCGATGTTCACAGATTCCGAATGACCGATAAAGACAGGAACGCGCACTGCGGTGCAGGTAACCTTGATCTTCGGGTCCAGCATCTTTTTGGTTTCTGCCAGAACCTTCCACTCTTCCTTCGTGTAGCCGTCTTCCATGAACACATCGATATGCGGAATGACGTTGAAGGCGATGCGCTTGGTGAACTTCTTGGTTTCGACAGGATCGGCCACGAAAACGGCGCGGGTCTGCTGGAACAGTTCGTCCATGCCTTCCTTACCGGCACCGGATACGGACTGGTAGGTGGAGATGACGACCCGCTTGATCTGGGCGGCGTCATGCAACGGCTTCAACGCAACGACGAGCTGTGCTGTCGAGCAATTCGGGTTGGCAATGATGTTGCGCTTGCGGAAACCTTCGATGGCATCGGCGTTTACTTCAGGAACGATCAAAGGAACATCCTGATCGTAGCGCCATGCCGAGGAATTATCGATAACGACGCAACCCTGCGCACCGATCTTTGGTGACCACTTCTTGGAAACATCGCCGCCTGCCGACATCAGGCAGATATCTGTCGTGGAGAAATCGTAGTTCTCCATGTTGGAGACTTTTAGCGTGCGATCGCCGTAGGACACTTCAGTGCCTTGGCTACGGGCTGACGCCAAAGCGACGACCTCGTCTGCCGGAAACCCGCGTTCGGAAAGGATATTGAGCATTTCACGACCGACATTGCCGGTGGCGCCTACGATTGCAACTTTGAAACCCATGATAAGTTCTCTTTCTGCCTCTCCTCGTTTCTGGTGAGGGGGAACCCGCAAGTCTGCGGTTTCCTTCTTCCCCGACCAAACCGGGGAGAGAGCGGCGGGCCAGAGACGTCAGACGGTTTTAATCGTCGTTTTGGCCGTAATTCGGATGGAGTAAGCAAGGCGCGAACGATCACCGGCAAATCCTGCCGGGTTCTGCATGACAACCATGTCGTGGACATGTCCTATCAAAATCGTGCTCCTTTTCTTGGCAAAGCTATTATGGTGTTTCGATTTTCTGTCAAGCTCAAACCGCCTGCAATTCCGTTCAGTAGTGCGCAAAGGTGCAATCAGCAGGAACATAGTCTGTAGTCGTCATTAGACTAAAGTCATAAGCCGAAAGCATCGCTCTTCCTTTCATTAATTTTCTGTCACTCTGTCCACAGGTGCATCGCACTGTCAGGGCAGCTTGTGGGTGAGTCGAGCTGCTGCGATGTGTCATTTTGATATCTGTGGAGGACAGAGAATGGCGAATGTAGCAGTCGCTGCCAGCGAAAAAGCCCGTCCGATGACGGGCGAAGAGAAGAAAGTGATTTTCGCTTCTTCTCTTGGAACAGTCTTCGAATGGTACGATTTTTATCTTTATGGCTCCTTGGCCATCTATATTGGCGCGAACTTCTTTAGCCAGTATCCAGAAACAACACGCAACATCTTTGCTTTGCTTGCCTTCGCCGCGGGCTTTCTCGTTCGCCCGTTCGGCGCTTTGGTGTTTGGACGTCTGGGCGATCTCGTGGGTCGCAAATACACGTTCCTCGTCACGATCCTGATCATGGGCCTGTCGACCTTCCTCGTGGGCGTTCTGCCGAATGCCTCGCAGATCGGTATCGCGGCACCCATCATCCTCATCATCCTGCGCATGTTGCAGGGTCTGGCTCTTGGTGGTGAATATGGCGGCGCGGCAACCTATGTGGCCGAACATGCGCCCAATGGCCGTCGCGGCTACTACACGTCGTGGATTCAGACGACAGCAACGCTTGGTCTCTTCTTGTCGCTGATCGTCATTCTCGGCGTGCAGTTTGCATTGGGCCGTGAAGCTTTCGCCGACTGGGGCTGGCGTATTCCGTTCCTGTTGTCGGTTATTCTGCTGGGTGTTTCGGTCTGGATTCGTCTGAAGATGAGTGAATCGCCTGCTTTCATGAAGATGAAGGCAGAAGGCACCACTTCAAAGGCACCTCTCAGTGAAGCTTTTGGCCAATGGAAAAACGCCAAGATCGCAATCATCGCGCTCGTCGGTGCGGTCATTGGTCAGGCAGTGGTATGGTACACCGGCCAGTTTTACGCTCTGTTCTTCTTACAAAGCATTCTGAAGGTAGACGGACAGTCGGCCAACATCATGGTTGCCTGCGCCCTCATTCTCGGCACCGGTTTCTTCGTGCTGTTCGGATGGCTCTCCGACAAGATCGGTCGCAAGCCGATCATCATGGCCGGTCTCGTGTTGGCGATGCTGACATACTTCCCGTTGTTCAAGGCGCTGACATGGGCAGGTAACCCAGCACTTGCTCAGGCTCAGGCTACGGTTCGCGCGACAGTGACAGCCGCTCCAGGCGATTGCCGTTTCCAGTTCAACCCAACCGGCACGGCTAAATTCACCACGTCTTGCGATATCGCAACGGCGTTCCTGACCAAGAACTCTGTACCTTATGATGTCGTGGATGGCCCTGCGGGACAACCGGCTACAGTCAAGATCGGCGATGCGATCATTCCGAGCTATGATGCCGTTGCCGCCGGTGCCAACGCAGCCGGAAACGACCGCACCTTCCAGAAGCAAGTCAACATTGCGCTTCAAGATGGTGGCTATCCCTTGGTTCGCGGCGCCGCTCAGGTCCCAGCAGCAAAGCTTGATGCATTTATTGCTGCAAACCCGGAACTCGGCCTAAACGCCGATGCCGTGCGGGCAACGCCTGCCAAGACTGTCCCAGGCGATAAGCTGGTGGCTGACAAGTTGCTGACGCCAGCTGAACTGAATGGTGCGACCGAGATGGCAGTCTACACTGTTGGTGGCGGCGGAGCCTTCGCCATGGTTGCCGATCCGGCGGCCGTGAACTGGATCGCCATCATCGCGGTTCTGACCGTCCTCGTCATCTACGTAACGATGGTCTACGGCCCGATTGCCGCGCTGCTGGTCGAACTGTTCCCGACCCGCATTCGTTACTCCGGCATGTCCTTACCATACCACATTGGTAACGGCTGGTTTGGTGGACTTCTCCCTGCAACCGCATTCGCAATGAGTGCCGCCAAGGGTGATATCTACTACGGCCTCTGGTACCCGATCATCTTCGCAGGCATCACGCTGGTTGTCGGCTTGCTGTTCCTGCCGGAAACCAAGGACCGCGACATTCACAAAATGGAGTAATCCGCGCAATGAAAGAAAAACCCGGCGAAGATCTCGCCGGGTTTTTTTTATTACTTACCAGTCCCGCAATTCAGGGCAATAATTTTGCCAGTTCACGATTGACCAAGTCGCGCCAAGTGCGGTTTTGAACAAGTTCGGACAGGAATAAACCTTCGATAGCAAAGAAGGATGCGGAAGGGTCGGCGTTGTCAATCTGCCTGGCTGCTGCCAGTATCTCGGAGCTGCGCGGATCATTGAGGTCGCCACGCTTGTGAACGGACGCAATCCACAGAGCCACGACATATGCGAACTCGGCAGCATCTCTGCCGGCAACCAAGGCTTCTGCCGCCGCCGCGAGTATACGTTGGGGCAGCTTCTGGCTTGTATCCATCGCGATCTGTTCGTTCCGGTGGGCGATCGTCGGGTTCGAGAAGCGTTCAAGCAGTTCATTCCGATAGGACGGAAGATCGATGCCTGGAACAGGATCAAGTGTATCTGTAGCCGCTTCCATGTGCTGCCTAACCTTTTCCACGAACGCAGGCACCGCCATCACATCACGTACGAACTCCAGATCATGCAGAATTCCCAGATGTGCGATCAATGTGTGCGAACCGTTGAGAAGTCGGAGCTTCATGTTTTCGTAGGGCTCGACAGATGGTGCGAAAACGGCTCCTGCCGCTTCCCACTGGGGACGGCCTGAGACAAAATCATCCTCGATGACCCATTGCAGAAAGGGCTCGGTTTCCAAGGCGAGCTGGTCTTCAGCACCTAGCAGACGGGCGGCACGTTTTCGCGTCTCGTCGGTTGCAGCGGGCACGATGCGGTCCACCATGCTGCAAGGGAATTTGCCTTTGTTTGCAATCCAGTGTGCCAATTCTGGATCACGCCGCTCTGCCATATCAAGTACCAGACGGCGCACAACATGCCCGTTGGACGGAAGATTGTCGCAGCATAGGACTGTGAAGGGTAAGACACCTAGCTCGCGCCGTCTTGCAAGGCCTTCAACCAGAAAGCCGATAGCGCCGACCGGAGCATGCGGGTTAGCTATGTCGGCAGCAACTGACGGATGTTTGAGGTCTAGCCCACCGGTTACAGGATCGAGGCCGTAAGCCTTTTCGCTGACGGTTAAGGTTACAACACGGATATGGGCATCGGCGAGATAGTTCAGGACATCCTCGCCTCGCTCTGCAGCGCAAAGCCAGTCGACCGTTACGCCGATGACCTCTGCCTTGTCTCCCTCTGCGCTGCGGGTGATGATGGAATAAAGTCCGTCCTGTTCGGCCAGCGACTGAACGGGCTCAGGTGAGCGTAGATTGACAGCAACGATCCCCCAGGGGCCGAAGTTATGCTCCAACGCTTTTTGCGTGTAGACGGCCTGATGAGCGCGGTGGAAAGCGCCAAGGCCGATATGCACGATCCCAGGTTTCAGCGTTTTACGGTTGAAAGCGGGGGCAGTCACGCTTTCTCGCAAGCTCGTGAGTGAAGACAGTCTATCCATGGTACTATACTCGACCGTAACTTGGGTGAAGAAGGGAGCGCTCGATGCCGCGCAGTTCGGCAAGGCCTTTCAGGCGGCCAATGGCTGGATAACCAGGCTGTGCACCGCGGGAGAGATCATCCAGAATTTCCTGTCCGTGATCGGGGCGCATGGCGATGCGATGGTCTTGGCGACCTTCCGCCCGTCTGCGCTTTTCCTCTTCAAGCAGCACTGCGATGACGGCGACCATGTCTGTTCCACCCTCCAGATGTTCATCCTCGAAAAAGGAGCACGGCACAGTATCAGTATCGCGCGTGACATTCCGCAGATGCACGAAGTGAATGCGGTCTGCGAATGTCTTTGCAATGAAGGGCAGGTCATTGTCATCTCGTGCGCCGAGCGAACCGGTGCAGAGCGTAACGCCATTTGCTCTGCTATCAACCTGTCCTAACATATGCGCGTAATCGGCCTGAGTTGACAGAATGCGCGGCAGACCGAGAAGTGGCCAAGGTGGATCGTCACCATGGGCGCAAAGGTTGATGCCCACCTCCTGGGCCACCGGAACGACCTGCGACAGGAAGTCGATCAGATTGGATTGAAGTTTCAAACGGTCGACGCCCTGATAGGTCCGCAGTTTCTCCAGAAGCTGATCGAGGGTGTAACCATCCGCCGAGCCAGGAAGACCCGCTCCTATGTTGAGCCCCAAAGCGATGATCTTGGTATCCGGCATCTCGGAAAACCGTATCGATGCCTCCTCAACCAACCAATCAGGATAATCATCCCTGGCATCTGGACGTTTGAGAATGTCGATGTCGAAAGCAGCGAAATCCGTCAGATCAAACCGCATGGCTTTTGCACCGTGACGGGTTTCCCAACGCAAGTCCGTACGTGTCCAGTCCAGTACCGGCATGAAGTTGTAGCAAACGGTGCGAATGCCGCTCGCTGACAGGCACCGCAGTGTCTCCTGCCAGTTGGCGATGTGGGCTTTCCAGTCTCCGGTCTGGGTTTTGATGTCTTCCGACACCGGGACGCTTTCCACCACATCCCAGTAAAGCCCGCCTTGCTTTATCTCCTGATGGCGCTTGTCGATCTCATCCACGGGCCAGACAGCCCCAGTTTCGATGTGATGCAGCGCGCTGACGATGCCCTCAGCGCCCGCTTGAGCAGCGTCTCGTACAGATACCTTGTCCACCGGTCCAAACCAGCGCCATGTATGCTTCATGCTTGTAGTCCTCTAAAAATCAATGGCCTTGGCCAAACGTGATCTGCACCTTGCATGCAACAGACCTATCGCCAGCTTGCTCGAAAGCTTCGACTGCGCTCTCCAGCGGAAATTCATGAGAAATGATCGGCCGCACATCGATGGCACGGGACGAGATCAGTTTTACCGCCTCGCCGAACTCACTGTCGAAGCGCTGGGAACCGCGCCAGATGATTTCCTTGCCCACCAATGCGTTGAGCGGAATGGTTATATCCCCGGTTACGCCGACCTGCACGAGAGTCCCGCGTGGCTTTATGACAGCGAAGGCAGAACGCAAAGCGGGGCCTGCGGCAGAACAATCAAACACCACATCGAATGTTCCCTTGTTCTTCTGATAGGGGGCGAGACCATCCCGGTCGGACGCTACGTTAATAACATGTGTGGCACCCATGGCCGGTGCGCGTGCCAATGCGCCATCGGCCAGATCGGTGACGACGATTTCGGAGGCGCCAGCGTGTTTGATGGCAGCTACCGTCAGCAAGCCGATGGGTCCGGCACCTGTGACGAGAACCTGTTTACCCGAGAGGTCGCCCGCCTGCGCTACCGCGTGCAGGCATACGGCCAGAGGCTCGGCGCAAGCGGCCTCCGCCGGTGTTGTGTCGCTACCGCATGCGAAACATTGTTGCGCGGGCACCACCAGCCAGTCTCGAAACATGCCTTGTTCATGCGGAAGGCGCATGGCGCTGCCCATGAAGCGCATGTCGAGGCAATGGATCGGCCGGTCGATTTCGCAGTAGTGGCATTTACCACAGGGCTGTGACGGATTGATTGCGACGAGCGCCCCAAGTGCCAGATCACTGACGCCTTGCCCTAGGGACTCGATATAGCCGGAGGCTTCATGGCCCGAAATAATGGGCTCACGGACCTGAACAGGGCCGAAGCCGCCGTCTTGATAATAATGCAGATCGGAACCGCAAATGCCACCTGCGGCCATGCCCAACAGCACCTCGCCGGCCCCGGGTTTTGGCACATCCTGGGTTTCGACCTTGATGGATTTTTTGCCGTAAAGACGCGCTACGCGAGTGAGCATGCGGTTGCTTTCTGTCTTGCCAAGAGAATGGTAAGCCCGCGCGGTAAACGCACGGGCTTGGTTGTGTGTTAGCGGATCAGCCCCATTTCAGTCGGCAGCCACAAAGTAATTGCCGGAATGAAGGTGATAAGAATAAGCGCCAAGAACAGTGGCACCAACCAGGGCAGAATGGCCATCGTCGTTCGCTCGACCGAAAGTTTGGCGACACGCGATAGGACAAACAACACCATGCCAAGCGGTGGGTGCAACAGGCCGATCATAAGGTTCAACGTCATGATCAGTCCGAAATGCACCGGATCGATATCGAACTGCAGCACCAGCGGCAGAAGGATCGGCACAAGAATTGTGATCGCCGCAATCGTATCCAGGAAGCAGCCTACGAATAGCATGAGGATATTGACCAATATCAGGAATATCCATTTGCTGTCTGTCAGAGTCAAAATGGCCGTCGAAAGAAGCTGCGCGGCCTGACTGACCGTCAATAGCCACGCGAAGACGGAAGCTGCCGCCACGATGAACAATACAGCCGCTGTCGTCTCGATGGTGTCGAAGGAGGCTTTTGCCAGCGTTTTGAACGTCATGGTGCGGTACCGCACAAGACCGAGAAAGAGTGACCACAACACGGCAGCAACGGCCGCTTCGGTAGGCGTGAACCAGCCCATTGTCATGCCGCCAATAAGAATGACTGGCGTCATAAGCGCCATGACAGCGGAAAAATCGAAATACCAGTCACACGCAATCAAAACCGCCAGCACGATGCAGATGGCAAAGTTCAGCGACATTCCGAACATGGTCAACACATAGACGCTGATCGGCACCAGCAGAACGATCAAGACTTCCAGTGAGGCGCCGAAAATCGTGCGAAGACTGAATGGCGTGTCTGAGCCCCAATTTTTGATATAAGCGAAAACCGTCACCGTGATCATCATCAGCAGCGTCATGACGACGCCTGGAACGATGCCCGCCATGAACAGAGCGCCGATGGAGACATTGGCCATCATGCCGTAGATCACAAAGGGCAAGGATGGCGGAAAGATCGGCCCCAGCGTGGCGGATGCAGCCGTGACGCCGACGGCGGCCTCGACCGGGTAGCCATGATCCTTCATCGCTTTGATTTCGATTGTGCCAATACCGGCAGCGTCGGCAAGGGCTGTACCCGACATGCCGGAGAAGATAACGGACCCGATGATGTTGACCTGCGCAAGGCCGCCCTTCATCCACCCAACGAGAGCAACGGCGAAGGAGTAGATGCGACCGGTAACACCGGCGCTGTTCATCAAATTACCGGCCAGAATGAAGAATGGTACCGCAAGCAGTGGAAAGCTCTCGACACCGGCGATCATGCGCTGTGCGGCAATGATATCTGGGGCGACATTATAAAAGAGAATATAGGCCAGTGACGAAACGGCCATGGACATGGCAACGGGCAGACCGATGACCATCAAGACGAGGAAGGAACCTATCAGCAACAACATGGCATCAATCTCCCACGCTCTGGAATTCTTCAGGGCGTTCCAGCACGGAGTAACCACGACGAAGATTTGCGACGAATACCTGGATGGACCGCAGGAACATCAGGACGAATGCGGCGAAGACGGTGTAGAAAACGATACCGCGCGGCAGTGCCACAGTGACCATTTCTTCGTCCGCAACGATTTCCAGGTAACGCCACATCAGCCATGACATATAAGCAAAGAAGCCGATACGCAGCACGTCCACCAACAAGGACATGACACGCGTCAGGCTAGGCGGCAGATAGTGATAGAGCACATCGACCTGGATGTGGCGCGACATGCGTACGCACATGACGGACCCCATGAACACGACGCCGATCAGGCAATTGACCGCAATTTCCTCGGTCCAGGCATAGCTGTCATTCAAGACGTAGCGTGTGAAAAACTGTAGGAAGACGCAGGCCGTCATGACCCAGAACAGGGCGAGGGTAAGCCAGTCTTCGAAGGAATAGATGGAAAGGTCGGTTTCCAGAGGCGCTTCATCGAACGTATGGGCAAGCTCCTCAGGGGTTACCTGATTATGGATTTCGCGCGACATTGTATTATCCCAGCTGAGAAGAAAAGGGCGGCGCGGCTTTCAAAGCCGCGCCGGAGACGGGACTACTGGATGGCGCGAATGGCTTCCCAATCGGACTTTTCGTAACCGAAGTCTTCGAACTTCACCTTTTCGAGGACGTTCTTCTCGAAGTCTGCCTTATCGACTTCCGTGACCGTCAAACCACGCTTCTTGAATTCGTCGACCAGCGCGTTTTCTCGGCCTTCTATAATTTTGGTGGTTTTGGTTGCTGCTTCCTGCATGACATCTACGAAAATTTTCTTGTCTTCGTCGGAAAGGCTTGCCCAGCGGCTTTTGGAGATCACGGTATTGAGGTGATCGACGATGTGCCCGGTCAGCACGATGTTCTTCTGAACTTCGAAGAACTTTTTCGCCTCGATGGTCGTCAGCGGGTTTTCCTGCGCATCGACCGTGCCGTTCTGAAGGGCGAGATAGACTTCGGCAAAAGCAATCGGTGTGGTGTTGGCGCCGCAGGCGCGTGGCATCGCCAGATAGGCCGGAACATCGGGAACACGCATTTTCACGCCGGCGAGGTCGGCGCATGTCGCGATCGGTTTGTTGGCGGTAGTGTGACGGGTACCGTAGTAGCTCACGGCAGCGATGACATTGCCGGTCTTGTCTTCATAACCTTTGGCAAGACGCTTGAAGACATCGCTTTTGGTGTAGGCGATCAGGTGCTCTGGATTGCGGAAGATGTAGGGGAAATAGGTCACGCCGATCGGCTTGTAATCACGCGCGGCAAAACTGGAACCGGAGATGACCATATCCACTGTTCCCAGTTTAAGGCCCTGATTGATATCCGCTTCTTTTCCGAGCTGCGAGGCCGGGAACACGTCGATTTTGTATCGACCTTCCGTACGCTTCTCGATTTCTTTGGCAGCCCATACGGATTCCGTGTGGAACGGCTCGCTGGTTTCATAAACATGCGCCCATTTCAGCGCCGTCTGTGCCTGCGCTGAAAGTGCAGATGCCATGACCATGGCCGTTGCGCCAAGCAAGCTGGTTATTCTTGATATCATTGGTTTTCCTCCCGGATTAAGATCTCATGTCTGTTTTCCGGCTTCGCCCTCTCTCCTGGCGAAGCCATCTTTTTCCTTACGGCTCCTCCCCGAAGCTTTCGGAAAATCTCTTTTGCGACAGCTTCAAATGCTGTCGCATCGCATCCCGCGCGCCACTTGCGTCATTGGCTGCAATCGCGTTGCGTATGATCGTGTGTTCCTCCAGCGCCGCGCGCCAGGTATGCGGACCCTCGAAATGCGCCGCCAAGCGCTCGAAATAGGGCGTCATTCGCCTATCGAAGATGTGGCCTGTAAAATTGTGAAGCGTGGCGTTGCCAATGATATCTGTGATGCCGGTATGAAATGCGCGGTCCTGGACCAGCATCTTGACCGGATCGCCAATCGCGCTCTCCATGCGGCGAAGGCATTCATCCAGGATTGCGATATGATCCGCGTTTGCCAGTCTCGCAGCTTCTTCGGCAATTGCGCTTTCGATGATGCTGCGCGCCCGGAGAATTTCAAACGGGCCGTCGCTCTCATCCACCGATAAGACTGGGGGTACAGCATTGGGTCGCTGGCTAACGTAAACGCCGGAACCCATTCGTATCTGAATGTAACCTTCTACTTCCAGAACGATCAGTGCTTCGCGCACGGTAGGTCGAGATACCGCGAACCGTTCGGCAAGATCGCGCTCTGCGGGAAGTTTTGCACCAAGGGCAATTTCTCCCGTTTCTATAAGCGCTCGTATCTGGTCCGCAACCTGTCTATGCAGGCGACGCGGTTCCAAAGCGACAAACATGTGAAACCTCCCAACCCATCATCCCAAATGCGCTTTGGTAAAGTGGTCTTACCAATCGCATTAACTAAGTCTAATGGGAACGGAAAGTCAACCGTCTAATAATGATGCGTTGATGTTTGTCGCGGTTACGCCACCTAGGGTAGCGTAACCGTTAAGCTTTATTCTTCGCTTGTCACACTTCCGGACGTCGAAAATCGCCGGTTTTGCCGTCCATCACCCACAACTCGCCGGTCGAAATATCGAACCAGGCACCATGAAGCTTGACCTTGCCAGCTACTTCCTGCGCCTTCACGAAAGGAAATGCGCGCAGATTGCTGATGGAATTGCGAATGGAAACCCGCTCCAGTGCCGTCTGTCGCTCGCCCGGTGTCATGACGTCGTTGCTCTGGATTTGTTCAGCCGCAGATTTGACCATGTTCATCCACTTGCCGATGAAATCGCCGGGTGACAGAGGTTCAAGATTGGGATCGAGCGCTGCCTGGATACCGCCGCAACGGCCGTGGCCCATCACGACGATGTCTTTGACCTTCAAGACCTGTACGGCATATTCGATGGCTGCTGAGGTCGCGTGATATTGCCCGTCCGGCTCGAATGGCGGAACCATGTTGGCGACATTCCGCATCACGAAAAGTTCTCCCGGTCCGCAGTCGAAAATAGTTTCCGGCGCGGAACGAGAGTCACAACAGGCGATGATGAGAGTTTGAGGCTTTTGGCCGGTGTCTGCGAGTGCACGATATCTTTCGCGCTCATCGGTGTAACGACCGCTCATAAAGTTCTTGTAACCGTTCAGAAGGTAGTCTGGAAAATCTTTCATGATATCGCAGTACCGTATGCTTGGGGCCAGCCTCTTATATGAGCCCGGCGCGTTGAAACCCGTTTTTCATTCCGCTATTTGCGCTTGCTGCGTGATGGATGCAAGAGATGACGCATTTGCACCATGGCCATGGGTGTGGAAAGACTGGACGCATCGGTTTCAAGCGTTAGTTCGTTCAACCCACGTTTCATGGTGCGCGCCAGCACCTCGAACACGCTGGCCGTCGCCAGTTGTAGTGCCCGTTCATCGTCCATGCCCTGTAACAATCGCGCAAGGAAAAGGGCGGAGATGAGGTCGCCAAGACCGTTTGGAACATTGTCGATAGACCGATGCTCGGCGAGCAGTGCATGACGTCCGCTCAGGAAAAGGTTGCCAATGCCGCCCGCCATCATCGGCACGGCCGACGTCACCAGCATTTTCGGTGGTCCAAGCGCCAGAGCCGCGTCCATGATCTCATTGTTGGTCTCAAGTTCCGCGCCGCTCATCCATGCCAGTTCATAGCGGTTGGGTGTCGAGACAGTGGCGAGCGGAATAAGTTCGTCGCGAATGGCTTGTGCCGTTTCAATCGGTACATAAAGCCCGCCCTTGTCACCCATGACGGGATCGCAGAGATAGATGAGATCAGGGTTGGCCTCTTTCATGGTTCGGATGAGGCGGGCGACGGACCGGACCTGCTCGACGCTTCCGAAATATCCGGTCAGGATGGCGCGCACTTCGCTGGACCACTTGGACGTTGCCAAATCCTGCATGGCCTTATCGAATTCGGCGTTGTCGAACCGCAGGCGCGTTGATGGTCCATGGCCGGGGTGCCAGGGCATGACGATGGTCGGAACTGCCCAAACGGGAAAGCCGAGCGTTTCAAGTCCGAAAACGACCGCCCTGTTACCGACAGAGCCTCGCATGACATGGCTGGAGATGACGATGACGGAGCCGTTGGTATTGTCCTGCATGGCGCACTCACTCAACTTGGTCGCTGCCACGGCTCCACTCGATGCCACTGGCTGCGTGATCGGTTCGTCATGGCATATCGTACGGCCGCTTTCCACTGCTATGTGTGGTATCGGCGTGCGCGTTTGCCTCGTTTATTTCGAGGCGCGTTCCAGTGCCTTCAGCACGGTGCGCTCAGACAGGGTCAGATAAAGCTCCATCTGGGTTGCGGCCTCTGTCACCTTACCCTTTTCGACAAGATCGAGAATCTGCTCGTTCATATCGACAAAGGGAGAGTGCAATTGCTCCGGGTCGTTCAACAGCCCGAAGCTGAGGCGAAGCTCAGCAGCGACGCGCGCGTAGAAATCGCTCAGCCGACTGCTGTCCGACAGGTCGACCACCGCTGCATGAAATCTCATATTGGCGCTGCCAACTTCGCGCCACTGCCGCTGGTCGCGTTGCAACTTTGCGTATTCCACCGCCTCACGCATGATCGACGTTGCGGGGTGTTTCGGCCAAGCCTGACGCAAAGCGCCACATTCCAGCATACGGCGTACCCGGTAGATATCTATGATCTGATCCGTGCTGGGCGTGGAGACGAAAACGCCGCGATTGGCTTCGTGCCGCAAGAGGCCGTCCTTGGTCAAAAGCCGGAAGGCCTCGCGCAGGGAATTACGCGATACATCAAGACGCTCGCTGAACGCTGCTTCGGATATCCGCTGCCCAGGTGTCAGTGCGCCGGTAATCAGAAGATCACGAATATCTCTGGCCACGCGATCCGCAAGCGGCAGGGATTCCGTCGTGACGTTCTCTTCTTGGGCACTCATTTGTAGTCCATCTTTCATTGGCAGCGTCTCGCGCACCGTCGGTGCCGGTTGCAATATCACAAATATTGAGCAGCGCAGGTAAAATTCGTGCTTAATTTCAGTCCAAAAGCGCCAAAGATTGCGCAAATTGAAAGAACGATATAATTTTATTGTTCAACAATATTGACAATTTTGTAGATGCCGCCAAGATCGGTCCAAAGCATCCGCGAGGGGCGGAATGCAATAAGGAGAAAATCCATGGAGCAAACAAAAATTGCCCAGACCGTCGAGTTTGCGCGGTCACGACGAGCGTCTCTTACTGCTGCGATATTCCTGATGGCCACATCTGCTATCGGGCCCGGCTTCATTACGCAGACAGCAACCTTTACCGCCAAGCTCGGCTCGGCCTTCGCCTTTGCAATCCTTGCCTCGATCGTCATCGATTTCGTCGTCCAGTTGAACATCTGGCGCATCGTGACGCTGACGCGCATGCGAGCATCTGACATCGCCAATTCAGCCATACCCGGCTCTGGTTATGTGCTTGCTATTCTCGTCATTGTTGGCGGATTGTTTTTTAACATCGGCAATATCGGTGGCTCCGGCCTTGGACTGAATGCGATGCTTGGCCTTGATCCAAAATGGGGCGGCGCGCTCAGCGCACTTTTGGCCATCGGCATCTTTCTCTCCAAACGCGCAGGCATGGCAGTCGACCGGTTTATCATCTTCGCCGGTATCTTGATGATCGTGCTGACGATCTATGTTGCCTTTGCTTCAGGTCCCCCCGTCGGGGAGGCGCTTTTCCAGACATTCCTGCCGTCTACAATCGATTTTGCCACGATCACGACCATCGTTGGCGGTACGGTCGGTGGCTATATCACATATTCCGGTGCCCATCGTTTGCTGGATAAGGGCATGGTCGGCGTCGAGAATCTCGGCTCCGTCAACCGGGCGGCCCTGACCGGCATCGCCGTGACGGGTGTCATGCGTTACGTCCTCTTTCTGGCCATTCTTGGTGTTGTTGCCAGTGGCGTCGTCATCGACGTTTCAGGAAAGGGTGCAAATCCAGCTGCGCAGGCTTTTCAGGTTGCCGCAGGAGATATCGGTCTAAGAATATTCGGCATCGTTCTTTGGGCCGCAGCCATCACGTCGGTTATCGGCGCTGCCTACACCTCGGTTTCCTTCATCACTGTTTTCAACAAGGATATCACCGAGCGCGGTCGCAATATTGCGACGGTTATCTTTATCGCAGTTTCTCTTTTCTTCTACATGGTCATCACCACGCCACCAGCACAGATGCTGGTATTCGTCGGTGGCCTGAATGGACTCATTCTCCCAATCGGTCTGTCGATCTTCATTTACGCAGCCTGGGCCCGGTCCGATTTGATGGAAGGATATCGCTATCCACGCTGGCTTCTTGTGCTTGGTGTGATCGTCTGCGCCCTGACCTGGTATATGGGTTATAAATCCATTGGCCCGATCTTCGCACTTTTGACAGCATGAGGAGAGAGACATGGCGTCCATCGATCTGAACAGTGATCTTGGCGAAAGCTACGGTGCATGGAGCATGGGGGATGACAGCGCGATGTTGTTGGTCGTTTCCAGTGCCAACATTGCTTGTGGTTTCCACGCGGGTGATCCGGCGGGTATCTACCGCACGGTCAAAGCCGCTGCTGAGAATGGGGTGGTCGTTGGAGCGCATGTCTCTTATCCGGACCGCGTCGGCTTCGGCCGCCGCGATCTGGACGTCACATCGGAAGAACTGATCGCCGATGTCATCTATCAGATCGGGGCGCTGCAAGGCATTGCTGCTGCCGCCGGAACTGCCGTTCGTTACGTCAAGCCCCACGGCGCGCTCTATAACCGCATCGCCAATGATGCGAAGCAAGGCCAGGCGGTGATCGATGGCATGAAGGCCATCGACCCGTCGCTGGTGCTTATGGGGCTTGCCAACGCACCTATCCTTGAGCTTGCCCGCAAGTCCGGCTTGTCAGTGGTTGCGGAAGCCTTCGCGGACCGCGCCTACACGCCGCAGGGCCAGCTTGTTTCCCGCCGCGAGGCCGGTGCCGTGCTGCATGATGCAGAGAAAATTGCGGCCCGTATGGTCCAGCTTGCCCGGGAGGGTACGCTCGAAGCCATCGACGGCAGCATCATCAAAATCGAAGCCCAATCCATCTGCGTCCATGGCGATAGCCCCGGTGCCGTTGCCATCGCCCAACAAATTCGAAAGCGGTTCGAGACCGATGGCATCGCTATCGGCTCGTTCGCCTCCAGCATGTAAGGAGCGGTCATGACGATCCCCATATCCTATCTGAACCACACGGACGCAACGGTCGCCCGCAAGGCGCGTGGCGATTATCGCAACGGTTTGGTCGCCCCGACATCGGGCATCGCTCCGGGCTTCACGCAGGCCAACATGATCGTTCTACCGCGTGACTGGGCTTTCGATTTTCTATTATACGCGCAGCGCAACCCAAAGCCTTGCCCGGTTCTCGACGTGTCCGATCCTGGTGTGCCGACCACCTTGCTCGCGCCCGGTGCCGATCTCCGCACCGATTTGCCGCTCTACCGCATCTGGCGGGACGGTAAGCTGGTCGAGGAAACGGCAGATGCTACCAGCGCCTGGGCTGAACGGAATGATCTCGTAGCGTTCCTGATCGGTTGTAGTTTCACCTTTGAAACGCCGATGGTCGAAGCGGGCATCGAAATCCGCCATATGAAGGACAAATGTAATGTGCCGATGTATCTGACGAACCAACCTTGTCGTCCAGCTGGTCGCTTGAAGGGTAACATGGTCGTTTCCATGCGGCCTATACCTGCTGCGCGGGTGGCGGATGCCGCGACTATTTCGGGGCGTTTTCCCGCTGTGCATGGCTCACCCGTCCACGTCGGCTCCCATGAAGATATCGGCATTACCGACCTTTCAAAGCCGGACTTCGGCGATGCAGTACGTATCGAACCCGGTGAAGTTCCGGTGTTTTGGGCATGCGGTGTCACGCCTCAAGCGGCGGTCATGGCATCGGGCGTGCCATTTGCGATCACCCACTCCCCCGGGCATATGTTCATCACCGACATTCCCGATTCTGCCTATCATGCGTGAGGCCAAGATGCGTTTTTTACCCGTCAGCCTCACCACCATTCTGGTGGAGCTTGCCGATCTCGACCAGACGCTTGCGCTTTTCGCATCGCTTGAGGCCGACCCCATCGAAGGCATCGAGGAAACGGTTCCTGCTGCCCGTACGCTGATGATCCGTTTCCGTCCGGAAAAAATCGAGGCGCAAGCATTGGCGGCCAGAATTGCCACGCGTGATCTGTCTGCCAAGATAGCACCATCGGACAAGCTGGTGGAAATTCCGGTTCACTACGATGGCGAGGATTTGGCCGACGTCGCGGAACTGACGGGCCTTAGTGTCGAAGACGTCATTCGTCGCCATACGGAAAGCGAATTCACCGTCGCCTTCTGCGGCTTTGCACCTGGCTTTGGTTATCTGGTGGGTGGTGATCCAGCGCTGCATGTGCCTCGGCGTCAGAGCCCTCGCACCCGCATTCCCGCCGGATCGGTCGCCCTTGCTGGTGCTTTCAGTGGTGTCTATCCACAAAACAGCCCAGGTGGCTGGCAGATACTGGGCACCACGCCACTGAAAATGTGGGATATCGAGCGCGACCCCGGCGCATTGCTCCAGCCCGGTTACCGTGTCCGTTTCTTCGACATGGACAAAGCAGGGCGCAGCACTGAGGCTCCCGCTACAAGATCTGCTGCCCCGAAAACCGTGCCAGACAGAGACGCCGCACATTTCGAAGTGCTGGCAGCACCTGTGCCCGCTATTTTTCAAGACCTTGGCCGCTTCGGGCAGACGGGCCAGGGCGTATCGGCTTCTGGTGCACTCGACCGTTCTGCCTTTAACGCGGCAAACCGCATCGTCGGCAATCCCGTCAACACCCCCTGTCTTGAGCTGACGCTGGGGGGCTTTTCTTTCAAAAGCGCAACCCGGGCCGTGATCGGCGTGGCAGGTGCTTCCTGCGTTATAACCGTTACATCGGCAGCCTACAGCTTCGAGGCCACCCCCTATGCGCCGATCTCTCTGGAACCCGGTGATGTCGTGACATTCGGCAATCCCACCAGCGGCATGCGCTGTTATCTCTCGGTTCGCGGCGGTTTCGAGGTTGCTCCGGTTCTGGGAAGTGCTGCAACGGATACGCTGGCCGTTGTCGGACCGGAGAATGTCGTTACCGGTTCGGTGGTCAATCTTCGAAACCAGAAAACTGGCTTATCGAGCGTTTCCATCGATGAAGTTCCCGCCTTCGATCTGCCAAAGGCAGGCGAGGTCGTGACACTCGATGTCATCTATGGTCCACGCACCGATTGGTTTACACAAAACGGAATGAAAACGCTGACAAGTCAACTCTGGCAGGTCACGCCACAGTCGAGCCGCGTCGGCATTCGCCTTGCCGGCGAGGTCCCGGTGGAGCGCAAGGATAGTGCGGAGCTACCAAGCGAAGGTACGGCCACCGGCGCAATTCAGATTCCCCATAGCGGCCAACCGGTTCTGTTTCTCGCCGACCATCCGCTGACGGGCGGCTATCCGGTCATCGGCGCGGTTGCCGAGCATCACCTTGATCTGGCTGGCCAGATACCGATCAACGCTAAAATCCAGTTTCGCCCGCTTGGGCCATTCGCCGAGATTCCGGCAACTGAGAACACAAAATTTTCGGGAGACAAGCCATGAAAAAAGTCCTGATCGCCAATCGCGGCGAGATCGCGGTGCGTATCATCCGTGCCTGCCGTGACTATGATATCGGGTCCGTGGCTGTCTATGCAGACCCGGATCAGGACGCGCTTTTCGTCCGTCTTGCAGATGAAGCGTATGGGCTGGAAGGCGTGCGGCCTGCGGAAACCTATCTCGATATCGAAAAGCTTATTACCATTGCCAGGCGTTCTGGTGCCGATGCGGTTCACCCTGGCTATGGTTTCCTCTCTGAACGTGCCGAATTCGCGCAAGCCGTCATCGATGCGGGCCTGATCTGGATCGGTCCTGACCCTGATGTCATCAAGGTTTTGGGCGACAAGGTCGAAGCGCGCCGCATTGCCACCAGCGTTGGCGCACCTCTTGTTGCGGGCAGTGATGGACCGGTTTCGACGTCGGCGGAAGTCATTGCTTTTGCGGAAGAACACGGCCTGCCCGTCGCCATCAAGGCGGCACATGGCGGTGGCGGGCGCGGCATAAAGGTCGCGTGGAAGATGGAAGAGATTGCCGATCTCTACGAGTCCGCTGTGCGGGAAGCCACAGCAGCCTTCGGGCGTGGCGAGTGTTTCCTTGAGCGGTTCCTGGACCGCCCGCGCCACATCGAAGCGCAGGTCATCGCTGATAAACACGGCAACGTCGTGGTGCTTGGGACGCGTGATTGTTCGCTCCAGCGCCGCAATCAGAAACTGATCGAAGAAGCTCCCGCACCGTTTCTGACATCCGAACAACGTCAAAAAATCCATGATTCCGCCAAGGCGATCTGTGAGGCTGCAGGTTACTCCGGTGCTGGCACCGTGGAATTTCTTTTGGGCGTTGATGGCACGATTTCCTTTCTGGAGGTCAATACGCGCCTTCAGGTGGAACATCCGGTCACGGAAGAAACGACGGGCATCGATCTCTTGATCGAGCAGTTTCGCGTGGCCGAAGGCCAGTCGTTGCGCATCCGGCAAACACCGGAGCCGCGCGGCCATTCAATGGAATTCCGCATCAATGCGGAAGATCCCGGCCGTGGCTTTTTGCCGACGCCCGGCGCAATCACCGTGTTCGATCCCCCATCTGGCCCCGGCATTCGCCTGGACAGCGGCGTCGTCACCGGATCGACGATCCCCGGCGTTTTCGATTCTCTGATGGCAAAACTCATTGTCACCGGCGTAGATCGCGATCAGGTGTTGCGCCGCGCCCGCCGTGCGCTGAAGGAATTCCGTATCGAAGGCGTCGCCACGGTTCTGCCTTTCCATCGCGCCGCCATCGATACGGATGATTTTATCGGTGCTGACGGGTTCAAGGTTCATACCCGCTGGATAGAAACCGATTTTGCCGACATGCCGGACGCTATGGAGCGTCCGAAACCCGTTGACGATGCATCCGTCACTCGGACATGGCTGGAAATCGATGGTAAGCGCGTGGCAGTTGGCCTGCCGCATCTCTTGCTGGCGGGTTTCAGCGGCGCAGGCAACGGCGCTTTATCGTCGGCTACAGCGACAAAGCCGCAGGTGGATGGTATCACGGCGCCGGTTTCCGGCACGTTGCAGTCCTTTAAGATCGCGGATGGGGACACGGTGTCGGAAGGTGATCTCGTCGCTGTCATGGAAGCCATGAAAATGGAGACGCAGGTGACGGCACCCAAATCCGGCAAGGTTCGCATCCAAGCCAAAGAAGGCGATTACCTACAGTCTGGCGATGTGGTGATCGTTTTCGAATAGTCGTCGTTAAAGGGAGCGGCGCGTCTCATGCTCATGGGGCGACGCCATTTCCAAGACCCGGACGTTTCCGTATTTGCGCCCCATAGCCACTTTATCAATGGTTCGATTATTCCGTTTAAGATCGTACCATTAAAATATCGGGCAGCATTTTGGACACCAGGATCAATACATTCGACGGCCAGCCACAGGCTCTGCAGCACTCCGTTCCCGATGATATTGATGAAATCCATCGCCGGACATTCGAATATTTTTGGCTCGGTAGCCATCCGGTGTCTGGCTTGGTTAGAGACAGGTTGCGGGCGGATGGGACATCAATAAACGAGATTGCTTCGATCTCAGGCACGGGGTTCGGAGTTCTGGCCATCATCGTCGGTGCCGAGCGAGGGTGGATCACGCGCGATCAGGCGCTCGACCGTGTCACGACCATTGTACGAACGTTGAGCAAGGCGAAGAGATTTCACGGCGCATTCGCGCATTTTCTTCATGCCGACACATGTGAGGTCATTCCATTCAGCCCCAAGGACGATGGCGGCGATCTGGTCGAGACGGCATTTCTTTTGCAGGGCCTGATCTGCGCCCGTGAGTATTTTTCCCGCCCGACGCTGGCAGAAACGAGGTTTCGCAGCCTCGCGCAAGACCTGATCACAGGGGTGGAATGGAAGTGGTACACACGGCGAAGCGACGGTCCTCTCTGGTGGCACTGGAGCGCGAAATATAGGTGGTGCTTCGATATCGCCATCAGCGGATGGAACGAAGCACTGGTCTGTTATGTCCTGGCGGCCGGTGCCAGGCAGCATTCCATCGACCCGGTTCATTATCATCAAGGTTGGGCGCGTTCCGGCGCCATGATCAATGGCAACACCTATCTCGGAACAGTTTTGCCATTGGGAGAGCCATTTGGGGGGCCGCTTTTTCTATCGCAATATTCGTTCTGTTGTCTCGACCCGAGACGCCTGTCGGATCGTTACTGCGATTACCGGCAGCAGGTTGAGGCACACACCAGGATCAATTACGACTACTGCCAATCAAAATATCCGGGCACGGACCTGTGGGGCATGACGGCCAGCGATGGTCCGAAGGGTTACAAGGTGCATTCCCCGACGCAAGACAATGACGTGATTTCGCCAGCCGCCGCCTTGTCGAGTTTCCCGGTCTGCCCCGAAGAAGCAACGGCTGCGGCACGCGCCTTTCTGAGCTACGCAGATGGCAAGCTCGTAGGCAGATATGGCTTTGTCGATGCTTTTTCCCCAGGCACAGGCTGGATTGCCCAGACCCATCTTGCCATCGACCAGGGACCGGTCGTGGCCATGCTGGAGAATTACCGTTCCGGCGTGCTGTGGGCCTTGTTCATGGGCGCTCCGGAGGTTCAGCGCGGTCTCTCCCGCCTTGGCTTCACCACATCCGTTCAGCCAGACGCTCAAGACCACGTCTGAAGAGGCTCAGTCGCGCGGCATGCCTTCCGGTCGCGCCAATCGCCTTTGCGCACCAATGCGGAATGGTGCATTCATTGCACCGTAGCCAACATACTGGCCACGCCGTTCCACGATTTCGAAGAAGAAACCTTCACCGAAGGTTTGACTGTAGATCTGGAAGTATTCGCCATTGTCATCGCGGTCGTAAAGGATGCTGGAGGCGCGCAGTGCATCTGACAGTTCCGGTTCAAGTCCAAAACGCGCTTCCAGATCATCATAATAATTGCGCGAAATTGGCAGTGCCTGAAAGCCGCATGTTTTGAGCTCCGTTGCGGTCGCGAAGATATCGTCCGTGGAGAACGCTATGTGCTGAATGCTTGTGCCAAAGCCTTCCGCCAAAAATTTGCCCGCAAACGTCTTGCGGTTGTCTGCACCATTCATCGTCAATCGGAAATCGGGTCTGGGGCGGCTTTCTATTGCCTGGCTGCGAACGAGCCCACCAGGCTCCACGACATCGACCATGGGCGTTCGGCGCATCGAGAATATCGACGTGTAGAAGAGTAGCCATGTCAGCATCTCATCGTATCGAGTTGTCTGCGCAAGGTGATCGATCCGCGTCAATCCCGCATTGGCCTTTTCGTTTGAGGCAATAGGCACGAATTCCTGTTTCCAGATGGACGAAAGTGCCGGAGAGTCATCGAGGAAATAGATGACGCCATTGCCGACGCCCTGGATGGCCGGAATGGATGCCTCGCCGCTTTTGCGCGGCTCGAAGAAGGTTGGAGCACCCAAGGCTGCTGCTCGCTCCATTGCGGCATTCGCATCCTCGACCTTGAGGCCGAATGCATATGCGTTCGTGCCATGAACGGAATAGGATGCGCCGGCGAAGCTGTCGCCGGTACTATCCGTATTGATGACGATACGGATGTTGCCCTGTGTGTAAAGCTCGACCTCGCGGTTGCAGTGGCGGGCCGACTTGTTGAAGCCGAGCGTACTGAGCAGTTTTTCAAGGTCTGCTTTTTCGGTTTGCCCCGTCGTAAATTCCACGAACTCCACACCCGTCGTCTCGACGGGATTTGGCATTTCGGGTACCCCGATGCGAATATCCGGCTCCTGACGCTTCACCTGATCCATCAGGTTGATGAGTGAGCGGTGGCCGTCTTCCGCAAGCAGTCTGGCAGAACCGCCACGGAACTGGTCGTTGAAAATTTCCAGCGAGAGTGGTCCGGAATAGCCCGTTGCGGCAACCGCCCGCATGAATTCAACAACGGGGAGGTCACCTTCACCCGGCATGTTTCTGAAATGGCGGCTCCAGTAAAGCAGGTCCATATCGAAGAGGGGAGCATCCGCCAATTGCACGATGAAGATCTTGTCGCCGGGAATGGAGCGGATCGAATTGGGATCGATCTTGCGCGACAGCGTGTGGAAACTGTCCAGGATAATGCCGACATTCTTGTGGTCGGCGCGGCGGACAACTTCCCAGGCATCACGGTGATCGCTGATGTGGCGACCCCATGCCAAAGCCTCATAACCGACGCGCAGGCCGTGTTTGGCTGCTCGCTCTCCCAACTCGTTAAAGTCGTTGGCTGCGCGATCCACGCCGCCGAGCGATATCTGCGAGACGTTGGAGCATATCAGCATCAGCTCTGTGCCGAGTTCACCCATGATGTCGAATTTACGCTCAGCGCGTTCGAACGCACGTTGCCGGTGATGGTCCGGCATGCCTTCGAAGTCGCGAAAAGGTTGAAAAAGTGTGATTTCGAGGCCGTGATCACGAACCATTTCACGTACTTCGCGCGGGGACGCGTCATAGGTTAGAAAATCATTTTCGAAGATTTCAACGCCTGCAAAACCTGCTTTTGCAATGGCGGAAAGTTTTTCGGGAAATTCACCGCTGATGGAAACGGTTGCGATGGAGGTCCGCATCGGCAGCTTTTGCTGCTCTGTGCCAGAGATGACCATATTGCCTTCCTTTCCAGTGTTATGTACTGATTGGTTAATAATGACGGCTTCGGTTTGGGATTGGCTGAGCGCTGATGGGTGGACAATGACGAAAACCGTGATTTCCAACGGTATCAGTGGTACGCGGCAGACGAAGCGCGACCCTGAAGGCGTGCGCCGCGACATTCTTTCCGTCGCCATGGACGAGTTTTCGCAAAACGGCCTGTCTGGCGCGCGCATTGATGAAATTGCGGCGCGAACCCGAACCTCCAAGCGCATGATTTATTATTATTATGGCGACAAGGAAGGGCTCTATCAACAGGTGCTTGAAGAGGCCTACGCCAAGGTGCGCGGCGGCGAAAGCGATCTTGAACTGGATAGCTTGGAGCCATTGGCCGCGCTGGAAAAGCTTTGTCGCTTCACCTTCGACCACCACCGACGCAATCCTGATTTCATCCGTATGGTCATGATCGAAAACGTCCATCACGGGCGCCACATGCAGGGTTCTGAGGCGATCCGGCAACTCAACCGTCCAGCCATTGAAGCGCTGGAAAACGTGTTGGCGCGCGGTCAAAAGCAAGGTGTTTTTCGCAAACGCATCGAAGCGCTCGAACTGCACTGGCACATCAGTGCGCTGTCCTTTTTCAATGTATCGAACGCTGCCACCTTCTCGTTCATTTTTGGCAGCGGCCTGTTTACCGACGATGGTCAGGACGCTCTTTCGAAGCATGTCACAGATATGGTGATGCGTTACGTGCTTCGCGTCGATCATATCAGGGATACCGACCTTGTCGGCGAGTGAAGACATGGGATTTCACGCCGTTGATGCCACATTCTCATCGGCGCAGAGCTCCTTGAAATGTGCACTCATGCGCACCGGATCGGGCTCTTGGCCGGAAAACAGCCGGAAGGCACCCACTGCCTGAAAAACCGCCATGCCGCCGCCGGGCAGTGTCTGGCAACCTTTTGACATAGCTGCGGCCAGCAGCGCAGTGACCAACGGCATGTAAACAATGTCGGCCACCCAGTGCCGAGGATTGATCAAATCATCACGCACCGGCATGCCGGGATGAGCGGGCATACCCATCGGCGTTGCGTGTATCAGACCATCCGCATGGGGCATTGAGGTTTCAGGAGCATCAACCGCAAAAGCCCGGCCATCGCCAAATCGTGCGTTCAGTTTATCTGCCAATTGCTCGGCGCGTTTCACATCCTGATCGTAGATATCGAGACGAGCGATTTCCAATTTCAGCGCTGCATGGGCAACGGCGACGCCTGCACCACCCGCGCCGATCAACAGCGCGCGGTCCCGCTTGGCGTCCGGCAATCCCCGCTTGAAGCTTTCGTAAAAGCCGTACCAGTCGGTATTATGGCCAGTGCGCCGACCATCGTGAAAGACCACTGTGTTGACGGCACCCAGCATGCGCGCATCATCCGACAGATCATTCAGGAGAGGAATCACCAACTGCTTGAAAGGATGGGTAATGTTGACGCCAGCAAAACCTTTCGCTTCCGCCTCATCCAGCAGGGCAGGCAAAGCGCTTTCCGACAGTCCTCTGCAGTTGATGTCCATCAACTCATAGGAATAGTCGATTCCATGCGCTTCACCTTCACGCATGTGCATAGCAGGCGTTTTGGAGAGCTGGATATCGGCGCCAATCAGGCCGACTTTCAAGGAGGTTCTGTCTGTCATGGCGGGGAATTACTCATAAGACGAGGCAACTGCGGCGCAGTTCAATGATGGGCAAGAATTTCGCCGAGGAAGGTGCGGGTGCGCTGGTTTTGTGGCTTGCGGAAGAATTCTTCCGGGGGTGCTTCCTCGATGATTTCACCGGACGCCATGAACACCACACGGTCGGCCACCTGCCGCGCAAAACCCATTTCATGGGTCACGCAAATCATGGTCATCCCATCGCGGGCCAGGCCAATCATGGTATCAAGCACTTCCTTGACCATCTCAGGGTCCAGCGCAGACGTCGGTTCATCGAACAGCATAGCTTTCGGCTCCATGCACAATGCCCGTGCAATGGCGGCACGTTGCTGCTGGCCGCCGGATAGCTGTGCCGGATATTTCTCCGCCTGATCCTGGATGCGTACGCGCTCCAGATATTTGCGTGCGGTCGTCTCTGCGTCTGCTTTTGAGAGACCTTTGACACGCATGGGTGCAAGCGTACAGTTTTCCAGAATGGTCTTGTGAGGAAACAGATTGAAATTCTGAAACACCATGCCCACCTCGCGCCGCACTGTGTCGATGGCACTGGCGGATGATGTAAGCTGAGTTCCTTCAACGGTGATCCTACCTTTCTGAATTTCCTCCAGATGGTTGATGCAGCGAATCAGCGTGGATTTGCCGGAACCTGACGGCCCGCAAAGAACGATCTTCTCGCCTTTGCGGACCGTGAGGTCGATGTTTTTCAACGCATGAAAGGCTCCATACCACTTTTCCACCCCTTCGAGGGCGATCAGCGGAACCTGTGCGGCGGTGGTTTGCGGCATGGTGACCTCCAGATTACTTTACGGTGAACGGGACATCAGGCAGCGATTCCGGGAAGGCCGGAACTTCGCGTTTCATCCACTTGGTATAGATTTTTGCCAGTTCACCATCGCCCTTGATCTTGACGAGGAAGGAGTTGATCGTCTCATTCCAGTCCTTTTCACCGGGACGAGTGCCAGCGCCATTGTAAAGCGTTGTCAGGTCGAACTTGGGTTCATATTTCCCAGCGGCTGCCGCGTTCAGGCGATCACCGTAAAACTGGTTGCCACCCACGACTTCCACCTGCCCGGAGATCAGTGCCTGAATGTTGGCGGCATCGTCGTCGAAGCGTAGAATATTGGCTTTGGTGCCAGCGCCAGCCGTGATGGACGTATCCATTGCACTGGATTTCGGCACGCCGACGGAAACACCGGTGAGATCGTCATAGCCGGCGATTTTCTTGTCCTTCGGGCCATAAACAGAAAGAACGTTACCTGCGTAAGGCTGCGAATATTGAATTGTCTTTGCGCGCTCTGCCGTCATGCCCATGGTGGCGAAGAGAACATCGACCTTGCCGGTCATAAGCGCCGGGATGCGGTTTGCAACGGCCAGCGGCACGAACTCGACCTTTACGCCGAGATAGTCTGCGAAAGCCTTGCCGATGTCGGCATCCAGACCGTCCTGAACGCCGCTGGAGTTTACGAAGCCCCACGGCGAATTGTCACCCTGAATGCCGATGACGACTTTGCCCTTGGCCTTTGCTTCTTCGACAGTACCGGCGAATGCATCGACCGGTGCCACGAAGGGCAGGGCAACCGTTACTGCGGCAAGTGCCAGCAGCACACGGCGGTTTAGTTTCATGCTCTTGGATGTCATCTTTTGCTCCTCCTTACAAAGCTGATGATAGATATGGATCAACGTGAAGCGGTCTGTAGTCTTTTCTCGACGCCGGCACCCCACAGGGAGAGTGGCCAGCAGATGAGAAAATAGATGAGCCCGACAATGGCAAAGACCGTCAGTGGCTTGAATGTCTGGTTGGAAACGATCTGTCCTGCACGCGACAGTTCCACGAAGCCGACGATAGCGGCCAGCGATGTGCCTTTGATAAGCTGTACGAGAAAGCCGATGGTTGCAGGCAGCGAAATCTTGAATGCCTGCGGCAGAACGATGTCTTTCATGCGCGAGACGTAATGCAGGCCCAACGCCTTGGCTGCTTCGGTCTGGCCCTTTGGCACGGCCTGAATACCACCACGCCAGATTTCACCCAGAAATGCGCTGGCATGGAGTGTGAAGGCAATGGCAACCGCAATCCAGGCATCGATATCCAGGCCCACCAGCGCTACGCCGTAATAGACGACGAAAAGCTGCATCAAGAGCGGTGTGCCCTGAAACACGGCGATATAACCCGCAGTTACACGCCGACCGATGGGGTTGTCCACGGTGCGAGCCAGCGCCACGCAAAGGCCGAAAATGCCGCCGCCGATAAAGCCAATTACAGTCAACGCCAAGGTCCACTTCAGACCCTGCATGAGGAAAAACAATTCGTTGGTACCGATAGGTGTCATCGTCTTCTCCTCACTTGACCGGGTAGCTGAAGGACAGGCGGGCAATGAGCGCGAAGACGCCCATCATCAGCGAGGAAATGACGAGGTAGAGCAGCGTGATGGAGAAATAGACCTCGAACGAACGGAATGTCTCTGCCTCGATTCGCTGTGCCACCGACGTCAACTCGTAAGCCGCAATAGAGGTACATACCGATGTCGTCAGGGTCAGCATGATGAACTGGCTGGTGAGCGATGGATAGACCGCACGCAAAGCGGGCCGCAGAATGATGTGACGGAAAATTTGTGACCGGCGGAGCCCAAGCGCGAGCCCTGCCTCGACCTGCCCCTTGGGAACGGCATCGACGCCGCCGCGAATGATCTCGATGGCATAGGCACCGCCATTCAACGCCAGCGCAACAATTGCCGTCGTTGTCGGGTTGAGCCGCAAACCGAGTTGGGGGAGTGCGAAGAAGATGAAAAAGATTTGGACGAGAAACGGTGTGTTGCGGATAAGCTCGACAAAGCCGATCACCAATACGCGAAGAGCTTTGAAGCGTGAACCGCGGGCAATAACGCCCAGAACACCGATGATGGTCGCCAGAAACATACCGGCGAGCGCCAAACCAATCGTTGCAAGGCAAGCCAAAAACAGTTCGGGCAGGCGATCGTAGACTGCCGAAAAATCAAGCGTGTATGACATCCATCCTCCCCTCCAGCGCTAAAACCTTGCCGTTTCTCTGCGCCTTGCACGTCGTCGCCTTTACGGAAAGTCCCAGCATCTTGGTTTCCGTAAAAGTGTGGATCAAGCCTGCGCCTCCCGCGCCGCCATTATCCGCACAATGTTTGTACCAGTTAGTTCATTTCTGTCAAGCGACCATGAGCGTTGACTTTTAAGGCTGTGAAAAAGGATTGTTCACCTTATTGAGAGCAACGCCGGCATGCTTTTGTTGGCGTGCCTTCAGAATGTGCGCGCCTATCTTTGTTTTTGGTCATCCGATCCCCAGATCCAGCCGTAGTATCCGGAAACATCAGGATATCTTTGACATGAACCGATGCCGAAACCTCATTTTCATCCTCGGAGATCAGCTTTCCCCGCAGATGTCGAGCCTTGCAGGGGTTGATCTGGAGAGGGACGTTATCCTGATGTGCGAGGTGGCGGAGGAGACCACCTATGTGCGGCATCATCGCAAGAAACTCGTGTTTATTCTTTCGGCCATGCGTCATTTTGCAGCCGAACTGACGGCAAAAGGTTTCAAGCTTCAATATGTGCGTCTTGATGATGCTCAAAATTCTGGGTCATTCACAGGAGAGTTGAAAAGGGCCGTCAAAGACTTGTCTCCAGACAGTGTTTTGGTCACCGAGCCCGGCGAATGGCGGGTGTTGCAATCAATGCTCAAATGGGAGGAGGAGACAGGTGTAGGTGTCAGGATTCTCCCCGATACGCGCTACCTTTGTTCGCATGAAGAATTTGGCCTCTGGGTCGAGGGGCGTCGTGATCTGACGATGGAATTTTTTTATCGTGAGATGCGTCGCAAAACGGGTCTTTTGATGGATGGCGATGCGCCTGTGGGTGGGCGCTGGAATTTCGACAGCGAGAACCGCTCTCCCGCCAAGCCGGATTTATTTCGCCCAAGGCATCTGCAATTCCCGCCAGATGACGTGACGCGCAATGTTATGGAGATGGTTGAGGAAAGATTTCCCGATCACATGGGCTCCGCCGATGGTTTTGCTTTTGCAGTGACCAGCACCGACGCTGAAAAGGCGGCCGATGCGTTTATCGATGACTTTCTGCCCAAATTCGGTGAGACGCAGGACGCGATGGTCAAAGATGACCCGTTTCTCAATCATTCTCTCCTTTCTTTCTACATAAACCTCGGCTTCCTCGACCCGCTGTCGCTCTGCCGGAAAGCGGAGAGAGCGTATCTGGAAGGGCATGCGCCGATCAATGCGGTGGAGGGCTTCATCCGCCAGATCATCGGCTGGCGCGAATATATGCGTGGCATCTACTGGCGCTTCATGCCTGATTACGCTCAACGCAACTTCTTCGAAGTCAGCCGACCGCTGCCAGAATTCTTTTGGACTGCGAAGACCGACATGGCCTGCCTTGCGACCGTGATTGGTGAGACGATTGAAAACGCTTACGCGCATCACATCCAGCGTCTGATGATCACCGGCAATTTTGCCATGTTGGCGGGTCTCGATCCATTTGCGCTGCACGAATGGTATCTGGAAGTCTACGCCGATGCCTACGAGTGGGTGGAGCTTCCCAACGTTATCGGCATGAGCCAATTTGCCGATGGCGGGCTGCTCGGTTCAAAACCCTACGCGGCAAGTGGTGCTTATATTTCGAGGATGTCCGATTATTGTGGGACCTGTCGCTATGATGTGAAGAAGAAAACCGGGGAGGGCGCGTGCCCCTTCAATGCGCTCTATTGGGATTTTCTTGATCGAAACAAGAACAAACTGTCCGGTAATCGAAGGCTCGCGCAGACCTACGCGGCTTGGCGGAGAATGGATGACGGACAACGAGCAACCTACCGCGAGAGTGCGCGTGCTTTTCTCCAGAAACTAGACGATGGCCTCTTCGTGTAACCGGCACCTGAGGACCTTTATCTTTTCCTTATGTGATCGGCTCATCTTCGCAATCGAACCCTGACGCGATCAGGGATTAGGGTGCTCTCCTGAACCAACGAGAGAAACCCAATGTTCGACCTTGTCTTTGTTCTTCTGGGCAGTGCGGTGCTGATCGCCTTTGCGTTCTATGCGCGCGCCCTTAACCGACTGTGAGGGTGATGTGATCGAGCCCTTACTTGCGCTGGCTGTAGCCGCTGCCCTTGTCATCTATCTCGTCGTCACGCTGCTGCGTCCCGAACGCTTCTGACTTTCTGGAGAATCCTCATGACCATTCCCGGGTGGCTGCAGATCAGCCTCCTTTTCCTCGCCGTGCTCCTGGTCGTCAAACCGCTGGGGCTTTACATGGCGAAGGTTTTTTCCGGCCAAAGAACCCTTCTTTCTCCTGTCCTGAGCCCCATCGAACGCGGCATTTACCGCGCGGCCGGGACCAGCATGGACAAGGAACAGAACTGGCTGGCCTATACGCTGTCCATGCTTGCCTTTTCGCTGGCGAGCTTTGTCGTTCTTTACGCCATCTTGCGCCTTCAAGCCTATCTACCGCTTAACCCGCAGGGCTTTGCAAACGTGCCGCCGGATTTGGCCTTCAACACGTCCGTCAGCTTTATCACCAACACCAACTGGCAAAACTACGCCGGTGAAGCGACCATGAGCCATCTGAGCCAGATGGTCGGATTGACGGTGCAGAACTTCCTGTCTGCGGCCGTAGGTATCGCGCTTGCAATGGCCTTTACCCGTGCATTCATGCGCTCGCAGGCCAGCACGCTGGGCAATTTCTGGGTCGATATGACCAGAGCCACGCTTTACGTACTTGTGCCGTTGGCCATCGTCATTGCGATTGTCTTCGTTTGGACGGGCGTGCCGCAAACGCTGGATGGCAGTGTCACGGCAACAACGCTGGAAGGCGCACAACAGGTCATTTCGTTAGGCCCCGTCGCAAGCCAGGAAGCTATCAAGCAACTGGGTACCAATGGCGGCGGGTTCTTCAATGCCAATGCTGCTCACCCATTTGAAAATCCAACAGCATTTTCGAACTACGTCAACATCTTCGCGATGCTGTGCGTATCATCGGCGCTCGTCTACACATTCGGCCAGATGGTGGGCAACCGCCGCCAGGGCTGGGTATTGCTGTCGGCTATGGCGATCCTGCTGATCTCAGGTGTGACGGTCATTTACTGGGCGGAAGCCTCGGGCAATTCCATCTTGACCACGCTTGGTGTCGATGCGTTGCAGGGCAACATGGAAGGCAAGGAAGTTCGCTTCGGCCAGGCTATGACCGCTCTTTATGCGGCGGTGACAACTGGCCTTTCAAACGGTGGCGTCAATGGCATGCACGGCTCCTTTACCGGCCTTGGTGGATTGGTGCCGATGTTCCTCATCCAACTAGGCGAAATCCTGCCCGGCGGCGTCGGCTCCGGTCTTTACGGCATGCTCGTCTTTGCACTTCTGGCCGTCTTCGTGGCTGGTCTGATGGTGGGACGTACACCGGAATTTCTGGGCAAGAAGATCGAAGGCCGGGAAATGAAATGCGCCATGCTGGCCGTTCTCATCCTGCCGGTCGCCATTCTCGGCTTTTCGGCGGTGTCGGCCATGCTGCCCATGGCGATGGCCAGCATTGGTACGGCAGGCCCGCACGGTCTTTCTGAAATTCTCTATGCCTATACGTCGGCTGCGGGCAACAACGGCTCGGCATTCGGCGGCCTTTCCGGCAACACGACCTGGTACAATACGACGCTCGGGCTCGCCATGCTGCTGGGTCGTTTTGCCTACGTTATCCCAGTCATGGCCATCGCAGGATCGCTTGCAGCAAAGGTCCGTGTTCCCGCCTCAAGCGGCACATTCCCGACCGATGGCCCCCTGTTCGTCGGCCTTCTCATCGGTATCATCATCATCCTCGGCGGGCTGCAATATTTCCCGGCTCTGGCGCTCGGTCCCATCGTAGAACATTTTGCGATGCTGGCCGGTCAGACCTTCTAAAGGAAAACTTTTCATGTCACAAAAGCCAGAAAAACCTGGTCTTTTCGATCCAGCTATCATCGGTCCCGCCATCCGGCAGGCCTTCGTCAAGCTCGATCCCAGACAACTCTTCCGCACACCTGTGATCTTCGTGACTGAAGTGGTGGCCGCCATGGTGACCATCATCTTCATCCGCGATCTGCTGATCGGTCAAGGCACTGCCACCTTCTCCGGCCAGATTGCCGCCTGGCTGTGGTTTACGGTGTTGTTTGCCACCTTTGCCGAAGCCGTGGCCGAAGGCAGAGGTCGCGCACAGGCCGAGAGCCTGAAGCGCAGTCGCTCCGATCTCACGGCGCGCCGCATTGATGCCAATGGCGTGGAACAAGCCGTTCCCGCCACCATGCTTGCGGTGGGCGATGTCGTCGTTGTCGATGCCGGAGAACTCATCCCCGGCGACGGCGAGGTGATCGAGGGTGTCGCCTCCGTCAACGAAAGCGCCATCACCGGCGAATCCGCACCTGTCATCCGCGAATCCGGTGGGGACCGCTCCGCGGTTACGGGCGGGACACAGGTTTTGTCCGACCAGCTCAAAATCCGCATCACCACCCCCCAGGGTGCAAGCTTCGTGGACCGCATGATCGCGCTCATTGAAGGTGCAGAACGCCAGAAGACACCCAACGAGATTGCTCTGTCGATCCTGCTGTCGGGCCTGACGCTGATATTCCTCATCGTGGTCGTCACGATTTGGGGTCTCGCAGGCTACTCCGGCACGGTCCTTTCCGTCACCGTTCTGGCCGCTCTGCTCGTCACGCTCATTCCCACCACCATCGGCGGGTTGCTGTCGGCCATCGGTATTGCCGGTATGGATCGCCTGGTGCGCTTCAATGTCATCGCGACCTCTGGTCGTGCGGTCGAAGCGGCTGGCGATGTCGATACGCTGCTTCTTGACAAGACAGGCACGATCACCTTCGGTAACCGTATGGCGGCGGATTTCATTCCGGCACCCGGTGTCACCCAGCATCAGCTTGCAGAGGCCGCACTTCTCGCCAGCCTGTCTGACGAGACACCGGAAGGCCGCTCCATCGCGGCACTTGCCACCGGCGAGTTTGGCCTCGCTGCACCGAAGGTCGTGGTGGATAATACCATTGCATTCAGCGCGCAGACCCGCCTTTCCGGCGTCGATATGGGCGCGCACCAACTGCGCAAGGGCGCTATCGATGCCGTGCTGAAATTCACCGGCTTGACCGACAAGGACGCACCGCGTGAATTCCTGCAAGCGGTGGAAAGCGTGGCACGATCAGGCGGCACGCCGTTGGGTGTGGCTGACGGCAAGCGCCTGCTTGGCGTCATCCACCTGAAGGACGTGGTAAAGCCGGGCATCAAGGAACGCTTTGCCGCCCTACGCGCTATGGGTATTCGCACCGTCATGGTCACCGGGGACAACCCTGTGACCGCAGCCGCCATCGCGTCTGAAGCCGGTGTCGATGACTTCTTGGCCGAGGCAACGCCTGAGGATAAACTGGCCTATATTCGCCGTGAGCAGCAGGGTGGTCGCCTGATCGCCATGTGTGGTGACGGCACCAACGATGCGCCAGCGCTGGCGCAGGCCGATGTGGGTGTTGCCATGCAAAGCGGCACTCAGGCGGCCAGAGAAGCCGCCAACATGGTCGACCTCGACTCCAGCCCGACCAAGCTCATCGAGATCGTCGAAATCGGCAAGCAGCTTTTGATGACGCGCGGGTCGCTGACGACCTTTTCCATCGCCAACGATGTCGCCAAATATTTCGCGATCATCCCGGCTTTGTTTGTCACGACTTATCCGGCACTTGCCGCCTTCAACATCATGGGGCTTTCGACGCCGCAATCGGCGATTCTGTCGGCCGTCATCTTCAACGCCCTCATCATCATCGCGCTCATACCGCTTGCGCTGAAAGGCATCGCCTACCGGCCGTCCAGCGCTGCCGCTCTGTTGCGCCGTAACCTCCTGATTTATGGACTGGGTGGGTTGCTGCTGCCCTTTGCCGGAATCAAGATTATCGATCTCGCCGTTTCGGCCCTGCACCTGGTGTAATCATGCTCAAACTTCTTAGACCCGCTTTTGTCACTCTCGTTCTTCTAACGCTCGTCACGGGCGTTATCTATCCGCTCGCGGTCACCGGCATTGCCCAGGCGGTCATGCCGCAGCAGGCCAATGGCAGCGTCATCCGTCGCGGTGATACCGTTGTCGGCTCTGACCTGATCGGCCAGAATTTTACCTCCGAGCGCTATTTCTGGCCGCGCCCTTCGGCAACCTCGCCTGATCCGTATAATGCTGCTGCTTCCTCCGGCTCCAATTTGGGCACAACATCCTCCAAGCTGAAGGACCGTGTGGCGGCTGATATCGAGCGGCTTAAAGCGGCGGGCGTGACGGGCGCTGTTCCGGCTGATGCCGTCACCACATCCGGCTCCGGTCTGGACCCGCATATATCTCCGGATTTCGCGCAGGCGCAGGTCAACCGCGTGGCTGTCGCCCGGCAGTTGTCAGTGCCGCAAGTGCAGGATCTGCTTCTCAAACACACCGAGAATGCCGCCCTTGGAATTGTCGGTGAACCGCGTGTGAATGTGCTAGAGCTGAACCTTGCGCTGGATGCGCTCAAGAGCTGATACGAATGGCGACAAACGAACCTTACGAGACGAACCGTCCCGATCCCGATGCATTGCTTGCCCTGGCGGAGAAAGACCGCCGGGGCAAGCTGACAATTTTTTTGGGCGCCGCCCCCGGGGTCGGCAAAACCTATGCAATGCTGAACCGCGCCCAGCGATTGCGTGCGGACGGCACCGAGATCGTCGTCGGGCTTGCCGAAACCCATGGCCGCACGGAAACCTCCGCCCTTCTGGAAGGGTTGGAAATCTTGCCACGCCTGTCGGTTTCCTACCACGGCAAGGAATTGCAGGAGTTCGATCTCGATGGCGCGCTGGCCCGAAAGCCCCGCATCATCATTGTTGATGAACTGGCCCATTCCAACCCGGAAGGCTTCCGGCATCCCAAGCGTTATCAGGATATCGGCGAACTCATCAATGCCGGCATCGACGTGTGGACGGCGCTGAACATCCAGCATCTGGAAAGCCTGTCCGACCTTGTCGCCCAGATCACCGGCGTCAATGTGCGCGAAAGAGTTCCCGATACGGTACTGAAAAAGGCGGACGAAGTCTTGCTGGTCGATCTGCCGCCCGCAGAGCTGATCACACGCTTGCAGGATGGCAAGGTCTACCTGCCTGCCAGTGCGAGACGCGCCGCTGACCGGTTTTTCCGGCTTGGAAACCTCACTGCCCTTAGAGAACTGGCGCTTCGCCGGACGGCTGACCGGGTGGACGATCAGATGATCGATTACCTGCGCCAAAACGCCATCGAAGGCCCGTGGGCCACAGCCGAGCGTCTTTTGGTCTGCATCGGCCCTGACGCCTTGTCGGAGAAGGTGGTTCGTGTTGCCAGCCGTCTTGCGTCGGGTCTCAACGCCCCGTGGCTGGTCGTCAACATTTCCCATTCCGACCGCGAAACCATGGACGACGAGGATTTGCGGCGCATCGATGATACGTTCCGGCTTGCCGAAAAGCTGGGTGCAGAAACACGGCGCGTCACCGGTAGCGATTTCGTGACCGAAATCATGAAGCTTGCCAAGCGTGAGCACGTCACGCAGATCGTTATTGGATCGCATTGCCGGAGATGGTTGCGCAATCCGCTGCGCACCAGCCTGGCCGATGCGTTGACGCAGGAAACGAGCGGCATCGGTCTTCACCTCGTTACCGCCGACGAAAATACGCCGCATCGCATCAGGCCGAAACCGGTCTGGCCGCGTTTGCCCACACTTGCCAAACCCTTCGGTATCGCCTTTTTATGCGTGCTGCCGGCAGCATTGATCGGCGCGCTGATCGACCGCATCGTCTACTTGCCGAACATCTCGCTGTTGTTTCTGATCGCCGTTCTCGGTGCCGCCACCTATGCCGGTTTTGCGGCCGCTCTCATGGCGGCGCTCTTGTCGGCGCTTGCCTATAATTTCTTCTTCATCCCGCCGCTCTACACCTTCACCATCGCCTCACCGCATGAGGTCTTCGCCCTCTTCACCTTTGTGGTGGCGGCGGTTCTTGCTGGTAGTCTTGGTTCGCGCATTCGCGAACAGGCGAAAACGGCACGGTCGCGTGCCGCCGCCATGCAGGCGCTCTATGATTTCGCCCGCAAACTGTCGGGGACTGCCGATGTCGATGAGGTCCTCTGGGCCTCCGTCAGCCAGCTGCATGCGGGCATCAACCGCAATATCGTACTTCTCCGCCCCAATGGCGACGCGCTGGAAACCGCCGCCGCCTGGCCGCCTGACACCGAGCTTGGCATTGCCGAAATCGCCGCCGCCCGCTGGGCCAATACACGCAAAGAACCGGCGGGCGCTGGTACCGGCACGCTGCCCAATTGCCGCTTCCAGTTCCGGCCACTCACCAGCCCGCACGGCGTTGTCGGTGTCTGCGGTTACGAGGTTGGCAGCGAGCCGCTCGATTCCAACGCCGAACGCATGTTTTCCGCCATCATCGACCAGACGGCAACGGCCATCGACCGCGCGCGCCTGTCATCGGAAAGCGCCAAACAGGCCGTGCGTCTGGAAAGCGAACGTTACCGCGAAGCCCTTCTATCCTCCATTTCCCATGATCTGCGCACACCGCTCGCTACCATCACCGGTGCCGTCACCAGCCTGCGCGAGCTTGGCGAACGCATGTCGCCGGAAAGCCGCGACGACCTCCTGCAATCCATCGAAGAGGAGGGGGCGAGGCTGAGTCGTTTCGTCGCCAACCTCCTTGATATGACACGGATTTCCACCGGAACCCTGCAAGCCAAACGCGAATGGGTGGATGTCAGCGATGTCGTGCGCTCCGCAGCCGAGCGCGCCCGCAAGTATTTTCCCGCGCAAACCTTCGAGACCGGGATCGCGACGGATTTGCCTCTGCTGCGCGGAGACAGCGTGCTTCTGGAGCAGGTCTTGTTCAACCTTCTGGATAATGCCGCGAAATATGGTGGTGGAGAGCCCGTCAACATCTATGCTCGCAGGGATGGAAAAGAGCTGGTGCTATCCGTCACCGATCTGGGCAAAGGCATCCCCACCGTCGATCTCGACCGAATCTTCGAGAAATTCTACCGCCGCTCCAAGACCGATGGCCGCTCGCCTGGCACGGGGCTGGGCCTGTCGATTGCCCGTGGTTTCGTGGAGGCGCTTGGCGGGCGCATCCATGCCGAAAGCCCGGCGGTCAGAAAGAGAGGCACTCGTATTGTCATGCGTTTCCCGGTAGAGGAGAAAGACCAGACTTTGGGATCACCATGACACTAGCGCGTATTCTCGTCGTCGATGACGAACCACAGATCCGGCGTTTTCTTCGCCCGGCACTTGTTGCTGCGGGCTATGATGTCATCGAGGCTGAAAATGGTGCGGATGCGCTGAAAGCGGTGGCGACTGCTGCACCCGATGCCGTCATTCTCGACCTCGGCCTGCCGGACATGGACGGCAAGGATGTCATAACAAGCCTTCGTGGCTGGTCTACCATTCCCATCATCATTCTGTCTGCGCGTGATCGCGAAGTGGAGAAAATTGCAGCTCTTGATCTCGGTGCCGACGACTACATCGAAAAACCCTTCGGCATCGGCGAGCTCACCGCCCGTATCAGAACCGCCATGCGCCACCGGGCAAATGCCAGCAAGCCTCCTTCCTCAGTAAATGCCGACGGATTAATCATCGATGTCGTTCAGCGCATCGTTTCCCGCGACGGAAAATCCATTCGTCTGACGCCGAAGGAATATGATCTGCTGACACTTCTCGCTTACCATGCCGGTCGCGTCGTTACCCATAGAACTCTTTTGACATCCGTATGGGGTCCAGCTCATGAAGAGGACCTGCATTACTTACGCGTCTTCATCGGCCAGCTTCGTCAGAAGATCGAGCGCGACCCGACGCAGCCCAGGATCGTCCAGACCGAACCGGGTGTGGGATATCGGCTAGTTAGCGATGAAAGCACTGGATTTTGAATCCGTGGCCTTCTGTGGCGAAAGCTGCGTCCTTTTAGCCCACGCTTGCTGCAAGGACCTTTGATATTTCAGTTGCAAGCTGATCCTGGGAATAAGGTTTACCAAGTCGGGTAATGTCCAGTTCCATTCCGTCCGGCAGGTCCGCATAACCTGTCGCAATCAGAATGGGTAGATTTGGAACCAGTTCACGCGCTTTGCGCGACAGCTCGGCTCCGTTCATTCCAGGCATGGAAAAATCGGTCACGAGCAAATCGAACGGCGCTTCATTTGCCAGTATCTCAAGCGCCTGACGACCAGAGTTTGCCTCGACCACCTCGTGTCCAAGGTCTTCAAGCATATCGACGGAGCTCATGGCGATCAAAGCGTCATCATCGACCATAAGGATTCTAAGATGCCGGTTTTCAGCGCGTGTTGAGTCAACGGTACCAGGCATGGCCTGCTGCTGTCCGGCAGTGTCCTCCTCGCTAACGGGAATCCAAAGCTCTGCTGACGTTCCTTTGCCGAGCGTGCTTCTAAGAATGAGCGCACCCTTCAACTGCAAGGCGAGCCCATGGATCATCGATAATCCCAGACCTGTTCCCTTGCCCAGTTCTTTTGTCGAAAAGAACGGATCGATTGCCTTCTTGAGCGTTTCTGTGTCCATGCCAGTGCCTGTATCGGTCACTGACAGTACGACATAGTCGCCTGCCGCCAGTTCAGGCGTGGAACGTGCCAGATTGTCGTCACGCAGTCCGATGGTGATCGTCCCACCGTCTTTCATTGCGTCGCGCGCATTCACGACGAGATTTAGGAGTGCCAGCTCGATCTGATTTGCGTCTCCAGACGCAAACGGCAGACCAGTCGCGATCTCGCGCTCCAGCGTGATGCCGGATCCGGCAGACCGTTTCAGGAGATCATCCATATCGTCTACAAGCCTGAGCATATCAATCGGCTTGACTTGAAGGTCTTGGCGGCGGGCAAATGCAAGAAGTCGTTGGGTGAGCGAGGCACCCCGTTTGGCGCCTTTCATTGCGCCATCTATGAGGCGCACGGCTTTCTCGTCGCCGGGCAGATGTTTTGCCAGTAATTCTAGATTGCCCATAACGGCCATCAGCAGATTGTTGAAATCGTGCGCGACGCCGCCGGTAAGCTGACCGATTGCTTCCATTTTCAGAGCTTGACGAAGCTGTTCCTCCGTCTTTTGTCTATGCTCGACCTCTGCCATCACCTTGTTATGCGCCTGAAGAAGCTCGGCTGTCCGTTCGGCGACGCGCAGTTCCAATGTTTCGTTGAGAAGCCGCTGCTTTTCCGTGGCTTCCTTTCGCTCGGTGATATCGGCGGACACGCCAACCATTTTCACGGCGATGCCCCTTCTGTCTCGGTAAAGCTGGGCCTTGATTTCCACCCAATGCAATGACCCATCAGGCCAGACTACCCTGTATTCGATGGAGTATTCTTTTCCATTTTCCATCGTATCCTGTACCGCAGCCTGCATTCGCTCGCGATCATCTGGATGGACGCTGGCAAGAAGATCGTCATAGTCAAAACGTGCGCCGGGTGGATGCCCGAAGATGGATTTGCATGTATCTGACGTGACCAGCATCTTGGAAGCCAGCTCAAGTTCCAGGGATCCCAGGCGGCCAGCACTCAGCGCTGTCTGGAGCCACCGTTCGCTATCTGCGAGCGCTCCGATCTGCACTCTGGCGTCGAATTGACGTAACCTGTTTCGATATGCTGTTCGCGATACGCTGATAAAGGTTGTCGCATGAAATGGGCGCTCGATGAAGCTGACATTCCCCAAAATTTCCGACAGTCTCAAAGCTGCTGGGTTTCGCTCAGGCCCGCCACCACGATGAGTCAGGACGATGAATGGAAGATCAGACCACGCTAGCTGGGTGCCGATCCACTCAGATAGGGCGCGCAAGTCCGCGGAGCGCAATGTTTCCTCTGTAACGACCACGAATGCAACATCATCGTCAAGCGCCAACACCATGGAGGAAACGGTATCCACGGATTTGGATTTGATGCCAGCTTCTGCGAGCAGGGAAGCAGCAATCTGTGCATCTCTACCGATTGGAGCATAGACGAGGGCGGGATGTTCGAGATCAAAAATTTTCCAAACTCCCGTTGGTCAACGGCAATAGTATCTTTTCAGACGTCAGCACCGGCACGCCGCTCAACACACCCTGGAACGTGGAAACCGGCTCTCCCAGTGTCAAACCCATTTCGCTAATCTTGTATTCGCGTATCGTGTCTTCATGCATGCCGGTGCGCTTCTTAATGACGGAAACGGCTCGCCTTACACGACCAATAGCCTCGAAATAACGAAGCAAAATAACGGTGTCTGCCAGATAGGTTACATCGACCGGCGATTTCATGTCGCCGACAAGTCCGTGTTGCGCCACCGTCAGAAACGTATTGGCTCCCTGTCTGTTCAGGAATTGAAGCAGTTCGTGCATGTGAAGGATCAGCGCGTTCTCTTCCGGCATGGCCGCCTGATAACCGTTGATACTGTCGATAAGCACTGTCTTGGCATCGTAATCTGTGACGCAAGTTCTGACGCGCTGCGCAAATTCTCCAGGTGAGAGTTCCGCAGCGTCAAGCTGCTCGATATGCAGCGTGCCGTCATCCCGCATTTTTTCGAGATCGATACCCATATGCCGCATGCGCTCGAAGAGAAGCTCCAGCTCTTCGTCAAATATGAATACCGCAGCTTTTTCCCCGCGTTTGACCGCAGCATCCACGAACTGAAGTCCGAAAGTGGATTTTCCGGTTCCCGCCGGACCGATAAGCAGTGTGCTGGAGCCGCGACTGACACCTCCGCCAAGCAAGCCGTCAAGCTGGTCAACTCCGCTGCTCAAAATGTCTCGAGAAAACGACGTTTTGTGTTCAATGGCCCTGAGACGGGGAAATACTGTCACACCACCGGTGCGAATGACGAAATCATGATATCCACCCCGGTACGACTGACCGCGATATTTCAAAATTCTGACACGGCGGCGTTCAGGACCATAATTGGGTGACAATTCTTCGAGGTGAACAACCCCATGTACGACGCTGTGAACGGTTTTATCCAACACATCGGCCGTGAGATCATCCAGAAGCAGAACCGTTGCGCCGGACTTCGAGAAGTAGTGCTTCATGGCCAATATCTGTCGGCGATATCGCAGGGAACTCTGCGCGAGCAAGCGGATTTCGGACAGGCTGTCGATAACGACCCTATCGGGCTTTACGCGTTCAAATTCGCCGAAAATGAGTTTCGTCGTTTCGCCAAGCTCCAGATCGGAAGAGTAGAGAAGACTTTGCTGCTGGTCGGCATCAAGCAGATTTTCCGGCGGTACAAGTTCGAATATCTCGATGTTCTCGTGTAGCTTCATATTGTGAGAAGCGGCACTGTCGCGCAATTCGTCTTCAGATTCCGACAGGCTTATATACAGGCACCGCTCGCCTCTTACCGCGCCTTCTATCAAAAACTGCAGAGATATTGTCGTTTTACCGGTGCCGGGGGATCCCTCAAGCAAAAACACATGACGCCGGGACAGTCCTCCAGATAAAATATCATCAAGACCCTCGACGCCCGTAGTTGCTTTATTATCCATATCTCGCATGGTTATTCCCGATTTGTCGTTTTTAACAATGACTTTATCATCCGCAATGACGAACGAAAGTTTTATATTATCGACCTACAAAATGCTCTCCGAGGGCTTTCTGTTCCAATCGGGGTCGGCCAACATAAAGAACTTCTGCGTTTTTTAGGATGGGTCCTTGTCGAGAAGACAGGGTTCTGCGAGAGCGATGAAAGATCAAAAGAAGGAGTTTTTCAGTGACGTTGAATGAAGCCGAGACGCAGCAACTGCGCCTTGAGGCACGCTATGGTACCGCCAGCGATTTTTCGCCGCCATTCTGGAACAGCACGATTGATTCTCTGCTAAACCATCGTTCCATCCGGTCATATTTGCCAAAGCCATTGCCGCAGGGCACCCTGGAGCTTTTGGTGGCGGCAGCGCAGTCGGCACCGACCTCCTCCGGTCTTCAGGCGTGGAGCGTCGTTGCCGTTCAGGACCCGCAACGCAAGGCCCGGCTTGCAAGCTATACGGGCGGGAATGCACATATTCTTGCAGCACCTCTCTTCCTTGTCTGGCTCATCGATCTGACGCGGCTGAGAGCGGTGGCTCGTCAGCATGGCAACGAGGGTGAAGGTCTCGACTATCTGGAGAGTTTCCTCATCGGCACGATCGATGCCGCTCTAGCTGCACAAAATGCGGTAGCAGCAATCGATTCCCTTGGCCTTGGCTCCTGTTACATCGGTGGCATTCGCAACCAGCCGCAAAACGTAGCGCGTGAGCTTCAATTGCCGCCGGAAACAGTCGCGGTGTTCGGTCTCACGGTTGGCTATCCAGATCCGAATGTGATCACCGATGTCAAACCGCGCCTGCCACAATCGTCTGTTCTTTTCCATGAGACATTTTCGGGGTCGGCGGCAGAAGACCTCAGCGCTTACGATGACATCATGAAGGCGTTTCAAACAAAGCAGTCGCTTCCGAAAGTGGGTTGGACTTCATCTGTCGCAAAGCGAGTCGAAAATGCCGATGCTTTGAGTGGACGGGCGCAATTATCGGGAATCTTGCGCGAGTTTGGTTTCCCGTTGAAGTGAGAAACTGGAAAGATTTTGAACCTCGCAAGGTGTGCTGTTAACCGATTTTTAGCGGTAAGATGTTGGGGCTTTCGGGAGTTAACCCTTTGTTAGCTATGCTATTAAAGTTTTAGTCAAATTCTAATGGAATTGAGGAACGAGCCTTACCTTTGTGCCATTTGTAGCCAAGATCGCAGCCAGCAGCGCAATCGCAGATGCGTTTTGGATATTCAATGGCCCGTTCGGCCACCTCGAGTCTATGTGGAGTAAAAACTATGTCGAAGACCCTGAAATCAGTTGGGATTGTAGCAATCGTTTCTCTGGCGGCGTTTCCTGTTCTGTCGGCCGACCTTTCAAACTATGAAGCCCCTCCCGCCTACACCGAAGCACCAAAGTCTTCTTGGACAGGTGCTTACGTAGGTGGCCATATCGGCGCGGCTATGCCAAGCGCCAATCCATTCAAGGGCGGCAAGGGCCTGGCGCTCGGCGTACAGGGTGGCTACGATTACGACCTCGGCTCGGCCGTCGTGGGCGGTGAAGTCGAGGCGACGCATCTTGGCGATGCCAAGCAGAAGGTGCCGAATGGCAACCTGCGTGAGCGCTGGCGCGCAGCCGCGAAAGTTAGAGCTGGCGTCAAGATGGACGATACGCTTCTATACGGTACAGCCGGTTTGACTGTAACAAGTCTGCGCGATGGCAATAACGTAACCGGTCCCGATGGCATGAAGGAAGGCTATCTGCTCGGTGCAGGTGCCGAACACCGCTTCACACCACAGATTTCTGCAAAGGTCGAATACAACTACGTCGCAACGGATGACGTTCGCACCTTCTCCAACGGCGTAGCATCGCACACAGACCTGAGCGACCATGTCGTCAAAGGCGGTGTCAACTATCGCTTCTAATATCACGACAGGCGGCGGATTTGAGAATTCGCCGCCTTCTACTTTCAATACCCGGTTGCGCCCGGTGACTGATGGGGACCGCGCCCCAGCTCCGTATCGCCCTGCTCAAACTATGCGTCACATCCGACAGTACTGCTCGCCTTGAAAGCTTCATGTAAGCGGTCAATGAAAAACTGTTTCGTTGATGAACGCTTCGATTATATCGGCTTCGGCATTTCTTTGACATCCGAGACTCCAGCCCCGATAAATATCGGTGGAATTTCTACAAGCAAGCCAGTTGTCTTGCCCTCATCTATGATGTTGAACACGGCATCCAGCATGCCTTGCACATCTTGTCGAACCATCTCGATTTCGTCCCCCAGCAATGCCGCGAAGGGGTCCCAGTCGAAGCAGCCAATGACCGGAGTGCGGTTTTGGTAGTACCCGGATCGCTTGATCCAGCGCATTACGCCTTCCAGTGAGATGGTTGAGTTCACGAACATTCCGATAGGCAGCGGATCACCAGAGGCTGCAAGTGCTTGAAGGGAACTCTCGGCCTTTTCCGGGGCGTAGCCGGAGGCGAGAATATGCGTGTCGTCGACGGCGATGCCGATATCGTGGTGAGCCGCGCGAAAACCCCGTACACGCTCAGCTGTGTTGTGGTCACTGCCGCGACCACCGATGAAGAGGAGGGGTCGGGATGAGCCCAGCTTGCGTTTGCTGTTGGCCAGAATGCGCCGGGTCAGTTCGTATGCTCCGCCGAAATTGTCGGAAATGATCGATGGTGCCTTGCTGCCTGGCAGGTCGAGATTGACACTCCGCGCGCCTGCCTGACTGCAAAGATCGCTGATGCGATCCGGGTCAGTCGCTCCAGTCGAGACCAGCCATTCGACCTGATATGACAAAAGTGTTTGGGCCGCTTCGATCTCGAGCGCAGGATCGCGACGTGTGCAGGTGATGATTGGAAACAGGCCTCGCTCTCGCGCCATCGTCTCAAAAGTTTCGACGATAGACCCGAAATATCGATTGTCGTATTTCGGTACGATCATGCCGATGATCTTCGACTTCTCCCGACGCAGCAGGCTGGCCTGCATATTCACCGCATAGCCCTGTTCCTTGGCGAGCCGGGTGATCTTTTCGGCCAGATTGCTGCTGATTCGGCGTTTTTTCCAGGTTCCGTTGAGCACAGCACTGACTGCGCTGGCCGACGTCTGCGCGAGTGCGGCCAGATCGTAGATGGTTGTCTTCTTCGTCGGTCTTTCCTGATTCACGCATTCCTCCACTTCCAAACATAGACTTGACATCAATTCATCAAAGGAGCAATCTGCTTCATCGATTGAGCAAAGTTGCGCAATCGATGTTAGTGGTTGGCTGTGGAGGGTCGGCCGGGAGGCATCCGAGCTACATTCCAAATGACTGTCGCGCCGGAGATATGCTCCGAGAGCGATTGTTCGACAGTCTCTGCCTCTTGCGGCAGAGACGGAAGAGGTTTGGAGTGAAACCGGAACGTGTCTCTCGGTACAAATTTTGAGTTCAAAAGGAGGAGACTATGAGACTTCGTTCAATGATTGTGGCGTCGGTTGCTGCTGGTGCAATGTTTGCAGGCTCGGCCTACGCCCAGGAAGCGGCTACGGTTGCGTTCCTAATGCCCGATCAGGCGTCTACGCGCTATGAGAACCACGACTATCCAGGCTTCAAGGCCGAAATGTCAAAGCTCTGCGCTAAGTGCACGCTGATCTACCAGAATGCCAATGGTGATGCGGCGCTTCAGCAGCAGCAGTTCAATTCCGTGATCGCTCAGGGCGCCAAGGTGATCGTACTTGATCCTGTTGATTCCGCAGCCGCAGCCGCCCTCGTCGAAATTGCCCAGTCCCAGGAGGTCAAGGTGATCGCCTACGACCGTCCGATCCCTGCAAAGCCGGCGGATTATTATGTCTCGTTCGACAATCAGGGGATTGGTGAGGCGATTGCCAAGTCTCTGGTTGCCCATCTGAAGGCAAGTGGAGTTCCTGCTGGTGCGGGCGTTCTACAGATCAACGGTTCGCCCACCGATGCGGCTGCCGGCCTGATCCGCGATGGCGTGCATCTAGGCCTGAAGGATTCGGGCTACAAGACGCTTGCTGAATATGACACGCCGGAATGGGCTCCGCCCAAGGCGCAGGAATGGGCTGCTGGCCAGATCACCCGCTTCGGTGCCGACATCAAGGGCGTCGTTGCCGCCAATGACGGCACGGGTGGTGGTGCGATTGCCGCTTTCAAGGCCGCTGGTGTCAATCCGGTCCCGCCTGTGACCGGAAATGACGCGACCATCGCGGCCTTGCAGCTTGTCATTTCTGGCGACCAATACAATACGATTTCCAAGCCTTCGGAAATCGTTGCCGCTGCGGCTGCCAAGGTGGCGGTCCAGTTTCTGAAAGGCGAGAAGCCAGAAGCCAAGACCTCTCTATACGACACGCCGTCTGAGCTCTTCATTCCTGCCGTTGTCACGGCGGAAAACATCAAGGCGGAAATCTTCGATAAGAAGATTCAGACCGTCCAGGAGGTTTGCACCGGCGAATACGCTGCTGGCTGCAAGAAGCTCGGCATCACTCAGTAAACAGTCTTTAAATTTGCCCGATCGGATATCCTTGTCCGGTCGGTCATATCCGCGAACCAAAAAAGAGCCTGATCCCATGGTGCAAACAGACACAATCGTCCCGGAAAAGGGAAGCATACTTCTCAGACTCAGCAAAATTTCAAAAAAATTTGGTGCGGTGTCGGCTCTGACCGATATCAATCTGGAAGTGCGGGCTGGAGAGGTCGTTGCACTTGTGGGCGATAATGGCGCGGGCAAATCTACCCTGGTCAAGGTGCTGGCTGGCGTTCACCAGCCGACGTCTGGCACAATCGAATTCTGTGGTCAGGACGTATCGCTCGATAGCCCGAGCCGTGCATTGGAACTCGGCATCGCCACAGTCTTTCAGGATTTGGCGCTCTGCGAAAATCTCGATGTCGTTGCCAATCTTTTCCTCGGTCACGAAATGTCGCCGTGGAACTTAGACGAAGTCGCCATGGAAGTTCGTGCCTGGACGCTTCTGAAGGAACTGGCCGCGCGTATTCCCTCGGTGCGCGAACCGATTGCCTCACTCTCGGGTGGTCAGCGTCAGACGGTTGCGATTGCGCGCTCCCTACTGCTCGACCCGAAAATCATCATGCTGGACGAGCCGACAGCCGCCCTTGGTGTTGCCCAGACCGCCGAGGTGCTGAACCTGATCGAGCGTGTGCGTGATCGCGGCTTGGGTGTCATCATCATCAGTCACAACATGGAAGACGTCCGCGCTGTCGCCGACCGCATCGTCGTGCTGCGACTTGGGCGCAACAACGGCGTTTTCGAACCGGATGCCTCCAATCAGGAGCTTGTCGCATCTATCACCGGAGCGACCGAAAACTCGGTCTCACGCCGCAATGAGCGCAAAGCCGGGCACACGGAAACGACCGGGAGCACCCTATGAGCCAGAACATTTCCAATGATAAGCCCAACGAGGTATCGGCCCTCGACCGCAGTGATAGCCGCGTCCAGCATGACGACGGGATAGCCGGAATGGTTCGCGGTTTCTTCAGTCGCGTCCGCTCTGGCGACCTCGGCATGCTGCCGGTGGCAATCGGCTTGATTGTCATCTCGACAGTGTTCAGTATTCTCAATCCGGTCTTCCTGGCTCCGAACAACTTGGTCAACCTGCTGTTCGATTGCGCCACTGTCGGCATCATTTCTCTTGGCATCGTCTGCGTGCTGTTGCTCGGAGAGATCGACCTGTCCGTCGGCTCGATGAGCGGCCTTTCGTCCGCCATTATCGGCGTGCTCTGGGTGAACACTGGTTTGCCAGTCCCCGTCGCGATTTTCGCAGCTCTGGTGTTCGGTGCGCTGGTCGGCGCGCTCTACTCCGTGATGTATAATCGTTTGGGTATGCCGAGTTTCGTGGCGACGCTTGCAGGACTGCTCGCCTTGCTTGGCCTTCAACTTTACATACTCGGTCCGACGGGCAGCATCAATCTGCCCTATGCCTCGCCGTTGGTTCGCTTCGGTCAAATCCTGGTCATGCCGGACTGGTTGTCATATGCTCTGGCTTTCATGCCAGGCCTTGTTTTGGTCGTCACGGGCTACCTTGTTCGTCAGCGTCGTCTGTCCGTCAATTTGTCCGCACAACCTCTCAGTAGTCTGGTCATCAAGGCGGTCGTACTGACTGTGATTTTTGAATTCGCCGTTTACTACCTGAACCTCGGTCGCGGTGTGCCGTACATGTTCGGCCTATTCGTCGCCTTGGCCGTCATTCTTAACTATGCACTGACCAAGACCCAATGGGGCCGGTCGATGTTTGCCGTCGGCGGCAACAGAGAAGCGGCCCGCCGCTCCGGTATCAATGTCCGCCGTATCTATATGAGCGCCTTCATGCTGTGTTCGACACTGGGTGCGCTGGGTGGCGTGCTGTCAGCGTCGCGTCTGGCTTCGTCCAGCCAGCAGGCCGGTACGGGTGACGTCAATCTAAATGCAATCGCGGCAGCCGTGATCGGCGGCACCAGCCTTTTCGGCGGGCGTGGCAGCGCTTATTCGGCACTGCTGGGTATCATCGTCATTCAGGCCATTTCCAATGGTCTGACCTTGCTCAACCTCAACTCATCGCTGCGCTACATGATAACCGGGGCAGTCCTCGCAATCGCCGTCATTGTCGATTCGCTGGCGCGTCGGTCCCGTGTCAGCCATGGCCGCGCCTAATACCATACTGGAGAAACTCTGATGACTGAACTTATGAAAGGCAAGGTTGCGGCTATAACGGGCGCTGCATCGGGCATCGGCCTGGAATGCGCCCGCACCCTGCTGGCCGAAGGCGCAACCGTCGTGTTGATCGACCGCGCCAAAGACAAATTAGAGGCTCTGTGTGCCGAACTCGGGGACAAAGCCAAGCCATTAGTGGTCGACCTGCTGAACGGACCAGAAGTTTCGGCCATGCTGCCGCGCATCTTGGAAATTGCGGGCGGTCTGGATATTTTTCATGCTAATGCCGGAGCCTATGTTGGCGGACCAGTGGCTGAGGGCGATCCAGATGCGTGGGACCGGATGCTGAACCTCAACATCAATGCGGCCTTCCGTTCGGTTCATGCAGTGCTTCCATACATGATTGCCCAGAAGTCGGGCGACATCCTGTTCACCAGTTCGATCGCCGGTGTCGTGCCCGTTGTTTGGGAGCCGATCTATACGGCATCGAAGTTCGCGGTTCAGGCTTTCGTGCATTCCACCCGTCGCCAAGTGGCCCCGCACGGCGTGCGTGTCGGCGCGGTGCTGCCCGGTCCAGTGGTTACGGCCTTGATCGACGACTGGCCGAAGGCCAAGCTGGAGGATGCGCTTGCCAATGGCAGCCTGATGCAGCCAAAGGAAGTGGCAGACGCCGTTCTGTTCATGTTGTCGCGACCGCGCAACATAACCATCCGTGATCTCGTCATCCTGCCGAACAGCGTCGATCTCTGATCGGCGCCAACGGCCATCTTTCGATCCCAAGACTTTTAAGAGCCAAGCACAATGAACAATACAGCGAACACCACCGTGTCGGGCTACCTGATCGGCATTGATGTCGGCACTGGAAGCGCGCGAGCTGGCCTTTTCGATCTGGATGGCCACATGCTGGCATCGGCCAAGCAGGATATTTCGCTGTTTCGCGATGCCGGTGCGATCGTTGAACAGTCGAGTACCGAAATATGGGATGCCGTCTGCGCTGTGGTGCGGGAGGTGGTCAGTGCGAGTGGCGTCGATCCGGCTGCGATCATCGGTATGGGTTTCGATGCGACTTGCTCACTCGTGGTATTGGGTGAGGGTGGGCGTCCTTTGGCCGTGGGACCATCGGAGGACGAGAACCGCGACATCATCGTCTGGATGGATCACCGCGCCGTTGGCCAGGCTGAGCGGATCAATGCTCTCGGACATGACGTGCTGCGTTATGTTGGAGGCCGGATCTCGCCGGAGATGGAGACACCAAAGCTTCTATGGCTGAAGGAAAATCGCCCGAAAACCTTTGATGCAGCATGGCAGTTCTTCGATCTCGCCGACTTCCTGACCTGGAAAGCCACCGGTGACATGGCCCGGTCGACCTGCACCGTCACCTGCAAGTGGACCTATCTGGCGCATGAAAAGAGGTGGGACCCAAGCTATTTCGACAAGATCGGCCTTGGAACACTGGCCAGCGAAAACTTTGCCCGGATCGGCACCACCATTGTTGAGCCGGGAACGCCGCTTGGGCAAGGTCTGACGCAGGACGCGGCAAAGGCCATGGGGCTGTTGCCGGGTACGGCCGTTGCTGCCGGAATGATCGATGCCCATGCTGGCGGGATCGGAACTGCGGGTGTCGGCGGCAGTCCGGAGAACAATCTTGCCTATGTCTTCGGAACGTCTTCCTGCACCATGACTTCGACTGCCGAGCCGGTCTTCGTACCGGGCGTATGGGGTCCGTACTACTCTGCGATGGTGCCTGGCATGTGGCTCAACGAAGGCGGCCAGAGCGCCGCAGGCGCGGCAATCGACCAGTTACTTTCGTTTCATCCCGCCGCCGCAGATGCTCAGGTGAAGGCGTCTGCGCACGGGGTGCCATTACCGGTGCTTATTGCCGATGCGGCTGCGCCAAGTGCGGGCAGCGCGTCCGAAGTCGTTCGCCTTGCATTGGGTCTACACGTCGTTCCCGAATTTCTCGGTAACCGCGCGCCCTTTGCCGATCCGCACGCGCGTGCGGTCATCACCGGCCTCGGCATGGACCGTGACCTCGACAGCCTCGTGGCACTCTATGTCGCCGGACTTTGTGGCATTGGATATGGCCTACGGCAAATCATCGAGGCCCAGGCAAAAGCCGGAGCAAATGTCGAGCGCGTTGTCATTAGTGGCGGCGCCGGTCAGCATGATCTCGTCCGTCAGGTTCTCGCTGATGCCTGCGGTAAACCGGTTGTTGCCACGGTGTCGGAGGAGCCAGTGCTGCTCGGCTCGGCCATCCTCGGCGCTGTCGCCAGCGGTGCCTTTGCTGATGCACGTACAGCGATGACAAATCTCTGCCGTGTCGCGCGCACCTACATCCCCGTCGAAGGGGAACTGGCGGACATTCATGCCAAGCGGTACGCTACATTTACCGCGTTTCAGGACCTGGCCCGAGCGTCCCGGGAGTCTTGATATTGTAGGAACACGCGGTCACGATGGGCTGGTCTGGTGAAAACTCCACGCCAGCTGATTGCCACACTCAACAAAAAATCTTCAATCATCACTGATCGCGCTCAGGGGTTTTTCGAAGTCAACGCTGGTATCTATGCCGTTTGGGGAGGGGTACGAAAAGCGACCGAACTCCCGGTAACCCAAGCTCTTCCAGAAGCTGAGTGTGTTGGGCGTCTGTGCGTCGGCATGAAGATATGATGTGACATAGCCCAGGTTTCGCGCCTCTGTTTCCAAAGCCTTCGCCATTGCCGTCCCTAGTCCTTTTCCACGGATCAGAGGGTCCAGATATACTCGAACGATTTGGCACACGTGGGTCGGATCGCGATAACGGTCGTACAATCGATCTGCCGTCGATGGTTTGTTTAAGAGGCCGTAGAAGCCGCCAGCCGCAACGATAGCTCCTCGCTCATTTCGGACTAGGAGAAAGCCTCCGCCACGCTCTGTCGAAAACCAATTACACGATGTTGGCCCCAACATAGAATCCAGATCGGCATGCCACGCAGGGGTATAGTCGATGTCGTAGAATTCCTTGATAATGCGCAAACAGAAGGCTCTTGCTTCCGTGTGCGTTTCGGCTGGCGCGTTGTCTGCCAACCAGTGTGTTGTGTGGGTATCCAACAAAGAAATGACCGGTCCCCCAAGCGATTGGCCTTTCCGTTTTTCTGATGTTGGAGCCGGTAGTGTCAAGCGGGAGGTCGTTATCCCCATCGATTTCCGGCTCCGTTTCGTCTTGTGTTACCGTCGCCGCGGGTACGCTGCTGTCGACATCCAGGCGTCGAGCCGTTAAAACGGCAAGCTTGAAATTATTTAGTGCGATACAGGGGCTGATATGCCGAAAAAACTAAAGCTTGAACATTCGGAATTTTCAGGCGAATTCGAAGATGGCGGCATTACAGTGCTTGTCGACATCTTTCGGCCTGCCGGAACAAATAACGATTGGCAAATGGAGGTGGTCACAGAGCAGGATGATGTAACGTCATGGGAAGAGCCTTTTGCAACTGATAAGGATGCGTGGGAAGAATTTCTAGCCACATGCGAAAAAGACGGGATTCGCAGCTTCCTTGAAGGCGAAGAGACTCAAGTTCATTGATATTATGTGCTGCCGTTTTTGGCCGCACATGCTCCAGAGCCACCCTGTCGTGTTGCGAAGGTCGCAGTCAGCGATGAGGCGATAGAAGTAAGATGACAGACCAGTTTGATATGTTTTCGGAGCAGCCTTCGTGTGACCGAGCGCCCCCACGCACTTCCTCCAGATATGCAAAATCGCAGCCGATGGGCGAGGATGCCATGGTTCGGCATCTCTTGGAGACAGGTCGCTACAGGATATTGCAAAAACTAGTGCCGCGGACGATTGCACAGTCAGTGCGTCCAGAATTTCCCCTGCGGGGTATTATTCTCGATACCGAGACGACCGGGCTTAGTGCCCGCAAGGATGAGATCATCGAAATTGGTCTGGTCGCTTTCACTTTCGATGCGACAGGAAATATTGGTGACGTCACCGGCATCTATGGTGGTTTACGGCAGCCGAGCGTTTCCATACCGCCGGAGATCACACGGCTCACCGGCATTACTGACGATATGGTTGCTGGCCATGTTATAGATATGGCAATGGTGCAAACGCTTGTTGAACCGGCTGATCTGATCATCGCTCACAATGCTGGTTTCGACCGGCCATTTTGCGAGACGTTTTCTCCTCTGTTTCAAAGGAAGGCATGGGCATGTTCCAATGCCGAAATCGACTGGTCGGCACGGGGATATGAGGGCACCAAGCTGGCCTACCTCATCGGTCAAGCGGGTTACTTCCATGACGGCCATCGGGCGGTTGATGATTGTTTTGCACTTCTGGAGGTTCTGGCTCGGGACGTCAGCGCCCCCGCATCCACCGCCTTTGCCGAATTGTACCAAGCAAGCCAGAGGTCGCGTGTGCGTATATTTGCAGAGAACAGCCCCTTCGATCTCAAGGACAACCTCAAATCACGAGGCTATCGCTGGTCTGACGGAACAGACGGTCGCCCCAAAGCATGGTGGATCGAGATCGGGGAGGAAGCGCTTGACGAAGAACTCCACTATCTCAGAGCAGAAATCTATCGCCATCCTGATGCCGATCCACCTCTCAAGCACCTAACAGCCTTTGAACGTTTCCGGGCGTGATGCATTCGTTTTGATCGATCAGCGTATCGACCCATGTTGTGAACGCATGGCCGGCATGATGCTTTGCGTCTTATCGATAAGCTTTGAACACCTATATCGAGATCATCGAAACGACGTTGGAACCGAAGCAGGTGGCTAGCGTCAAGAGACCTCACGAAAGGGGATCATCATGAACGCAGCACGCACTTTTAATAACTGGCGCAAGTATCGCCAGACTGTCACTGAACTGGGCCGGATGAGCTCACGAGAACTGAACGATCTCGGCATCAACCGCGCCGACATCTACAGCGTCGCTCGCCAGTCGGTTGCTCGCTGAACAACTGTTTGCCTAATACCGGATCGACCTTACGCCCGCTGCCGACGCGGGCGTTTCCGTGTCTGTTGGTACGGCCGCTTCAATATTTTTTCTTGTGAGCAATCTTGTTGCCGCGTGGGCCGCTGACAACAGGCGTTCTGTCACGGTTTTCCGAAACGAGGCTGCGCCAGCGTTCAACGCGATCAGCGGCTAGAGTACCGCTTTTGACCGCAGCCTGAACCGCGCAGCCAGGTTCATGCGCATGGGTACAATCACGAAATCGGCAAAGCGGTGCCAGTTCCGTTATGTCCGAGAAAAGCGTCTCGATCCCATCCGTGACGTCGCTGACGAAGAGCGTTCTTATCCCCGGCGTGTCTATCATCAGACCACCACCTGGAATGACATGCAGTGATCGCGCGGTGGTGGTGTGACGGCCTTGCGCGTCATATTCGCGAATGGTTCCGGTTTTCTGCTGCAAGTGCGATTCAAGTCCTGTGAGACTGTTCACAAGCGTCGACTTTCCAACCCCCGAGGAACCCACCAAAGCAATCGTTTGGCCGACGCCGCACCATGGACTTAAAAGGGCGCGTGCATCGGCAGAGCGCGCATTCACAGCGATGACAGGAAGGTCACGTTGCAAACTCTGGGCCTCGACCTGAAACTGCCCGGCATCGTCTACGGTGTCAGCCTTCGTCAAAACGATGACCGGTTTGCTTCCGGCCTCGTTTGCCATGATCAGGTAGCGCTCCAGACGTTCGATATTGAAGTCGGCATTACACGATGTGACGATCAACAGTGTGTCGATATTGGCTGCAACGAGTTGTCGGCTCCGTCCGACCTCGGGGCGCCGCTGAAAAACTGTTTTTCGCTCGAGCCTCTTGACGAACATGTCGGATAGAGGATCTGCCAGTATCCAATCGCCCACCGCAAAGTCAGCCGTGTTAGCGTCAGGTAGTTCGAGCTTGATTGGCCCAGTTGCGTCAATCGCCTCGATGCGTCCCCTGTGGACCGATGCAACGCGTCTGGGCGCGAGGTCTGCTTCTGATGGCTTGACCTGATCCGCGAAAAAGCTGGACCAACCAAGAGATTCCAAGCCTGAGTGAAGAGGTGTGTTTGTCAATTTCACTTCGCATTCATTGGCAGAGTTTGACGGTTATGCTGCAGGCTCGCCGCCTAGCTGCGCTGACTATCTCGCTTTGGCAAAGAGTTTGCGTAGGCAGCGGCCTCGCCGGAATAGGGGAAATGGTCTCCCAATTGTTGGTCACCATCGTAGACTTTGAAGGCAGGTCCGTCGATCTCGACGATCTTGTACCCATTCACATATTCAAACTTTGGTGTTTTCCAGCCCATGAATGCTCTCCAGATTCGGTCCAGTGTTTAAAACTCTGAAGATGATACCAAAACCTCATAATCAGCCGTCTATCGTTCTAGCAGGTGTTTGCACAAAAGACGAACGAGCTGACTGAGGCGGAAGGCAGGTCGCAAGGTCAAAGCGACAAGTCGTTGCCAGGTGAGCGCCGTTTCCGTGTCAGGTAGATTTCGACGCCGGCGCGGGTGAGAAACGATGCCAGTCCGACCACGATCGCTACCAATCGCACCCGAAGTTCGTCGGCGTCGACTTCCGCTTGGCGGGTCTGCACCAAATTGCGCTCACTATCGGTAATTTCGCGGATGACCTCGCGAATTCGATCCATTGTGGCCTCTGCCATGTATCCGATTTCCTGAGTCCGTGCGGCTTCAGCGCCTTCCGCGTCGTGAAGCTTTATGGATTGGCTCAGTTCAGCCAGCTTCCTATCGATGAGTCCGCCCAGCTGTTTGACCCTCTCAACCTGGCTGGAGTTATCGGATACCCTGTTCAGCAGCTCGCTTTCCAACGTTTTCAGACGCGTCAGCGCACCCTCATACGGGGCAAGGTAGCGTCGGTCGCTGCTGACCAGATAACCTCTTTGTCCAGTTTCAGCGTCATCCAACGCGATAAGAACGTCTTTCGTCTTGTCGATTGCCTCGTAGGTATGAACAACCATGTCCTGGTGATCGCTTAGAAGATTGTGGGTCCACGTCGTTGCAAGAACCCCGGCAGCGATAACGACGCCGATCGGTATCGAACGCAACAACGTTGGTATGGTCAGATAATTTTCACGCAGTGATTGCCACGACCATCCGTCCCTTTGTCCCATGCTGCGCCTCATCATTTCCAAATGCGATTTCGTCAGATTGACGGTGCCGGAACGGCCCTGTTCAAAAGCACTAGGCTTATCCACGGGCATTTTAGGATCGGTTGACGATTAAACATCTCTTGAGAAGCCACTTGAGGTTTGCGGCACGACGATCCGCCGTGAAACCGGCCACAGCTGTTGTCGGTTCCCTTTCATCAAGATGAAAAGCGTGGTCCAGTTTCGTAAGCACATTTCCCGTCGGACTCATCAGATTAAAGTCTGCGCGCTTCCAGACGTCTCTTGTCGCGCTCGACATACTCGAAACCAAGACTGGTCAGGCGGAATTGTCGTTTTTGGAACTCGCCACGGATAAGAATGAAGCCTTGCTCTTCAGCTTCGCCCAATGTCTTCAGGCTCGTGCCTTTCGGCGGAGACTGCCACTCCATGCCCTGCGCGCTGTGCAGTAATACCATTATCTTTATAATTTTCTCTTCTCCGTGGCTGTCTCTTACAGCCGTGCTGTATCTGTTTGCTCGCGTGATAGCGAACCAAGATCTCGTCCTTTTCGCGGAAACATCCAATGCATACTTGTGAAAAGATCATAATTGCTCTTTAGGATGAGGCAATATGGTTCGAGATGCCAACAAGGAATAACGCTGAATGCGCATGAAGTACGGTTTAGTCGGCTTGATTTTGGTCGCGTCCTCTGCATTTGCTCAGGAGGTCGCACCTCCTCCTGTTTTGGCACCTTCAAAAAGCCAAGCCGAGGCGGCAAATTTAAGCGCTCAGTTCCTGGGGCGCTATGCCTACAAGCCTGTTCCGCTGGATGATGTTCTGTCGACGAAAATCATGGACAAGTTCATCAGGTCGCTGGACCCAGACCGCATGTTGTTCATGCAGGCCGACATCGACAAGTTCATGGCTGATCGCACCAGTATCGATGATGCCATTCTGAATGAAGATCTCGATATTCCATTTTCGATTTTCAATGTCTACACGCAACGCGTCCTTGATCGGATGACCTACGCGCGAAGCCTGCTCAAGCAGGGTTTCGACTTCAGCGTTCAGGAGGATTACCCTATCTTCCGAGAGGATGCGCCTTGGGCACAATCGGATGCGCAAAGTCATGAACTTTGGCGCAAGCGGGTCAAAAGTGATTGGCTGCGTCTGAAACTGGCGGGTCAAGCCGATGCTGCCATTCGCGATACGCTCGACAAACGATATAAGAATATTCTGGAACGCGTTTATCCCTACAAGAGTGACGATGTGTTCCAGACATTCATGGCTGCGTACACAACGGCTGTCGATCCGCATACGGACTATTTCAGCGCAGCAGCCTCTAACGAGTTCGACATTTCGATGAAGCTCTCGCTCGTCGGTATTGGCGCAGTCTTGCAGGAGCGAGACGGTTATACGACAATCAGAGAGTTGGTAGCCGGTGGCCCGGCGCAATTGTCCGGCAAGCTGGCGGTGGGTGATCGTATCATCGGCGTCGGTCAGGGCAAAGACGGTGCCGTCAAGGAGGTCGTCGGTACTCGGCTTGATGAAGTGGTTCAGATGATACGCGGCGAAAAAGATTCCATCGTGCGTCTCGACATTTTGCCAGCAGACGCTGGAGAAAATGGAAACCACCGCACGATCAACCTTGTACGCGACAAGGTGAGTCTTGAAAAACAGGCTGCGAAGAAAACCGTTCTGCCCGTTGTAAAAGACGGTGTCACGCGCAAGGTAGGCGTTATCACGCTACCGACATTCTATGAGGATTTCGACGCCCGGCGAAATGGCGACAAGAATTATAGAAGCGCAAGCCGTGACGTCGCCAAGCTCCTTGGCGAACTGAAGAGTGAGAAAGTCGATGGCGTCTTGATCGACCTGCGTGACAATGGCGGCGGCTCGCTGGCTGAGGCAATTGATTTGACCGGCTTGTTCGTGGGCAAGGGCCCAATCGTTCAGCAGCGCGATGCAGAAGGCAACATCAAGGTCGAAAGCGACGATCTTTCCGCACCCGCTTGGGCAGGTCCGCTGGGTGTGTTAATCAACCGCGGCTCCGCTTCGGCATCGGAAATTTTTGCCGCAGCAATCCAGGATTACGGGCGCGGCGTGATTATCGGTGAACCGAGCTTCGGCAAAGGCACCGTGCAGACTGTGGTCGATCTCGACAGGGTAGCGCGAAAGAGCACACCGGAGCTGGGCCAGCTGAAATTGACGATCGCGCAATTCTTCCGCATCAACGGTGGTACGACCCAGTTGCGCGGTGTGACGCCAGACATCAGTCTGCCGGGGCTTTCGGATCCCAAGCTTCTGGGTGAATCCAGTTATGACAATGCATTGCCTTTTGTTGAGATCAAGCCTGCCAAATATGCGGCCAACGACAACATGGCAAAGCTGTTGCCGCAACTTGGCACCCGCCATGAAGCCCGGATCAAAGACGATCAGGCTTTCCAGCGTTTCGTGGAAGACGTTGCCGATCTCAAGGCCCAACGAGAAAAGCGCACGATCTCTTTGAACGAGACCCAACGCAGAAATGAAATGACGGCTCTTGCAAGTCGCCTCAAGGCGCGTGAGCAGGCAGACGACGGTGTCCTACGGAATGAGGATGATGGTCTGCAAGCGAATGAGCGTAGTTTGAGCGCCAATCTTGCGATTGAAAACGCAAGGAAAAATGCAAAAGACGTTCTGCGGGATGAAGCCGTTGCAATCGTCGCTGACGATGTGGATTTGTCTCAGGCTGCGCGATAGCCACAGTCGCACTGAGTTTTATTCCGAAAACAAAAACGGCCTGGAAATTTCCAGGCCGTTTTTGTTTCGAACTCAATACTGCACCCAAGTGCCCGGTTTCCACCTGATAGTCAGGACTTCAGCTCGGCATAATACAGGCCAAAATTCACAGCCAGCATCACAATCAGAATGCCGATCGTGGCGGCAACGAAATAGCAAATTCTTTTTAGGGTACTCCAAGGTTTGTTTTTGCGGCTAAAAGCTGCAAAGCCAGCGGCGCCGATTGAAATGCCCAAGATAGCTGGAAGTGAAAGCACTTTTATAACCCTTCTCGATTCTATTCCGGACTTGATTGTATCATTGAATCAAGCCGATGATGGTCACATGGAAGGGTTATACCACCATGGAGGCCTCGTCCAGCTTGGGATGGAAATCTTCAACTTAGGAGAGCAATAAGTGCAGCAAATAGATTGCTGTTCAGCGTTCGAGTTTGATTGCCGCGCGCAATGCGTCGTTAATTCGGTCCTGCCAACCAGGGCCATCTTCCTGAAAAAATGCGAGAATGTCATTGTCGATGCGAATTGAAACCATTTCCTTGCCGTTTGGAATTGCTGGTCGTTCCGGGGCAGGGGGCGCAGGTTTTTTGGCGGGTTTAAACAAGGCCTCTGCGGCGTCCATTGCGTTCACGGGTCTACGCGGTGTTTTTGTCATGTGTTTATCCTGAAATAAGGCGCCTGATTTTCGATCTGCGGCTCGGATGTTAGGCGGGAACACTCGATAAAGCTCTCCCACCTCATGCCACCAGTAAGCTCTATAACCTTTCGCGGCAAACCTGAATTCCACCCGGTCGACTGATTATTAAAAGCAGCCGATGTGGGAGAAAAATATGACGTGAGCCAGCCATCACCGGGCAACGAGCCTCATGGTGAGTGTGTTTCTGGGACGGAGCGTTATCTTCATGACCGGCATAGGAGCCTTCGGTGCGATGGCAACGGGTCGAAATTTTTGTAGCAGAACTGCCAGAATGGCCGTCGCCTCCATCATCGCAAAAGCGTTTCCGATACACACTCGAGGACCTGCGCCGAAAGGCATATATGCATATCGATGCCTGGTCTTTGCCGTATCAGGACCGAAGCGATCAGGATCAAACACGTCAGGGTCCGGCCAGAGACTGGCATGGTGATGAACCGCATATATCGGCACGATCAACACAGTGCCCTTCGGAATCAGGTAATCACCCAGCTGAAAGTCCTTGAGCGCGGCTCTGGTGATGATAGGTGCAGGTGGATAAAGGCGCATCGCTTCGGAAAACACTTGCTGCGTATAGGCGAGCCCAGCAATATGTTCGGCAGTGACTGTTTGCCCCTCCGTAACCGCTTGGAGTTCGGCCCATACTTTGTTCTCCACCGCCGGGTTTCTGGCGAGCAGGTCCAGTGTCCATGCAAGACCAAGCGCCGTTGTTTCATGACCTGCCGTGATGAAAGTCATCAGATTGTCAACGATTTCGGCGTCGGACATTGTCCGACCTGTTTCCGGGTCCGATGCAGCGAGGAGCAGATTTACCAGATCATGGCGATCACTAGGGGTTCTTCGCCTTTCTTCGACCACGCCCATGAGGCTGGTTCGCAGAAATTCAACCGCTGCTTTCGCCTTGCGTTTTCCGGGATAGGGTATCCATTCCGGTGCGTTCAAAAGGCCGAGTGCGAAACTCCAGCCCGTCGGCTTGAGGAAATCGGAAATACCACTCTCGACGCGATCAACATCGATACCGTAACCGCCGGACATCATCGTTTCGACAATGATATCGAAGGTGGTACGCATCATCTCATGGCCGATGTCGACCGTGCGACCATGCACTGCCGCCAACCTGTCCCGGGTCCGTTCCGCCGCAGCGATCATCACCGGCTGCAGCTCTCGCAGTTTGTCATGGCGAAAAGCACCAGCGACCGACTGCCGTTGCCATTTCCAGTGAGCCCCATCAGACGTCAGCAAGCCCTGGCCGAGAGCTGGCCCCAAAGCGCGTCGTACCTGCTCGCCTTTTTCTAGAGCATCCGCGTTCTTTACCAATGCCTCATGGATGAGCACTGGATCTGCCAGATAAACCTTCATATCGCCCGCGGTCTTCGAAAAGACGAGCGGTTCTGTAAAGATTGATGGCGGAATCGCGTCCAACGGGTTTCGCACGATCGCGGCAAGCGCGCCGAGTGTCGATTGCCGCGTCAGAGGGAAGCTTTTCTTCAGTTTGTGGTCGGTCATATCTGTCATATCCACGGGTCATATCCTTGATTGCCAGCCACCGATGGGATACCTGATTTAAGGTATTTACCTCAAATATCTAAGGTGAGTACCTTAGTAATGCAAGGGGCGTGCATGCCGAAGACATTGGATAAAGACAGAGGAAGCGAAAAGGGCGTCGGCACACGAGAGCGTATCTTGAATGCTACGCTCGTTTTGTTCAATGAGATGGGCCCGGATCGCGTGACGACGGCGCAGATTGCCCGGACGGTCGGCATCAATGAAGGTAATCTCTATTACCACTTCAAAACGAAGGAGGCGCTTTTAAAAGCATTATTTGAAAAACTGGAGTCGGACGCCACCCAGTTCATGACACAAGCCAGCCTGAGTTCCGCCGCCGAGGCTGGAATTTACTCGCAGTTTTTGCGACGTTGGTTTTCGATCGTTTGGGCACATCGATACATGTTCCGCGATCTACCGGGTATCATCGCAATTGCTCCATCTCTTATAGAGCCAATCCGTGCGCTCAGTCTGGGAATGCGGCTTGTCGTTGAAGATAATCTTCGCAAGATGAGACAAGCGCAGCTCATTTCTATAGCGGACGAAGAGGTGCCTCAACTTCTGGCCAATGTCTGGATCGTATCGACCTATTGGGCGGTTTATCTCAACCTCCAAGAAGGGGTCGATGAACTGGCGCCTGAGAACCTTGAGTGGGGGCTCAATCAGGTGGCGAGCCTGTTTCGGCCATATCTGTCAGATGAGGCAAAGAACGAGCTTCAGACCATGCTCGGGCAGCCGTCAACCCATTGACGACTCTCTTGTCTATTTTGATCAGCAAAAGCCATTCAGTTTGAGAATTTTATGCGCCTCGATCGTGGCGCGAAGGGCGTCTTCAGAGGTGCGGTCACCTTGATTGCCATCGGGATGGTGCATTTTCAACCGTTCCCTGTAGCGCGTCCTGATTTCTTCCGGTGTCGCCTCAGAGGAAAGATCGAGCGTTTCGAAGGCTTTGGCCTCGAGCACCTTCAGCTTTCGTTTTTGCAGTTCTACCTTTTGCGCCTGCCGTTGTGCTGCGGTCTTGCGGGCATTCAACGCTTTTGCAGAGCCGGAGCGGACTGTCGATGGCATCGGCATTTCGGTGGCTTTATCAACCCGCGTTCCAAACGTCGCACGGCTACCCGTCGCCGCTTCCTTCTGATAGCGCGCAACATCCGCGTTCGAAGGGGCAGTCGTAAAGCTGTAGCCCTTGTTATACTCCTTGACGTGCTCAAGACAGAACAACAGATAAAGACCTTCACCACCGGGCCCGACAGGGGCGCGATTGGTTCCAACCTTTTCGCACCCGTCCCACTGGCACTTCGGACCTGTGGGTTCGCTTACGCTAGCGGACTTCTTGCGCGCAGATTTGAGCCCAACGAATATTTTTGAATCAACCGTCATAGCGCCTATATGGACGCAGTGAGCTATCAAGGCAAGGGTTTGCGCGCAGTGAAGTCATGCGGCTTTTGTGAGGTCGATAAAGGGCCGTTCGAAACTCTCTAAAACCGCCAGGAGTTCAGGGCCGATATACCTATTATGGACGGCCTCGGCGCCATTGATAAGCGTAGAAATTAATGGTCTGGTATCGCTTCTTGTGCGATTTCCGGCATTTGCCAATGACAGTGCTGTGAGTTCAGGTCTACCCCAAGGAATAGTTGATGACAGGTAAAACAAGCCTACTTTTTGATCTCGACGGCACGATGCTGGATACCGACCCGCTTCATATCGCTGCTTTTCAACGGTTGCTGGCCGATTACGACAGATCGATTACCGAAGATTATTATATGACCAAAATCATGGGGGCTTCGATTGATGCCATCATGGCTGATTTGTTTCCTGACCTGCCGAAACCTGAGCGCCTTGCTCTGGGGGAGCGCAAGGAGAAGTTTTTCCGTGAAAGTTTAACAGGACCGCTTGAGCCGAAGGCCGGTCTCATCGATCTTGTTCACTGGGTAAAGGACAATGACCTCGGCATTTGCGTGGTGACCAATGCGCCACGGGAAAATGCTGAAAAAATGCTCGGTGGTCTCGGGATTATCCATTTGATGGACCACATCCTCATCGGTGACGAATTGCCGAATGCCAAGCCCGATCCCTATCCTTATCTTGAAGGCATGCGGCGTTTGGGCGTCGAACGAGAGTCGGCTGTTGCATTCGAAGATTCAGCGCCTGGCATTCGCTCTGCTTCCGGCGCCGGGATTTACACCTTTGGAATGAGAGGTGCGTTGGATGACGCTGTTTTGAGACAAAATGGAGCGTCAGACGTCATCAGTGATTTCACCGATGATCGGTTATGGGCGAAGCTACGCGGTGCCGCGGCTGGCAGTACTTATTCGCCTGCATAATATGATCGCGCGATGAAGTGGTTGGGAGTCAACCGGACAACGTGTCTATCTTTCGTCAGCTAAAAGCTGAAGAATGCATCGTCACTTCCACGCGCGGTAGCTTTCTTTGCTTGGAAAAGTCTTTTGATGCGCTTCACGGGAACGAGAATGCACGATGATCACTTGTTCATCATACATTCATGTTCGCGATGGAGACGGCGATGTTTTTGAGCAGTGTTTATGACAGCAATACCTTCAGCTTCGGTATGGGAAGCAGCCTTGTCTCTCGTTGTGCTGCCATTGAAGCGGAAATTTGCTATCTGCCGAATTTTTCCGGTCACGATATTGCGGTACAGGCCGATGGCCGATGCGTCGTCATTACCGGCTTTGTCGAAAAGGAGATCGATTTTTATCGCGCCCTCAATATCGCACATGACATTGCAGGCGCAGACAATGTCATATTCCGCGTGGCCCTGAGACAACGCGTCACCACGCAGATTTCTTCAGTCAACCAGGGTACTTTTGCGTTCGCGTGAATGCCTCGCCTCCTCGATGAGATCATGATTGCGCGCCGTCGAAGACCCGTTATAGTATCATTCTGACGAAGAAGCGCTTGGGAGGAGCATTTCATGAGACGGATGTGGCCAGATGAATTTAATTCCATTCTGACCGATGCGGAGGAGGTCACGCTAAAGGTTCCAGCGACAGACCCATCGGGTGAACCCTATGGCGGACCCGTTACCCGCCAATCCCTGAAAGTCCGTATGACCCAAGCCGATTACGAACGGATCTGGCCTCTTGCAGAGGCGCGCTATAGGTTGCAGGGCAGGTTTGCCGGTAAGGCGATTACTTTGATCGCCAATAATCCCCACTATCAAAACTGGCATCCAGTCGATGGCGGAATCGAAAAAGATGTATCAGATAGCGGAACGCCGTATCAGACAAAATATGTGATCGTACATTTTTTGCTGGATGAGGTCGCAGAAAAGGTAGACGCCTGATTATCCCTTGAAATCACGGTGTCGCCTTGTCGTGAGTTGGATTATCCAGCCATGGTTCAGAGTGACGCCGTGATACCACCATCGACATAAAGAATATGTCCGTTGACGAATGTCGAGGCGTTGGATGCAAGAAAGATGCACGCACCGACAAGCTCTTCAACCTTGCCCCAGCGTCCAGCAGGAGTGCGCTTTTCGAGCCAGGTTGAAAATGCAGGGTCGGCCACCAGTGCAGAATTGAGTGGCGTATCGAAATATCCAGGTGCGATCGCATTGCATTGAAGGCCATATCTAGCCCAGTCAGTGGCCATGCCTTTTGTGAGGTTGGCAACTGCACCCTTGGTGGCGGTGTAGGGCGCGATACCCGGCCGGGCTAGTGCCGTCTGAACGCTGGCTATATTGATAATTTTGCCCGCGCCACGTTTGATCATGTGACGGGCCACGGCCTGTCCAACGTTGAAAACGGTTGAGACATTGGTTTTCATCAGTCTCTCGAATGCATCGGCCGGGAAGTCTTCAAGCGGCGTGCGGTGTTGCATACCCGCATTGTTTACCAAAATGTCGATTGTGCCGATCTTTTCCTCGAAAGCGTCGATAGCCGACCGCACGGCTTCATGGTCGGTGGCATCAAAGGCAAGCGCATGCCTTGCCCGGAGTGTTTCGGCCGCTGCGGCCAGCCGTGCCTCGTCGCGACCGTTCAGGATAATGTCTGCGCCCGCCGCTGCAAGTCCCTGCGCCAGGGCATAGCCGATGCCCTGCGACGAGCCGGTGATGAGGGCGCGCTTGCCTGTCAGGTTAAAAAGTTCGATGCTCATGTTGCCTCCCGAAGCGGCGTCTCATCTGCCATTCACCGAAGTCTATCTTTGTCTTCATCGATTGTCCCTCAGCTGTTAAGCATTTAAGAAAAGTTTGATATACGTTCTGTAAGGAATATGTATTTTAAAGTATCGCTTCTTAGTTGCAGGGTAGAGATTTGAAGATATCGGTCATCCTTAAAACCCTGAACGAAGAAAAGCGGATTGGCTCCGCTATCGAAAGCGTCCTGACGGCGCTGTCTGGCATAGATGGGGAAATCATTGTTGCCGATAGCGGATCGCGTGACAAAACTGTCGAAATCGCATCCCGCTATCCGGTTGTCATTGCGCAAATCCAGGCTCCTGCCAAGGCAAGCTGCGGCGTCGGGCCCCAGCTTGGTTTCCAGTACAGCAAAGGTGAATTCATCTGTCTGATGGATGGAGACATGTTGCTGGACGCAACATTTTTACCGGCTGCGCTGGAGTATTTGCGGGAGAACCCAAGGGTGGCGGGGGTGAGCGGCCACGTCAACGAAGTCAACCTTGATAATCTTGAATTCACCCGGCGCGTACAAAGAAATGCCCCGGAAAATCGTAGTGGCGTTCTGGATCGTCTGAATGGCGGTGGTCTCTATCGTCGCACGGCCATTGAGGAGGTTGGATATCTCTCAGACCGGAACCTGCATGGTTATGAAGAGTTCGATCTCGGGCAACGACTGCGAATGCGCGGCTGGACGCTGTACCGTCTGGACAGACGGTTCGTGGATCACTTTGGCCACAGCATCAATTCTTACGTGCTGTTGACGCGTCGCTGGTCCTCGAAATATCTGCGCGGTGTGGGAGAGCTTTTAAGAGCCGGATCGGAGCAATCCCGTCTGAAGGCTTTGGCAGACGAGCTTTCGGAAATTCGGCTATGGTTCGGCGTCTATGTCTGGTGGGCGTTTTTGCTGGCATGTCTGATTGCTGGTTTTTATACTGTTGGGGGCTTCATCGCATTTGTATGCGCGCTTTTGCTTCCAATCGCTTTGATGAGCATCAAGCAAAAGAGTCTGTCCTTGGGGTTTTATGCGGTCGTGGCGTGGTGCTTTCATGCCGCCGCTCTACCACTTGGCTTTTTCGCTTCTCGCCAACCGCCATCCAAGTGGATTGAGAGCAGGCTTTTGAAATCCGGATGAAACGTACTTTTTTCGCGATTCTAATCACCTCAGTGCTGAGCTACCAGCCGATTTGGGCCGCCGACTGGCTTCCCGTGCGAGACATATCGCTTGAGGTTCGACCCGGCAGTCCACTCGACTTCTCCGGGATGCTCCCCAATTCGCCGATCGATGAGGCTGGTCGTATTGTCATCAATGCCGCCGGAAAGCTGGCGAAGGTTGAAAACAGTGAGGCGCCACTTCGCTTTCTGTGTGCTTCCCTTGCCTGGAGCCCGGCGTCGGGAGGTTTTCCAGATCACGAAACAGCCGACCGCTACGCTGCTCAATTGAAAATGCACGGTTATAATGTTGCCCGTTTTCATTATGTAGACGCTGCCTTGATGGAGGGGCGGTCAACAGATTTCGATTTCAACCCGGATGTTTTAGGCCGAATCCACTATTTGCTCGCAGCGTTGAAGCGCAACGGCATCTATTGGATCATGGATGGCCTCAGTTCCTCTCGCGGCGCCCATGGCGGTTTTAGCGATCGATGGGAGGTGAAAGGCGATCTAAAACTTGGTGCCCAGATCGATGATGCCGACTTCAATCACTGGCTTGAATTTCAGAAACGCTTTCTCGCCAAGGTCAATCCTTACACAGGTACGGCGCCTGTCCGTGATCCGGCACTGGTCGCAATCGTACCATTCAATGAGAATGGATTGGAATTCGATTCCATGATGCAGGAAGGTGTGCGTGGCGCTGCGTTTTCCGAACGACTGAAGCCGCTGTTCAATGAATGGCTTTCTCGCAAGTATGAGACGTCCGAAGCGCTCATCCAGAAATGGGGTTGGTGGGTAACAAAGGGAAATCTGACCGATCGGTCCATCGCCTTGCCGACCAACCGCTACGAGCGTAGCGAGCGGATGCGTGACTTGCAGTCGTTTTTCATCGAGGTGGAGCAGGGGGCGACACACAAGATGACGCAGGCGCTGCGCGAGCTTGGTTTCCGCGGCGTGATCCTTCCGTACAATAACTGGCCGACTATTCAGACCGGCGTTACCCGCAGCATTCAAGAGGCTGTTGCGATGAATACCTACCAGGATTGGGTGGATTCCTATTCTCCCGGCACCAGCATTCAGGGCAAGAGTTCGTTGGAGGATGGGCTGCTTTATCTCAGAACGATAGCCGCCGCACGTTGGTTGGGACGGCCATTTTTTTTAACTGAGTATGATCATCTTTTCTGGAATCCCTACCGATACGAGGCCGGTCTGGCAGCTCCGGCGCTTGCCGCGTTGCAGGATTGGGATGTGCTGTGCAGACATGCGCACGGCCCCATTATTCTAAAATATGGCGAGGACTTTGCGCATAAGAAACAGATGCTTCCCTATGCGATAGCACTGGACCCGATAGCCCGGGCGGGCGAGACCCTTGCCGCACTTGTTTTCCGCCGTGGAGACATGAAATCCTCGTCGCTGCGCATACCGTTTCTGGCCGATGGGCAGGCGCATCTCCCCGATGGCATCAATGACATGGAACCGGAGATGCTGACTCGTCTCGCCTTGCTGGGCCGTATTGGTCTTCAATCTCAACAGGACCTTGATCAGACCAACGTTGCCGTACCTCCGGTGCGCGGCGGCCAGACGCCTGCGGCGATCGTTTCACAGTTGAAACAACGTGGAGAGCTGGACGCATCGCACCTTGCCGACCTGGACGCTGGAAACATCACTAGCCAGACCGGAGAGTTGGAGTTGCATGCGCCTGACAAGAAGCTCGCGCTGCGCTCGCCGATGACGCAGGCGCTTGCTTTCGACGGGATCGATGCGGATGTCGATCTCGGTTTCGTAACCTTGCGGTCCGCAGACGGAAGAGGGCTATTCGCGATGTCTTCGCTGGATGACATGCCGCTCGAGCAAAGCAAGCGAATGCTGTTGATACTCGCCTCTGATGCGCACAACACCGATATGAGGTTTCGGGACGCGGACGAGCGTGTCATCGAAGATTTTGGGCGTTTGCCTGTGCTGATCCGAAAGATGGAAATCGGCATTCGCTTCGAGACGGACAGCGCATTCAGGATTTCTCCAGTGGGTCTAGACGGGCGTGTATATAACCCAATCATTGCCGCTGAAGGGCAGAACGCTGTCATACTGACGAACGACGTGCCGAGCGGCCCTACGACCTACTTTCTCATGGAACGTGATTAGGCTAATAGAAGTCGCGCACCAACCGGCTCCAGCTTTCTCCTGCGATGCCGCCTAAATAGGCCTGGCCATTCTGCATTGCCTGTTTGAATTCGCTTGAACGGGACGATGCGCAAACCCCGGTGACATGGCGATACCAGATACTGTGATGCTTGGATAATGCGGATATCATTTCCGTTCTGAGCTGAGCTGATACAAATGCAAAACCTGCGTCTTTCAGGGCGGCCAGTGCGGTTTCCAGGACCGCATCCTTTTTGCTGGCTGGTGAGAGAAGATCGAGTATTTGTGCTTCACCGCCCGGAGCGCCGACAAACGAAAAGACACCGCATATGTCGCCGTTCTCATCATACACCTGTGCGAGAGTAAGCTTGCCACGACCGTTGGGACCGCTCGACATGCTGATGGTCCATTCAAGGCTGTCAGCAGTGTAAACCGGAGCGACCGCGTAAGGGGTGAGAAATTGATTGGCATAAGCTGCGTACACGTCAGATTTCGCTTCTGTTGCGCTGTAGCCCGAGGCATGTGGTTTGCCGACGATGATTGAAGGATTGGGCAGACCTCCAGCGCCGAGGTTAAGAGGAAGCCGTGGGGCAATGCGGCGTCTCATGTAACCGCCGGTCGCTGAGATGGGTTTAAAGATTTTGTACCATCGCAACCCCTGCACCGGCAGCTCGGTGCCACCGATTGCTTTCATGTGAGCGACGCTGACGGGTGCGGCGCTATCGGAAAAGCTGATCTGGTCTCCTCGTGGGCGCAATTGAAAAATGAGGACCGCGATGCTGCGCGGATTTGCGTCCTCTGCGGCCATGAAGGCGCAAGCCAATCGGGCGATTACGGGTTCTTCGCCGATTCTGTAGGAAAGGGGCACGGTGATGAGTGCGCTCTTGACGCTCCCTGCGCCATCGGCAGTGACCATGCTTCCATTTTCCGGCATGTAATTCGGATGTGAGAATAACAGTTGCGACAAATATGTGTTCAAGCCTTTCATGTCCGGCTTAAAGCGCTTGCGAAACACGGAGGTGAACAGATCGGCGATCTGCGGAACATCGGCCGGTTGCGCGGGCCTGATCTTCGGGCTCTGATCTGATGTCATGCCTTTACCTCCTGACTTTTTGCATAGGATCGAGAAACATGGATTTTCACGACGATCCATGCCGCCAGAACGATGCTGAGCTCTATTGTGTAACCCGCAATGAAAATACCGTAGGGTGGCCATGCCCATGCGGCTAGGCCGATCAGAACTGCGCCGACACCATTCGACAGATTGAGAACCCAGGCACGTGACGAGTGTTGACCCGCAGCACCTAGCAGATCGACTGCGATTGACCAGATGGCGATAAATACGATCAACCAAGCCATGATGCGCAAAAACTGCGGAAGCGAGACGTATTCCGGTCCGAAAATTAGCGGCATGAATGAAGCGGAAATCGTGATCGCAACGGCGGCGATAAGCCCCAAGAAAATAGCGGCGCCCAATATGCGTATCGTCAATCGGAAGGCGTTGTGAATGCCCGACATGCTGGCAACGGCAAGCCGCGGATAAACCAGCCGGTTCAGAGCATCTATCGCCATATAGCTGCTGTCTGTGATACGGCGCGCCACTCCATAGCTCCCCACGACTTCTGCGCTTGCCACAAAGCCCAACACCAGAAGATCGACGTTCTGGCGGATCGCCCGAAAGATGAAGGGCGTTGCAAACAGCAGTCCGAGCCGGATTTCATCTTTTTCGATCACATACTGGGGACGGCCAATGCGAAAGGCGAAATAGGCGTAGAGGGCAAGAGTGAACAGGTGAGCGGCAAGCTGCCATGTCGCCCAGCCTTCCACGGTTTCAACCTGAAAAGCCAGACAGGCGAGTGCCGCCGTTACCGTGCGCATGAAGGCAAAGCCGACGACTGATGCATTGGCCGCGGCATATCTCGAATGCGCGAGAAATATGCTTTCCCCCAGCATGATCAACCTGACAAGCACGACATTGGTTAACACCAGTTGGAATGTCGTCCACACGTTGCTGCCGGTCGTTTCGCCAAAACTGATGAATTCCGGCAATATAGCCGTTCCCAGAGCAACGAGAACAGCCCCGCTGACGAATGTCAGAATCAAATTGTGCCCAAATATCCGTGAAAAACAGGTGGGATCTTGTGGCACACGACGAACCAGACATTCCGATGCGCCGAGCCCGCACAAGTGCACGGCAATGCTAGTTATGGCGATGAATGCGACGTATCGGCCAAATTCTTCCGCGCCGAAAGAGCGTGCCAAAATTGCGAAAGTGACGAGCTGAGCAGCATTGGCTATCAATAGACTTGCCGAGGACGCGCTGTAGGACAGCAACATCCCAATCAACCGTGGCTTGTCCTTTTTATCGCTGGTGATCATCACCTTATCTCCATGCCGCAAAAATGGACGTCCTGTAAACGATTTATCAGCGGACTATGTGATTTAGTAAGGTCGTATATAATGAAAGCGTTTCGTTTTGATTGATATAAAGGTTACGATAAGGCATGTACGAGTACCCGAGCGAGAAGCGAGCGAGACCTGTTTATGACGAAGCGCAGCCTCGTGCGACCGCTCATCCGAGGGCACGCGCAACTTCTGATCCATTGATTACGCTGGCCAAAGTGCTGGATTGGCTCAGGCGTGGCCTGCTCATTATCGCTGTTTTTGCACTTTTGGGTGGTGTGTTAGCGGTCGGCTTTGGTATGGTCGTCAAGCCGCGCTTTGCATCCAGCATGGATATTCTTCTGCCCCCGCCGACGGGACAGGTCGTGCCTAACGAGTTGACCACGCCGAACATTCAGAGCGACGCACAAATTCTGGATATTTCCAGTAAACTGCTATTGATCACATCAGGAAATGTGCTGCGACGAACCGTCGAGCAGGAAAATCTTCACCAGCTTCCGGAATTCAATGCTGCTGCAGACACGGAAGAGGGAATGTTCGACTGGCTCAAGCCGACGCCGCCTGCTTCCACTGATGATGGTGTCGTCGTCGCGATGCGCAATCTTGCAAAGCGAATAAAGGTCGCGCGGCAGGGCGGTACCTATCTTGTCTCCATCAGTCTTTGGACGCGCGATCCGGATCGTTCCGTGGCTGTTCTTTCCACATTGGCGCAGTCCTTTCGGGAAGAACTTGAGGCAACACAAACCGATCTTGCCAAGAATGCCAGTACGGCGCTTTCCAACCGTCTGGAAGAGCTGAGACTGGCGGTGACGCAGGCTGCGAATGCCGTTGTGCAGTTCCGCCAGGAGAACAATCTTCAGAACTTGGGTGGTACCGGTTCGGTCAATATTCAAAGCGTATCGCAGTTGAACACACTTCTGAACGAGGCGTCATCGAGATTATCGGATGTGCAGGCACGCTACAGAAGACTGAGCCAACCGATCGCCGATGGCGTTGTCCCCGCAGATACGCTGGATTCTCCGACCCTCGTTACGCTGCGGTCGCAATACAGCACTCTCAAGCAGCAGTATGAAGAACTGGCTCTGACTTATGGTGCGCGTTATCCGAAGTTGGTCAGCACACGCGCGCAGCTTGGAACGCTTCGGGCGGAAATGGCACGGGAAACAGAAAGATCGCTGCAGGCCATTCAGGTTGATCTGGACCAGGCGGAAAACTCCGTGACCACATTGCGGGCGCAGCTAGAAGAGGCGCAAAAGCGTGTCTCCACGGACGACAACTCGCAGGTGCAGTTACAGGAGTTAGAGCGTAACAGCCAGGCGAAGGCAGCACTTTACGATACGTTTCTGAAGCGCGTTGGCGAGACCAGCGAGCAGCAGCAGATCAGCGTCTCCAATCTGCGAATTGTCACAGAGCCGGTGCCCCCTGAAAAGCGGAGTTGGCCACCACCGACCTTGCTATTGGCCGTTGGCGGTGTTCTCGCTGGCCTCATATTGGGTGTCGTCGGTGTTCTTGCAACGCGCCTCTTCTTGCTTGCGCGGCAAAACAACTGGCGTTTTGAGCGAGCAAGCTGATGCAGGCAGCCACGGCATTGGAACAAGGAAGATCAGAAAAGCACGACAAGATGAGGGCGCTGCTCTTCATGGGCCTTTTCCTGTTTTTCTGGGTCACGACCAATCCGTTTGTTGATCTCGTCACCGTTGAGGCCAGTGGTTCGGATGCAACAGGTGGCTCCAACGCCATCAACCAGCTCACGTTTCTCATACTGACGCTATTGACGCTTTATGCGGCAATCACCCATCCGTTGCGGTCCAGAATCTGCCAGCCGCAATGGCTCGTCATCGCGCTGTTCTCGTGGTTTCTTATCTCGTCTAGCCTCTCGAGCCATCCAATGGATGCCATCAAAAGAACGATCCTTGCGATACTGACGTGCGTCAATGCGGGTATGTTTCTTTTGCTGCCACGTTCCGAACAGCAATTTTCCCGGCTTTTGCTGTATGGCACGGCGATCACGCTTGGCATCGCCTATTTCGGCGTGATTTTCTTGCCGACACTGTCCATTCACCAGCCCACCGAACTTATCGAGCCGATGAATGCAGGCTTCTGGAGGGGGCAGTATTCCCATAAAAATCTTGCAGCGGCGGTAATGCTTGTTGCAGCGTTTTTCGGGCTTTACCTGCGCAGTGTCGGTTGGAAGAAAAGTGGTCTCGCGATCGTCATCCTGTCTGTTGTCTTTTTGCTTCAAACGGGCGGCAAGTCTTCCACCGCAATGCTGCCTCTCATCCTCACTTTGCAATGGATATTTGAAAAATTTCGCTGGAGCAGATGGCTAATCGCAGTCGGCGGTATCTTGGCATTCAATCTGCTGGCGCTGGGAGCAGCCCTTTCCGAAGGATTTCGCGGCCTCATCGCATCCCTTGGTGTAGATCCTACCTTTACGAACAGAACCGATATCTGGAAGATCGCTTTTGACGCCATCGCTCAATCACCCATTTTAGGATACGGCTTTCAGGGCTTCTGGCGGACAGCGGATATCACGCAGAGTTCAGCCGGGCTGGAAACCTGGGCAGTAAAGGCATTCAACGGGCACAATGCCTATGTGGATGCGCTTCTCACAACCGGTATTCCAGGTCTCATCCTAACCGTCGGCCTCGTCGTTTTCGTGCCGTTGCGCGCAGTTGGGCGGCTGGGTGCGTTTTCAAACAGCCCGGCTCTATCGCGGCTGTTCATGCGCGTTTGGCTCTACGTCATCTATGCCGGATGTCTCGAGGTCATCTTTTTCCAGAGCGGCAGCCCGATTTGCTTTTTCATGCTGGTGTCGATTTTCGGGTTGGAGATGCAGTCTCGAATGAGCCTCGTCAACGGGGCAGAAGGAGCCACGTGGGGGCGGAGAACTGTCAGTGCTGTCTGAAATATGGCCCAAACTGGGATATGTTCGGGAACGGCTGGAGGAAAGAGCCATGCGGGCTCTGCCGGTTTCCACTTTGAATGTGACCTGCACGCGTCCGATTGTCTCTTTCACCTTTGATGACGTCCCTTCGACCGCTCAGTCAGCGGGCGCACGTATTCTTGAGCACAGCGGTGTTTGTGGAACATTCTATATTGCTGGTGGGCTGTTGGGAAAGAAGGAGCCGGATCGAGAGCTGATTTCGGTAGAAGGGTGCAGGTCGCTCGCCGATGCCGGTCATGAGATCGGCTGTCATACCTACGCACACAGAGCCGTCCGAACCCTTGGCGGGCTGGAGTTGGCGGAGGATCTTGACCGGAATCGGCATTTGCTGGATCAGTTCAGCCCGACCACCGATAGGCGAAACTTCGCCTATCCTTACAATCAGGGTTCGCTTCGCCATCGCAAGGTTTTCGCAAAACGCTTCACGACCGCCCGTGGGGGTGGGGATCGCATAAATCGCGGTGCCATCAATCGCTCCTATCTTTGGGGAATGGAAATCAGGCAACCCGAAAGCGATGCCCTTTCGCTGACCAATCAGATCGATGCGCTCATCGCTCAGCCGGGCTGGCTCATTTTTTTCACCCACGATATCAGCGAGACGCCAACTCCCTACGGCTGCACGCCCGACACGTTTTCCATTCTGGTGCGCTACGCCGTTTCAAAAGGCTGTCTCATTTTGCCGGTGCGTGACGCCCTTCAACATATCCACGATTGAGGCGCGCTGAATGGGAAACACGCTGCTCGCAATCAACAACTATTTCTACCGCCGGGGCGGGGCCGAAGCGATCTTTCTTGACCAGATGGACATGTTCGAGCGTGCGGGCTGGCAGGCCGTGCCTTTCTCCATGCAGCATCCTAACAATCTGAATTCCAACTGGTCGTCATACTTCGTTCCCGAAATTGAATTCGGTAGTCAGAGTGGCTTGCTCAAGAAAGTCGAGCACAGTCTAGAGGTTATCTATTCGCGGAAGGCACGCGCGCGCTTGAGCGGCTTGATCGACCGGGTGCGGCCGGACGTCGCTCATGCACATAATGTCTACCACCACATCTCGCCGTCAATATTTCCACTGTTGAAACAACGCGGGATACCCACAATCATGACGGTCCACGACCTGAAACTTGCGTGTCCTGCCTACAAGATGCTGTCTCCCCATGGCATCTGTGAACAGTGTAAGGGTGGGCGGATTTACAATGTTCTCGCCAACCGTTGTATGAAAGGGTCCGTTGCACTCAGCGGCCTCGTGATGGTGGAAACGGCAGTTCATCGTACGCTTGGCCTCTATCGCAATCATATCGATAAGCTTGTCGTGCCCAGCCGTTTCTACAAGACCAAATTGATCGAGTGGGGATGGCCGGAGGAGCAGCTTACCTACATCCCTAATTTCGTAGATCAGGCCATTAGCGAACGTCCAGTCACTGTTGATGAAGGTGACTATTACCTCTTTGCAGGGCGTCTGGCTCCTGAGAAGGGTATTGCGACCTTGATCAAAGCTGCGGGACTTTCCGGGCAGCGTGTTCGTATCGCTGGCACAGGACCGGATGATGCGGCTTTAAGGGCATTGGCACGGGAAGTCGGTGCGGATGTCGAATTTATGGGCTATCTCTCAGGTCAGGCGCTTCACACGGCGATTGCCCGCGCAAAAGCATTGGTGCTGCCCTCGGAATGGTATGAAAACGCTCCTGTGAGCCTTCTTGAATCCTACGCCCTCGGTCGCCCCGTTATCGGTACCGCCATTGGCGGCATTCCCGAGTTAATCAAAGACGGCAACACCGGGTTGATTGCTAAGCCCTTCGATACGGAGAGTTTGGCAGGCGTTTTGACGGCGATGAGCCAATTGTCAAAAAATGCGCGTCAGGAGATGGGCGCATGCGGGCGGGCATGGGTTCGGCAGGAGTTCTCGCAAGCCGCCTATCTGGAACGTACAACGAGGCTCTATAGTGAGCTTGGGGTTAAGGATACCGGCTGATGATCACAGCATCGAGCATCTCCATGTCCATCTCTGGCGTGCTGAATTGTTTGGCAAGCCCTGACATCAGCGTCTTTCGCTGATCTCCGGATATGGATTTCGCCGCTATCACTTGCACGTCCACCCAGCCATTTCTCTCGAATGCCCGCACGTAGTCTATTGGCCGTTTGCGGTTCGGTTGGCCGGGAAAGCTAAGCAGCGAATAGAACCAAGCCGAGAAACGATAGATGTTGTTGGGATCACGTTCGCGAATGACGTTCGTGTGGGTCTGAAGATCTATGATGTGCAGGCTGATGCAGCCGCTTTGCGCGACTTTCGTCAGGCCTTCGATGGTCGTTTCGATGGCATCGAAATGCTCGAAGGCAGCGCAACTGAGAATAAGATCGAATGTTTGTCCCAGGCACATGGCCGGAATATTGAAGCCAGCGTCCACATGGTACTGAAAATTCGGAGAGGCACCGTGGAGTGCGGCGTGCGCGATCTTGATATCCTCCTGCCGCAGATCACCGTTAAAGCGGGAAATAGCATCGCGTCGAAAATCCGCCGTTTCGTCTGTTGCCAATCCGAAAGCATCGACTGCCGTGTAGGTTTTGGCGCCGTGCGCCAGCAGAAGCGCGCCTGTGGCCAAAGATGATCCTGGGCCGAGTTCCAAAACCGCGCGTCCTCTGACGGAGACATTTGCGGGCAAAAATCGCAGCCATGATTCAACGACGTCGTGGACATATGCAATGCGGGCGTCTCTGTCCTCGACGGAGACTGTGTTCGGTTTTCGATAGCCCATCAATCGATGTTTGGCCCACACACCGATCAAGATTAAACCGCCTGTCAGCGTGAACAGCAAATTCCGAAAGAGAACCGGCATCTATTTTCCATACAGCTTTGAGTCAGAATAATTTTACGCTGCCCGTCATAGGCGGTGTCAACATCTTGCGATATTAAAGCTGAATTAGTTATTTTAGAATTTACTGGTATATATTTGTTTGCAGTCGAAGGTTGAGCGGACGTATTGCAATCATTTCAACGAAAAGGCGTGGTTCGATGCAGGCATCAGACGTCCCGGCGACAGTCATCGTAGATCAGGGCAATGCGCGTCGAGCCGCCAATCGGTACGAAAACATAGATGCTCTCAGAGGCATTGCCGCGCTGGCGGTGGTGGTTCAGCACTTCTTCGGGGACATTATTCACGAAGCGACCAATCAGCAGGGCGCGGCATATTCCGTGGCCCTATCCAGTGTCACATATTTCGATGCCGGCCGGTTTGGTGTGGTGCTTTTCTTTCTCATCAGCGGTTTCGTCGTTCCCTTCAGCATCAAGGGTCATAATCCGCTGCATCGCTTCGCTATTTCGCGCTTCTTTCGTCTATTCCCAGCAATGTGGCTTGCACTGTTTTGCTTAACCGTCGCCTCGGTCATGCACGGTCAATGGCCATCCCTGCCGACATTTCTTGCCAATATGACGATGGTGCCTGCCGCCTTTCGCCAGCCCTGGATGTCCGGTGCCTATTGGACCCTCACGATCGAAATCTTGTTCTATGTTCTGTCTGCGGGCCTGTTTGCGCTGGGTTTCCTGTATCGTCCCGTGATTATTGCACTTTTTGCGATCGCACTTGTGGCCGCGACGGCCGTTCCCATTCTTTTGCGGTACTTTGGCATTTCGATGCCAGTGCAATACCTCAGCTTGCATGTGTCCTTCCTTTATCTTGGACTGTTGCTAAGGATGACGTTGGTGGACAAACTTCCCGACGCGTTGATCGGTAGCTTGTGCGTTCTGCTTGTTCAGGCCGTCGTCCTTTTCACCGTTGGGGAGTTTTCGCTGTCACGGCAGGACGGCTTCTTTCTGGTTGGCACCTTGCCGATTCTGATGAGCTATCTGGCAGCGCTGTGCGTATTTCTGGTGTCCGTTAAAACAAGCGCGCCAAACAACCCGGTCCTTTCCCGGCTCGGGGCTCTGAGCTATTCGATCTATCTTTTCCACGGCATAGCAGCGCTTATGGTCTTTGCAATATTCCCTCTCACTGGGACAGGTGTGGACTTTGCGATTGGCGCAGGCAGCCTGTTCGTAACCCTCGTTCTCTCAGTGATCGTCTATGACTATTTGGAGAAGCCAATGATCAACCTTGGGTATAGGTATATTAGGCGTGAGGATAATAATGAGTCGAAAGTTTCGGCTTAGTGTTTGGCTTTGGTGCAACTTCGCCGTTTACTATGCCAGTAAGATGAAACGTTCAAATTTGGAAAAGCACTAGCCTCCGCGTCAAATTAAGTTATCATATACTAATGTGCTAATATTTAATGGGAGGGCGCTGTGAACAATGTCTCAACGACAGAGTCTGAGCCTACGCTTGAGGTGAAGGAAAGCGCTTACCCCCAGAACGAAAATGCCCGGATATTGGAGGCCATGCGGATCTGTATGATCGGCCTGCGTGGAATACCCAACGTGCAAGGCGGTGTTGAGACACATGTCGAGCAGCTGGTATCCAATCTGGTCGAGCTAGGAGCGGACGTCCACGTTTTTGCCCGCAAGAACTATGTTGTGGATACTAAGCCGTATATATGGCGTGGCATAACCGTTCATCCGCTTTGGGCTCCTCGCAACACACGCCTGGAAGCTATTCTTCATACGGCGCTTGCCCTGTTCAAAGCCAGACTCCTCAATCCAGATATCGTTCACATTCATGCCGTGGGGCCATCTCTGGTCGCGCCACTCGCGCGGATACTCGGACTGAGGGTGGTGTTTACCCATCACGGCTATGATTATGACCGGGAAAAATGGAACTCGGTCGAGAAGCGGATTTTGCAGCTTGGCGAGTGGGCGGGAATGCGGTTTTCCCACGCGCGCATTGCTATCGCAAAGCATATTGCGGACCGAATGCAAAAAGACTTCAGATCACCCGTTCATTTCATTCCCAACGGTGTGAAGGTAGACACCAAGGATCTTGAAGACAGCGTTCTTCAGGAATTCGCTTTGCAGAGGGGCCGCTACATCCTGCTGGTGGCCCGCCTCGTCGCTGAAAAACGCCAGCTTGATCTTATCGAAGCCTTCGCGCGAACGAACCTGAAAGACACCAAGCTGGTGTTGGTTGGTGGTGGTGATCTGGACAGCGAATATGTCACGGCAGTTCAGGATCGTGCCAAGGCCACGCCCGGCGTCGTCCTGACCGGGGTGCAGTCGGGACGCAAGTTAGCCAGTCTTTTCGCCAATTCTGGGCTTTTTGTCTTACCGTCGAGCCATGAAGGCATGCCGATTGCGCTACTTGAGGCTATGGCTCACGGACTTCCGGTTCTGGCCAGTGATATCGAAGCCAACCTCGGTCTGGCGCTGGATCAGTCCTCTTATTTTCCGCTGGGAAATATTCATAGGCTGTCTGAAATGCTTCGGGACAGAATGGAAAACGCACCGGGTGCTCGCACGTCACAGCGCCAAAGTTCTAGAATCCTGTCGAAATACGACTGGCGAACGATCGGTCTAAAGACTGCGGAAATCTACAAGTCGATCGCCTCTGCGAACCCGCATCGTGTGTATCAGCAGACGAAGCGCAACCCTGAGCCTGCCACTCGTTAAAAACCTTGCAGTTTTTTACCGCAAAACACCCGTTGCCAGCGCACGTTGAATGCCACGCACATCAGTACCCTTTTTCAGCGTCTTGCTGATCGGCGTGCTGGACCCGGAGACCCAAATCTTGAGCTCTGAGTCCAGGTCGAATGTTCCTGCCGTCTCTACCGAGAAGCGGGTGATCGCGCGATACGGGATCGACGTGTAATCGACTTTGCTGCCCGTGATGCCCTGAATGTCGACCACGATCACGCGGTGCTGTGTGAAGACGAAAAAATCACGAATGACCTTGAAGGCAAGTTGCGGTTCTTCTCCATCGATGAGCACACCGTCAAGACGTTTGGTCAGATCGGATGGATCAACGGTCGATCCATGCCCTAAAAGTCCGTCGAAAATGCCCATTTCCAATCTCCAATTGCCAGCTTTCACACAGAACCCGAAACTATGTCAGAAAACAGGTTTATACCCCAACCTATCGGGCAGAACAGGAGAAGCACGGCCGCCGTCTATTCAGCGCTTCGCGAGCATAAGACGAGACATGATAACGATAAGGCCGATGATAATTGTGAGCACTATGAACAGGAAAGCGGCGGCAGCGATGGCGGGACTGATGTTTTCGCGGATGCTGGAAAACATCTGACGAGCCAACGTGCGCTGGTTCGGCCCGGCAACGAACAGCGTTAGAACCACTTCGTCCAGCGAGGTCGCAAAGGCCAGAACCGCCCCGGACAACACGCCGGGCATTGCGAGAGGCAATGTCACCCGACGAAAGACTGTAGCAGGCGCCGCGCCAAGGCTTTGTGCGGCGAGTTCTACACGGGTATCGATGCCCGACAGTGCACCGGTAACGCTGACGACGACGAATGGTACTGCAACAACAGTGTGCGCAATGATGACCCCCGCATAGCTGTTCGTCAGCCCGAAGCGGGCCAGCAGGACCTGCATGCCAACGCCCAGCACAACGGCTGGCACCACCATCGGCAACAGAAACAATGTCCTCATCGTTCCGCGAAAGAACAGTAACCGGTTGCGCAAGCCGAGCGACGCGGCAGTTCCCAGAATGGTGGCAAGCAAGGTGGTGCCGGCACCAATGATGAAACTGTTGATGATGGCGCGTCGCCAGGCGTCTGCCGTAAACAGCTCTTCGAACCAGCGTAGTGACCAGGATGGAATGGGGTAGGTCAGAATGACGCTTGAGGTGAAGGCTAGCGGCATGATGGCGATGAGAGGCGCTATGAGAAACAGGATCGTCAGCGATGCGAAGGTAAATTTTGTGAGCTTGATCGGCATGGCCTAGTACCTTTCCGATTCTTCGGCTGAAAGCCGCGCATAGACACTGTAGAGGATCAACGTCGCCACAAGCAGCACGACGCCGAGCGCGCCAGCCATGCCCCAATTCGCCGAACCTGTTGCATAAAAGGCGATGATTGATGAGATCATCTGATCACCCGGACCGCCGATCAGCGCCGGCGTGATGTAGTAGCCGATGGCAGAGATGAAAACGAGCAGGCTTCCCGAGGCGACGCCCCGCAGGCTGAGCGGTAAAAGTACCCGCAAAAAGGCGCGCAGCGGGTGTGCTCCAAGCGATGCCGCCGCTGGCATCAGATTTTTTGGAATGGTGATGAGGACCGAATAAATCGGTAGCACCATGAAAGGCAGCAGTACATGGGTCATGGCGATGATGACGCCTGTGCGGTTGAATATGAGTGCGAGCGGGCTGTTGATCAGGCCGAGCGTCTGCAAGACATCATTGATCAGACCTTTCTCCTGCAACAGAATGAACCATGCCGCTGTGCGTACCAGCAGTGATGTCCATAGGGGTAACAGCACGGCGCCCAGCATGAGGTCCCTTTTCCAGCCGGTAAGGGACGCCGCAATGATCGCATAGGGAAAACCTATGCAGGCGCAGGCTAAGGTCACCAGCGCGGCGATCCAGAACGTGCGAACGAGAATGACGCGGTTGACGGATTGATCGGCAGGCAGATGTTGTATTTCGCCAGCCGTGTTGCGACCAAGATCGACAGCTGCCAGCAGGTTCCGGTCGGTCAATGGCGAGAGCGCATCCGCGATTGCAATCCAGAACTCGGGTCTTTCCCATCGCTTGTCGATGGAAACGAGATCCGCAGGTGGGTTTGTCGCATCGCCCAGCGCACTCGTGGTTTTCGACATCAACGTACGAAAGCCGGACCGAGCGCTGTTGAGGCGCCGCACCATATCACCCAGCGCCTGATCGTTATCGACCGCCTTCAAGTCTTCCATCAGCGCGGTCTGCATCGACATGGTCGGGGGAGACACGCGGTCCCAGCCTGGCAGCACCACTGCGCTACGCGGCAGAAGGCGCAGCACGGCGGTGTCCGAAACGGATTGTGACATCATGCTGAACAGCGGCCAAACGAAAAAGCCGATGAGAAAAATCAGCAGCGGTCCCAGCAACAGCAGCGACCGCCCGGTTCGCGATGTGATGATGTTCATGGCGCAATGACCCGGCAATCACCCGCTGAAAAGGAGGCATAGACCTTTGCACCCGGCTCGAACTCGCGTGATCGGCGGCCCAGTTTGGCAATCAGTTCGTGGGAGGGGTTGCGCAGCTGTACGCGAAGGTGATCCCCCTGATAGACGGAATCCGTTACCTCAGCCTCAAGACAATTATGCGCGTCTCCTTTGATCTCGGTGAGATCAACTCTTTCAGGGCGAATGGAAACATGGACAATCTGACCGGGTGATACGGTAGCAGAAACCACAGACACGATTTTCGCGCCGGATGCCACGCGCACGACCGCTTCGTTGCCCTGTATCGCCTCCACGACACCCTCCACGAGATTGGTCTCACCAATGAACTCCGCAACGAAACGAGTCGCTGGTTCGTCATAGACCTGTCGCGGTGTCCCGATCTGTTCGATCTTGCCCTTGTTGAAAATGGCCACTCGGTCCGACATGGTCAGCGCTTCGGACTGATCATGCGTGACGAAAACGATTGTCAGGCCGAGACGTCTGTGCAGATCGCGAATGTCGAGTTGCATCTGTTCGCGCAGATGTTTGTCGAGTGCGCCAAGCGGCTCATCCATCAGAACGACGCGTGGTTCGAAAACCAGGGCACGCGAGAGTGCCACACGCTGTTGCTGGCCGCCGGACAACTGTGATGGGCGGCGGTCGGCAAAAGTCGACAATTGCACCATATCCAACGCCCGCGCCACGCGCTTTGCAATTTCGGCCTTTCCCATGCCGCGCATCTGAAGCGGAAAGGCCACATTTTCGCCCACCGACATATGTGGGAAAAGTGCATAGCTTTGAAAGACAACACCCATGTCACGCTTGTGGGTGGGCACATTGTTGATGGCTGTGCCGTCCAGCAGAATGTTGCCGGATGTGGCCTGCTCGAACCCGGCGAGCATCATCAGCAGCGTCGTCTTGCCGGAGCCGGAAGGTCCTAGCAGACTGACAAACTCGCCCTTGTCGATAGATAGATCGAGATTTTCGACCACGCAAAGTGGCCCATAAAATTTTGTAATACGGTCAAATCTAATAAATTCTGCCACGCAAGGCTCCATCGCTTGAGGCGGATCATGCGGACTTGGTGGAAATCGCCAAGACCGCACCCGGCCAGAAAAGAAGGACATTGCAAAGGTGCCCTTCTTTGCGGATGTCTTACTTGGCCAGCCAGGCGTTGAAGCGCTGCGTCAGCGTTTCTGCATTGTCGATCCAGAAGTCGACATTGAGCGGGATGGAATCCGTCATGTTTGCCGCATCTGTCGGAAGGTCCTTGGCAAATTTCTCCGGTACTTTTGCTGCAGCTTCCTTGTTAGGCAGACCATAGGCAACAAATTCCGGGAGCTTCGCCTGGTTTTCAGGCAGACTTGCAAAGGCGATGAAATCCTGCGCGGCGGCCTTGTTTTCAGCATCCTTCAGCACCACCCAGCTATCGACGGCATAGATGCTTCCGGGGAAAACGACCTTGAGGTTTTTGCCCTCGGAACGGTTGATGCCGGTGATGCGACCATTATAGGCAGATGCCATGGCCACTTCTCCGGAAGCGAGGAACTGTAGCGGCTGCGCACCGGATTCCCACCAGACGATGTTGGACTTCAGTTCGTCCAACTTCTTGAAAGCGCGTGTGACACCCTCTTCGGTTGCCAGTACGTCATAGAGTTCGTCCTTGGAGACACCATCGGCCAGCAAAGCGAATTCCAGCGTGTATTTCGGTCCCTTGCGCAGCGAGCGCTTGCCGGGAAACTTCTTGACGTCCCAGAAATCTGCCCAGGAGGAGGGGCCTTCCTTCAATTTATCGCCGTCATAGGCAATTGCCGTAGACCAGACGATGGCGCCGACGCCGCAGTCATTGACAGCAGAGTCGAGAAACTTGTCTTTGCCGCCCATTTTGGACCAGTCGATTTTCTCGTAGAGGCCGTCTGCACAACCCAATGCCAGTTCTTCGGCTTCGACCTGCACGGCGTCCCAGTTTGGCGCGCCTGCCTTGACCTTCGACTGGATCACACCGATGCCGCCATCCCAGGCTTCGTCGAGAACGGGTTTGCCAGTCTTTTCAGAAAAGGGTTTGAAATAGATGTTGCGCTGAGCATCCTGATAGTTGCCGCCCCAGGATACGACCGTCAGGTCGCGCGCAAAGGCTGGCGCGGCGATGCTTGCCGACAGCAAGACGGCTGCGACCGCTGAAATTCCAGGTTTCGTGAAAGTCTTCATAACATTCCCCTTTGTCGTTATTGTAGGAGCCGGTTGAGCCGGTCCCGATGACGATCTCCTGCAACTGCCGTGCCACCGTCGCCTTTAGCGTATCAGCGGGGAGGGCAGCTCTTCCGTCTGCGGCATTATTTTCCTCGTAAATGCCTTCAGCCGATGAGTATTTTGGCTTTTTTGCGAGCCCTTTATTATCTGGGCGTTGTCAGACGTGCTGCCCTCCATTGATGTGAATTTCGGCACCGTTGATGTAAGATGAAGGCTCGGTGCAAAGAAAATAGATGGTTTCTGCAACTTCGCGCGGATCGCCCAGTCTCTGCATTGGCACTTCTGCTGCCACCAGTTCTTCTGTTCCCGGCGATAGGATCGATGTTTCGATCTCACCCGGAGCGATGGCATTTGCTCGCACACCGCGCCGACCGAATTCATGCGCCATTTCACGGGTCAGGGAGCCGAGTGCAGCCTTGGACGCTGCATAGGCCACTCCAGCAAAGGGGTGAACGCGGGTCCCGGCGATGGACGTGACGTTGACGATCGAGCCTTTTGCGGCCTCAAGCTCCGGCATCAGGGCGCGGGCAATGAGCGCGGTCGAGACGACGTTGACATTCAGCACCTGCGTCCAGATATCCGCATCGGTTCCCATGACGCCGAGCCGGCTTTTTTCCGGCCCTTTGGGTGAGATTCCGGCATTGTTGACCAATGCATGCAACCGGCCATGAGGCAGACGCTCGCGTACCGTTGCCGCAAGACGGTCGATTTGAGATAAGTCAGCAAGATCGGCTTGAATGTGGCTCTCGCGGGCGGAAGGCCAAGCACATTCTTCGGAGAAGGGTTGGCGAGAAACGGTAAGAATGCGCCAGCCCTTGGATTGGAAGAGTTTTACCGTTGCGTGGCCAATGCCGCGGCTTGCTCCCGTCAACAACATGTAGCGGCGTTCTTCAGTCATACGCACAATCTCCGTTGATGCTTGATACATCATATTGGGTCATTTTCGAAATGCAAGCGCACTCTTTTTCAAGGTCATGCCCGCAAGGATTGGCGTTCGTTGCCTTGTTCGATACGCTCGAGAATAGGCTTGCCACCCAGTAGAATATCATCGACGATGGCCATGGATGCGGCAGAAGGATCGTGTCGTTTCAGGGCATCGATGACGGGATAATGGTGATCGATCATCGCTCGCCCGCCTTGAATATAGGCGTCTGAAATATGCGGCCCCATTTGTAACCACAGCCTTCTAAGGATGCCGTTTAACATCGGAAGCCCCGCGATTTTTGGCAGCATGAAGTGGAAGGCCTGATTGAGCTCTGTGCCTTTCAGTCGATCTCCAGCGGTGATCGCTTGCTCGTTTTCACGCAAAATCCGTTCTAAAGCTTCGATATCTGCACTGGTTGCCACCTGCGCAGCAGTCTCCGCCGCCAGTCCTTCCAGTCGAATGCGGATCGCCCGGATTTCCTGATAGCGACTTTCGCTCAGGCCAGGAATGCGAATATCGCGTGGAGACCTGAAGATGATAGCCTCGTCATTTGCAAGCCTCAAGATCGCATCACGGATGGGAGTGACGCTCGTGCCGAACTGTTCTGCAAGATCACGGATCTTCAAACGATCCCCTGGCTGAAAACGCCCCTGAATGAGCGCGTCGCAAAGCGAGCCATAGACTGCGCTATTCAGGTTCTCATATTCCAGTGTAGAGAATTCAGGCATGGTCGGTCCGCAAATTAACAATATGATACTTGATGCATCTTTTTTTCTGTGTTTCAAGTGATGTCTGCTAATTCAAATACATTTTACCATCTTCAAGGGCGGCACAAGTTGTTTAGAAGGCTAGCGCTGCCGGGGCGAGTGGCATGATGATCGATGGAGTACAGATGACGAAGATATCGACCGCCATCGAGACAGAGGATTTCATGTCGGCGACATGGGAGCAGACCTCGCTGGCCGATGCTGCGGCTGCGGTCGCGGATATTTACGGGGTCGCAGGTGCTGCAAAGCGTCTCTCCAGCGAGCGCGACGAGACATTTCTGTTCACGCGCGATGACGGTACCGAATTCGTTCTCAAAATCGCCAATCCCGTAGAAAACCCGGCAGCGCTCGACTTTCAGGACGAGGTGCTGATGCATCTGGCGTCAGCCGCTCCCTCGGTTCCGGTGCCGAGGCTGGTTCCGACAAACAAGGGTGAGGCGAGCCACATGCTTTCCACACCGGACGGCCCACGCATCATCCGGCTGCTGACTTTTTTACGCGGTGAACTGCAATATCGGACACAGGCCAGCGAAGAACAAAGCCGCAATGTCGGCCGGGCATTGGCGCAACTCGGGCTTGGTCTTGAGAGCTGCCAAAGCCGTCCGCCAGCCGGAAAGCTGATGTGGGATATTTCCCACACCCTTGATCTGGCGACTGTCACGGATCACGTCGCGCCGCAGCGTCGTGCGCATGTGGAGGCTGTGCTCTCCGAGTTCGAGCGCGCCGCACCTACCATTTCGGAGCTCAGTCGGCGCCAGATCATTCATAACGACTTCAACCCGCACAATATTCTTCTTGACCCGGCCAAGCCGAATGAGGTGGTTGGGATCATCGACTTCGGGGACATGGTGTACGCGCCCTTGGTCAACGATCTCGCGGTCGCATTGTCCTACCATCTGGCAACGGAAAATTGGGCTGCGCGGACAGGAGCCTTTTTGCAAGGGTTCCTGTCGGCGCGCACTCTTGAGCCAGTGGAAATGGAGCTTCTGCCGGTATTGACGCGATCGCGGCTGGCGATGTCCATCATCATAGGGGAATGGCGTTCAGCGTTGTTTCCAGAGAACGCCGACTACATCATGCGCAACCACGCCTCCGTTTGGCAGGGGCTTCTCAACATATCAGATCTCACACCGGCAGGGCTGAAGACGCTCGCGCCCAACCTTTCGAAGGCCTGAAATCATGTCGATGGTAAATGCTTTTTCGCGCGAAGACTTTGACCGGCTGGACGACAGCGAGCGAGCGCTGATCGCGCGTCGTGAGAAGGTACTCGGTCCCGCTTACCGTCTCTTTTACGAAAAGCCACTGCATCTGGTGCGCGGCGAGGGTGTTTTCCTGTACGATGTCGCAGGCGAAAAATATCTAGACGCCTATAACAACGTTGCGTCACTGGGCCATTGCCACCCGCGTGTGGTGGAGGCAATCACCAAGCAGACGGCGATCCTCAATACCCATACCCGCTATCTGCATGAAGGAATTGTGGATTACGCCGAAACGCTGACGGAAACATTTCCTGACACACTCAGCCAGGCGATGTTCACCTGTACCGGAAGCGAGGCAAACGACCTTGCGGTCCGCATTGCCCGGTTTGTAACAGGCGGTACTGGCATCATCGCAACCGAGCTTGCCTATCACGGCCTGACCAGTGCGGTTGCAGAATTCTCTCCATCGCTTGGTGAGTCCGTTACGCTTGGCCCCCACGTGCGAACAGTGCCGTCGCCAGACGCCTATCGCAATTCGCCTGAGGAGGTGATGGAGAAATTTGGCCGGGATGTCTGCGCTGCAATCGCCGATCTTAAGCGTCACGGCATCAAGCCAGCCATGCTGGTCACCGACACGATCTTCTCGAGCGATGGCATTTTCGCCGGACCGAAGGGTTTTTTGAAGCCAGCTGTGGATGCGATTCATGAGGCGGGTGGCCTCTTCGTGGCCGATGAAGTGCAGCCTGGTTTTGGCCGCACGGGTGAAACCATGTGGGGTTTCGAGCGGCACGGGGTTTCCCCTGATATGGTGACCATCGGCAAGCCTATGGGCAACGGATACCCAATGGCGGGAATTGTGCTGCGGCCGGAGATCATCGCGGAATTCGGGCCGCGTGCACGCTATTTCAATACGTTCGGCGGCAACCCTGTCGCTGCCGCTGCTGGCAAAGCCGTGCTTGATGCCATTCGCATTGATGGCCTGCAACATAACGCACTGGATGTCGGACGCTACTTGATGGATGGTTTGATGAGCCTGTCGCACACTGCAATCGGAGATGTGCGCGGCTCCGGCCTGTTCATCGGTGTCGAGATTGTTAGTGACACAGCAACGAAGCGCCCGGACGCTGCCCTGACGACCCGGATCGTCAATGGCTTGCGTGAACGGCGCATCCTCATCAGCGCCTCCGGCCCCAATGCCAACATCCTGAAAATCCGTCCTCCGCTCGTTTTCGCGCGTGAACATGCAGATATGTTGCTGAGCGCACTGGATGATGTGCTCAATACCGCATAACGAATTATTGGATATTCAACTTGAAGGGTGGCAATCGCAAGACTGCCGCCCTTTACATTTTAATGGAAGCAAAAAGCTCTGAATTCAGGCTCTGGCAGCGGCCACCGCGTCGAGCGCACGTTCGAGAGCATCGAACATGTCATCAATCTGTTCTGAGGTGATGATCAATGGCGGGCAAAAGCAGATGGCTTCGCCAACCGCACGGGCAATCACACCTTCTTTTTCCAACGCCGCGGTCACGGTCAAGGCCGCATCACCCGCCTTTGCATCGTCAAAAGGCTTGATCTCCAAGGCACCCAGCAGACCGACACCACGCGACGAATGGGCAACGGGATGTTTCGCCAGTTCGGCGAGGCGCGACAGGAACTGTTCTTCCAATCTTGCCGCATTACCGACCAGATCACGCTCCTGGATGATCTTCAGATTTTCAAGGCCAACGGCAGTCGCGACGGGGTGGCCGGATGCTGTGAAGCCGTGACCGAACACGCCGATCCGATCGGATTCATCTGCAATCGGCTGATAGAACCGGTCGTTCATCAGGATCGCGGAAAGCGGCATATAGGAAGACGAAATCTGCTTGGATAGGATCAGAACGTCGGGCTCGATACCATATGTCTGGCAAGCGAACATGTTCCCGGTGCGACCAAAGCCGCAGATGACTTCATCGACCACCAGAAGAATATCGTATTTCCGCAGGATTTTTTGCACGCCCTCCCAATAACCCTCTGGCGGCATCAACACGCCGCCCGCTCCCATGACAGGTTCTCCCCAGAATGCGGCCACGGTTTCAGGACCTTCCCTGATGATCAAATCCTCGAGGTCGGTGAGCATACGTGTCGTGAAATCGGCTTCGCTCTCATTTTCTTGGCCGAAATGCACATAGGACGGGCAGGATGTGTGGACCATCCGGTCCAACGGCAGATCGAAGCTTTCATGATTGCGCGGCAGTCCGGTGATCGAGCCCGCGGCGATGGTCACACCATGATAGCCCTTGATGCGGCCGATAACCTTTTTCTTGTCTTTGTTGCCAAGTGCATTGGAGCGATACCAGACCATCTTGCAGGCAAGGTCGTTGGCTTCCGAGCCCGACGAAGTGAAATGCACTTTCGACATGGGCACGGGTGCCATCTGGATCAGCATTTCGGCAAGTTCGATTGACGGACCATGCGTCTTGTAGGCGAATGTATGGTAATAGGGCAGCTTCTCCATCTGCGCTCTCGCCACTTCCACCAGCCGCTTTTCACCAAAGCCAACGGCGACAGACCAGAGACCTGCAAGACCTTCGATATAACGCTTTCCGTTATTGTCGAACACATAGATGCCGTCGCCCGATTCGATCACAACACCGCCGGTCTTCTCATATTTGCGGAGATTGACGTTTGGGTGCATTTGATAGGCGATGTCGCGGCCTTCCATCGAGTTTGGTATGATGGTCATGCTGGTTCCTTCGTTCCCATTATCATTTTACACCGGGTCGAAACTGCCCGTTGCACTAGCGGTATTTATTGCATGCGGTCAGACCCGCTGACCACCTATGTTTTGAATTTTCGGCTGAGAAACGGGGATTTGTAGAGTCCGAAGCGCCACGGTTGGTCGATCGCCTTCGATATGCCGATGCGCGGACCAACAATGGTAACTGCCGTCGAGTGACCATGGGTGACGAAGAACGGTCCGAATGTGAGAGGTGCGCCGTCCATCTCTCTGTTGATGTCGAGTGCCTGAGCAAGTTTTCCCGGGCCGGAGCATAAGTTGGCAATGTCTGTCATGCCTCGGCGTAATTTCATCAGTTCGATGCCGACAGTTGGCTGCAAAGCGCGGATCAGCACCGCGGAACCCGGCGTGCACACGATGTTGGCACACCAATGCAGCCCATAGGATCGGTAGACATAGAGGTGACCGGGCGAGCCGAACATCGTCCGGTTTCGCAGCGTAGGTCCACTGAAGCTGTGAGAGGCAGGATCATCAGGACGATACGCTTCCGTTTCGACAATGATGCCGGCTGTATCGTGGATGTGAAGCTCACAGCCAATCAGCTCTCCTGCAACAATGACGGCGTCTCTTGAATAGAATTCTTGCGGGATGATGCTCATTTGATCCGGTTTTGGCTGGAACAACGCGGTTTGTGTGTGGTTGTCCCCAAGGATAGCTTACAGAAATCTGGTTTAAGGAGACAGGCATGGCGGCTTCAAAAGTTGCGTTGGTAACAGGAGCAGGATCTGGAATAGGACGCGCCGCTGCGCTTGCTCTGGCAAAGGATGGTTATTCGGTCGGACTACTGGGGCGCACGAAAGACGAACTGGATGCTGTTGTGGATCAGATTCAGAACGACGGGCGCCAAGCAATCGCGTTATTGGCTGACGTCTCTGTTGAAAAACAGATGGCTGCGGCGATGTCTGAGCTTATCGAGCGGTTTGGTCGCCTTGACGTCGTGGTCGCCAATGCAGGCATCAACGGAGTATGGGCACCCATCGAAGACCTGACGCCTGCCGAGTGGGACCAGACGATGAGTGTCAATCTGCGCGGCACCTATCTGACCATACACAATGCCGTGCCGCATATGAAATCGGATGGCGGTTCGATCGTCATCGTCTCTTCCATCAATGGGACACGAACGTTCACATCGCCGGGCGCCACCGCCTACTCCGTCACTAAGGCCGGACAACTGGCCATGGCGCAGCAGCTCGCCCTTGAGCTTGCCCGGCATGGTATTCGCGTAAACGCTGTCTGTCCTGGTGCGATCGACACGGAGATCAATGACAATACCCATATCCGCTCGAAGGAAGAAACAGCTATTCCGGCGGAGTGGCCGCAGGGTAATATTCCGATATCGAAAGGTGAGGCCGGTACCAGCGAAGATGTCGCTGATCTCATCGTATTTCTTGCAGGTACCAAGTCCCGGCACATCACCGGTACGCCGGTGTGGATCGATGGCGGGCAGGGGCTTCTCGTGTGATTTCACCATGTTGTGTTCGTATGATTAACGAACTTGTAACGTAAATTCACGACTCTTTGTCCTGATTGTTGGTTGCCGTCATGCGGCCAACTTCTCTATGTACGGTTTCGCTTAAAGAGGCGGGCAAGGCGTTTTAATGACTGATTCAAGACTTTCGAGGTTCGTACCTGCGAGGCTACGGAGCCTAATCGATCTGTTGGTGAAAGCCACAGCAGTCGCTGTGCTGTGCAGCGCGCTGGCTGCCTGTACATCAATGGGACTCGACAGCGCCAGCAAGGCACCGCCGAAGCTATCCTCGAAAGTTGCTGCATCCATGTCTGCAAAAGGCATGAAGCCGGAAAGCCCCGTTCTTGTCCGCATCTTCAAGCAAGAGAGCGAACTCGAAGTCTGGAAGGTCGATAAAACGGGTGGATATGCGCTGTTCAAAACCTACCCAATGTGCCGGTGGTCAGGGAAACTTGGTCCCAAGACCAAGAGCGGAGATCGACAAGCGCCAGAGGGTTTCTATCATGTCTCTTCCGGCATGCTGAATCCGAATTCGCAATATTTCGTGTCGTTCAATCTCGGTTACCCGAACCGTCTGGAATCTGCACTCGGCTACACCGGTGAAGCATTGATGGTACACGGCGCATGCTCTTCATCCGGCTGCTACGCGATGACGGATCAGCAAGTCGGCGAAATCTACGCGATTGTCGACAGAGCCCTGAAGGGCGGGCAGAACCAGTTTCAGGTCCAGGCCTATCCATTCCGCATGACGGCGCGGAATATGGCGGCATATAAGGACGATGCCAACTTTCCGTTCTGGAAGACATTGAAGGAAGGGTCCGACACCTTCGAATTAACCAGACGCCAGCCGAAAGTGTCCGTTTGTGGCCGCCGCTATGTCTTCAACAGCGAGTTTGTAGGTGGGGAGCCATCCGACCCGCTTGCTAGCTGCCCCCAGATCATAAATCAGCCAGAACCGGCAGTTGCCGCGAAGCTTGACGCCGAACAGCAGAAACTGGCCGTTGCGTTGAACCAGGGAACGTCCAGCGCCCTGAACTCCTATGTCGACGGAGGAATGCATCCGAGCTTCCGCGCCATTTTGAAAAACAATGGTGCGAAAAGCATGGCGGAAAAAGTTTCCGGCACGAAATACCCCATCAGCCGCCCTGATGCGGCCTTGGCAGACCCGTTTGCGGGTGCGAGATAATCTTAAGGACATCGATTGAAAATGTATGACACCACCCGCAGGTCTTTCCTTTTAGGTACGGGAGGCCTTGCCGTAACCGCGCTTGCCGGATGCACGACGACGCCCCGCGAGGTCGCGCAGACGGCACGACCTGTCGCAGATCCCTTCTACGCTGAAATTTACGGGCCGAAGCTGGATGAGCAATTCCCGCTGCCTGCTATACCCTATGAAAAAATCGATCCGCGGTTTTACCGGCAGATGGTCGATAATCCGACCGGCGAACGCCCGGGCACGATTGTGGTCGATACGGCCAATCACTTCCTTTATCTGACCTATGAGGGTAATCAGGCCATGCGTTATGGCGTGGGCCTCGGTCGCGCCGGGTTCGAGTGGGCGGGCAGGGGCGTCATCCAATATAAACGCCAGTGGCCGCGCTGGACGCCGCCGGATGAAATGATTGCCCGTCAACCGGAATTGCAGCCTTACAGCGCCGCAAACGGTGGCATGGAGCCAAGCCTTAAAAATCCGCTTGGCGCCCGCGCCCTCTACATCTTCAAGGATGGGCAGGATACGATCTATCGCCTGCACGGCTCGCCTGAGTGGTGGACGATTGGGAAGTCGGTGTCTTCGGGCTGCGTCCGACTGATGAACCAGGACATTGTCGACCTCTATAGCCGCGTTCCAGATGGAACACCGATCGTCGTCATGTCCGGTACGCCCGCATCACAGTCTGTTGCTATGGCACCCGGTGGCATTGCACCTTACTGATGAATGCCTTGCAGCGGACGCCGATCTGGCTTCTCAGGTCGGCTGCTACGGTGACGTTATGAGGCGTCGCAGAATTGGAACGGTTATCAGACCCTAAGATGAAGCGCCAGAGGATCTCCAGCGTGACAGCGTGCTGCCTGCAACGTCACGCTCCGGTGGGGAAAGAGCGCCCTCGTTGACGATGGTGAGTAAATGTCCTGCGATGCGATCGCGCAATGATCCTGCTTCGTCCACAATATCCGCCGCCAGCAGCGCGCCCCTCAGAACCTCGTCACCGCTGCCCTTGATCAGTGCTTCGATCAAGGCGCTGGCGGCATCTGTGCCGGATAGACGCGCGGCAAGGCTGGTCATGACGGGTGCCCAAAGGGCTGGCTTCTTGCGATAGTTTTCGACTGCGACGTTGACTGGCTGGGTAACCAGATGGACCGAAGCGAGCAATTGGCGCACACGCGTGATGGGGATGATGGTGGGGTCATCAACCTCGGCGGTCAGCGCATCGAACGCCAATCCGCAAAACAGTTCGCTCGTCTGGGCATCGCCAGCAACTTTTGCGAGCCAGCTGTCAGTGATGGCCTCTGCGCTGTTACCAGCATCGCCGCCATGCATGGCCATGATGAATTGCGCCGGGTGGGCGGCGGCATTGCCAAGGGCGATGCCCGACGTTTCAAGGTCGAGGCCAGCCAGTCTCGATGCTGCTTCCCGGCGTTGAATTTTCAACAGCGGCAACAGATCATAGCGTACACAGTCCGCCGGAAGTGACCAGTTTTTGACGACAGAGATTTCTCCAAGTACGAGCAGCTTTGTACCGGGACGGGTGCTCTGGAACGCCAGCGCATCGGTCAGCAATCGACCCCCAGCGTCACCCGCCACCTCGATGCCATCGAGGATCAGCAAAAATTTCTTGTCCGAAGAGACGGAAGCAGCAGTTGAAGACGCAAGCAACTCATCGAACGTTTTTGAAGGCTCGACAAAAATATAAAGCGGCAGCATACCGTCCAGCGTCCAATGCTCATCATGCACCGCGCCGAGATCGTTGCGTGGAACCGGACGTGGCGCCAGCGCAGAGGCGCCTTGTGCCAACGAATAAGCCAGATGCTTTGCAAAGGTAGTCTTACCGCTTCCAGTCTCTCCAGTGAGAACGACTGCCGGATGATCACGCACCATTTCTAGCGCAGAGAAGTAGATGGCGGGTTCAAGCTCCGCCGGAGCGGTCAGTTTGGGCAGCACCTTAACCGCCCTATCCTCGAATGTGAAATTGACGAGTAGCGGAATATAGCCTGTCGCGAGATCGACGATGGATGCGTCAGGCAGGGCGAAAAGCTGAGCGGCACCGAACTCGTGTGCGCGAGAAAGGAAGCCATCTAGGTCGTCATTGTTCATTGGAAAAGCTTTGCCACATCTGGATTGTGAATCTCTGGATCTCGATGGCATAACCGGCTGGATATTCAAAGAGGAAATGCTCGCAGAAGTTTCTGCGTAGCATCTCTGTTGACCGGCAACACATCAAGTTTGGCAGGCGAATAGGGCGAAATCATCGGCCCGAAAACAATCACGCAGGAGGATGCTGTCAGCAATAAATGGTGCGAGCCCTCACGGCCCGCACCTGATCAAAAGCGATGCCTTAGCGAAAGCGCGCCAAGGGATTTTCCAGCTCTCCGATATATTGCAGGCTATCTTCAGGGTTGAGCAGGTCCAACATTTGTTGATTGTTGTTGAGTTGCAGCCTGTTCAAGCAATTGCGCACGAACCGATCCGCGAAGAAGTCGTAGCGCTGGTATTTGTCAGCATATTCTGGGTGCTCTGTTTGATAGGTACGAATGCACTCTGCGACGAGGCCCCAGAAACGATCTTCGTGCAACGTCTCCGTCTCATGCAGGATTGCGGACAGATAACGGAAAAAGCAGTCGAACACGTCGGTGAAGATGCAATTTGGCTTCATTTTTTCGTCTAGCGTGTAGGATATCCGAGATATCTCGGCAGGCACGTCTATCGATCCGTTCAGAATGCCGATTTCCTCACCGATATCCTTCATGATGGCCCGGACAGGCACATTGTCTTCAAGAACCAAGATCAGATTTTCGCCATGCGGCATGAAGGCCAAATCATAGCGGTAGAAGCAATGAATGAGGGGCGCCAGATAGGCTTTCAGATAGGCCGATACCCAGTCTTCCGCATCCAGACCTGATGCAGCGATCAGTTCCGACACGAGAGATATGCCGTCCTTGTCCTTATGAAGCACGGCCGCCATGGTCATGATACGTTCGTTTGCACGCAGGCGCGGCAGGGGGCTTTCTCGCCATAGCGCCGAGAGCATTTTCTTGTAGGCTGAATCCAGTTTCAGCCCTTGATCATAATACTGGTAGCGGTAGCCTATAGCGGCGACTTCCCGCAGGATGCTGAAACCGTTCTGGCGCAAATAATCGTCAGCTGAAATCAGCTCGTCGAGCCATTCGTTGATGGCGGGGGTCGTCAGCATGTATTTCGGCGAAAGGCCGCGCATGAAGCCCATGTTCAAAACGGAAATACCGGTTTTTACGTAATGCTTGCGGTTGTCGGTGGTGTTGAAAAATGTCCTGATCGATTGCTGGGCGTTGTAGCTGTCACTGCCATATCCCAGGCACACGATGTAACGTCGCGCGACATCTGCTGCAAAGGTGATGGCAAGTTTGTTGAACCATTGCCACGGATGGGCTGGCATCAGCCAGTAATTATCAGGATCAAGACCAAGCCGCGTCAGCCGCGTCTCGAAGCTGTGCAACGTGGCTTCATCGAGTTCGGAGCTGATCAAGCGGTCGTAATCTAGCGCCGTGATCGAGGTGAACGTTGCCCGCTCCTTGCTCACCGCAAGCCAGACGATCTGAACCGGATGGGCGGCTTCTGGAGCATAGAGCCGATAATCGACAGCGTCGAAACCAATGCGACCGTTATTGGCGATGAAAGTGGGGTGTCCCTCGGTCATGCCCGCCTCGATTGTCTGATAGTCCGCCAAAGCGAGCTGCCGTGATGAAATATGGCGCTCCTCCCGCTTGTATGACGCGCCGTAAAGTGTCGTGGAGACCTCCTCCAGATAGGTCGGAAGCATGGCTTCGCGTATGCCCAATACCTCTGCAAATTCAAGGATCAGCGAAAGAGCATCGAGAGGTGTCGGCTTGCCTGCACTCTTTTTCTCGATTGTTGCCGGGTCTATGGACCAATGGTCCAAGGCAAGTCGTCTGGCTTTGAATGTGTAAACGGTGTCGCCGTTCTCTTCCGGGCGAACCTCGTATGTCCCCCAAGCCCCCTCTGTCGAAACAAGGGTAGGTGACAAAATCAGCTCGTGTGAAAACTCCGCCAGTGCTTTGTGCACGAGGTGCCTGTTGACGTCTTCCCACACCAGCGGGCCGAGATGTGCTGAGGCCTTTTCAGGTGGAAATGATGTGGTTTGGAACGCGGAGATATTCATTCTTTTATGTCCTGTTCGAGAGTGTTGTAAAAAGCATCGCGCGTTACGAATGACAAAAGCGCGGTTTTTTCTTCCAGCTCTATTGGTCTGGCGCTGATGAAGCCGACTTTTCGATTGAGTTCATGAACCTTCTCATTTCGGATGTCCGGCTCAACGACCAGGCGCTGTATGAGAGGGTTGCTGAAGTGAAAGCTCAGGATCGTACGGATGATGCTGAGCGTGAAACCGGGAATTTTCTGGCGTGGTGGCGCGACGAGGAAATGCATTCCCCAATCGCCGGTCTCCAGGTCATAGTGCTTGCCAACCTGATCGTGTCGAGGATCGTACGATTCCACGATGAAGGTCGGCTCGCCCTGGAAAAAGCCCATATAGCTTGCCGCGTGTCCGCTGGCATTCAGCTTTGTGTAAAACGCCGCGATCTCGTCTTTTGAACAATGCGCCATGTTCCAGAACCGCGCATAGTCGCGAGTGAACCAGTCATGAAGGTTTGCGCTGTCTTCTTCGGGGTCCAGCAAGCTGAGACTAAGCTCGCCCACATGCTGGTGATGCTGGGCAAAAACCGCCGGTCGTTCTGTTGTGATCGAGATCTTCTTGTTGAGCATTGTCATCCCCTTGTCAGGCGAGTTTCGTGCGGGTGCTTGAACCCGCCAGATTTTGTCGAAGCGTGGCGCCGTAAAGAAGCAGCGTTGCCAGGACGAAGAAAGCTGCGGCAAGGAACGTGATGCCTTCGCCAAATTGCTGGGTCAGTATTCCGCTTGCCAAAGCAGCAAGCATGACACCGCTGTTGCGTGCGATGTTGATGAGGCTGAATCCTGAAGCATAATGAGCCTTTTGGGCGCGCTCGAAAAACAGCGCATCAAGACCGACGGTGACCTGGTAAAGGCCGATTCCGTAAATGATACGACCAATGACGATGCAGGCTTCGTTCGGCACAGCCTGTATGGCAAGGCCGAGCATTGTGAGAGCAAGGCCTGCTTCGTTGTGCCGCCAGACATAGCGGGTGCCGCCGCGCCAGTGGCCATAGGCCAATATTGCGACGGCCACGAAGCCAGGGATTGCGTAAACGACACCTGTCCAGTGGGGCAAAGCGTCCGTTGCAATGGACTGCCACCACACCGTCATGAATGGCATCGACATGTAAAATCCAAAATAGAAGGCGAACATCACCAATAGAAGCAAGACGAACTGTTTCCGGTCCTCTTGCGTCACGACAGTGCGTTGTTGAGCGTCGTCCATGCTTGACTGGCGGGCGCGTGCTACAGATGCAGTTTTAAGCAAAACGGCACAAATGATGGCCTGAACGATATCGCCTACGGCCATGGCGACATAGGGCAGGGCGTATCCGTAGGATTCCACGACATAGCCACCGGATACCGCGCCGATGATCCCTCCGAAATGGACGATAACGGCCAGCGCGCCGATGGTCGCTGCGTGTTTTTCGATGGGCTGCATGGCGATGACGTAAGGGTACATCAACAGGTAGCTTGCCTTAAAGCACACCATCAAAACTGAAAATATCCAGAAATTGGCAATGTCTGTCGCCCAGTAGCAGGCAAGGCTGAAACCCGCCGCCGCCACCTGGGTCCAGATCAAAACTGCAATCGTGTCATGCCGCTTCGCGACTGCGACCCATGCTGGAAAGGCCAGCATGACGGCCAAAGAGATCGATGCAAGATATGCGCCGACGGTGAAGGATGATGAAATATCAAAGCGCGCCACAAACAACTGCGGGTAATAGGGCAAAAGCATCGTGTCGCTGATGACCGCGATGGCCGTCATCACCAGAAGAGCAATTCTCAGCATCACGCCACCACGCGTGCCGATTTAGGATCATTTAAAGCACTGACGTCAAAAGTCTGGAACGCGGTATCATGCTCGATGGGATAAACCTCATAGCCGGCGATCTCGCGAAGGATCGTCGCATTTCTCAGGCAGGCCATACCAAGATCAGGCGCAACGAAACCATGCGTATGAATGTCGAGGTTTTGAACAAAGATCTCACGAGCGTTATGATCGACCGTATAGTTGGCCCCTACGTCCAGCCTGCCTTTACCGTCTCGCTTCAGACGCTCCGCAATGCCGTTCAGAAACTCCGGCTCCTTGTAGTTATAGCCGGTTGCGAGAATGACCGCGTCCGCCTGGCGTGTGAACGTAATGTCCTGCTCCCGTTGCCTGAATTCCAGCGAAAATTCCTGCCTCGCCGGTGAGTGATGCACCTCCATCAACTCGCTGTTGGGAATGAGGTTGGTCTCGACATTTCCTTTCAGGCTTTTGCGGTAGAGAAGATCGTAAATGTCTTTCAAAAGGCTCGCATTGATCCCCTTAAACAATGCCGACTGCTCCTGTAAAACACGGTCTCGCGTTTCATCCGGCAGGTTATGGAAGTAGCGGGCATAGTCGGGGGAGGTCATTTCCAGATTGAGCTTCGTCAAATCAAGCGGAAAGAATCTTGGCGACCGTGTGACCCAGTCGAGGCTGTAATCGTGGCTGTCGATGTCCGACAGAAGGTCGTAATAAATCTCGGCAGCGCTTTGACCGCTTCCGACGATGACAATGGATTTGCGTGTCTGAGTTCTCTTCTTGTCGCTTAAATACTGCGAGGAGTGGGTCGTATGCGGCGCTACCTTGTTGCAGCAGGCTGGAATGGAAGGGGAAGTACCCGTTCCCACAACCAGTCGGCGGGTTTTTATATTTTTTATCTCACCAAGACGGTCGGCAACTGTCAATCTATAGAGGCCTGTGGCCTTATCATGCCTGACGTCTTTGACGCTGTGACCGAACTTCAGATTGTCGAGTTTGGATGCAGCCCACTGGCAGTACTGATTGTACTCGTTGCGCAGCAGGAAGAAATCTTCCCTGGTGTAAAACGAATAAATTTTCCCTTGTTCTTTTATATAATTCAGGAAGGTGAACGGGCTGGTCGGGTCTGCCAATGTGACGAGATCACCCATGAAAGGGGTCTGCAGCGTCGCGTTCTCCAAAAGCATTCCAGGGTGCCAATTGAATCCCTGGTTACGATCAAGGAAAACCGACCGTAATTCACGTACTGGCTTGGCAAGGCAAGCGAGGCCCAGGTTAAACGGCCCAAGGCCTACGCCGGTAAAATCATAAATTGCATCTTCCATGAGTGTCTCCAGAATTTTCTTGTAGATTTATAAACATGAGAAAATAAATCAAGTATTTAAAAGGGTGATTTTTTGGGGATAAGAAAAAATATTAGGAGGCTCTTTTAAGCTCATGTGGTTAGAAAGTTTTTGATTCTGGGTGTGAGGCGTATAATTAAAATATTGAATTTATTTATTTTTATAACAGGCGCCTAGAGTTTTCTGTTTAATGGCGAATGCAGTTTTCGCCGAGCGCGGATTTCCATCGCTCATTAAGCTCGAGAATATTCGGTCGCAGATAAATTCTACCTATGAGGGTTTTGGCCCATGGGCTGTGAAGCAAGTTGACTTTTCAGCAGAAGAGCAATCGCCGGTGCGGAGAGCGCGGAAACAGCCGCGGCGATTAGAAAGGACGTGTGGTAGCCAAAACGTTCGGCTATCGCACCTGCGCCGATGCCGCCAGCCATGCTGACGATGCCGTCCATGCATTGGAAGAGGGTGAAGTCTATGCCTGCCTGACGGGGGTCGGACCAGCCCATGAAACACGCATAGAGTGCTACGAAACCAATCGACATGATCCCGGACGAACTTGTGATCGCTACAATCATCACAATCCAGTGCGCGATGTCGCGATGAAGGCTGAAGGTGGCGAAGGCACATAAAAGTACGGTTTGGGCGATGATCGACATAACAAGCACGCGCGAAGGTCCGTACTGGCGCACCAGAAAGCCACCCAAAAGCGCCCCACCAAAGCCCACGATCATGCTCCCCGCACCGTTGAACGTTCCCAAAGTCGCCAGATCAAAGCCGTAGTCGATCAGGAACGGGCCCAGCATTGCCAGTCCCCATTTCTGAGCAGCCACGTAGACCGCCGCAATCACCAGGCCCGCCTGGACCTGTGGTCGTTTAAGTGCGCGCAGCATGGATGGCGTCTGGTCATGGGTCTGAGCTTGCGCCTTCGCAGCGGGCCCGAAAATGAAGGGAAGTGCGAGCAGCATGACAAGGACTGCCATGACCAATGTCGCATTTCGCCACCCGTAATAGTCGACAAGAACAAGAAACAGGCCCGCGCCGATGGCAGAGCCGAGATACGAACCTCCAACCTGAGCAGCATTTCCCCAGCCGTGATGTTCCACCGCCAGCGTCTCGACTGCATAGCCGTCGCACGCGATGTCTACCGTTGCCGTCACCACTGCGACCACGAAAAGAATGGCAATAGCCATGCTGACGGGCGATGGCCCCGTGAACGCCAGAATGACGAGGCCTGACGCGCAAATGGTGACGCCAGCGCCGACAATGATACGTGATCTGTTTTTGCCAAAGCGGGGCAACCTGTAACGCTCTATGTAAGGTGACCAGAGAAACTTCAGAGCCCATGGCAAAACGATCAGATACAATAGTCCGATCTGATCGAGAGGCAGTCCGGCAGTTCTCAGGACTGCCGGGAGGCCGAGAAAGGTCAATCCACCGATAACGCTTTGCCCGACATAAAGGCCGCCGACGGCCGCAAAAACGGACGCTGGCGAGGGCCTTTTATGCGCGGGATCATGCTGCAACATCAGAAGCTATACTTTATGCTGCCGATAACTTTTCTACCCTCGTCGTAAAGGCAATAGCCTTTTGAGCAAACCTGATTGACCTCATTGAGCAGGTTCGTTGCATTGACTTGCAACTTCACGCCCTCCATTGCGTCGTTGAGTTTGCCGAGATCGTAACGCAAGGCTGCATCGACGAAGGTGCCGGGCTTGTTATTGTAGACGGGCGTGTGAATATCGTTGCCAAAGCTTGAGCCCACGTAACGTATGCCAGCTCCCACGCCAAGCCCTTCAAGCACGCCGCTCTGCACCTCGTAGTCGGCCCACAGCGAGGCCGTATGATACGGCGTTGAACCTAATTGATTACCGACAGTCGCTGCAGACTGCCTGGTAATTTCAACGTCGTTATAGGAGTAACCGCCAGTGAAGCTCAAACCGTTGTCAAGCGAAGCGGTGACCTCGAATTCGAAACCACGTGAGCGGAGATCGAGCTGCCGCAGCAAGGAGGTACCCGAAGAGGTGTCATAAAGAGAGGCGTTTTTCTGATCGATGTCGAAATAGGCGGCAGAGATGAGAATGTTCTGATCTGGAACTTCATACTTCACACCGACTTCATATTGCTCGCCGAGCATTGGATTTGCCTGGCTGGTCGTACCATCCAAGATCACGCCTGTGTTTGCGAGATAGGAAGTGCCGTAGCTAATGTATGGCATCAAATTCCAAGGTGTAACGTAGCCCACCGATGCCCGCCACGTGGTTTCGCTATCACGCCGTGAACCTCCAACGCCATTGCTCGCATAGTCGCTTTCATGCCAGTCGTGACGCAGACCAAGGCCTATGCGCCATGCATCGATTTCAATCTGATCCTGAGCGTAGATCCCGATTGAATTCTGCTTTTGATTTGTGGTGGTGGTAACCGTCGGAACGTAGATAGAGGTCGCAGTGAACTGCGTTCCTCCTCTACCCTGGCGCGACTGATATTCCATAAAGCTATAGTCGATGCCGCCAATCAGCTTGTGCTGTGCGGCACCAGTTTGGAATTCGCCTTCCAGATAGGTATCCGTTGCAAGGCCTCTGTTGTCCTCATAAACGACCCCAGGAAAACCCTGGTACGCATATTTCTGGTCTGTCGAAAGATCGGAATAACGCAGCTTTTGATGCAGCGTGACGCTTTCGTTCAATTCATGTTCAAGCTCATAACCAATTCGCCATTGCTTTTGCTTGAAATCATTAAAGCGTTCGTCGCCGCCATAGACGGGCGTCGCCCCGTTTGCATCATTGACATATCCCCAGGTCGCGCCGGTCGTGGAGTCCATATACTCCCCAAGGATGGTAAATTTAGTGCCTTCGTCCGGCTTCCAGGTTATCGCCGGTGCGATCATCACGCGGTCATCCTTGATCGCTTCGACCTCGTTGCGCGCATCTCTTCCGACCCCTGTCAGTCGATACAGGACCGATCCGTCATCCGTAACAGGTCCAGCCAAATCAAAAGCAGCCTGGACACGTCCATACGACCCGTATTGCAGCTCGATTTCCCTCAACGGTTCTTCGGTCGGTCGTTTAGAAATGACGTCCACAATACCACCCGAGCTGCTTGCGCCATAGATTGACGCTGCCGGACCACGCAGGATCGTCAGTGCTTCCGCTCCATACGTTTCCAGACGAAAGAGACCGTTTGGACTGCTGATCTGGCGCAAACCGTCGCGGAAGACACCATTGTAGGTTAGGTCGATGCCGCGAAGTTTAAAGGCGTCAAAGCGCGGCTCGGCGCCATACTCGCCACTGCGAACGCTAGGAGTGTAATTGATCGCCTCTTTCAGGTTCTGAGGTTGCCTGTCATCCAACTGCTTCCGGCTGACGACCGACACAGACTGCGCCGTCTCGGCGACAGGTGTGTCCGTCTTCGTTGCGGTTCGTCCGGATTTGGCAACATAGCCGCTTGTTTCGATGATACCGGTCACGCCGCCGGTGCCGGTGCCTTGAACGACGATCGTTTCCAGAACCGTTGAACCATCATTGCTTACTGCTGCCTGCTGTGTGCTAGCGGAGGGGTCGAAAATGCGGACGTTGGAGCCGGTGATCGTGAAGTTCAGACCCGAACCTGCGAGCAACTGGCTGACTGCTGCAGACACGCTGAGCGGTCCACGAACCCCTGCCGTCATCTTGCCCTTCGTGATCGCGGATGGGTAGAGCATGCGCAGGTTGGCCTGACGGCCAAGCGTAAGGATTGCGCTTTCCAGCGGTCCGGCGGGAACCGACAAAGGGGTAGCAGCAGTGGAGCTTTGTGCCCGGGCGTCAACAGTCCCGACGACAGTTGCAAAAGACAATCCAATTATCGCCGTTGTCGTCAGCCACAGCTGTTTGTGTACCCGCTTCGCCAAAGTCATATTAGTCCCCTTCCATGCCTGATCAGCAATTCACTGCGCGACCGCGCAATGCTTTCTGTTGACCTAGAGTGAAAAGTGACCTGACATCCTGATGTGGATGGTGAAAAAATTATCTGGAGCGCACAAGCACCATCATGCTCGATAGTCTTGTCACGGCGAGGGGTAGGTTGCTTTCAAGAATGTGAAGCGCCTGATCCGTGTCTTTGAGATCGAAAATGCCGGAAACACTCAGACGTGCCGCCGCGTCATCAAGGATGACGATCCGACCATGGCGATATTGTGCGAGTATCCTCAGCACCTCCTGTAGCGACTGCCCGGAAAAGACAAGTTTTCCCTCACGCCACGCCGTATTGCTCGCCACGTCTTGTCGCGACCGGGTTATTTTTCCGTCGCTGTCCAGCGTTGCAACATCTCCAGTCCCAAGCAGTGTAACGCCAGTCGGGGTTTCCACCTCCACCTGACCTTCTTCGACCTGTACCTCTTGTGGCAGCGCCGCGTGCGCAGCACGCACGGCGTAATGCGTCCCGAGTGCTTTGGCCCTCAGACCGTTATTCTCCACGATGAAGGGGCGGTGTGGATTCTTCGCTACATCGAAAAACGCTTCACCTCTCAAAAGTACGACGCGTCGTTCTTTCTCAGAATAAAGTGTCTGGACAGCGGCATCGGAATTCAGGCTGACGACGGTGCCGTCCTCAAGGGTTATTACGCGTGTTTCGCCGATCGAGGTATAGTGGTCGGCTTGCAGTCGGTCGATCATACCCGTTTCTCGAGACAGGAACGCCGCTACGGAAAAAAGACAGATAAGGCTAACTGTGGCTATGACAGCTCTGCTGGAGCGTGACCGGTGACGATCTGCCGGAAGGGCAAACGGGACATCGCGCATATCCCCCCAAACAGACTTCATGTCATCATAAGCGCCTTGGTGGGCAGGATTTGAGGCGAGCCAGCCTCGAAACGCGTTATGATCTGCCTCGGTAGCATCGGCAGACTGCATGCGGGCAACCCAAAGCGCGGCGTCTTCAGCAAGACCATCGTCCATCAGGTCGCCTGGGTTTTTTCGCATGGGAAGATCGCCGCTCTCAATTTCGGGTCGGGGTGTGCATCCTTATATAATGAGTGAAAAAGATACGAGGGCCTGATGTTCGGTCAGCTATTTATTTTAGCTCGGGCCTGGCGGCAGTGAATCAAAGCTTTGATGATATGCTTTTCCACCATGTTTCGAGATATGCCGAGCTTGGCTGCGATCTCTCCGTTGGGAAGTCCATGAATGCGACTGAGCACGAAAACCTGCTGGCAGCGTTTTGGGAGACGTCCAATTTCACCAGCCATCGCAGCAAGATGCTGGCGTCCCGTAACGATCTGTTCTTGGTCAGGTCTATCGCATGCAACACCCACTCCGTCTTCCAGGGAAACGAGAAGAGGACGCTCCCGCGATTGTCGGATGATTGTCAGGCGCGCAACGGATTTCGCGATTTGGTAGAGGTAAGCGCGAGGGTTTTCTATCAGGGTCGCCTGGGACACTTCCAGCGCTCGCAAAGCCGTCTCCTGCATTGCATCTGCTGCGTCTTCACGATCTTGAAGGCGGTAACGGAAAAACCGCATCAGCCGGTTCTCTTCCTCCGTCTCTAAAAGCTGCAACAACGCCTTGCTCATAAATGAACTGTTTCCAAAAGTTTTCGGAAGACCCAAAATATGACAGAGAATGGGTCGCCGATAACATGATAATAATTATCATGTTTATAAAACTCGGATCGCTGATGCTAGTCCCAAAAAAGATCGTGCAATGATTGATTATTTTTATCGAGAGGCCTGTTGCTGAATTGCACAGTTGCAACGTTTCCCCGCCTTGTTGTGCAAATATGGATTGCGACGTGCGGTACACGAGCATGCTACTGAAAGCGTCTGTCAGTCCGAAGCCCCCCCATTTGCGGCCCCTCAACAGGAAACGCATTGAAGGAGGTTGATGTCAAATATGATATCAGCTAGGAGAATGCTGTTTGCAGTCGAGTGAAATGTCTACGTAGCTCAGTAGGATAGAGCACAGGATTCCTGGTTTTAAATTGGGGGTTACGGTTGGAAACTCCGTGATCGATCTGCTCAAATTCGGGGAACGCTTTGCTGAACTTTCAGCATGCCAATCCCGAGCCAAGCTCCTGGGAAACCGGGTGAAGGTGTAGAGACTGGTAGGGCAGCACCTACAGGCCGCAAGGTCCATGGTGAAGGGACAGTCCAGACCACGAACGCCTCATGGGGCGGCGGTTAAAGCCGAAGTGGTATGAATCCTGGGGTCGGAGGTTCGAATCCTCTCGTAGACGCCACTTTTTTAAAAACTCAGCGCTGCTTCAGCTTCCGCACGTGTCGGCGTACCTGTGCGGCCACCAAAGACCTGACATTTTAGTGCGGCTGCGACCGAGGAAAGTTGGATTGCTGTGCGGCTTGCCATCCCTTCGGCTATGGCAAGAGCGAAGGTGCCATGAAATACGTCTCCCGCCGCCAGCGTATCGACCGCCACCACTTTTAATGTGGATTGGAAGTAAACGTCGGGACTTCCCGGCTCTGTCCAGTAGCAGCCAGCAGGTCCTGCTGTTACGGCGATGAAGGTCTGGGGGTATCGGGCATGTAGGATCGGCAACATGGTGGGCACGTCGGCTGTGCCGGTCAGACGTTCGGCTGCGGGTTCTGAAAAGATGATGTGAGTTGCAGCAGGCGCCAGGCGCTCCAAGGTTTCCACAGGCGCCACATCGCCATCGAGAATAGCCGGTTTGCCGAGAGAACGGGCAAGTGTCAACACATCGAGTGCCAAGTCCGGCCAGCGGACATCGACCAGTACGGCATCGAACGGCGACAGGTCTTCGGCCGTGCAGGAACGTTTGGTTTCATGCAGTTTGTGATCGTAAAAGGGAACGATCAATCGCTCGCCGCTGTCATCGATAATGATGGTCGAAAGGGCGGAGCGTGCGCCCGTCGCGATGGTCATTCCGGATGTGTCGATGCCGCTTTCCGAAAGGTCGCGAAGGATGCGGCTTCCTGTTTCATCATCACCGACCGCTCCCCAGAGGCTGGCGCGACCACCCATGCGGTGAACGGCATAGGCTGCGCTCGACGCCATACCTTCGGCAACCTGCACCATCTCGTAGGGCAACACCTTGCCCTGGCCGGTGGGCATGTCGTGGACCCGAAACAGCGTATCCAGTACAGCAGCACCCACGCAAAGCACATGCTTGCGATGTTTTGCGTTGTCATCCATGGGCGATCAGATTCGCTTGCCTGTTTCCCGGTCGAACAGATGCACGGAGGCGGGATCGATGGCAACGCTGACGGTGTCACCGAACCGGATATCCAGCCGCTCGCGGAACAGGCACGCGACGTCTTCGCCCATGCAGTTCAGCTTCGTATAGATTTCCGAGCCGGTGCCTTCCACCAGTTCGACGCGCCCCGTAATCCCGTTTTCGGCAACGCGGATATGTTCGGGCCTGATACCGTAAATGAGATCGCGCCCGCCAAGGTCCGCAGGGTTTGCCGTTGCAGGCAAGGGCAGTGTGAGACCCTTGCTCGTACGAAAAACGCCTTCCTCGATGTGTCCGCGAATGAAATTCATCGCGGGTGAGCCGATGAATCCGGCAACAAAAAGGTTGGCTGGTCGGTCGTAAAGCTCAAGCGGTGCGCCGATCTGCTCAATGACGCCGTCATGCAGCACAACGATCTTGTCGGCCATGGTCATGGCTTCCACTTGGTCATGCGTAACGTAGATCGTCGTCGTGCCGATGCGCTGGTGCAGGGCCTTGATCTCGCCGCGCATCTGCACACGCAGCTTGGCATCGAGGTTGGACAGCGGTTCATCGAACAGGAAGACTTGCGGATCACGCACAAGAGCGCGGCCCATGGCAACACGCTGGCGTTGCCCGCCAGAGAGCTGGCGCGGGAAACGATCCAGTAGCTTGTCGAGCCCGAGAATAGCCGCCGCCTTGTTGACCTTTTCTGCGGTTTCGTTGGCACTGACCTTCTTGAGCTTCAGCGCAAACCCCATGTTTTCTTTGACCGTCATATGTGGATAAAGCGCGTAGTTCTGAAACACCATCGCGATATCCCGGTCGCGGGCGGGCAGGTTGCTGACCTCACGCGAGCCAATATGGATTTCTCCGTCGCTGACTTCTTCCAGGCCTGCAATCATGCGCAGCAAGGTGGACTTGCCGCAGCCAGAAGGGCCGACAAGGACCACGAACTCACCATCGCCGATGTCGATATCGATGCCGTGGATGACGTTGACTGAGCCGAAACGCTTTTGAACATTTTGAATATTGACCGGTGCCATGATTTTGATCCCGTAATGAATTTGATGAGTTAGCCGCCCTTGACGGCGCCCGCGGTAAGGCCGGCAACAATCTGTTTCTGCGCAAACATCGTCAGTAACAGCACTGGCAGCGTGACGATGAGGGCAGCGGCCGCAAGCGGACCCCAACTGACCTGCTCGAAAGACAGCATGTTATAGACCGCGACCGGTAGTGTGCGCGTTTCGCGGCTGGCCAGCACGATGCCGAAGACGAAGTTGTTCCATGAGAAAATGACGGCGAGAATGAAGGATACGACGATGCCGGGTTTGGCGATGGGCAGTGCCACAAGCCGGAAGACTTGCCATGAGGACGCGCCGTCCATGCTTGCTGCCTCTTCCAGTTCCTTCGGCGTCGTTTCGAAATAGCCGATCATGATCCAGACCACGATGGGCACGGTGACGACAAGATGGATGATGATCTGCGGCCACAGCGTGCCGAGCAGGTTCAGCCATTGGAACAGGAGAAACAACGGAATGAGGAAGGAGAGGCCGGGCGTCATGCGCGCAATCATGATGACGATGGCCGCCTTTTCTGCCTTCAGACGTGCAATGCCGTAACCTGCGGGAACGCCGATGACGAGTGCGAGAAAGGTTGCCGCTCCCGTAACGAGTACGGAATTCCAGAAATAGAGGAAGAAGTTGTTTTCCTCGAATACCTTTATGTAGTTCGACCACGCAAAGCGTTCTGGAATGAGGATGGGCGGATATGCACCGTTGTCGATCTCATATTTTAGCGACAGCGAGATCATCCAGAGAAAGAACAGGATGACGGGCGAGATCATGACCAGTGCCACGAAGAACAGGCCGATCTTGTCGAGTGTCTTGCGTTTCATCAGCGATCCTCCATCTCGTTCCATTGGGTGCGGGCACGTACCATCAAGAGTACGAAGGACAGCGCGACGATGACGATGAAGAAGACGACGGCCATGGCCGAGCCGTAACCGATGTCGTAATAGGCAAAGGCGGTGTTGTAGAGATAGATGTTGATCGTCTCAGACGCCGTACCGGGACCGCCCTGCGTCATCGCATAGATGATGTCGAAGCTTTTGACGGCATCTATGGAGCGGATGATGACGGCTATCATCAGGAATGGCGCAATCATCGGCATGGTGAGATAGCGGAACTTCTGCCATGCGTTTGCGCCGTCGATTTCAGCACTTTCGTATGGCTCGCGCGGCACGGCGGCGAGACCACCGAGAACGATGAGCATGACCAGCGGTGTCCACTGCCATGTTTCCACCAGCACCAGCGAGGGAATGACGGTAGACTGGTTGTAGATCCATTCCAGCGGGCCGATGCCGATAAGGGACAGGAGATAGTTCAGCACGCCGAGCTGCGGGTGAAACATCATGGTCCAGACCAGCGCGATGGCAACCGGGGTTGCCATCATCGGCATGACGAAAACGCCGCGCAGAAAGCCGCGCAGCGGAAATTGCGCATCGAAAAGCAATGCCGCCAGCGTGCCAAGAAACAAGGGTGCGACAACCGATAGCGTCGTGTAGACCAGCGTGTGCCAGAGCGACTCCCAGAACCGCGCATCGCTTGCCAGACGGATGTAGTTGTCGAAACCAATGAAGCTCTGTTCCTGCCCCAGCGTCCAGCGTTGCGCGCTCATCCACAGGGTGAACACCCACGGAAAAACGATGACAGCTGCGATGACGACGAGTGCGGGAATAACGAAAGGCCAGTAGTTGGGAGCAAGCCGCGTGGGCTTGCTCCTTCTGACGAGTTTCGTTGTCTTTGCTGTGTTTTCGATGCTGACGGACACCATTATCCCTCGCTACGTGCCAGAACAGGTGCGAACTGCTCGGTCGCTTTCTTGAGTTCCGCCGCCGGGTCTGCTCCACCAATCATGTTGGTCAGGCCGACGCCGTAGATATCGCGGAATTCCGTGACCGGGATGATGACGGGTAGCGCCAGCTTGGAAACCTTGCCGGAGCCGACGACGGCGTCCAGCCACTCGGCAGGCATCTTCACGCCTTCACGTACCTTGGCATCTTCCAGAATGGACTGGCGGAACGGTACACCCGCACCGGCCTGCAGCAGCCGCGCACCCATTTCGTGAGAAATTGCCCATTGGCAGAAGAGGTAAGCTGCTTCTTTCTTGGTGGAGGCTTCGACCACGCCAAGGCCATCACCGAATGTACCTGCAGCCTGTTGCGCCGGACCCTTCGGCATGACCCCGTAACCAGCCTTGCCAACGACGCGGGACTTTTCCGGGTTTTCGATTGGCGGTGCAAAGCCGACGCCATCGAACCACATGCCGATCTTGCCTTGAAGGAAGGCCGATTGCGCTTCCGCCCAGTTGAAACCGGAAACGCCGGGAGGGGCCGACTTGGTCATCAAGCGCTGGTAGAGCGTTGCCGCCTCCACCGCTTCCTTGGTCATGGCGTCGATTTTGCCGTCCACGATTGGCGCGGCGCCATAACCCAGCATCAGCGAGGTCCAGACCGGCGTGTTGGCGTTCTTGAGGCCTCGTGCCACGAAACCATAGGTATTGGTGGAAGGATCGGTCAGCGCTTCTGCTGCGGTGACAAGCTCTTCGAAGGTCTGTGGATATTTCAGGCCCTTGGCTGCAAACAATTCCTTGTTCCAGTAGAGGATCCAGTAATCCACCGAGAAGGGCAGGGAGCGCAGAACGCCATCGCTATCCTTGGCAAACTGCATACCCGCCTCTGCAAAATCGCTTTCGACAAGCGAAGTATCGGTCAGTGTCGGGTCCTTGAGGAAGCCGCTGATATCAGCCAGCCACTTGCCTTTTTCGAACTGGCGCTTCTGGACGTGGTAGCTCAAATGCACCACGTCGAAGCTTGGCCTTCCGGAGGATAGTTCGATAACGACCTTCTGGCGCTGCTGCTGTTCAGGTGTTGCCTCGGCATTGACCTTGATGCCGGTCAGTTCTTCGAATTCCTTGATGTATTTCAGAAGCGTTTCGCTGCGCGGGCTTTTGACGAGGTTGACTTCCAGCGTCGTGCCAGCGTGCTTCTTCCAATCGACAGCAGCGGCTGCGGGGCGAATGCCGAACGCGGCAGTCCCGGCAATGGCTGCCGTTCCGGCCATAAATGCACGGCGTGTAGGATTGAGCAGTGAATGCGTCATGTTTTCCTCCTCCTGTTTGGCCGAAAATCTCCTCACCTTCGGCCGATTGTTTATAATTCGTTCCTCATCGGATCGACCGATGGTCTAAACTGCCAGAGCCCGGTCCCTCGCATTGCGAATGTGGGCGACCAGTCTTTCCGAGGCCTCTTCGGGTGCCCGCCGCTCGATGGCTTCGAGAATGGTCAGATGTTCAGCCATTACGGATTTGACGTGACCGGCAATGCGAAAGCGTTCCTGGTTGATCAGTCGCATCTTGATCGAGTTCACGCGGTAGGCATTCGAGATAATGGAATTACCCAGCGAGTCTATGAAGGCGTCGTGCATCCCCCAATCAACCGCTTGGGCGCGCGCATCCAGTTCCGGTGAACTTTTACCGCTCTGGGCTGCCTCTCCAATATCACGGTGGTCCTTTATCATCTCGGCAATCGTCTCGTCGGAAGCTGTGCGCGTAAAAATAGCCACGGCCTCCTTTTCCATAAAGATGCGAAACTGGAATGCTTCGCGGATGAGGTTGATGTCGATATGCGCCACTTGAAGTCCGCGCTGCGGCACCGTCTTGATCAATCCATCCGCTTCCAGCCTTGGAATAGCTTCGCGGATTGCGCCAAGCGGTAAGCCTGTCAGTTCCACGAGGCGGCGTTGGGAAATAAACTGACCAGGGCGAACATCACGCGCGAGAAGATGGAGCGTAAAGCTCTCATAGGCCCTTTCGCGCAACGTAGTCTGTTCGCCAGTGTCATCCATGCATTTTCTTTCTAAGCCGCTTGGCTGCGGAAAAGCGACTCGAACGCCGCCACAAGCTTTGTACGGTTTTCAGCGGAAATGGAAACCAGTGGTGGACGAACGGAATGCCATATCTTTTCGCCGGTCACATGAGAGACGAGAACCTTGACGGCGGGTGTGACTGGATATTTCAGAAGCTCGACGACCAGGTCTTCGATGCGCTTGTCTTCCACGCCGTCCACGGCCATGGCGCGGATTTCAGACGGTAGGAAGTTTGCGCAGCCGGAAATCGCACCCTGCCCCCCAAGGCGAACACCTTGTGCCAGATGACGCTCGTCGCCGATGAGGATGATGAGGTCACGGTGTTCGGCCAGCAGTCTTTGCGTATAGGGCCAGTCACCGGACGAATCCTTTACGCCAGTGACGATACCCGGAAAGGCATGGCGCAGGCGACCGATCAGTTCGACCGACAGTGCCACCATGGTGACAGAGGGGATGTTGTAAACGAGAATGTCGCGCGCCTTGTCTCCAAGCTGCTGGAAAACAGACGAGAACCATTCGAACAGACCATCATCGGTGACGTTCTTGAAATAGGAAGGAGGTGCCAGAAGAATGTTGCGTGCACCGGCGTCAAGCGCGGCTCCTGCCTGATCGGCGGCGTCTTGCGCCGAGTCGACCAGCACACCCGCAACCAGAAACTTTGCATCGAGACCCGCATCGAGGCATGCCGACAGCACTTCCGCGCGTTCCCTGTTGCCGATGGTGCTGCCTTCACCGGTTGTTCCAAACACAGTGACGCTGTTGCAGCCAGCGGCTAACGAGCGCTTGGCCTGCGTGATCATGGTCGGGAAATCAATGCTTCCGTCCTGCGCAAAGGGGGTAGTGAGTGCTGCCGAAAGGCCGAATTTACCAGTCAATGTCCTGCTCCTCCTGAACTGACTACCATCTGATACGACATTAACATGTTAGATGTAAAGTCAATATTTGTTAGATGTTAATAGTTGCTGGCAAAATGAGCTAGGGACGGTTGTCAACGACTGTAAAGGTTCGGAAACATTGACATTTTCTCAAAAATGTAGCCGGGGCTATCGCGTGTCCATGCAGACACAGCCATAAATAAGATGATGAAAACGCATCCAAAAGGGCGCGTTGGCAACATGTGATTAACCTTTATTTTCTATCTCATTTGTTGTGCCGAATGTCCGTTTATGATGAGTGTACAGGCTGTGATGCGTTTTCCTCGATCGAATTCAAACTATTCCCTCAACATGATAGATGAGCGAGGACAGGAGCAGTCCATTGCGGAGCCTAGCGCTTCGCAGGATAGCCGCCATGAGTTGATGCCGTTAACGGCAGACCAGCGTGCCGTTATAGGGCATAATGCCGACCAGAACGCAGCCAATGCGATCGAGGGTCGTGAAGAGATGCCTTTGTGGCAAAACCACTTTACGCTTGGGCCAAATGTACGTTTTACACGCACGCCGCAAAATCTTGTGGCTGGAAAGCAGGCTCCGACTTCTGCTCAAAGCAGAACCGAGACTGAAATCGTGCCCGTAGCCGCTGCGCCAGAGCCAGTGGAGATCGCCGCCGTCGAAAAGATCGCACCGAAGCAAGAGCCTGTCGAGCGCAGGATCGCCAAGCCAGCCGTGCTGCCGCAGCCGCCCGGCGCGACAGGTGCGCTTGCTCTGACCTATCGTCTGCGCCGTGAACTTGCCTTGCGTCAGGAGCAGGAAGCGTCCGCGCCTACCGAAATCGCTCCCGACGTGACGCGCGAACCGGACGCAGTCAGTGCCGAACAGATTGACGTTGCATGTTTTCCGGCCGAGCAGACCCCTGCGTCATTCGACGTTCCTGCCTTTGCAGAAGTCCTATCCGACGAGATGTTCTGGGAAGCAATGAGCCTGGATGTGGGGACGACCATCCTGCCGCCGTCCCAGCCCATGCGGCTTGCGGAACTGGCACGCATCAAGGCGCAGAGGGTTGCCGCAGCACCGGTTGCACGGGCTGTCGTCAAGCCCGCTCCTCTTCCAGCGCAGGTCATCCAGCAAACACGTCCAACCGTTGAAAAGCCAGCATTCATCAAGCCGGAAGGCTCAGCTGTCGCGCTTTATCGGCAGGTCGATGTCCGTCCCGTTCAACAGCCCGACACTCAGGACGTTGAACAGGTTGAGGTCGTCGCGACGGTTGAAGCGCCAATGCCGATGGCTGCCGTTGTCGAGCAGCCGGTGATCGAAGCTGCCGCGCTGACCGCGCCGCGCCGTGAAATGCGCACGGTTGCTCGCAACGCCAATCAGCCGATGTTTCTGGATGCGCCGGTTTTCGGCGAGGGCGAATACGAGTTTCCGCCGATTGATCTGCTGCAAAAGCCGCAGGTTTTGCAAACCACGACGATGACGCCTGAAGCGCTGGAACAGAGTGCTGGCCTTCTGGAAAGCGTGCTGGAAGATTTCGGCATCAAGGGCGAGATCATCGATGTGCGTCCCGGTCCCGTCGTGACGCTCTACGAATTCGAGCCCGCCCCCGGTGTCAAATCTTCGCGTGTCATCGGCTTGTCGGACGATATCGCCCGCTCCATGTCGGCGCTGTCTGCTCGTGTCGCCGTGGTGCCTGGCCGCAACGTCATCGGTATCGAATTGCCGAACCCGGTTCGTGAGACGGTGTATTTCCGCGAACTCATCGAATCCCCCGATTATTCCGAAACACGGATGAAGCTGGCGCTTTGCCTTGGCAAGACCATTGGTGGAGAGCCCGTCGTGGCGGAACTCGCCAAGATGCCGCATCTCCTCGTGGCAGGCACGACCGGTTCCGGTAAATCTGTTGCGATCAATACGATGATCCTGTCGTTGCTCTACCGGTTGAAGCCGGAAGAGTGCCGCCTGATCATGGTCGATCCCAAAATGCTGGAGCTGTCAGTCTATGATGGCATTCCGCATCTGCTGACTCCTGTTGTGACAGACCCCAAGAAGGCCGTCATGGCGCTGAAGTGGGCCGTGCGCGAAATGGAAGATCGATATCGCAAGATGTCGCGTCTGGGTGTTCGCAATATCGATGGCTATAATGCCCGTGCTGCCTCTGCTCGCGCCAAGGGTGAAACCGTGATGTGCAACGTTCAGACCGGTTTTGATCGCGCCACGGGTGAGGCAGTCTACGAGCAGGAGGAAATGGACCTGACGGCGATGCCGTACATCGTCGTTATCGTCGATGAAATGGCCGACCTGATGATGGTGGCGGGTAAGGAAATCGAAGGTGCTATTCAGCGTCTGGCGCAGATGGCCCGTGCCGCCGGTATCCACCTCATCATGGCGACACAACGGCCTTCGGTCGATGTCATCACCGGTACCATCAAGGCCAATTTCCCGACGCGCATCTCCTTCCAGGTCACGTCCAAAATCGACAGCCGTACCATTCTCGGCGAACAGGGTGCCGAGCATCTGCTGGGGCAGGGCGATATGCTGCACATGGTCGGCGGCGGGCGCATCTCTCGTGTGCACGGTCCATTCGTGTCGGATGAAGAGGTCGAAAAGGTTGTAGCGCATCTGAAAACACAGGGACGTCCGGAATATCTGGGCACCGTTACCGAGGATGCAGACGAGGCGGACGAGGGCGTGGAAGAAGATAGCGCCGTTTTCGACAAATCGGCCATGGGTGAAGACGACACGGCGGACCTTTACGAAAAAGCTGTGAAAGTCGTCCTGCGCGACAAGAAATGCTCGACGTCATATATCCAGCGTCGCCTGTCCATCGGCTACAATCGTGCGGCATCCCTGGTTGAGCGCATGGAACAGGAAGGCATCGTCGGACCTGCCAACCACGTCGGTAAGCGTTCCATTATCGTCGGTGAACGTGAGATGTGCGAAGTGCCGGGTGCGGTGGACTAAACGTCCTTCAAAGCTGAAGCAGTTGATCGATATCGCAAAACCCGGCACGCAAGCGCCGGGTTTTACGTATCATGCCGGGCGCATGAGGCCTGTGCGGGGAAGGTAAGGCGCTGAGCAGTCCCTGAGCTTGTCCACCGGGGCAGGGCGTCCAACGTAATAACCCTGGACCTGGTCGATCCGCAATTCCTTCAACAATTCCAGTTGCTCGGCGGTCTCTACGCCTTCAACCAGTATCTTGTGGCCGCGGTTGCGAATAAGGCCGATGATATCGCTCAACATGGCTTTTCCGCGCGGCGTCATCCCGTCGTGAAGGAAGGATTTGTCGATTTTCACCGTGTCGAAATCGATCAGGCGTAACCAAGAGAGGCCAGCAAATCCTGTTCCGAAATCATCCAGCCAAATCTTGATGCCGAGCGTCTTGAGATCGCTGATGCAACGCAGGACATCGGAATTCATGTCCATCTCCAGACCTTCGGTAATTTCGAAGGCCAGTCTGCCGCCGGACACCCCGACATCACCCAGAATCGCCGCGATGGAGGTGGCAAAGCCGGGGCTCTTCAACTGTATTGGTGACACATTGACGCTGACGACTGCCATCCTGTCGCATCGGATAACCTGCTGGCAGGCGGTTCGCACCGCCCATAAGCCGAGGTCCATGATGGCGCCAGTGCGCTCCGCGATAGGAATGAATATGCTGGGTGGAACAAGTGTTCCATCCAGCAGCCTCAGCCGCATCAGAGCTTCAACGCCCTCTATCCTGTCGGACGATAGGTTCTTGATAGGTTGATAGACCAGTGAGACCAGGTCTTTCTCGATGGCGATATTGAGCAATGCTGCGACATTTTCCGTATCGTCGCTGTTGTGTGGATCGTTGGGGTTGAACAACTTGACGGTGTTTCGTCCGTTCGCCTTGGCAAGATAAAGAGCGCGGTCGGCTTCGTTGATAAGGCGTTCAAGCTTCGAATCTGGCTGCGGCCGCGTGTAGGACGCACCGACACTGACGGTGATGACGGAGGTGCCATCGCGTCGTCTTTCATGGACGAGTGCCATGTCCTCAACGGTGGTGCGCAGCGTTTCGGCTATGTCTTCGATGTCTTTTTGCGTTCTGAACCGCGCAAGGGCGATGAACTCCTCACCGCCATAACGCCCGATGACGGCATCGTAGCGACCGAGGCTGGTTTCCAGCGTCTGGGCGACCTGTATCAGGCATCGGTCGCCTTCCTGATGCCCGTAGTAGTCATTGTACTTCTTGAAGAAGTCGACATCGATCAGAAATACCGCGAAATTGTGCTCGGCACCGGTCCACCCATCCCAGAGCTGCCGCAACCTGCTGTCGATGGCCCGGCGGTTTTCAAGGCCTGTCAACGGGTCGGTATTGGAAAGCCGCAATAATGCTTCCCCGCGATCTTCCGCCTCCCGCTGTTGCACCTTGGCTTCAATGGCGTTGAGAAAAACCTGATAGCGTTCGCGGTTGAGTCGCAGATTCACGTATGAGGTGAAGACGAAGCAGGACAGATAAAATGTGCCGAAGGCGATCTGATAATAGATGTCTTCGTGGAAGTAGCTCAGCGCAACAAAGTATGTGACCAGTACGAGGCTGGACGCGCATAGTGAAAGCTTGAAGTTGAAGGTAAAAAACAGGTTGGCGCCCATCATGAAGATGGCGCCGAAAACCATATAGTAGGACATGTTGGTGACATAGCTGGTCATCATTGCTGGCATCAGCCAGCCGATGTAGCCGCCGAGCAGGGCTGTGGCGCAAGCAATGTCCATGTGGCCAGTCTTGGCATTGGCGCGGATCTGCATTTCCAGAGTGAGCAGTGCTGCGATGCCGACGACGAAACGCGCAAACATGGTGTGCGGTGCAACGTCAGGGATGAGCAAAAGGTCGGTCAGCGAGAACAGCAAATAGACCGGCACTGCAATCCACAGCCCCTGCCGGATGGCCGTGCGTCTTTTGACGTCTGCTTCCCGCAGGAAAAGGTCTCTTAAAGAAACAGATGACCGTTGCGGCGATGAGCCTGTCTGGAGGCGAGGTTCTACGAAATTTGCCAAAGTGTGCTTCATGCACTTTTCCATAGGTTGCAATAATCTTGCAAGTTCAGTTTTTTGTATTTTGCAAATCTTATTGCAAAAGTCCGTTTTCTACTACCTTTACCGCCGCGTGCGTCGCGCGCATCGAGGTTGTAGACCTGGGCACAATGCATTGTATCCTTTTAAGTTTCTTTAAGCCCCCTAAAGAACCGAATCCAAATTAGATTTACCTTAATAAAAAGTTTCTCGAAATGCGTGCTTTTCGACGCTTGTACCCGATTGACTTGAGAGACATTTGCGTTTGAATTGTCCTAAAGTTAACAAAGCGTTAATCAGGAGCGTACTTGTGTCCCAATTTGCTAATGAAAAGTTTGATGGCGAAAGTCTTATTACGCCCGAAGCAATATCCGAGGAAATATACGCGCCACGTTCCAACAATTTTAAAGAGCAGTTTGAGATCGCAAAAGCAGATGTGGCGATTGCTTTAAGCTTCGCGCAGCAGCAATTCCAGCGAGATTGTGCGCCGCAGCAAATTATACATGACGTTGCAACGCGGTTGCATCAAATTCGAGAAAAAAACCACTCTGGCGTGTGGAGGGAGTTGATACCAATTATCCAGAATCATGCGGTCGCCGAATACTTTCTGGAAGATCCCTTCACCGCTTGGTCGTTTGAAAAGCCGCGTGGTTATTCCGGCGATGCGCAGCTTCTGGACTTCATCTACGGCCATTCCAGCGTGCAGGATAAAATTGATGCGGCGTCTCCTACTGGCCTTGCACTCTATGAATACACCAGGGCAGCCTCGTCCTCCGTCGCAGTCAGAGAGCGTCGCGATATACTGACGAAATATGTTGACCAGATCGCTGCCGATCGTGGCCTGGACACTGAAATCCTCACCATTGCTGCCGGTCAGTTGCGTGAAGCCAACCAGTCTGTTGCGCTGGCAGAAGGCAGGATAAAAAGATGGGTGGCCCTGGATCAGGACCCATTGAGCATCGGCGCGATCGTCCGGGACTTCAACGGCACCTGCATCGAAGCAATCGATGGCTCCGTGCGCGGGATACTGTCGCGCCGACAGGAACTGGGCACATACGACTTTATTTATGCAGCCGGTCTCTACGACTATCTCGTGGACAAGGTTTCCATCAAGCTGACCCAGCGTTGCCTCGAGATGCTCAAACCCGGTGGTATGTTTCTGTTTGCCAACTTTTCCGAAGAGATCGGCGTCGATGGCTACATGGAAAGCTTCATGAATTGGGCGTTGTTGCTTCGTACGCAAGACGATATGTGGGATATCATCAATGCCAGCATGGATGCATCCGCATTCGAGGCAGAGGTGTTCTTCGGAGAGAACCGTAACATCGTTTATGGCGTCATCCGCAAGAAGGTCTGATACGTCCTCCGCGCCCTTTCGCATTCTTAAATGATGCGCAAGGGCGATTCCATTTGATGGAAAAAGGCTCTACAGCATTTGCGACGTATCGTGCCTTTGGAGTGCATCATGGAAAACAAGCGGTATTATTCTGATTTTGGCGGGCTTCCCGGCCAGACCGAGCTTCTTTCGAGCAAGGCCACCTTCACGACGGCCTATGCCGTCATTCCAAAGCGCGTGATGTCTGACATCGTCACCAGTGTCCTTCCCCATTGGACTGACACGCGTGCCTGGATCATTTCCCGTCCGATGACGGGATTTTCCGAGACGTTCGCACAATATGTCATGGAAGTTTTGCCCGGTGGCGGTAGCCAAAAGCCCGAGCCCGACGGACGCGCGCAGGCTGCGATCTTCGTGGTCGATGGCGAGATGACCATCGAGCATGATGGCCAGCAACATGCGATGCGGGCTGGTTCCTTTGCCTATATTCCTGCCGGGCATGCGTGGACGATCAAGGGTATTGGGTCCGTTCCTGCCAAGTTCCACTGGGTACGCAAAGTGTTCGATGTCGTTGAGGGTCTCGAGTTACCTCCGGCGATCTTCACGCATGAGGACGAGCACGAGTTGTCTGCCATGCCAGAGACGGATGGCAAGTGGGCCACGACGCGCTTCATCGACCCTGCCGACGCTCGCTATGACATGCACCTCAACATCGTCACCTTCGAGCCGGGCGCGACCATTCCATTTATGGAAACCCACGTCATGGAGCATGGGCTTTTCGTACTGGAGGGCAAGGCTGTCTACCGGCTGAACAATGACTGGGTGGAAGTCGAAGCCGGTGATTTCATGTGGCTTCGCGCCTTTTGTCCGCAGGCTTGTTATGCTGGCGGCCCCGGCCGTTTCCGCTACCTGCTTTACAAGGACGTCAACAGACATGTGAAGCTCTGGTAGTCGATCCAAAGCTTCCGGTCATCGGATCATCTCAGACCAGCAGATGATCCGATGCAGTCGGCTGAGACACGGCGTCAACGGCAGGATCGTTGATGGAGTAGGCGTGTATATAGTCGATCTTCATCTGCGAGCCGTTGGGTAGGCCGTTTGTGGGTGTTCCAGCTATGCCGCCGACGGCGAGATTGACGATCATATACATCGGGTCATGCATATCTGTCGGTGTATCAACCTGGGCGACTGCGACGTCATCGAAGTACCACGTAATGTGGTCTTCATCCCAGAGTAGCCCGTATTTGTGGAAGCCCTCTGTACTCGTGACGTTGACGTTGTTGATGGTCGACGTCTGTTGGCCCGATGCGTTGGAATGGGCAGACAGGATCAACGTGTTCGGGTTCTGCCCGCGCATCTCGATGACATCCAGCTCCGGCGGCCATTTCCCGTCTTCCGGCAGAAGCCAGAACGCAGGCCATGCGCCTTGATCACTCGGCATGTCGGCCCGAATTTCGAAATAGCCGTAGGTTTGCGAGAAAGACGGGTGAGTGGTCAACATGCCCGATGTATAGTCATACCCGTTCACAGCATCAGAAATCGCATCCGGTGTTGCTGCCGCCGTAATTGTCAGAACGCCATTTTGAACGGAAAATGGATTGACGGATGAAGTCGGCTGATAAGCGGGGTTGATGTACCACTGTTTTTCGGAGTTGGTGTGAAGGCTGCCGCCCTCTTCGCCTGCCCACCAGAATTTTGGCTCCCAGACGCCGCTTTGCCCGTTGCTCAGGGATAGCGAGTTGAACTCATCTGAAAATGTCGATGTCAGCTTTGAACGGTCCAGCGTCAGCCTGAACTGATCGGCGCTGAGGCTGTCGGCGGTCGTGTTGGCAAGCACCACGCTCTCGCCATTGTCGAAATTTAGCCAAAGGTTCGCGCCCTTTTGCGTCGACGTACTGACGAGATGATCAAAGGATGTGACGCCGTAGCCATCCAGTCGGATGATATCGTCACGACCGAAATCGGTTATCAGATCCGTGCCGTTGCCCTTGGCAAAAACGAAGGTGTCTGCCCCGCCGCCGCCGGTCAGAACGTCATTGCCCGCGCCACCATCGATCGTTTGCTTTGAGGAACTGCCACTGATGATATTATCGAGAGAATTACCGAAAGCGTTCCGGCCATCGCCCGTGACGATCAGGTTTTCGATATTCCCAGGAAGCGTATAGCTCATCCATGTGTTGATGGTATCTGTGCCCTGACCAGACGATTCGACCGCACGGTTGATGGTGGAATACAGGTAATAAATGTCATCACCCGTGCCGCCATGCATTGTCACGTTGACGCCGCTGTCACCCCACATGGAATCATTCTTGGCAGTGCCGTAAAGGTCAGGTCCTGATCCTGTTGCCGAAAAAAATCCGGTGGATGTGTCGCTGTAATAAAGCGGTTTGCCAAGAGCGTTCATGATCGACTGCGCCATCGAAATATCTCCTGTTAAAACTGTTCAAAGACAATTTCTTCAGGTTCGAGTGTAGCAGTGATGAGGGGTTTCCGCGCCCTGTGAAAAGTCAGGGGTGCGCTGCAGCATTCACGCTGGAAGGTTCAGCGCCATGTCAGCGATGCCGTCCCATGAGGTTTTGATAGCTGTCTGCCCGGATAGTCGGATTAAGCCGCAAAGGCTACCGGTGGTCACAATCTGACCGCGCTTCAAACCGCCAAGATGGTCGAGTGGTGCATTGGCATAGGCAATAAGCGGCGCGACAGGATCGGCCTGCGGGTGCTTGGGAGCCGCCGCGAACAGCACATCGCCGTTGCCTTCGACCACCAACGCGGGCAGCGTCGCATCCTGATTGGCCACGCGTTCCAAAGCCGCGATGTCGATTTCCGGACCAAGGACAAAGGAATGATTGCCAAGCCGATCCGCAAGAAACAGCGGGAAAGGCGCTTTGTTTTCTTCCACAAGCCGATAGCTGACAAGTTCGGCTCCCAGATGCACGGATGCGATATGCGAGAATATATCGGCACGGGAATACTCTTGGCCGGTAGCTGGAGGAGGAATGTCATTTGCAAGGACAAAGCAAATCTCGATCTCAACACCCACCGTTCCGGGTTTTGGCACTTCGAATGGCGTGTCGATGCTTGTATCATAAACATCGAGAAGAGGGGCGGCGATGGCTCGGCCGCTGTTGACGCCGATCTTCCAGCCGCCAATTTCCTTGCCGATCGCACCTGCTGCAATCGCCTGTGCGGCCATGCCTGTTTCGATCGAGTCTGGTACCAGGCCGCTACTTTCGAGCTTCGCAACGCTGAGCGATGACTGCTGATTTTCAGCCTCGGCGAGAATAGCGCCCAGCCTGATATTTGCCTCTGTCATCGTGGTCATACGAAACCCTCCCGTAACGTCAAGACAGTTTCATCGCAGTCATTGCTGATGCTGGCAAGTCGAGCGATCATGCCGGGCGCACGAAATATGTGATCTTCAACACATATTCGTCATAACAATTATACTCATGTACCTGCCGGTTGTGGGCCTGCATAATGTGCGCGTGGACGGATGAGCTTTTTCTCCTCAAACTGCTCGAGCGCATGCGCAATCCAGCCAACCGTTCGACCGTTCGCGAAGAGCGCCAGTGCCGCACCTATCGGGAGTCCCAACTCACGGCGGATCGACACCAGCGCAACATCGATCGTCGGCAGCTTCCCGGTGGTTTCAACCACTGTCCCTATAAGCGACTGACGCTTTTCGTTATGTCGCAATAGGGGAAGCAGGGCGGCGGCTCTTGGATCGCCACCGGGGTACAAGGGATGCTCGAAACCCGGCAGAACATCACCACGCCGAAGTCGCTTTTCAACGACGTCGGCTGCATCTTTGGCGTCTTCGATTTCGTCGAAAAGAATTTCAACGAGGCTTGTCATGCCGCCGTGCAACGGTCCGCTTAGCGCTGAAAGTCCTGCATCGAGGCATGCCCCGAGTGATGCGCCGGTGGACGCCACCACGCGTGTGGCGAAGGCAGACGCATTCAGTTCGTGATCCGCCAACAGTACCAGTGTGCGGCGAATAATGTCTGCACTGTGTGTATCGAGATTCCAGGCCTTGGCCAGATGAAGGTGCGTGGGCAAAGCGCTGGGCTGGCTGTTGCTGATGGCCGCCGTTACCGATCGCAACAGAGTGGCAGCGCCTGGCCACAGCGTGCTGTTGTTGCGTTGCCACGCTGTCATCCTGCCGACATCGACAAACGCCAGCAGCGCCTGACAACGCTCGGTCAACGGCAAGCCCGCTGTCAGATTAAGCAGCGAGGCATCCCACGTCGCGGTCACCGGTTTTGCAAACGGGTCATGGTCACCGCAAGCCCAAAGCAGCCGTGCTATACCCTCAACCGTTTCGTGTTCGGCGAGTTTTGCCGCATCGTGTCCGCGATAGAAAAGCCGACCATCTTCAATCAGCGTAATGCTGGAGGACAGCACAGGCAAACCCCAGTCGAGGGTCGTTGCTGCCACCTCGCGTGGTTTTCTGCCTACGGATTTGTTTCTGCTCAACTGGTCTATGTCGTGTTTGCTGTAAAGCCGACGGCGTGGATCGTCCGGCCCTGCGATCGTGCGAACAAGGCCACGACTGACATAGGCATAGAGCGTCGCGCGGCTGATGCCGAGGGCTTGCGACGCGGCTTGCGGCATCGATGAACTTTTCCTGTCCGGTCATTATCTCGATGTTGATTGAATGAATCAAGATTGATTATATTGATTGAAACATCATCCTTGGGGAAGTCAACCCATGAGGATATCATGACCATACAATCGAAAACCTCGACAGCACTCACTCTGGTTTCAGACCCAGTCAGTCCCGGTTTGGAAAACACCATCGCTGCCGAAACAATATTCAGCCATGTCGATGGTGCGGCGGGACGGCTGATTGTTCGGGGATATGACCTCGAACAGTTGTCCGACTGGAGCTTCGAGGCTGTTCTTGCCTTGCTTTGGCAAGGGCTTGTCTCCCATGAGGATACTGAGGCGGAAATCCGCGTCGCGCTTGCGCAAGCGCGTGTCCATGCTTTTCGCCTCATTGAAACGCTTCTACCGGCAACGGACAACCTTTCGCAAGTCGAGGGGTTGCGGCTGTTATTGTCGTCAATGCCCGATGCGGAGCCACTGGCACACCACGTCCTAGCCGTAGCTGCCGTGCCGGTCTTCGCCGCAGCCATTGCTCGAAGAAGCGCGGGGCTTGCGCCGGTGGCGCCTGACACCACCTTGGGGCATGCGGCGGATTTTCTGCATATGTTGCATGGCGAGAATGCTCCTGCTGAAAAGGTGAAGGCACTCGATACTTATCTTGTGACTGTGGCCGACCACGGGTTGAATGCTTCCACTTTTACCGCCCGCGTCATCGCGTCGACAAAAGCGGGTGTATTTTCATCCGTCGTCGGCGCTCTTTGTGCCCTGAAAGGTCCATTGCACGGCGGTGCGCCCGGCCCTGTCCTCGACATGCTCGATGCGATCGGCGATGAGAGCAACATACGGGCCTGGCTGGTGAACGCGCTGGTGCGAGGGGAAAGGCTGATGGGTTTCGGCCATCGCATATATCGCGTTCGTGACCCACGGGCCGATGTGCTTAAGCAGGCTGTTACCGGGCTTCGTGACAGTGGCGGGCGTATAAACTTTGCCGAAGCTGTTGAAAAAGAGGCGCTGGCGCTCCTAGCCGAAAAGAAACCTCTACGCCCGCTGCAAACCAATGTGGAGTTTTACACGGCACTGGTTCTGGAGGGAGTAGGGTTTCCGCGTGAAAGTTTCACCAACGTCTTTGCCGCCGGGCGAATGGCTGGGTGGACCGCGCATATACTGGAGCAGGAACATCTGGGAAAGCTTATCCGCCCGCAATCGAAATACGTCGGCCCCATGCCGGAAGCGCGCTGAAGTAACAAAGGCTGGCGCAGCGATATAAACTGCGCCAGTTTCGCAACGCTTCCCCCGGTTTTGTACGCATATTTTTAGACTTTGTTTTCTATGTCTCGGAATGGTTGTGGCTAACAGCGATTTATGAAGTCCTTTTAAAGCATGAGTTAAGGCATGTCCCGTAAGCATTTACGCTTTCGCGGAAGAGGTTACGGGCCACAATGGTCGATTGCGTAAACAAGGACGAACGGGAGGTTGGCGATTTGAACGCGGGCCAAAATCGGCTTGTGTGGTACCATTCGCTCTTCTGGAAAATCAATGTCTTCCTCGTATCCAGCGTCGTCCTTGCCTACGTTATGGGTGCAACGATCGGTTGGGTCATGGTCGAGCGGGACTCGCTTGAACAATGGCGTCGTCAAGCCGAGTTGAACGCGCAAGTGACAAGCTCCGCGATCCGCTCCATCTACACGTTTATCGCGATTGAGAGCGCTGATGATGGTCAGATCACCAAGATCATCAGCGAGCGCCCCCTTGGTGACGATGCGTCGATACTGGACACCGGATTCAACCCGGCAGATGTTCTCGGTCTTGCTGCCTCGCAGACGAAAAACAATATCTGGCTGTTTCAGAAATCGACCGGGCCGCAGGCCTTTGTCAGTTCGGCCGAGGCATTCGGTTCGGGCACTGGTATCGACCTTTCCCTTCCCGATTACACCAATCCACGCCAATTCTTCGTTGGATTTGCAGGCGTGGGCAATGTCCGTCATTTCATTGCCTATGTGCCTGTGGTCAATCCGAAAGGCGAACTTCAAGGCGCGCTCGTTACCACCATTGGTGAGGCGGACGCTCTTCAGCAAAGCCAGAACAAGCTGCTGCTCAATTCAGTCCTGCTGCTCGTGACCATTCTCATCCTGACCGGTGCTGCCGTGACGTTGATCATGCGGAAGGTTTTCAAGCCGGTTCCGGCACTTGTCGGCGCTCTCAGCCGCATTGCCCGAGACGACACGCGGTCTGTCACGCCTTTTCAAAACCGTCACGACGAAATCGGTCGCTTTGCCGTCGCCATCGAAACATTGAGAGAGGCTGTTGTCGAGCGCGAGCATTTGCGGCAGGTGCGGGATGTTGCGAAACATATGGAGCATCTTGCACATCATGACGCTTTGACTGGACTGCCAAACCGTGCATTTTTCGGCAAGAAGCTCGAGGAAATGATTGCCGAGCTGGAGCAGGGCGGCCAGCGCTTCAACGTCATGCTGCTCGATCTCGACAGGTTCAAATCGATCAATGATGGCTTTGGTCACGCCAGCGGTGATGCGCTTCTCGTTTCCTTTTCCGAAAGGCTGCTTTCGCTGATGCGTCCGGGAGATATTGCCGCACGATTTGGAGGCGATGAGTTCGCCGTTCTTCAGGTCGTGCGCAAGGACGCGCTGGTGGAAGCCAGCAAGCTTGCCTCTGCCATCATCCGGGCGGTTGCCAGACCTTTTGTCCTCTTGGGCAAAGAGGTTTCCGTCGGAACCAGCATCGGCATCTGCACCGAAACCACCGTCGGCGCGGAAATTTCCGAACTGCTGAAGAAGGCCGATATCGCCCTGTACGCTGCCAAATCCGAGGGTCGTGGCACGTTCCGTTTTTTCAAGCAGGGCATGGAAATGTCCGGAGAACGCGGTCACGTGTTTCAGCACGATCTCGACACCGCCTTGCGCAACGGTGAGTTCGAGTTGCATTATCAGCCGATATTCGATGTATCGAATTCCGGCCCTGTAGGGTTCGAGGCTCTTTTGCGCTGGCAACATCCGAAATTGGGTTGGGTTTCACCCGCAGATTTTATTCCTGTTGCGGAAAAGACCGGGCAAATCGTTGCAATTGGCGAGTGGGTTTTGAACAGAGCCTGTTCAGATGCCGCAAGCCTGCCCCCGGATACCTTTCTGGCGGTCAATGTTTCTCCTGTACAGTTGCAACAGGGTAACTTTGCCAAAAAGGTGAAAACTGCACTTTTCACACACGGTCTTCCCGCAAGTCGGCTGGAATTGGAGCTGACGGAAAGCGTGCAGATATGCTCTCTGGAATGCCTTGAAATGCTTGCCGATCTACGAGCGTTGGGCGTCGGCATCGCACTCGACGATTTCGGCACGGGTTATTCCGGCATCAGCTATCTTCTTTCGCTGCCGGTCACAAAGATAAAGATTGACCGCAGTTTCGTCATGCATCTCGAAGAGAAGGCCGAGAGCCGGGCAGTGGTCGCCAGTCTGCTTCAGCTTGCAAGCAGCCTCGGACTGGAGACGACAGCAGAAGGTATCGAAACCGAATTTCAGCTTCAGTTCGTTCGGTCCGCTGGCTGTACGCTCGGGCAGGGGTACTTTCTGGGGCGGCCTGCAAAAATAAAAGATCTTCAGCATACGTATCGTGATTTTTATCCCCGGAAGGTGTCATCGCTAGGAGCGTGAAACAATGCGATATCCTCAGTTTTTATGTGTGAATAAAAAGCTTTTGAAAGTCGTGCTTGGTAGCGCATTCATGGTTGCATCCCCGTTTCAGATCGGAAGCAACGCAACGTCCTTTGCGCAGGCTCAAGACAGCGGCACGTTGGACAAGATCGCCCGCACCAAAACGATATCCATCGGATTTCGCGAGGATGAGGTCCCCTTCGCTTACAAATCAGCCGATGGTGGTGCGATCGGATACACGGTTGAACTGTGCAATTATATTGCAGACCATGTCCGCACCCAGCTGAAACTGGACAAGCTCAATATAGAATATGTCAATGCAACACCTGCCACGCGGTTTCTCCTAGTTAAAAGCGGTAAAATCGATCTCGAATGCAGTGCGACGACCAACAATGCCGAGCGCAGAGAGCAGGTTTCATTTTCTTACCCGCACTTCATCACGGCAACACGTTTCGTGGCGAAAAAATCGAGCGACGTGAAGAGCATCAGAGATTTGGCGGGGCGCACTGTCGCCTCCACCACCGGCACGGTCAATATCGATCAGTTGCAGGCCATCAATCGCGCTGACAAGCTCAATATCTCGGTGATGCTGGCGAGACAGAATTCAGATGGCTTTGCTTTTGTCGAAAGCAACAAGGCGACGGCCTTTGTTATGGACGGCGTCTTGCTCGCCGCACATGTCGCATTCTCCAAGTCACCCAACGACTACATGATCTCGTCAGAAACGTTCGGCCCGCCGGAACCCTATGGAATATTGATGCGCAAGGGCGACGGCCCGTTCAACACGGTTGTGAATGATGCGCTGCGGCAGTTGTTCGTCAGTGGGGAGATCAACCGTATCTATGACAAGTGGTTCATGTCTCCGATACCGCCGCAGGGTCGCAACTTCAACCTTCCGATGTCGCAGGAACTAAGGGCGGCGTTTCATGACCCGAAGGAGTACCTGCAATGAGGCGCTTTCTCTCAAAGCTCTTGATACTCAATACGGCGCTGCTGGCGCTGGCTCTCGATTCCGCTGCTGCGGATTTTACGAAACCCACCCTGGAACGTATCAAGGAGACGGGGAAAATCAGGATCGGCTACGGCGTGACCGCGCCATTCTCTTTCACGACAACAGATGGACAAGTCGTCGGTTATTCCATCGATCTCTGCAGGCGCGTCACTGAGAAGCTGAAAACGCGGCTCAAAATGGATGATATCCAAATCGAATTCGTGCCGCGGACGCCCAGCAATCGCGTTCAACTGCTCAACGACGGTAGTATCGACATTGAATGCAATGCCAGCACCAATACCGTTGAGAGAAGAAAAAGCGCGACTTTCTCCCTAAGTCATTTTTACGGCGCGACACGCTATGTGTCCTTAGCGAAAAATCAGCTGGAAACTTTAGCCGATCTCAAAGGCCGATCTGTCGGTGTTGCGCTTGGCACAGTCAACGTCAATGACATCAACGAAATCAACCGCGCGAGAAAACTCAACATTTCCGTTGTACCTGCGGACACGTTGAAAGGTGCGTTTGACATGGTGACGGATGGGCGCGTGTCCGCCTTCGCGATGGACGAGGTCTTGCTCAGCACGATGATCGCACAAAGCCAGAACCCGGCGGAATATCGCATCTCGACGGAGAAGGTTACGGATTTCCAGCCTGTTGGCTTCATGATGCGCCTGAACGACACGGAATTCGCATCCGCTGCGAATGAGGCCCTTGGCGAAATCTATAAAAGCCCTGAGATGCCAGATATATACAAGCGCTGGTTCGAGGATTCGATTCCCGAATTAGGGGTCAGCATTAAAATGCCCATGAGCGAGACGTTGAAAAACGCATTGGCAAACCCGGTACCCATTCCGTAAGCCGTCACCGCAAACCATCTAGCGCTTGCGGTGACGAGGCTGGCTTAAACCCGTTCGAGAGCAATAGCGATTCCCTGGCCGACACCGATGCACATCGTTGCAAGCGCCCTGTTCTTGCCGGTCAGCGAGAGTTCCAGTGCGGCAGTACCGGCGATACGAGCGCCGCTCATGCCGAGCGGATGACCAAGCGCAATCGCGCCACCATTGATGTTGGCACGTGGGTCGTCACCGGCAATGCCAAGCTGGCGTAATGTGGCCAACCCCTGAGAAGCGAAAGCCTCGTTCAGTTCGATGACGTCAAGAGCTTCCTGCCTCAAGCCGAGACGGTCCAGAAGCTTTTGGGACGCGGGCTCGGGACCGATGCCCATGATGCGTGGGGGAACCCCGGCGGTGGCACCACCAAGAATGCGGGCAACAGGTGTCAGGCCATATTTTTTCGCTGCGGCTTCCGAGGCGATGATCAAAGCTGCTGCACCATCATTAACGCCGGATGCGTTTCCAGCGGTGACAGTTGCGCCTTCCATGCGGTTGACGGGCTTCAATTTCGCTAGTGCCTCAAGGCTGGTTTCGCGTGGATGTTCATCTCTGGAGACGATGACAGGATCACCCTTGCGCTGGGGAATGCTGACCGGTGTTATCTCTTTCGCCAGTCTACCATTGGCTTGTGCCGCTGCTGCCTTTTGCTGGCTGTGCACTGCAAATGCGTCCTGATCTTCACGGGAGACGCCGTAGTCGAGAGCGACATTGTCACCAGTTTCCGGCATCGAATCGACCCCGTAGAGAGCCTTCATCGCGGGATTGACGAAGCGCCAGCCAATGGTTGTGTCGTAAATCTCGGCATTGCGTGAGAAAGCAGCGTCTGCCTTCGGCATAACGAAGGGCGCGCGGCTCATGCTTTCCACGCCCCCCGCTATCATCAGTTCCGCCTCGCCGGATTTGACGGCGCGGGCTGCCGTAATGACGGCGTCCATACCGGAACCGCAAAGACGGTTGATGGTCGTGCCCGTTACGGAAACCGGCAACCCGGCCAGGAGTAAGGACATGCGGGCAACGTTGCGGTTGTCTTCACCGGCCTGGTTTGCACAGCCAAAAATCACGTCGTCAATTGCCTCCCAATCGACGCCTGCATTGCGCTTTATCAATGACTTCATGGGAACGGCCCCAAGATCATCGGCCCGTATGGAAGACAACGCGCCACCGAAGCGGCCGATGGGTGTGCGTATGTAGTCGCAGATAAAGACGTCGGTCATTTTGTGCCTCACAATTGGGGAGCGACGAGATCGGCCACCGGGCCGTCGGTGTTTAGCTTGGCACCGGTCATGGCCTGCAGGTCTTCAACGCTCATGCCCGGCAGTTTTTCCCGTAACACGAAGCCGCCATCCACGACGTCCACCACCGCGTGGCTCGTGTAAATGCGGGTAATGCAGCCAACGCCTGTCAGCGGAAATGCGCATTTCTCCACTAGCTTTGGCTCACCTTTCTTCGTCACATGCTCAGTAATGACGAACACCTGTTTGGCGCCGTGAACGAGATCCATAGCGCCACCCACTGCGGGAACGCCTTTGGAGCCGACCCGCCAGTTGGCGAGATCGCCATTCTGAGCAACCTGATAGGCACCGAGAATGGCGACATCCAGATGCCCGCCACGCACCATGGCGAAGCTATCGGCGTGGTGGAAAAACGCGGCACCTGGCTTTAGCGTAACGGCCTTCTTGCCGGCATTGATCAGGTCCCAGTCCTCCTCACCTTCCGGCGGTGCTTCTCCGAAATTCAGAATGCCGTTTTCCGTATGGAAAATCGCCTCGCGCCCGGGTGGCTGATAGCGCGCGACCATTTCCGGAAAACCGATGCCGAGATTGACATAGGCACCATCGGCAATGTCCTGCGCCGCCCGCCATGCGATCTGGGCATTGGACAGCTTGATGTCTTCGAATGCGTTGAGAGCTTGGGTATCGGTCATACGTAGGCCACTCCTGCGCGGATCAGGACTTCTTCCTGTTGCGGATCGTTGATTTCGACCACGCCATTGACGAATATTCCCGGCGTCACGACTTGTTCAGGGTCGATCTCGCCTGCGGGAACGAGTTTTGAAACCTGGGCAATCGTCGTCGCCGCTGCCATGCACATCAGCGGATTGAAGTTCCGGCCCGCCTTGCTGTAGGTCAGGTTGCCCTGCGTGTCGCCGAGATGCGCCTTGACGATTGCGAAGTCCGCTTTCAACCAGCGCTCCTGCACATAATGACGTCCATCGAACTCACCGATTGGCTTGCCATCGGCAAGCTCCGTTCCGTAGGCGGTCGGCGTATAAAACGCCGGAATGCCTGCACCGCCTGCGCGGATGCGTTCAGCCAGTGTTCCTTGCGGCACAAGCTCCAGCTCTATTTCGCCTGCCAGATATCTATCGGTGAAGGCGCGTGGATCGGACGAACGCGGGAACGAGCAGATCATTTTGCGCACCATGCCCGCATCGATCATCGCCGCAATTCCAATGCGCCCGTTGCCGGCATTGTTGTTTATGACAGTGAGATTTTTCGATCCTTTGTCGATCAGCGCATGGATCAATTCGATTGGCGCTCCAGAGCCGCCGAACCCGCCAATCATGACGGTCGCGCCATCGCCGATATCGGCAACAGCCGCCGCTGCGCTTTTGATTGTCTTGTCCATGGTGCCTCCAGCAGATGCTCTTCCAATGAGATGATTGGTAATTCCCAATGGTGCTGGACTGCAAGGTTTTTGTGCGGTATGTAACTTTTGTTCGATTATCGCACAAAATCGGTGTCTGATGGCAAGTGAGAGGGATTTGATGGGCGGACTCGCCAAAGGTCTCAAAGTCATTGAGGCGTTCAGTGCCGAGCATCCTCGACTTTCCATTTCGCAAGCCGCCGAAATCGCCATGTTGGACCGCGCAACGACCCGGCGTTGCCTTCTGACCTTGGCTGAGCTTGGTTATGCCGCCTATGACGGGAAGTTTTTTACCGTAACGCCGAAAGTCCTTCGTTTGGGAACCGGCTGTCTCGCCACCATGCCGCTGCCACGCATCGTTCAACCGTTGCTCGATCAACTCTCGGAACGGATCGGCCAGAGCACTTCGGTTTCCATTCTCGATGAAACAGAAATCGTCTATGTCGGGCGTGCCGCACAACGTCGGGTCATGTCCATTGCGCTCATGCCCGGTTCGCGCCTGCCCGCCTATTGTACATCGATGGGGCGTGTTTTGCTCGGGGCTCTGGATATCTCCGGACGTCAAAGCATTCTGGAGCGTTCCCACCTTGAGGCGCGAACGGAGCGCACCCTGATCGATATGGTGGCACTGCTGGCAGAACTGGAAATCACCAGGAGCCGGGGTTACGCCCTGATCGATCAGGAAGTCGAGGTGGGCTTGCGCTCCATCGCCGTGCCTCTGCTAAACATGCGCGGCCAGACTGTCGCGGCGCTGAATGTTGGATTGCCCGCAACGGCCGCGTCCATGGATGTTCTGGTCGAACGATATCTTCCGCCATTGCTCGGGGTGCAAGCTGAACTGCGCGGGATGCTGGTTTGACATGCGTCAGAGCGCGTCTGCGCTCTCGCGGATGGTCTGTATGAGCAGCGCCAGTGGCAGGGATGGCTGCGTGTCTGCACGCATTGTCAATCCGACGGGGCCGCTCGTGTCGGCGGTATCCAGTGGCAGCATTGCAAGCGTCCCATCGGCAATATCTGCCGCCACCACTCCCTCGGATATGATCCATATCGCATCGCTTATTCTCAAGAATGCTCTGCCGAACGCATCCGATACCGTTTCTATCCGCGTTGGCAGCGGTGCCACACCATGGGCCAGCAGAAACTGATCCACCACCGGGCCGATGACGGAATTGGATGTCGGCGTCAAAACCGGAAATTCATGCAGCCGCTCGAAGATGGATGTGTTTGCAGCGAGCAGCGGATGGTTTGCGCGCACCACGAAGCGAACTCGTTCAGAATAGAGGTGTTCGAAGGAAAATCCGTTCATTTTTTCAGGCGTCGCGAGGCGCCCGACGACGAGATCCAGTTCCCCGACCCGCAATTGCTCCAGCAGAACCGCATTCTCACCGGTGACGATCTTGACCGTACTGCCCGTCTCTCCCTTCAGAAAACTCAACATGGCCTTTGGCATGATGTTGACGGAGACAGTCGGCAGCGCACCGATCCGCACTGGCGGCCCCACCTTGGTTGCGTCGTGCGAAACTGAATCCACAGCCTGTCTTAGGGCGGTCATCGTTGCCCCGGCATGTTTCAGAAATATTTCGCCGTAACGGCTGACCTTGATGCCACGGCTATCGCGCTCCAGCAGCGAAACGCCGAGCACTCCTTCTAACTCACGGATCGTTTTCGTGACTGCGGGCTGGCTGATGCGCAAAACTGCTGCCGCTTGCGCAACGCTTTTGTGGCGTGCAACCTCTACAAAAGTTTGTATGTGACGAAACTTCAAACGTGCGTCGATCATAATTCATAATCTATTGGTTATGTGTAGCCGTGAAAAACTCATTTTACTTAACCAATCTCATCTTGCAATATCGCCGGCGGGAGGAATGCGCATGCAATTTTTATTGTGCGATCAGCGGGCGATACACTACCGCGCAATCGGTCTGGATGGGGCTAGGCCGGTCATCGTTTTTATCAACTCGCTGGGGACTGATTTTCGTATCTGGAATGCGGTCATGGATGCCCTTGGAGATGGTTACGCTTACGTCTTGCACGACAAGCGCGGCCATGGTCTGTCAGACACGGGGAACACACCTTATTCCATAGACGATCACGTCGATGACCTCGCTGCACTTCTGGATCACCTCTCCGTAAAACAAGCCATTGTCTGGGGCCTTTCCGTTGGCGGTTTGATTGCTCAGGGACTTTACGCACGTCGCCCTGATCTTACGCGCGCTCTCATCCTCAGCAACACCGCTCACAAGATTGGCACCGCCGAGATGTGGAGCGATCGCATCGGCAAGATTGAACGTGATGGCATCGCGCCGCTGGTGGATGGTGTGATGGAGCGCTGGTTTACCCCCGCATTTCGCAGCTTAGACAATGCCGCCTATCTCGGTGCGCGCACCATGCTTGCCCGTCAGGATGCGTCGGGCTATGCCGCCGCCTGTGCTGCCATTCGCGACGCGGATTTTACCGAATTGGCTCGACAGATTGCGGTGCCGACGCTTTGCATCGCTGGCGATGGCGACGGATCGACACCGCCGGAACTGGTCGGTGAGCTTGCGGCTCTGATCCCCGATAGTCGCATCGCCGTCATAGAAGATTGTGGGCATATACCCTGTCTGGAGCAGCCTGTTGCCTATGCGGCTGCTGCCGAGGCTTTTCTCAAATCCTTGCCGGAGTTTTGACGCATGGCCGATACCGATAAGAACGGCAGGTTCGATGCCGGAATGAAAACCCGTCGCGAGGTATTGGGGAATGCCCATGTTGACCGCGCACAGGCGGCAGCGACACCATTCGATCAACCCTTTCAGCAACTGATCACCGAATCCGCGTGGGGCAACGTCTGGTCGGGCACGCAGTGGACGAAGCGGGAGCGGTCCATGGTGACGATTGCTCTGCTGGCAGCGTTGGGTCAGGATGAGGAGGTGGCCATGCATGTGCGTGCCACGGCCAATACCGGTGCAACGGAAGAGGATATCCGCGAAGCGTTGATGCATGTTGCGATTTATGCCGGTGTTCCCGCCGCCAACCATGCTTTCAAAATTGCCAAGAATACGCTTGCGGAGATGCGGGCCGCCGCGTTGCAGGAGGAAAAGAAATGACCAACACACCGCCGGAAACTGGACCTTTTTTTGCCCGAGACCGCAGCATTCACCCGCCCGCTTTCGCGCCGGGATACAAGACCTCCGTTCTTCGCTCGCCGCAACGTGCCCTCATTTCACTGGAATCGACCAAAAGCGAAATCACCGGCCCTGTCTTCGGCCATAGCATGCTCAACCCGCTGGATAATGATCTCATCCTCAATTACGCCCGCCCCGGCGAAATGCCGATTGGCCCGCGTATTCTGGTCCATGGTCGAATTCTCGATGAGCGCGGCAAGGGTGTGGATGGTGCGCTGGTGGAATTCTGGCAAGCCAATGCCGGCGGGCGGTATCTCCACAAGAAGGAGAGCTATCTGGCAGCGGTCGATCCGAATTTCGGTGGCGTTGGCCGCACCGTCACCGATGCGGATGGCTATTACTGGTTCAAGACTATCCAGCCCGGAGCCTACCCATGGCCCAACGGTGTGAATGACTGGCGTCCGGCGCATATCCATTTTTCCGTCTTCGGTCATGGTTTTGCACAACGCCTGATCACCCAGATGTATTTCGAAGGGGACCCGATGATCTGGCAATGTCCGATTGTCAAAACGATCCCGGATAAGCAGGCCATCGAGCGGTTGGTCGCAGCACTGGACATGACCAATGCCATTCCCATGGATATGCGCGCCTATAAATTTGACATCGTGCTGCGCGGTCGTCGGTCCACCCTTTTTGAAAACCGCATGGAGGGTAATTGAATGGTTCAGCCACTTCATTACTTCAAGGAAAGCGCTTCACAGACCGCCGGTCCTTATGTCCACATTGGCTGTACGCCCAACTTCGTCGGTATCAACGGCATCTTCGCCGAAGATCTGGGCTCGGGCGCATTATATAATGAGAGTGCCAACGGCGAGCGCATCACCATTCGCGGCACAGTATACGATGGTGGCGGTAACGCGCTGAAGGATGCGCTTATCGAAATCTGGCAGGCGGATGCGGATGGGCTTTATAACAGCCCAAGCGAAACACGCGGCACGGCCGATCCGAACTTCTCCGGCTGGGGCCGGTCGCCCGGCGATATGGACACGGGCGAGTTCGTGTTTGAAACGATCAAGCCGGGCAAGGTGCCATTTAAAGATGGACGCTGGATGGCGCCGCATATCACCTTCTGGATCGTGGCACGCGGCATCAATATTGGCCTGCACACGCGCATGTATTTTCCGGAAGAAATCGATGCCAATGCGACCGACCCCATTCTGGCCCGCGTCGAACACAAGCCACGGCTCGCAACGTTGATCGCCAGGAAGGAAGGAGAGGGCGCATATCGCTTTGACATTCATCTTCAAGGCGACAGCGAAACGGTCTTCTTCGACATTTGAGATGTAAAATGAGCTTTTCCCCTTTCGAGCATCCGTTTTTGGCCGGCCTTTTTGGTGATACTGAAATCGGCGCGCTATTTTCGGCAGAAGCTGATGTCGCCGCGATGTTGCGGTTTGAATGTGCGTTGGCGCAGGCGCAAGCCGCAACGGGTGTGATCTCGAAAGAGGATGCCGCGCAAATCGTTGCGGGCATTGCAAGCGTATTGATCGATGGAGACGCCTTGCGCAAAGGTGTCGCGAAAGACGGTGTGGTTATCCCTGAACTGGTACGGCAGTTGCGGCTTGTCGTGAAAGGGGAGGCTGCGGCAAAGGTACATTTCGGTGCGACCAGCCAGGATGTCATCGACACCAGCCTGATGTTGCGTTTGAAAACAGCCACTGAAATTGTCGCAGTGCGCTTGTCCGCAAGCATTGCAGGGTTGGAAAGCCTTTTAGAGCGAGACGGTGCCCGGCCTCTTATGGGCTACACCCGCATGCAGGCCGCCATCCCCATGACGGTTGCCGATAAGGTACTGACATGGCTTGAACCCTTGAAGCGGCACCGAGAGCGCCTTGTAACGTTCACGCATCATGGCTTTGCGCTTCAGTTTGGCGGGGCCGCCGGTACTCTGGAAAAGTTTGGGGACAAGGGAGACGCGGTTCGCGCTGAACTCGCCAAAAGGCTCGATCTGTCCGATGTCAGGCAATGGCAGAGCCAGCGTGATGTCATCGCTGATTTCGGCCATATCCTGTCCCTCATCACGGGGTCTCTCGGAAAATTCGGACAAGACGTCGCTCTGCTGGCACAGCTTGGCGAAGAAATCCGTCTCTCAGGCGGCGGTGGCTCGTCTGCCATGCCGCATAAGCAGAACCCTGTGCTGGCAGAAACGCTGGTGGCGCTCGCGCGCTTCAACGCCGTGCAGGTGTCGGCACTGCATCAATCCATGGTGCATGAGCAGGAGCGTTCGGGTGCGGCATGGATGCTGGAGTGGCTGGTTTTGCCGCAAATGGTGGCGGCAACCGGAAGCTCGCTCTTGTCTGCTCGGCGCCTTATAGGTCAGATTGAAACCATAGGTTCCTGATCGTTCCCTGACATTAGAAATCTATTTTTTAGGAACCATTGTCCAAGGGGAGAGTTCATTTGGCAGGAGACGCACCGTGTCAAACGGACGCGATGGTGCCGAAGAACATCAGGATTTTTCCGTTTTCTCTTGATGGCCAACGAAATGGCAGACGAGCTTCTCACCCATCCGGTGCTCTCCAACCTCGCTAGGTTCCGTCAATGGAGACAAGACATGGAAAAGACCGAAACGCGTAAGCTTGCGGAAGAATACATGCTGCTTGGCGGTACCCGTCAGGTGATGATCGACGACAATAAAACATTTGTTCGTCAGTACGACGGTGAACCTGAGGAGGCGGAACGCTTCTGGCAGGAGAAAATCGCGGTGCTGGAAAAAGCTCGGATAGAAGATGTCGAGTTTTTCTTGCCCTCCGTGAATTCCGACGAGGCCACTTGAGCCTCCGACTTTAATAAATCCAATAACAGGAGAAAAGACATGACAGCAATTAATGCTGCTAAGATCGTTATTCTTGCGACTGATGGGTATGAGCGTTCAGAACTGCGCGTCCCCTATGACCAGTTGAAAGCCAAAGGTGCCGACGTGAAAATCGCGTCGATCGAAAACGGCGAAATCAAAAGCTGGGATGAAAAGAACTGGGGCGATGCCGTCAGCGTCGATCTTCTCGCGAAAGACGTTCGTGTTGAAGACTTCGATGCGCTCGTTCTCCCAGGCGGTCAGATCAATCCCGACGTTTTGAGAGCCGACGACAGCGCGATGCGTGTGGTTCGTGACTTTGTTGCGTCCGGCAAAGTCGTCGCCGCGATTTGTCACGCACCTTGGCTGCTGGTGGAGGCGGACGCTGTAAAGGGCCGACAGATGACGTCCTATGGCTCCATCAAGACGGACGTCAAAAATGCGGGTGGCATCTGGAAAGATGAGGAAGTCGTTTGTGACAAGGGTATCGTAACATCCCGTTCGCCAGATGACCTCGACGCCTTCGTTGCAAAGATCGTCGAGGAGGTCGAAGAGGGCCGCCACGACCGACGTGCGGCATAGTTTCAAGCCAATATCATCATCGCAAAGAGCCGCCATGCAAATGGCGGCTCTTTTTTTGCCTCATATAGTGCACCTTAAATGCACTCGTCTGTTTTCATGCATAGCTTTGATTTTCGAAATTGGGAAAAGAGGGAAAGGAATCACGCTTATTTCATTGGCGTAAAGGCTGTTCAGCGCATATGAGAACTCGCCGTGTATTATTAAGAGCTATGCAAATTCAATATGCCATTATTTAGCCATATTTGGGTCACGATTGCGTCTAGTTTTGCCACGGAAACCGGCTATTGCGCAGACAAGATTAATTTTTCTTCATAAAAATACAGACATTGCTTGTCTTTTTGAGTGTGCGTTGCCGCAATTTTATTGCGGTGCACAATAGGTTTTTCGGGCTTTTAAGCTTTGGTTTTTGCCGACATGAACTTGGAATCATGCCTTGGCGGAGAACGCTATAAGACTACATCCAATGTAATGCTCCTGCCAATACATGAGTAGACACAAGCTTTCCAAGCGTGAAGCAAACGGCAGGTGGCCTCGTTGTTGTTGTTCAATCGATTAATATTGTCGACAGTTCTTTTGTGAGTATTTCTGAGGTCCAGCCCAGCCGAGACTAAGGCGCCCTGCCTCACAAAAAATTCAAAACCATCAAATTCTGGTCACAGCCTTGCTGTCTCATCTAGTCTCATTGATGCGCCCAACGGGTACCGACCATCGCAAAACATAAATGGAGTTTCCTCTATGAAGTCCGCGACTCGATCGGCTGTTTCGCCGCTTAGTAGCTCAGACGATACCGACCTGAGCTTTCCAATCGGAGGAATCGCTAAACGCAGCTTTGACGTTTCGTCAGCCCTGCTAGCAATCCTCATTCTTAGCCCGATCTTTTTGATGATCATGGCTATGGTAAAATTCTCTGACCGTGGTCCCGCATTTTACGGGCACCGCCGTGTTGGCCATAATGGACGCATGTTCCATTGCCTCAAGTTCCGCACCATGGTGATGAACGGCGATGAAGTCCTGCGTCAGTACCTTGCAGCTAATCCAGAAGCTGCCGAGGAATGGAAAGCCACACGCAAACTCAAGAACGATCCACGCGTCACTGCTATTGGTACCGTTCTGCGAAAGCTCAGCCTTGATGAACTGCCGCAGCTCATCAACATCATCCGTGGTGAAATGAGCGTCGTCGGCCCGCGCCCGGTCGTGGACGAAGAGCTGAACTACTATGAAAGCGCTGCTTCCTATTATCTTAGCACGCGCCCAGGTCTGACCGGCCTCTGGCAGATCAGCGGTCGCAACGACGTGTCCTACAAGGAGCGCGTTGATTTCGACACGCAATATGTGCGCAACTGGTCCATGATGCAGGATGTTTCTATAATCGTAAAAACCATTCCCGCAGTTTGCATGTCCCGCGGCAGCTACTGAACCAATTGCCTGGCTCGGCGTTTTTGACAAAATGATATTGCGGCCACACTGCGTGGCATTTGCGACCGGCCCCCAGGCTGGTCGTGATCCGGTCGCGGTTTTGCGGTCGTAAATATGGAGTTCAAGATGGTTGGCACTGCCACCGGTTTTTCTAAGAATGTCGCGTCACGCAAGTTTTTTGCGCTTGCTGTTACAGCATCGCTGGTTCTCCTCGGTCCCCTCCATGCATCCGCGCAGGAAAAGCAATATCTTCTGGGCACTGCCGATAAGCTTCGCATCCGCGTTGCCGAATGGCAGCCTGCCGATGGTACGATCCGTAACTGGGACGTCATCAACGGTGATTATTCGGTTGGCGTATCAGGCTCTCTCTCCCTTCCGTTCATCGGCCAGCTGGACGTGGCCGGTAAAACAACGGGTCAGGTGGGCGAAGAAATTGGCGCGCAGCTGCAAAGCAAGTTCGCGCTTCGCAATCTTCCATCCGCCTCTGTCGAGATTGCTCAATTCCGCCCTGTCTTCCTGACAGGCGACGTGCAGACACCCGGCGAGTATCCTTATGCGCCCAACGTTACGGTCCTCAAGGCCGTCAGCCTTGCTGGCGGACTGCGCCGTTCCGATGCCGGCCAGCGCTTTGCACGCGATTTTATCAATGCGCGTGGCGATGCCGCCGTCTATGATGACCAGCGAGGCCGCCTTCTGGCAAGGCAAGCACGTCTTCAGGCAGAGGTGCGCGGTGATACGGAAATAGCAAAGACGCCAGCACTTGAAAAAATCCTGAACATCGATGCTCTCCTGGAGAGCGAAAATGCTCTCATGAAGTCGCGTAGCGAACGTTATACGCTTCAGTTGAAGGCGCTGACCGATCTCAGGCAGCTTCTGGAAACGGAAGTCGAATCCCTGCAAAAGAAATCCGAGACTCAGAACCGTCAGCTGCAACTGGCCAATGAGGACAAGGAAAAAGTAAACCGGTTGAACGAGCAGGGGCTTGCCCTTGCCCAGAGGCGTATTTCCGCCGAAGAGCGGGCTGCCGAAGTGGAGTCCACGCTCCTCGATATCGATACGTCGTCGTTGCGCGCCAAGCAGGATATCAACAAGGCGATGCAGGACGAGATCAATCTTCGCAACGACTGGGTGGCCCAGCGCTCCAAGGAATTGCAGGACACCGAGGCCGAATTGCAGAAGCTCAACCTGCAGCTTGGCACAAGCCGCGAGTTGATGTCCGAGGCGCTGGCGCAGTCGGCAGAAGCCATCCGCTTCGATCCAACGGGCAAATCTGCATCGATTACCTATGTCATCGTCCGTGAAGAAGGCGGCCAGTCGAAAGAAATCAAGGCGGACGAAACCACACCCGTTCAGCCCGGGGATGTGATAAAGGTGTCATCAGACGTTCTGATGCAGTGAGGTCCGCATGCGGATTGCCAAATCAGCCCTGATCGACCCGGATAGAAACGGCCTTTATGGAATGGCAGGGGTGGCGCTGTCATTCTTCGTCTTCGCCTATTCATCCAAGTTTGGCATGGTTTCCATTCTTGCTTATTACGCCGTGTGGTTTCCGCTCATCGTTGTGGATTACCGCCGGGTACTGGGCAATTATACGCGTTATCTCTGGATTTTCGGTTTTGGCATTCTGGCCGTTCTGTCCAGCTTCTGGTCGGATGCCATGTCCACCACCATGCGCGCCTCCATTCAATATATGACGCATATCGTCTGCGCACTCATCGCCATGCGCGTCATCTCGATCACGACACTGACCCGCGGTGCTCTCATCGGCATTATCGTGGTTCTCTTGTATTCCATGCTGTTCGGCATTTATCTTTTTGATGCGCTGGATGGCACGTTCAGTTTCGTCGGTGCTTTTTCTTCCAAAAACCAGCTTGGTTTTTACGCTTCTCTCGGAGTCATCTTTGCCGCGTCATCGGTGCTGGTGTTGCGCCAGCGCGACATGATCTGGCTTGGCATCGCCGGAATGGCAGGCCTGCTTTCCGCTTATTGCCTGCTTGCATCGCAATCGGCTACGTCGGTGATTACAACGGCTGCCGTAGTTGCGCTCATCATCGGCTTCATGCCCATGGGTATGTTGTCTCCCGGCAATCGCAAGATGATCTTTCTTGCCCTGGTGGGCGTCGGTGGCCTTCTCGTCGTGGTGGCCTTGCAATTTGGCTTGCTGGATGCGGTGCTGGGCATTTTCGGCAAGGACTCGACGCTAACAGGGCGCACCTATCTATGGCAGCAGGGCATCGAGGCAGCGAAAGCATCTCCCATTTTGGGCGTCGGCTACCAGGGCTTTTGGGTTGTGGGCTTTTATGATGCCGAGCGTTTATGGGACGATTTCTTCATCACCACGCGCAGCGGTTTTCACTTCCACAACACCTATATTGAAACCGTCGTGGAAAATGGCTTCGTTGGCCTGGCGCTGCTGGCTATCGTTCTTTACGGCACGCTCTTAGGGCACCTGCGTTCGGTGCTGGTCCGCAACCGTGATCCGCAGGGGCTTATCCTCTTTGCTCTTTGCGCACTGTTCGTCGTTCGCTCTTTCGTGGAAATCGACATTATCTTTGCCTATCAGATTGGTTCTTTCCTGCTGTATTACGCAGCCGGAAAACTGACGCTACCACAGCGCGTGGCTGCAGGTGCCTTCTCTGGCGTGGCCATGCGCCCCGTGGCAGGGCGCTGACCTCTCAACAGGCGTCCTTCGTCTTATCCACAGGACACAGGAAAGCTTGTTGACTCTTTGCTGAAATAGGAACAAAAAGTGAACAATTAGTCTTTCAAAGCGTGAATGCCTCTAAAAGTGTTGTGTCATGCATAAACGCGCCGAACAGTTGGTTGTCGAAGAATTGCGGGAGCGGCTGGAGCGGATCACGCAAGGTCCGATCCGGCATCATGAAAGCCTGCCTTTCGGTATTTCTTCAATCGATGACCATTTGCCTGCGGGTGGCCTGAAGCTGGGCAGCCTGCATGAAGTCACGGGCGGCGGTAACGGCGCGGTTGATGGTGCCGCATCCGCCTTGTTTTCCGCCGGCATCGCCGCACGGGTAAAAGGCAAGATTTTATGGTGCGTGACCCGGCCTGATCTTTTCATGCCAGCATTGACTCAGGCAGGCCTGTCTCAGAACCGGCTGATCATCGTAGAGTGTCGCGATGAAAAGGGCGTGTTGGACTGTTTCGAAGAGGGCCTGCGCTGCAATGGCTTTGGTGCTGTGGTGGGAGAGGTTTCGAAACTGCCGATGACCACGTCGCGGCGTCTGCAACTGGCGGCGGAAGGGTCCGGTGTCGTGGGCCTTGCAATTCGTCGCTGGCGTCATCCATCCGGTGCAGTGGAATTCGGTCAGCCAACGGCTGCCGTAACGCGGTGGCGAATTTCGGTGCGGCCCTCCACACCTTTGCCTGTGCAGGGTGTGGGCAGGGCACGTTGGTTTCTGGAGCTTTTGCGCTGTCGTGGCGGTGAGTGTGCCGATTTTGAAGTGGAAGCCTGTGATGCAAAGGGTCGTCTCGCTCTACCTGCCGACATGGTCGACAGACCGATACCGCAGAGCGCTTGGCAAACAAGCGCCACCGCTTGACCGCCCGGTGGTGATGATCACCAGACAGGGAAGTCGCCGTGTCATCGCGGCGCAGGATGTGGCTGCAGCAGCAGTAGGCTTGCGGCTTGGCATGCCCGTCAGCAAGGCGCAAGCCATCATTCCTGGTCTGATTGTTGAAGAATTGCAGGTGGCCGAGGATGCCAAAGCGCTGCGAGACCTTGCCTTCTGGTTCCTTCGCATTTACGCGCCCGTCGTCGCGCCCGATCCGCCTGACGGTCTGGTGCTGGATACGACAGGTGCGGACCATCTGCATGGCAATGAACACTTGATGCTGACAGGCATGATCAACCGCCTGCATGGACTTGGTTTTACGGCCCGTGCAGCCATTGCCGATAGCTGGGGTGCCGCGCACGCGCTTGCCCGTTTCGGCCGGGATGAAGCAACCATCGTGCCGCCGAATGGTGCATTGGGTGCGCTCACATCTCTGCCCTTGGCAGCCCTTCGCCTTGAGCCTCGGGTCGTGGCTGATTTGAAAGTCCTGGGCTTCCGTAGCATCGGAGAGTTGATGGCAACGGCGCGGGCACCGCTCACCCTGCGGTTCGGCCCGGAGATCGGGCGCAGGCTGGATCAGGCCCATGGTCTGCTGTCCGAACCTATCGCGCCCATCCGCGTGCCGGAAATGGTTGAAGCCAGCAGGTTCTTTGCCGAGCCGATTTCGGCTGCCGAGACTATCGCGCGATATACCGACAAGCTTGTCCGTCAGCTCTGTCTTGGCTTGGAAAAGCGCGGTCTAGGTGCGCGCCGGGTTGATCTGCTAATGCACCGGGTCGATAGCGGTATACAAGCCATCCGCGCCGGAACCTCCAGACCGGTGCGCGATGTCAAGCAACTGACACGTCTTTTGACGGACCGCATCGACACGATAAATCCCGGTTTTGGCATCGAGAAAATGACCCTGACGGCCACCCACGCGGAAGCGCTGGTGCTGGGGCAAGCCCGCTCGACTTTGCTGGATGATGCGAAAGCCGATATTGGCGAAACGGTGGATGTCATCATCAACCGGGGCCATAAGGTCTATCGTTACGCGGCTGTCGCCAGCGACGTGCCCGAACGTTCGGTCCAAGTGGTTGCCGCACAGTCCGCCGATGATACTCTCGGCTGGCCTGATCACTGGCCACGCCCTGTTCGCCTGCTTGCCCGGCCAGAGCCGATCCAGACAATGGCACTGCTGCCCGATCATCCGCCCAAAAGCTTCACATGGCGCGGCACAAGGCGCCTGGTGAAACGAGCCGATGGGCCGGAACGCGTGTTCGGCGAATGGTGGAAACGCGACCGCGAGCAGGCCGCCGTTCGCGATTATTTCATGGTGGAGGATGAGGCAGGTGAGAGGTTCTGGATTTTCCGCTCCGGTGATGGCGAACACGCCAATACCGGTTCCCAAGGCTGGTTTCTGCACGGTATATTCGGATGAGCGATGATATCAGCTATGCCGAGCTTCAGGTCACCTCGCATTTTTCTTTTTTGCGGGGCGTAAGCTCTTGCGATGACTTGTTTGCCCAGGCGAAAGCGCTCGGGATAGAAGCGCTGGGCATCGTGGATCGCAACAGCCTTACCGGCATCCCGCGCGCCTTTCAGGCTGCGGAAAAAACAGGAATCCGGCTCGTCATCGGGTGCAGGCTTGATCTGGAAGACGACATCTCCGTGCTGGTCTATCCCACAGATCGGGCCGCCTATGGCCGTCTCTGTCGTCTGCTCACCCATGGCAAGAAAGCGGCGAGCAAGGGAAAATGCCATCTGAAATGGAGCGATCTGGTTGCCTATGGTGAGGGGTTTTTGGTCATCCTGTTACCGGACCTTGCTGATGATGCCCTCTCCATTCGGCTGCGACGGCTGAAAGCGGATTTTGGTGATCGAGCCTATGTGGCCATGAGCCTCCGCCGTCGTCCGAACGATCATGTTCGGCTGTATGAACTATCGAACATGGCAGAGCGTGCAGGCGTTGCCACCGTGGTCACCAATGACGTGCTGTTTCATGAACCGGAACGGCGCATGTTGCAGGATGTTGTCACCTGCATCCGGCACAATTGCACCATCGACGATGCTGGTTTCCGTCGGGAGCGGCATGCCGACCGCTACCTGAAACCGCCACAGGAAATGCATAGGCTGTTTTCGGCCTATCCGGGCGCTTTGAGGCGAACGCTGGAGATCGTGCGGCGATGCAAATTTTCGCTCAAGGAGCTCAAGTACCAATATCCCGAAGAAAACACCGTGCCGGGATTGAGTGCGCAGCAAGCACTTGAGAAATGCGTATGGGACGAAGTGCCGGTAAAATATCCTGATGGTCTGCCCGAAAAGGTTGAGAAGACCCTCAAACATGAGCTGGCCATCATCGGCAGGAAGAAATATGCGCCCTATTTTCTCACCGTCAACGCCATCGTCCGTCAGGCGCGGAAAATGGACATTCTTTGTCAGGGGCGCGGCTCCGCAGCCAATTCCGCCGTCTGTTTCGTACTTGGTATTACCGCCATCGATCCCGAGGAAAGCGACCTTCTGTTCGAACGTTTCGTCTCCGAAGACCGGGATGAACCGCCGGACATCGACGTTGATTTCGAACACCAAAGACGGGAAGAGATCATCCAGTGGATTTACAGCCATTACGGGCATGACAAGGCGGCGCTGTGTTCCGTGATCAGTTGTTATCGCGGAAAGGGTGCCATTCGCGATGTCGGCAAGGTGCTGGGGCTACCCGAGGATTTAACCAAGCTCATGTCTTCGCAAATCTGGTGGTGGACGGAGGATGCGGGCGAAAAGGAAGCTAAGGACCTCAACATCAACCTGAATGACCGCCGCGTGAAGCTGGCCTTTGACCTTGCGCGCCAGCTCATCGGTACGCCGCGCCATCACAGCCAGCATCCCGGTGGTTTCGTGCTGACGCATGACCGTCTGGACGAACTCGTCCCCATCCTGCCCGCTGCCATGGATGACCGGCGCATCATCGAGTGGGACAAGGACGATATCGAGGTTGTGGACTTCATGAAGATGGATTGCTTGGCTCTTGGCATGTTGTCGTGCATGCGGCGGGCTTTCGACATGCTGACGGTTCGCAAAGGCGAAAAATTCGAACTGACGAGCATAAAGAATGATGACAAGCCGACCTATGCCATGATCTGCAAGGCCGATACCATCGGTACGTTCCAGATCGAAAGTCGCGCCCAGATGTCCATGCTGCCGAGGCTGAGGCCCCAGGAACTGTATGATCTGGTCATTCAAGTGGCCATTGTGCGGCCCGGTCCCATTCAAGGCAATATGGTCCACCCCTATCTCAAGCGACGCGCGGAAAAGGCGCAAGGAAAGACGATCGAGTACGAGCATCCAATGCTCAAGAAAGTCCTTCACAAGACACTCGGCGTCCCGCTTTTTCAGGAACATGCCATGCGGCTCGCCATTGATTGTGCAGGCTTTTCGGCTAATGAAGCCGACCAGTTGAGGCGGGCAATGGCGACATTCAAGAATGTCGGAACGATTGCCAATTTCGAAAATAAACTGATTGGTGGACTGATCGCCAACGGTTTTGCACCGGAATTCGCCGAACGGCTTTTCGCACAAATCAAAGGTTTCGGCAGTTATGGCTTCCCCGAAAGCCATGCCGCCTCCTTCGCGTTGATTGCTTATGCTTCCGCATGGGTTAAGTGCCATCACCCCGATATTTTCTGTGCCGCCCTTCTCAATTCCCAACCCATGGGTTTCTATGCCCCGGCCCAACTGGTCCGCGATGCGCAAAATCATGGCGTTGTCGTGCGCCCGGTCTGCATCAACACCAGTCGTTGGGACTGTACGCTGGAAGAGGAAGTCGGGCCGGAGCGAAATGCCGTTCGCCTCGGCATGTGCCTGGTCAAGGGGCTGTCCAACAAGCATGCGGGCCGGATCATAGCGTGCCGCGAAGATCGGCCTTTCGTTTCCATCGATGACCTTTGGCGAAGAGCTGGGATCCCATCGGCGGCGCTGGTCGCCCTTGCGGAAGCGGATGCCTTTTTGCAGTCGCTCGGGCTTTCCCGCCGTCAGGCGCTCTGGGACATCAAGGCGCTGCGTGATGAGCCGCTTCCCTTGTTTGCCTCGGCTGCCACGCGCCAGAACAGCGTCATCGCTGAGTTGGACGAGCCCGACGTTGCCCTGCGGCCCATGACGGCAGGCGGCGAGGTGGTGCAGGATTACGGCCATGTCGGCTTGACCTTGCGCCAGCACCCCATGGCGTTTCTGCGTGACGATCTTTCCCGGCGGCGCATCACCACTTGTGCTCAGGCCGTGGCTGCGAGGGATGGACGCTGGCTGGAGGTGGCAGGGTTGGTGTTGATCCGACAGCGGCCGGGTTCTGCCAAGGGCGTCATCTTCATGACACTGGAAGACGAGACGGGTATTGCCAATGCCGTCGTCTGGGTCAAAACCTTCGAAAAATATCGCCGCGTCATTCTATCGGCGGGAATGGTCGGGATTTACGGGAAAATCCAGCGTGAAGGCGAGGTCGTGCATCTGGTGGCCCATCGTGTCACCGATCTCTCGGATGTGCTGAAAAGCGTAGGCGAGAGAGAAGGGCCGTTTCCGTTGCCGCATGGTCGGGGCGATGAGTTTCACCACGGTATTCCGCCCGAAGACCGCCGCCGCCTGCCCAAAAGGTCGGACGTGCTGGAAGATGGAGGTGACCATATAACCGTCAAAGGCCGCAATTTTCATTGAGGCTTGTCGATATCACTCGGCGATTGCGTTCTTGATCCGGTCCTTGCCCACCAGGATGACCTGTCGCATCGCCTTTATGGCAGCATTTTCATCGCGTGCGGCAATGGCGTGGACAATGCGCAGATGATTGGATGCAATTTCCGAAATCGTCTCAGGCGACGATGCGGGCGAGGAGAGCTGGAAGGAAATAGCCAGTGCCGCTTCGATCAGTCCACTGGCGGAACGCATGAAAGGGTTGCCGGAAATGCGGGCGACGGCCAGGTGGAATTCCAGATCGACCTTGGCGATGGTCTCGGGCGTGTGGTTCACATTGTCGAACCGGGCGGCGATGGCGTAAAGGGAGACGATGTCTTCGCTGGAGGCGTGCCGTGCCGCTGCTGCTGCCGCCGCCGGTTCCAGCGCCAGCCGGATGTCGGCAAGATGGTTGATGAATTCGGGGTCCAAACCAGCATCGCACCGCCAGCCCAGAACGTCAGGATCGAAGAAATTCCAGCTGGATTTTTCCAGAACGCGGGTGCCGACCTTGGCTTTGGGCTCCACCAGGCGTTTGGCTGCCAGCGTTTTCATGGTCTCACGCAGCACAGTGCGCGAGACACCGAAACGCAAGGAAAGCTCGGCATCATTCGGCAGAAGAGAATTTTCAGGGATGCGTCCCGATACGATGGCGCTGCCGAGTTCAGCCACGACATGCGCGTGGCTGCTGCGCCGCTTTCGTCCGGTAATCGTCGTTTCCAGCAGCCCCAATAAATTGCTCCGTCGTTATCGTTATGCCGGGTGCGCTCCAGCCAGCCTTCTGTCTGAATACCAGATGATTGTGCGTTGCAACACGATGAATATGAACAGCAGTATGCCGATGACGATTTTCGTCCACCAGGATGACAAGGTACCATCAAAAACGATGTAGGTCTGGATCAGCCCCTGTATCAAAAGACCGACGAAGGTTCCAGCCACAAGGCCGGTGCCGCCCGTCAGCAAGGTGCCGCCGATGACAACGGCTGCGATTGCATCAAGCTCCATGCCAACCGTCGCCAGCGAATAACCGGACGATGTATAGAGCGTGTAGACGATACCGGCGAGGCCGGAAAGAAAGCCCGACAGCGCATAAATACCGATGATCGTCTTGCCGATGGGAACACCCATCAATTCTGCCGATTGCTGATTGCCGCCCAGCGCGTAGATGTTGGCGCCAAACCGCGTCCGGCTGGCAACGATGCCGCCCACGACAAAGACGATCAGCATCACGATGGCGAGCGCCGTCAAACGTCCGCCGCCGGGCACACGGAAGTAGAAGCCCTGGATAGCGTCGATAACAGGATGCGAGATCGGCACGGATTGCGTCGAGATGAGATAGGCTGCACCACGCGCCAGAAACATACCGGCCAGCGTTACCACAAAGGGCGGGATCGACAGGAAGCGGATCATCGCCCCCATCAGGCAGCCGAAAATAGTGGAGATGACGAGCACAGCTGCGAAAGCCACCAGCGGATGGACGTTATATGTTCCAACCAGCACGGCCACGAACACGCTGGCGAAAGCAATGACCGAGCCGATCGACAGGTCAATGCCGCCCGAGAGGATGACGAAGGTCATGCCGACTGCGGCAATGCCGAGAAACGCATTATCCGTCAACAGATTGCCAACCACCCGTGTCGAGAACATCGCAGGATACTGAATGACGCACAGGACATAGGCGACGATGAAAACCGCCAGCGTCGTCAGAAACGGAAGATTGCGGGTGTGGATCATCGCGCCGCTCCCTCATGGTTGACAGTGTGGGGCGGCGTGGCTGGATCCGGTGCCTTGCGTGATTTGGCAAAGCCGATCAGCGTTCCGATGGCTGGGGACTGCAGCGTCAGGACAACGATGATGATGCCGGCCTTGATGATGAGGTTGAATTCCGGCGGGAAGCCAGAGACAAGAATGCCGGTGTTGATGGTCTGGATAATCAAGGCGCCGATCAATGATGCCGTTATGGAAAAGCGCCCACCGTTCAAAGACGTGCCACCGATCACGACGGCCAGAATGGCGTCAAGCTCCAGCCACAGACCGGCATTGTTCGCATCTGCACCTCTGATGTCGGCAGTGACGATCATGCCTGCGACGGCTGCGCACAGACCCGATACGGCATAGACGAAGAACAGCAGAAAACGGGCGCGCACACCGGCAAGGGCGGCAGCTCGGCGGTTGATGCCGGTTGCTTCGATGAGGAAACCGAGTGCCGTTTTGCGCACGAGAATGCCCACCAGCAAAGCTGTCAGCACCCAGATGATGACAGGCATGGGGATGCCGGCAAACACACCGGTGCCAATGGCGGAAAAGCTGTCATCGTTGAACGTCAGAATGACGCCTTCGGTGATGAGCTGCGCGATGCCACGTCCTGCTACCATCAGGATCAGCGTTGCGATGATGGGCTGAATGTCCAGAATGGCAACGAGAATACCATTCCAGATGCCGCAGGCGATACCAACGGCCAAGGATACGACAATGACGACCGGAATGGAGTGACCGTTAGTGATCAGCATTGCCGCAACCGCGCCACAGATTGCGATGACGGCGCCGATGGAGAGGTCGATGCCCTTTGTGGCGATGACCAGTGTCATGCCAATCGTCAGCAGCGCAACCGGTGCTGCGCGAACGAGAATGTCGATGACGCTGCCATAGAGGCGGCCATTCTGGAACGAGACATTGAGGAAGCCAGGCGAAATCACAGCGATAGCGCCGAGGATGATGATGAGTGCGGCAAGCTGGGGAGCCAACCGCTTCAGGCGGGCAGTGATGCTCTTCATCATGCGGCCTCCGTTCTGGCGGCACTGGCAATGGCTTGCATGATGTTGTCGGCGGTCACGTCGCCTCCCTTGAGTTCAGCAACATGTCGACGGTCCGACAGCACGATCACGCGGTGCGCGACAGCGGTCAGTTCTTCCAGTTCCGAGGATATGACGACGAGCGACATGCCCTGCGAACAGAGACGCTCGATCATTTTGAGAATTTCCGCATGCGCGCCGATGTCGATGCCGCGTGTGGGTTCATCGAGAATGAGAAGGCGAGGCTCGGTCGCCAACCATCGCGCCAGAATCGCTTTTTGCTGGTTGCCGCCGGATAGAAACTTGATTGGTCGCTCCCGATCCGCCGGGCGGATATCGAGCGACTTAATGAAGCCATCGGCCAATGCGGCCTTCTGTTTATGAGACAGTGGCCGCATCCATCCCTGCCGCGCTTGCAGAGCGAGAGCGATATTATCAGCCACTGAAAAATCGCCGATAATACCGTCCGTCTTGCGCTCTTCCGGGCAAAAACCGAAACCGTTGTCGATTGCCACTTCTGGCGACGTGATCGCAACCGCCTTGCCATCGATGCTGGCCTGGCCACCATCCGGCTTGTCGATGCCGAACAGGAGAAACGCCGTTTCGGTGCGGCCGGACCCAAGAAGGCCAGCAATGCCAACGACTTCGCCGGGGCGGACATCGAGATCGAAAGGTTCGACGCTGCCGCGTTTGCCATAGCCCTCAAAACGGATCGGAGCTTCGCCTTCAACCACGGTATCTTCGGGTGCCTGCCGGTCATGAGTGACGCTCAGCAACTCACGTCCTAGCATCATCGAGATGAGATCACCGCGTGGCAATTCGGAAATCTGGCGGGTGCCGACAAGCTTGCCGTTGCGCAGCACCGTCACGCGGTCGGCGATGTCGTAAACCTGATTGAGAAAATGGGTAATGATGACAATGCCAAGCCCTTCGGCGCGCAACTGGCGCAGCACGGTAAACAGCATCTCGACTTCATGGCTGTCGAGGCTGGCGGTCGGCTCGTCCAGCACCAGCACCTTGCCGGAGAGATCAACGGCGCGCGCGATGGCGATGATCTGGCGGATCGCTACAGAATAGCTGGACAGCAGGGCATCGACATTGATCGAAAGCCCGTAGCGGGTCAGAAGTTTTTCGGCCCTTGCGCGCATTTCGCGCCGGTCGATCAGGCCGAAACGTCGGGGCTGCCTGCCCAGAAACAGGTTTTCGGCAACGGTAAGATTTTCGAGAAGGTTAACTTCCTGATAGACGGTGCCGATGCCGAGATTTTGCGCTTCCGCTACAGTGGTCGGCGAAATCTCAGCGCCATCAAGACGGATGGTGCCCCGGTCGCGGTGGTAGACGCCGGTCAGAATTTTGATGAGTGTCGATTTACCCGCACCGTTCTCACCCAGCAAAGCATGAACTTCGCCGCGGTTGAGCGATATGTCGACATTATCGAGAGCCGCGATGCCGAGGAAAGATTTCCCTATGGCGCGCGCTTCCAGAAGAGGGCTGGTATCGGGCATGGTCAAGTCCTGCACGGAATGTGGGTGGGAACGGCGCTTGGCGCGCCGCTCCCGAAGTTGAAACTGGTTTAGTAGCCCAGTCCCTTCTTCTCCTCGTATACCTTCATCGGGTCATCAGACGCCGTGTAGAGTTTGGATTCCGTCTGGATCCACTTTGCTGGCTCTTTCTTGTCCTTCAGATACGCTTCGAGCGCATCGAAAGCAGGACCAGCCATGTTTGGTGTCAGTTCCACCGTCGCATTGGCTTCACCGGCAGCCATTGCCTTGAAGATATCGGGGACAGCATCGATGGACACGACCTTGATATCCGTGCCTGGCTTCAGGCCAGCTTCCTTGATGGCCTGGATTGCGCCGACGGCCATGTCGTCATTGTGGGCGTAGACTGCGCAGATATCCTTGCCGCCGCCTTCAGCCTTGATGAAGCTTTCCATGACTTCCTTGCCCTTGGTGCGGGTAAAGTCACCGGTCTGCGAACGAACGATCTTGATGTTGGCATGCGATGCAATGCCTTCTTCAAAGCCCTTCTTGCGGTTGATGGCAGGAGAAGAACCGGTGGTGCCCTGCAACTCTACGACTTTGCAGTCCTTGGAGCCGACGTCCTTGGCCAACCATTCGCCGGCGACCTTGCCCTCGTGGACCTGATCGGATGTTACGGCTGTCAGGTAAAGGCTATCTGGAGCCTCGATCTGGCGGTCGAGAAGGATCACGGGGATATTCTCTTCCTTGGCTTCCTTCAACACGGCATCCCAGCCGGTTGCGACGACAGGTGCGATGAAGATCGCATCGACGCCCTGCGCGATAAAGCCACGAACGGCCTTGATCTGGTTTTCCTGCTTTTGCTGTGCGTCAGCGAATTTCAGCGTCACGCCACGCTTTTCGGCCTGCTGCTTGGTCACTGTCGTTTCAGCGGCACGCCAACCGGATTCGGAGCCGATCTGCGAAAAGCCGACGGTGAGAGATTGTGCTGATACGCCTGATGCCAGACATGCGGAAATGGCGACGGTAACCGCCGCGAGTGCTTTTTTCATCTGTAATCCTCCCAGAGATGAATTCGCCTAAGACAGGCCGATATGAGCATATAGTATTACCTTTGAAAAGTGGCTTCTGAGCGTTTTCTGATGTTAAGACCGTCTATGAAACTGAGAACACGAGAATTTTTCCTGTTTTTACAATAGAAAATCGGTCAAAAATAATTTTCTGGATGCTGTCAGGCGACGCTGGAAGTCGCCTTGACAACAAACGCTCTCGCAAATTAGTAATACGAATACCGAATGCTGATCGCGGTGATTGACGGAGCAAGTCAATTGTCGCAGATGAGAGCAGGCAAAAGAAGAATTCAGGGCGGAAATTTCGTGACGATCGTCATCGACTGTCTTCAAAAGGTCGAAAAAATCCGGTGCTGTCCTCAGCTGGACCTGCCTCGCGCTAGATATTGCCGAGGTCTTTTTCTCTTTTCCTCATCATAAGGTCGTCGCAATCCTGTTGTCGTACCCATTTGCCATTTCCGGCTGGAGATCAAAGTTATGAAAGACCTGACCAACCTACCCGCAACGCAGGCAAAGGGCGGTAAGCTGCGTTCTCGCGCATGGTTCGATAATCCTGATAACGCCGACATGACGGCGCTGTATCTTGAGCGCTACATGAACTTCGGCCTCAGCCAGGCGGAATTGCAGTCCGATCGTCCGATCATCGGTATCGCGCAGACGGGTTCTGATCTGTCGCCGTGCAATCGCCACCATCTTGAGCTCGCGAACCGTCTGCGCGAAGGTATTCGCGAAGCAGGCGGCATCGCCATCGAATTCCCGGTTCACCCTATTCAGGAAACCGGCAAGCGCCCAACAGCTGGCCTCGACCGCAACCTTGCCTATCTCGGCCTCGTGGAAGTGCTTTATGGCTATCCGCTTGACGGCGTCGTGCTGACCATCGGCTGCGACAAGACCACGCCTGCCTGTCTTATGGCGGCGGCCACCGTCAACATTCCTGCCATCGCTCTGTCCGTCGGCCCCATGCTGAACGGCTGGTTCCGGGGTGAACGCACCGGTTCCGGCACAATCGTCTGGAAGGCCCGCGAACTTCTGGCGAAGGGCGAGATCGACTATGCCGGTTTCGTCAAGCTCGTTGCTTCCTCGGCGCCGTCCACCGGCTATTGCAATACCATGGGTACGGCCACGACCATGAATTCGCTCGCTGAAGCCCTCGGCATGCAACTGCCTGGCTCCGCCGCAATTCCGGCACCATACCGCGACCGTCAGGAAATTTCCTACCTCACCGGTCTGCGCATCGTTGAAATGGTCCGCGAAGACCTGAAGCCTTCCGATATCATGACGAAGGACGCCTTCATCAACGCCATCCGCGTCAACTCGGCCATCGGCGGCTCCACCAACGCACCGATCCACTTGAACGGCCTGGCCCGTCACCTCGACGTCGAGCTGACCGTCGACGACTGGCAGACCTATGGTGAAGAAGTGCCGTTGCTGGTCAACCTTCAGCCTGCCGGTGAATATCTCGGCGAAGACTATTACCACGCGGGCGGCGTTCCCGCTGTCGTCAACCAGTTGATGACACAGGGTCTCATCAAGGAAGACGCGATGACGGTCAATGGCAAGACCATTGGCGACAACTGCCGTGGCGCCATCATCGAAGACGAAAAGGTCATTCGTCCATTCGATCAGCCGCTGAAGGAGCGCGCCGGTTTCCGCGTCCTGCGCGGCAACCTGTTCTCGTCCGCCATCATGAAGACCAGCGTGATTTCACCAGAATTCCGCGAACGTTACCTGTCCAACCCCGACGATCCCGAAGCGTTCGAAGGCAAGGCGGTTGTGTTCGATGGTCCGGAAGACTACCACCACCGAATCGATGATCCGTCGCTCGGCATCGATGCCAACACGGTTCTCTTCATGCGTGGTGCCGGTCCTATCGGTTATCCGGGTGCGGCCGAAGTCGTCAACATGCGTGCGCCGGACTACCTGCTCAAGCAGGGCATCACCTCGCTTCCCTGCATCGGTGATGGCCGTCAGTCCGGTACATCCGGTAGCCCGTCCATTCTGAACGCATCGCCGGAAGCTGCCGCAGGCGGCGGTCTTGCGATCCTTCAGACCGGCGACCGGGTTCGCGTCGATGTCGGCAAGGGCAAGGCCGATATCCTGCTTTCTGCCGAAGAACTGGCCAAGCGTTATGAAGCTCTGGCTGCTGAAGGCGGTTACAAGTTCCCAGACCACCAGACTCCATGGCAGGAAATCCAGCGCGGCCTCGTCGGCCAGATGGAAACCGGCGCGGTTCTGGAAAATGCCGTCAAGTATCAGCGCATCGCCCAGACAAAGGGCGTGCCGCGCGACAACCACTAAGGTCGCTCTAAAATAAAAAACACCGGCTGTGTTAAGCCGGTGTTTTTCGTTTCTATCCCTCGGCAATCCTACTCGGCGTGCATCGCAGTCACTGTGCCATCCCGAAGGATTTTCACGGCGGAGAGACGTCCGGTCATGAAGGCACCGGTATCGACATTCAACCGGTTGTCGGAAAGCGAGACATTGCGCACCGGCGTATGACCATGCACGGTCATGAAGAGGTTGTCGGCGCCCGGGACGGTCTGATCCTTGGGGCGAATCCACAACAGATGTTTGTCCTCTTGCCGTTGCAGAGGCACACCGTTGACGATACCCGCATGCACGAAGCAAAGTCCCGGCACCGCAAGCAGCGATGGCAGAGACGACATGAAGTCGATGTGGCTCTGGGGAATGTTGTCCTGCAACAGCGTTTTGAAGCTCGTCTTATCCTGCGGCAGGTCATTGATGCCGTAGGAGCGCAGCGTCTCCACGCCACCGAATTGCAGCCAGAGATGATCTTTGCGCGGGTCTTGCAGAAAATCCAGCATGGTCGCCTCGTGGTTTCCAGCAAGGCAAAAGCGCTCGATGTCATCAGACATCGGCTGCATCAATTCATGGATGACGTAGGAGGACTTCGGACCCCGGTCGATGTAGTCGCCCAGCATCACGATCCATTTGGAACCGTGCTGCTGCGCTGCATCGGTCAGGATTTTCTCCTGCAGGGATTGCAACAGGTCAAAGCAGCCATGAACATCGCCGATGGCGTATATGATGTCGGGTCTTTCATGGGAGAATAACTTCCGGCGCATCTCGGGAGCGGGCATTGGGGGCAAACCTTCTCAAGCGGTGACGGCATGGCCACGAAATCTCTGACACGGTATGGACCATTGTGCTTAACGCCGCATTTACGCCGCGATCATCGCTCGCTATCTCCCTAAAATGGTCTCTTTTTCCATGTGATTTGTATCAGGTGCTGAGGGTCGTCAGGGGAAGAACATGCCGCTACAAAATCGCGTCGATCCGTTTGGTGATATCGTCGATCTGCCCATGCGCGGTCTCTTCACCGGCAATCGCGGTATCATTCATGATCCCGAAACCAGAACATTGACGACGAAGCGCTGGACATCCAAGGCGTGGCTCGTCTGCAGTTGCGATTATAAGAACACGCGCCGGGATGTCATGGCGACGCGGAGCTGGACCGAGCTTTTCTTTTTCGATGAGGCAACGGCCCTTGCCGCAGGTCATCGTCCCTGCTTCCAGTGCCGCAGGCAGGATGCGGATATGTTCAGGGCTTCATGGGCCGAAGGGAACGCCAAACCCCTGCCGAGTGCTGGAGATATCGATATCATCCTCCACAAGGAGAGACTTCAGTCACGGCGCAAGCGCGTCAACATGCTGCTTTCACCTCTGGACGAACTGCCGGATGGTGCGATGATTGCCGCAGGTGGCAACGCCTATCTGACCATGAAAGGAAAGCAGTATCGCTGGAGTGCGCAAGGTTACGAGCGCGCCCACACCTTGCCCTTCGTGGATGGCTTGCTGACGCCACCTTCGACGTTGCGCACGCTGAAAGCGGGATATCGCCCGTTGCTTCACCCGTCCATAACAGCGATGACTGAAAGTGTCCCGGCATGATGGATGATCTGTTCTCGGGCCTTGATAAAGCCGAAGAGGAAATGGCCGAAGGCGCATGGTTGCTGCGTCGGTATGCTTTCGACAATGCCGGTGATCTGCTGGCGCAGATAGAAGGTATCTCCGCGACAGCACCTTTCCGGCACATGGTTACACCCGGCGGGTTTTCCATGTCCGTGGGCATGACGAATTGCGGACCCTTCGGCTGGGTGACGGATCGAAAGGGCTACCGGTACCAGAAGACCGATCCCGAAAGCGGTCAGCCCTGGCCAGCCATGCCGGAGACCTTCCTGTCTCTTGCCATCGATGCCGCGAAGGATGCCGGATACGCGGATTTCGTGCCGAATGCCTGCCTGATCAATCGTTATGAGCCTGGCGCGAAAATGTCGCTCCATCAGGATAAGGATGAGAGGGATTTCACCAATCCCATCGTGTCTGTGTCACTGGGACTGCCTGCGACATTCCAGTTCGGAGGCATCAATCGCGGTGATCCGGTGCGCAAATATCCACTCAGCCACGGGGACGTCGTCGTTTGGGGTGGCCCGTCGCGCCTGTTCTATCATGGCATCATGCCCTTGAAGGAGGGAACGCATGATGCCGCAGGGCGCGCACGGTTCAATCTGACATTCAGACATGCGGCGCTATAGAGTGCCCGAAACCTGCCGCCTCATGCGCGTCTTCGGCCTTGCCGTATCATGCCCGGTTTCGTCAACCGTCGGTGTAGCCAACTATTAACTGTAATTGGCATTTGGTGACCGGCGACCGCTTTGATTCACCTATCGTTTTCTAAATCCGCTTAGCGTTCACCCATAACGCAAGATCGGAAAACGACGATGAATCCTTTGCATAAGTCCAATGTGACCTACAAACTTGATCAGCAGGCTGAATTCAGTGCCAAGTTGATGGCTGCTCATGCAAAGATCGAGAAGAAATTTCTCGAAGGCGGTGCCGTTCTCGTATCGGTTATGGACATTCTCGGCAATCTGACGGGCATTCTTGATGGGATGACCGGTACGCTGGATGGTAAAACCGCGAAAAACAACATCGACGGCTTGCGCAAGACAATCGATGATCTCGCCCAGTTACCAAAGACAGAGGAGCGCCGTCAGGCCGGCTTCAAATCGCTTGCGGACATGTGCGCATCCACTGGCGAGCATATTGACGATATCCATGAGACCATTCGTTATCTCAAGACCTTCGCAATCACGGTCAAGATAACCGGTGCTGGCCTTGCCGAATTTGCAGGCTTTGCCGACGAAATACGAGAACGCATCCAGTCCGGTGCCGACGAGGTCGGGCGGTTTGCGAAGAACCTCGACGTCATGCGCAAGCAACTGATTACAGCCCTTTCGTTTTCTTCTGCCACGAAGGCGGATTTCGATTGCACCATTCCGCAGATCATCACGGGGCTGAACGAAAACTCGGCCCGCATCTCCCAGCAGCACCAGGAGATGAAGGATATCGCTGCACAGGTGAAGAAGATTGCCCAGACCATTCAGGGTAAGATCGGGTCCGTCCTGTCGTCGCTCCAGATCGGTGATATCACGCGCCAGCGTATCGAACACATTCAAAGCATGCTTCAGTTGATGGACGACTTTGGGTCGTCTCCTGAAGGCAAGGCGCTCAGCAATTCCGAATATGACGTGCTGAAGGAAGCTGTGCTGCAATTGGCGAGCGCCCAGATGGATGAAACAGCTGCGGATTTCCACCGCGACTGCGGCAAGATATTCACCAGCATTTCCAGCTTTGCAGATGATGCAGCTCGTATTCTTTCGCTGCGCGATGAATTGGTCGACAGAACGTCGAATGGAGAGCGCAACGTATTGGCGCTGATGGAGCAGGGCATTGTCGAGGCCTGCGATCTCGTCACTCGCGTTCAGGAAAGCAGTGCTGAAGCCGACGACGTCGTGTCTTCCGTCACGACCAGCGCGCAGGAACTGTCGCGCGGTATCGAAATTTTGCGGTCCATCAAAATCGACATCCATTACATGGCTTTGAACTCCAATCTTCGGTGCTCGAAACTTGGCGACGCCGGAAGATCCGTCAACGTCGTCAGCGGTGAAATGCGCTTATTCGCAGGCAAGTTGGAAACGCCTGCCGACGCTATCGTTGAGGAGCTGCACCGGGTCGAGACAACCACCCAGCAGCTGGCGCAACACGGAAGCGGGCTTTCCGCTGATCTCGCGGCACCCTTGAATGAAGCGCTGGAAACCGTTCGAAACACAAAAATGCAGATGTCTTCCGGTATCGATGCGCTTGCGGAGGAAGGTCAGGCCGTGTTCAGCCGCATCAGTTCGGCTGTGGTGACGCTTGATTTCCAGAGCGAGCTTGGCAACACATTCAACGAATGCTGCCAGATTGCCGCTCAGTTGCCACAGGGTTTCCAGGCCGATGTGTCAGGGTTTGTCGACAAGATCAGCCCTTTCAGTGCGCAGGTCTACAAACTTTACACCATGTTCCAGGAGCGAGACATTCACGTTCGGTTTCTGCCCTCCAGCACCTCCACGTCGGGTAACGTCACAAATGTGATGAGCCAACCAGCTGCGTCTGAGGACGATGATCTTTTCGCGGATGCCCTTTTTTAGGAAGCAGAAAAGCCTCAAGCTGCGTTCTCGTCAAAAACGGGAACGAAATCGGCTCATTCTCATTTCCTCCTTGCATATCGAAGAAACAACGGAGGAAACAGAAATGATTTCTGAAGACAAAATTCGCGAGCACATGGAAGTGCGTTCCGCCGATGGTAGCCATGTAGGCACTGTCGATCATATGGAAGGCCAAAGCAGGATCAAGTTGACCAGAACCGATTCCGACGATGGCAAACACCATTTGATCCCGTTGGAATGGGTCGACCATGTAGATGCCCATGTGCATCTCAGCAGATCGGCATCAGATGTGCGGAGCAACTGGGAAACACTCAACTAGAGTGCCAGCGCTTTACCAAACTCAAAATGCGGCCCTGGAGGCCGCATTTTTTATGCCTTCATCAGTCCCGGAGCCTCTGCACCCGTGCGTTCGACATATTCGACATAGCCGCCGCCATATTGGTGGATGCCCTCAGGCGTCAATTCCAGAACGCGATTGGACAGGGCCGCGAGAAAATGGCGATCGTGCGAAACGAACAGCATGGTGCCTTCATATTCGCCGAGCGCCTTGATCAGCATTTCCTTGGTGTCAAGGTCCAGGTGGTTGGTCGGCTCGTCCAGAACGAGGAAGTTTGGCGGGTCGAACAGCATCGCCGCCATCACGAGACGCGCTTTTTCACCACCCGATAGAACCCGGCATTTCTTCTCGACATCATCGCCGGAAAAGCCGAAGCAGCCGGAAAGGGCTCGCAATGGCGCTTGTCCTGCCTTCGGAAAACGCTGCTCCAGCCATTGCAGAATGGTCGCATCGCCATCCAGCAGGTCCATGGAGTGCTGCGCGAAATAACCAAGCTTGACGCTGGCACCGACATTCACGCTGCCGACATCCGGTTTGGCTGTTCCTGCGATCAGCTTGAGAAGGGTGGATTTGCCAGCGCCGTTGACGCCCATGATGCACCAACGCTCCTTGCGGCGGATCATGAAGTCGAGACCTTCATAGATGGTGCGCTGGCCGTAAGCCTTATGCACCTGCTTCAAGGATACGACATCTTCGCCGGAACGTGGTGGCGCCTGAAAATCGAAGGCCACCGTCTGCCTGCGCTTCGGCGGCTCGACGCGGTCAATCTTTTCCAGCTTCTTGACGCGGCTCTGCACCTGCGAGGCGTGGGAAGCACGAGCCTTGAAGCGCTCGATGAACTTGATTTCCTTGGCAAGCATCGCCTGCTGTCGCTCGAACTGCGCCTGCTGCTGCTTTTCGTTCTGGGCGCGCTGCTGTTCGTAAAATCCGTAGTCGCCAGTATAGCTCGTCAACGAGCCCGCATCGATTTCAATGATCTTGTTGACAATGCGGTTCATGAATTCGCGGTCATGCGATGTCATCAAAAGCGCGCCGTCATAGGTTTTCAGGAAGGTTTCGAGCCAGATGAGGCTTTCGATATCCAGATGGTTGCTTGGTTCGTCCAGCAGCATCACATCGGGCCGCATCAGAAGAATGCGGGCCAGCGCCACGCGCATCTTCCAGCCGCCCGAGAGCTTGCCGACATCGCCGTCCATCATGTCCTGGCTGAAGCTGAGGCCCGCCAAGACCTCGCGGGCGCGGCCTTCGAGAGAATAACCGTCAAGCTCCTCGTAACGTGCCTGCACTTCGCCGTAGCGCTCGATGATTTCGTCCATCTGGTCGAGCTGGTCAGGATCGACCATGCGCGCTTCCAGTTCGCGAAGTTCGGTCGCAACCGCGCTGACCGGCCCTGCGCCTTCCATGGCTTCGGCAACTGCGCTGCGCCCTGCCATTTCGCCGACATCCTGATTGAAGTAGCCGATGGAGACGTGCTTGTCGGCGGCAACCTGGCCTTCATCCGGCTGCTCCTGACCGGTAATCATCCGAAACAGCGTCGTCTTGCCCGCACCGTTTGGACCGACCAGCCCGACCTTTTCTCCGCGGTTGAGCGCGGCGGACGCCTCGATGAAGAGGATGCGGTGGCTGGCGGATTTGCTGATGTTTTCGATGCGGATCATGAGACGTAACCGATAAGCTGGAGGTTTGGCGTCCCTATGCCATGTCGGACCGGGCCTGTCACCCGATGAATCGTCGTGGAAACCTTGTGAAATAATTTGGAATGGATATTCCATATTACGAGCGGGATAGAAAATGAGGGGAGAGGTCATGATGACAAATGCGGTACCGGCCACGGTCGAAGCTTTTCGGGAGCGATTGCTGGAGGTGACCGACAGTCTGCCGAAGCGCCTGCGCCAATGCGCCGACTACGTCGCTGCCCACGCGGATCGCATCGCGGTTTCCACCGTTGCCGAACTGGCGGAAAGTGCTGGCGTCCAACCATCGGCCATGATGCGTTTCAGCCAGATCATGGGCTTTTCCGGTTTTTCCGAAATGCAGCGCCTGTTTCGCGAACATTATACCGGCGGCTGGCCGGATTATACGACGCGGCTCAGCAATCTGCGCGACAGTGGCGAAGACGGCGGCGCGCTGCTTCTGGCCGAATTCGTGGATGCAGGCCGCGCCTCGCTTGAAAACGTGCTGAAAACCGTCGATCCTCAGGAATTCGAGACGGCTATTCGTGTGCTGTCGCAAGCCAGTACCATTCATATCATCGGTCTTCGCCGTTCCTTTGCCGTCGCCAGCTATCTGGCCTATGCCTTCGAAAAAATGGGCGTTCCAGCCATGCTGCACGCATCGGTCGGCCAATTGCACAATGAAAGCGCCATACGCTCCGGCGATGTGGTGCTTGCCATCACGTTTTCGCCCTACTCGGCAGAAACGATGGACCTCGTATCCTCAAGCCTTGCGCGGCGCGTTCCTGTTGTCGCGATAACGGATACGGCGGTCAGCCCGATGCGCAAACTGGGGGCGACGATTCTGGCCGTTTCTGAGGTCGACTTCGGCGCCTTTCGCTCGCTTTCAGCCACGTTGTGTGTTGCAATCACGCTCGCTGTTGGGGTCGGCACGCACCGTCAAAATTGAATATTTATGTTGAAAATAGAAAAAATGGAATTTATAGTCCAAAAATAGCCTGAAATGGAATGATGGTGGAGTGTCATTCCAGATGCAGGATTCTCGTCACAGCGAGGGAGGACGGTCGTGAAAAAGCTCGATCTCATTACCATTGGCCGCTCGTCGGTCGATCTTTACGGCGCGCAGGTTGGCGGGCGGCTGGAGGATATGTCCTCCTTCAACAAATATATCGGCGGCTCTCCGACCAATATCGCCGCCGGTGGCGTGCGGTTAGGCCTGAAGACCGCCGTCATTACCCGTGTGGGTGACGAGCATATGGGTCGCTTCATTCGTGAACAGCTGGTGCGCGAAGGCGTTGATATCAGAGGCGTGAAGACCGACCCGGAACGCCTGACAGCGCTGGTGCTGCTCGGCATTCGCGACCAGTCGCAATTTCCTCTGATCTTCTACCGCGAAAACTGCGCCGACATGGCGCTGTGCGAAGACGATATCGATCCCGCCTTCATCGCCGACGCTGGCTGCGTCTGCGCCACCGGCACGCATCTGTCCAACCCCAAGACCGAAGCCGCCGTCCTGAAGGCGCTGCGGCTGGCGCGGGAAAACGGCGCAAAGACAGCACTCGATATCGACTACCGTCCAAACCTCTGGGGTGTCGCAGGCCATGGCGATGGCGAAAGCCGCTTCGTGGAATCTGAAAAGGTGACGGCAAAGCTGCAATCCACGCTGCATTTCTTCGACCTCATCGTCGGAACGGAAGAGGAATTCCACATTGCTGGCGGGTCCACCGATACGCTGGAAGCGCTGAAAGCCGTCCGCAAGGTTTCCAAGGCGACATTGGTGTGCAAGCGTGGCCCCATGGGCGCTTCCGTCTTCCCCGGCGACATTCCGGCAAATCTCGATGATGGTGAATCCGGCGAGGGTTTCCCCATCGAGGTCTTCAACGTGCTGGGCGCAGGCGACGGCTTCATGGCGGGCCTGTTCCGCGGCTGGCTGCGGGGTGAGGATTGGCCGACGACGCTGAAATACGCCAATGCCTGCGGTGCCTTTGCAGTGTCGCGCCACGGCTGCACCCCCGCTTACCCCAGCTGGGAAGAGCTGCAATATTTCTTCCGCACCGGCATCAAGAACAAGGCTTTGCGCAAGGATGAAGCGCTGGAACAGGTGCACTGGGCCACCAACCGCAAGGGTGACTGGAACACCATGCGCGTCTTCGCCTTCGATCACCGCATGCAGTTGGAAGCCATGGCGGATGAGGCCGGTGTCGATCACGGCAAGATTGGCGACTTCAAGAAGCTTTGCCTGAAAGCAGCCCTTCAGGTGTCCGGCGGGCAAGCCGGTTACGGCATTCTCTGCGACAGCCGCTTGGGCCGCGACGCGCTTTACGAAGCCAGCGGCACCAATCTTTGGATCGGCAGGCCCGTGGAATGGCCGGGCTCTCGCCCGCTGACGCTGGAGCCGGAACTCGGCCTCGATTTCGGCGGACTCAATGAGTGGCCCGCAAACAATGTCGTCAAGGTTCTGTGCTTCTATCACCCCGATGATGCGGCCGAGCTGCGCAAGGAGCAGGAAGACACGGTGCTACGGCTGTTTCAGGCCGCACGGCGCAACCGGCTGGAACTGCTGCTGGAAGTCATTCCCTCCAAAGTCGGTCCGGTGGATGACACGACAACGGCCAAGATCATCGACCGTTTCTATGAAATCGGCGTATACCCCGACTGGTGGAAGCTGGAGCCGATGAAAAGCGAGGCTGCGTGGAAAAACGCGACCGATGCGGTGAAGCGCAACGACCCATATGTGCGCGGTATCGTCGTGCTGGGTCTGGATGCCCCGCAGGCGGAACTGGAAGAAAGCTTCCGTCTTGCGGCGGGCTTCGATCTGGTCAAAGGTTTTGCCGTGGGTCGTACGATTTTTGCGGATGCTGGCCGGGCATGGCTGTCCGGCAAGATGAGCGACGAGGAGGCCGTCGGCCAGATGGCGGAGCGCTACAGCGCGCTTTGCCGCATCTGGGATGAGGCGCGCGCCGCAGGAAACAAGGGAGAAGCAGCGTGACGACAATACGTTTGACGGCAGCGCAGGCGATGATGCGCTATCTGGCCGCGCAGATGAACGAGGATGGCGAAACCTATATCGCCGGTGTCTGGGCCATTTTCGGCCACGGCAATGTCGCCGGTATCGGTGAAGCGCTCTACGGCATCCGTGATGAGCTGAAGACCTATCGCGGCCAGAACGAACAATCCATGGCACATGCGGCCATTGCCTATGCCAAACAACTCGGCCGCCGACGTGCCATGGCGGTCACGTCCTCCATCGGCCCCGGTGCGACGAATATGGTCACGGCAGCGGCACTCGCTCATGTCAACCGCTTACCCGTTCTGCTCATTCCCGGCGATGTCTTCGCCAATCGCGGCCCCGATCCGGTGTTGCAGCAGATCGAGGATTTCGGTGATGGCACCGTTTCCGCCAATGATTGCTTCAAACCCGTCAGCCGCTATTTCGACCGCATCATGCGCCCCGAACAGCTTCTGACCGCTTTGCCGCGCGCCATGCGCACCATGACGGACCCTGCAGATTGCGGCCCGGTCACGCTCGCCTTCTGCCAAGATGTGCAGGCGGAAGCCTACGATTATCCGGCCAGTTTCTTCGAGAAAAAAGTCTGGCGCCAGCGCCGTCCGGAACCCGATATCGCAGAGTTCGAAGAAGCCGTTGCGGCCCTCAAGGTGGCCAAAAATCCCGTCATCGTCGCCGGTGGTGGTGTGCACTTCTCCGGCGCGACGGAAACGCTCAAAAACTTTGCCGAGACGCACTCAATTCCGGTCATCGAAACGCAGGCGGGCAAGTCCGCGCTCGCCTGGGATCATGATCTGAACTTCGGCCCGGTCGGCGTAACAGGTGCAGACAGCGCCAATGCCATCGCCGAAAAGGCCGATCTCGTCTTCGGCATCGGCACCCGCTTTCAGGATTTCACCACCGGCTCATGGGCGCTGTTCAAGAACCCTGATCGCAAGCTTCTGGCCCTCAACGTCCAGCCCTATGACAGTGCCAAGCACAATGCCATCAGCCTGACGGCGGATGCCAAGGTCGGTTTGGAAAAGCTGTCTGCCGCTTTGGGCAGCCACCGTTTTGCGACACCCGAAGGTGCGTTAAAGCAGCAATGGTTTGCGAAAGCCGATGCCGTAACCGCAGCACCAACGGAAGCCAACAGCCTGCCCACCGACATGCAGGTCATCGGTGCGGTACAGCGGGCCTCGCGCGACAACACCGTCGTTATGTGCGCGGCTGGCACCATGCCGGGTGAGTTGCATCAGCTGTGGAAAGCCAAGCTGCCGCTTTCCTACCACATGGAATACGGCTTCTCCTGCATGGGTTACGAAATCGCCGGTGGCCTCGGCATAAAAATGGCGCAGCCTGACCGTGACGTTATCGTCATGGTCGGCGATGGCTCCTACATGATGATGAATTCGGAGCTTGCCACCGCGGTCGCCATGGGCGTCAAGATCACCCTCGTCATCACCGATAACAGGGGTTACGGCTGCATCAACCGGCTGCAAATGGGCACCGGCGGCGCAGAGTTCAACAACCTCTACGCCCACACCAATCACACAAACCCCATCGCCATCGATTTTACCGCCCACGCGGCCAGCATGGGCGCGGATGCTCACAAGGTATCCTCGATTGCGGAGCTCGAGATGGCGCTGAATGCCGCGCGTGAAGCAACGGTCACGACCGTTATCGTCATCGACACCGACCCGTACCCAACACCGGATGCCGGTGGTTACTGGTGGGATGTCGCCGTGCCGGAAGTGTCGCAGCGCACAGAAGTCAACAATGCACGCGCCGCTTACGAAGCCGCGTTGAAGGAAAGACAGTAAGATGATCCTTTACGGCACCAACCCCATTGCCTGGAGCAATGATGACGACCGCACGCTGGGCGCCCATATCAGCCTCGACCAGTGCTTGGATGAAACCTCGAAAATCGGTTTCGACGGCATCGAAAAGGGCCACAAGTTCCCGCAGGAACCGGATGCCCTGAAAGCGGTGCTTGCCCCCCGCAATCTTCGTTACGTGTCCGGCTGGCACTCGCTCAACCTGCTGACCAACTCCATCGAAGACGAGAAGGCCGCCATGCAGCCCTCCCTCGATCTTCTGAAAGCCATGGGTTCAAAGGTCATTATCGTTTGCGAAACATCAAACGCCATTCACGGCGATGACGCAAAACCGGTCAACGACCGCCCTAAGCTTGCCGATGCCGACTGGACATCATTCGGTGCAGGCGTGGAAGCGCTCGCGAAATTCGCTGCCGATCAAGGCGTGGCACTCGTCTACCATCACCACATGGGCACCATCATCGAAAGCGAAGACGAAATCGACCGCCTGATGGAAAACACCGGGCCGCACACCAAGCTGCTACTAGACACCGGCCATACGCTGTTTGGCGGTGGGGATCCCGCACGTCTTGCCCGCAAGCACATGGCCCGCGTCGGACATATTCATGCGAAGAACGTTCGACCCGATATTGCCAGCCAGGTGCGCAACGAAAATCTTTCCTTTCTCGAAGGCGTGCGTCGCGGTGTGTTCACCGTTCCCGGCGATATGGACGGCGGCGTCGATTTTCCATCCGTGCTGAAAGTCGCGGCCGGACATGGCTACAGCGGCTGGCTGGTCATCGAGGCCGAGCAAGACCCTGATGTGCGCAATCCCTTCGAATATCAAAGCCTCGGCCTGAAGTCCCTGCGGGATTTCGCCAGGCAAGCCGGGCTTGATAAAGCCTGATTAAAGGAGACGACGATGGCCAATCTGCTGCGCAAGCCCACCGGGAAAACCGGCAAGGTCCACGATATCACGCCCGAAAGTGCGGACTGGGGCTATGTCGGTTTCGGTCTATATCGGCTGAAACCGGGTGAAACCGCGAGCGAGGAAACCGGGGACACGGAAGTCATTCTGGTGCTGGTGGAGGGCAAGGCGGAAGTTTCATCCGAAGCCAAGAACTTCGGCGAACTCGGCGACCGCATGAATGTGTTCGAGCGCAAGCCACCGCATTGCGTCTATATTCCCGCCGGTTCCTCATGGTCGGTCAAAGCCACGAGCGATTGCACCATCGGCGTCTGCACGGCACCGGCCAAGCCGGGCAGGGATGCGCAGGTCATCGGCCCGTCAGGCATTTCGCTCAGCGAGCGCGGCAAGGGTGCCAACACCCGCTACATTTTCCCCATTGCCATGGAAGATCGGGATGTGGCCGATAGCCTTTTGGTCACGGAGGTCTTTACCCCATCTGGCCACTGGTCGTCCTATCCGCCGCACCGGCATGACGAGGACAATTTCCCCGACATGACCTATCTGGAAGAAACCTACTACCACCGCCTCAACCCGGCCCAAGGCTTCGGCTTCCAGCGCGTTTTCACCGAGGATGGCTCGCTGGATGAAACCATGGCGGTTTCTGATGGCGACGTGGTTCTGGTGCCCAAGGGCCATCACCCCTGCGGTGCGCCATACGGCTACGAGATGTATTATCTGAACGTCATGGCTGGCCCGATGCGCAAATGGCGCTTCCAGAACCACCCGGATCACGACTGGATATTCAAGCGGGATAATGGGTAAGTGTTGGGCAAGCGGCTCCCCCCCCTCTGCCTTGCCAGGCATCTCCCCCTCAAGGGGGGAGATCGACTCGTGGCGACCTTTTGGCATTCTTAGCGGTCGAGAATAAAGTGGCGGCAGCGCGTCTTGCAGATCTCCCCACCTGAGGGGGAGATGTCCGGCAGGACAGAGGGGGGTGAGCGGCATATTCTGACCTCTCCACAAAAATACTCCCCAATCAAATCAATACCTTAACGAAAACCCGCAAAAACATCAAAAAATCCTCCCGCAGTTTTCTCCACACCTCGCGAATCACCCGCACAATCACCCCGTTCCGCCCTCGGATACACCGCAAGGCGTTGCGGCGAGGCGGGACCGGCGCTGGTGGTGAAGGGATACGCAAACCTTCATCGCCGGGGTCCGGCAGCGAATCCCCCCGGGGCAACGGGTGGGGAGCAGCATCGGTTTCGGACCGGCTGGTCTTGCTCTCCCGATGTTCGGACCGGATCGGCGTGCCTGCCTCGAATACCTTAACCGGTTTCGAGACTTAAGGTGCTGCCGCTCCGTTTCGCCAGCCCCGGGTGTACCGACAGCTCATCGTCCTCTGGTCGAACGCGACCATAAGGGATTGAAGCGAAAGTCAGGCGGTACACAGGAACACGTTGCATCCGTCCGCGTCGGAGACGACGCGGACGGATGTGGCCGAACTGGCAGGCAATGGTGCGGAAACGCAATGTTGCCGCCCGGATGGGAAGGGTCGGACCTTGAACACGTCCGACCGGTTTTCCGGCAAGGCTCGCCCTTCGCCATCCGGGACCATGCCAGCCGTGGCAAAGGGATCGCTGGTGGGTAACAACCGCCGAACGGGGCGCTGAAAGGTGCCATTCTTACACTACCCAACGAGGCAGCTTGCAGCGCCCCGTCCGAATACCATGGCCGAAACCGGCGATGGGCACTGAGAAGAGATCAAGCCACGGGCAGATGCTGCCGCGTGAACGGCGAAGCCCGTCTATGAGGCAAGGTAGGGATTTTTGAAAGGATGGATAAAATACGCAAAGTTGCTAACCGGCAGACGAGCGCTTGAGGACGCCCATCCACCAAACAAATGTGTCAGCCGCGACCCTTAACCCTGTGGCTGTTTTGTCTTGCGCAAATACGGTAAGACAGTATCGAACGAACCAAACCGCGTGATCGCATCCTCATTGGAAACCGCAGCCGTGATGATCACATCATCCTCCTGCTTCCAGTTGGCAGGCGTGGCCACCTGGTGCTTGGCCGTCAGCTGGATCGAGTCGATGGTGCGCAGGATTTCATCGAAGTTGCGGCCCGTCGTCATCGGGTAGGTCAGGATCAGCTTGATCTTTTTGTCGGGGCCGATGACATAGACCGAGCGCACGGTGGCGTTGTCTGCTGGCGTACGTCCTTCGGAGCTTTCACCGGCATCATCGGGCAGCATGTCATAGAGCTTTGCGACCTTGAGGTCCCTGTCGCCGATCAGCGGGTAGGCAACCTCGAAGCCGGTGGCCGTCTGAATGTCCTGCTTCCATTTGGGGTGACTTTCCACCGGGTCTACCGAAATGCCGATGACCTTCACATTGCGCTTTTTAAACTCGCCGTCGAGGCCCGCCATTGCGCCAAGTTCCGTGGTGCAGACCGGCGTAAAATTCTTGGGGTGTGAAAACAGAACGGCCCAGCTATCCCCAATCCACTCGTGGAAGCTGATCGACCCTTGAGTGGTATCTGCGGTGAAGTCGGGGGCGGTCTGATTGATACGCAACGTCATGGCATGCTCCAGCATAAGTTATGGGCCGATCTTCGCCTTTTGCCCGCTTGAAGTCGCCAAATAATCATCCAGAATATGGGTGATGAATAGGAGAAATATTCCCCCTTCGTGTTCGCTCGGCAATCATTTTGCGTATGCCACCCTGTGGCAACTCTGCCGCACCTAGAGGTTTAGTGAAGCATGGTGCATGAAACGGGCTTGGCGTTTTGATGCAAGCTGCATAATGTGTCTGCATCAACGTGAACGAGGGAGGTATTACATGGCATATTTTTCCAACTCCCCGGTGGCCTCAGCCATCAAGAGCTGATGCTCTCTTTCTCTTTTCAACAAGAGATCGACACGTAACGACCGGCACGCCGGTTATTTCTCGATTTTTCCAAAATCGTTTCGCGCACCGATAACGCGCGAATTTCATTTTCATATCTTTCGTGGGACCGGCCGACGCCGGGATGCTTATCATGTCTTTTGGTTTGAAATTGCGCCGCAGTCAGGCGTTTCGCAGCGTTTTCCGTTTCTGTTGGACCCATTGGCGGCGGCAGCCTGGCCGGGTGGCTTTCATGTTGTGCGCGGTGCTGTTTTCAACACTTGCCGATGTGTTGACACCGATGTTTGCGGGTCGGCTGGTGGATGCCGTCGTATCGGGAAGCGCGAGTGATCTCACCGCATGGAACAGCGCGCTAACGGCTTTTGGCTGGCTGATGGGTCTTGCCGTGCTCGCCGTCGTTTTGCGGCACGCGACATTCATGACCATCATCAGCTTCACGCTAAGATCGATGACGGACATCGCCGCTGACTCGTTTCATCGCATCCAGCGCTTCTCATCGGATTGGCATGCCAACAGCTTTGCTGGCTCCACCGTGCGCAAGGTTACGCGCGGCATGTGGGCGCTGGATTTGCTGAACGACACGGTGTTCGTGGCGCTGTTTCCATCCATCGTGATGCTGATCGGCTCTACCATTCTGATGACATGGTACTGGCCGTTGATGGGCCTGCTCGTCGGGCTGGGTTCGCTGCTCTTCGTGATTGTCACGGTCTGCATGGCGTTGGGCTATGTTGCGCCGATGGCAAGTCTTGCCAATGCCTGGGACACACGCCTCGGCGGTTCGCTGGCCGATGCCGTGACCTGCAACGCCGTGGTGAAAGCCTTCGGTGCGGAGGAGCGCGAAGATGCGCGGCTGACGCGCGTCATGGGCAAATGGAAAGACCGGACACGGCGGACATGGGTGCGTGGCACCATCAACGGCACTTTACAGGCTGGCTTGCTCACTATCATGCGGGCAGGCGTCATTGGTCTCGCGCTTTTGCTCTGGGCAAATGGCAATGCCGATGCCGGTGATATTACCTTCGTTCTGACGGCTTTCTTCATTCTGCAAGGCTACCTGCGCGAAATCGGCATGCATATCCGCAACCTGCAGCGGTCGGTAAACGACATGGAAGAGCTCGTCTCCATCCATTCGCAGCCGCTCGGCATCGACGATGTGCCAAACGCGAAAACGCTTGTCATCAACGAGGGGAAGATCGAGTTCGAGCGGGTGAGTTTCCATTATGGCAAACATCTCGCACCGCTCTACAAGGATTTTTCCGTCACCATCAAGCCGGGCGAAAGGGTAGGGCTTGTCGGTCATTCCGGTTCGGGAAAGACGACCTTCATCAAGCTCATCCAGCGGCTGCATGATGTCAGCGATGGTTCGATCCGCATCGACGGGCAGGACATTTCGCAAGCGTCGCAGGCGTCTCTGCGTCAGCAGATCGCCATCGTGCAGCAGGAGCCGATCCTGTTTCACCGTTCGCTGGCCGAAAACATCGCCTATGCAAGGCCCAATGCCACGCAGAAGGAAATCGAGACCGCCGCGCAACTGGCCAGCGCAGATGGTTTCATCACCGCGCTGCCAAAGGGTTATGGCACGCTGGTGGGGGAACGCGGCGTCAAGCTGTCTGGTGGGGAACGTCAGCGTATCGCCATTGCGCGAGCGTTTCTGGCGGATGCACCGATCCTCATTCTCGATGAGGCGACGTCCAGTCTGGATTCGGAATCGGAAATGCTGATCCAGCATGCGATGGAACGATTGATGCAGGGACGCACGACACTTGTCGTCGCGCACCGCCTGTCCACGGTCCGCTCTCTCGACCGGTTGCTGGTGTTCAGCCACGGCACGATTGCGGAAGAGGGAACGCATGTCAGCCTCATCCAGAAAAAGGGTGGCATCTATCGCGGTCTGTTTGAACGCCAGGCCCTGGAACTGACCAAGGGACTGGTTCTGGATGTCGCCGAATAACGGCTCTGGTCCACGGCATTTGCGAATGCCGTGGACCTCGTTCAATCAACGCCAGCCGAGTTCTGGCGCGACATGTTTCAAAATCGAATCGAGCACATGGACGTTGTAATCGACACCCAGCTGGTTCGGGATCGTCAATAGCAGCGTATCGGCCTCGGCAACGGCTTCATCCTTCGCCAGTTCCTTGATCAGCATCTCGGGCTCTGCGGCATATGAACGTCCGAAAACAGCGCGGGTGTTGGCATCGAGATAACCGATGCTGTCGCTATCCTTGCCGCTGCCACCGAAATAGGCGCGGTCGCGATCATCCACCAGCGCAAAAATACTGCGGCTGACGGACACACGCGGCGTCCGGGTGTGGCCAGCTTCCTTCCATGCGGCATGGTAGGCCCGGATCTGCGCTGCCTGCTGGACATGAAACGGTTCGCCGGTCTCGTCGTCCTTCAACGTCGAGCTCTGCAAGTTCATTCCGAGCTTTGCTGCCCAGACGGCGGTGGCATTGGAGCCAGCACCCCACCAGATGCGGTCGCGCAAACCTTCCGAATGCGGTTCGAGACGCAACAGGCCGGGCGGGTTGGCAAACATCGGGCGAGGATTGGGCTCGGCAAAGCCTTCGCCTTTCAGCACTTCCAGAAACACTTCCGTGCTGCTTCGGCCCATGTCGGCATCGCTTGCGCCGTCTTTCGGCTGATAGCCAAAATACCGCCAGCCTTCGATCACCTGTTCAGGTGAACCACGGCTGAGGCCAAGTTGCAGGCGACCATCGGAAATCAGATCGGCAGAACCCGCGTCTTCCGCCATGTAGAGCGGATTTTCATAACGCATATCGATGACGCCGGTGCCGATCTCGATCTTGCTCGTTCTAGCACCGACCGCTGCGAGCAACGGAAACGGCGAGGCCAGTTGGCGGGCGAAGTGGTGTACACGGAAGTATGCGCCATCGACGCCAATCTCTTCTGCGGCAACGGCAAGCTCGATGGATTGCTTAAGTACATCCTTGGCCGTGCGTGCCTGCGAATGTGGCCCCGGACCCCAATGGCCGAAAGACAGAAAGCCAATCTTCTTCATGATGTTTCACCTGAATCTGCATATGTTTCGTTGCCAAACATATAGTGTGCATTTCAGGGAATGTACGGTCGCGATTGTGAACAGTCTGTTCAGGCCTTGGCCCGAGCAACGTCTCCGGCATCGCCACCATTGATTTCCGTTGCCGACACATCGACGATTGCGCTGGCAAGTTGGCGGAAGCTGACAGTCCCCACGGCCTTGCTTGAAAGGTCGCAGACGGTTGCTTTGTCATCGCCGCTGCGCGCCAGCATTCGCATCGTGTCCTCGATGCTGGTGCCGACAAAAACCTGCGGGTCGACCGCCTGTATTCCCGGCGCAACCGGCGACATCACCGCCTCGACGTTGATGACCCGACCCCGGTTCACCTCCTTGACGAAGTTGGCGATGTACTCGTCGGCTGGACGCAGCACGATGTCCTGACTGGTGCCCTGCTGGATGACTTCGCCATCCCGCAGAATAGCGATCTGGTCTCCCAGACGAAGCGCCTCATCCAGATCATGGGTGATGAACACGATGGTTTTCTTGATTTCCTTCTGGATATCGAGAAGCACGGATTGCATATCGGTTCGGATCAGCGGGTCAAGCGCGGAATAGGCTTCATCCATCAGGAGAACCGGCGCATCGTTGGACAGGGCTCGCGCCAGCCCCACGCGTTGTTGCATGCCGCCGGAAAGCTGGTTGGGAAAGCGCGTTTCATACCCTTTCAATCCCACCCGCTCCAGCCAGCGCATGGCGATATCGACGCTTTTTGCGCGTGCCATGCCTTGGACTTCAAGCCCGTATAGAGTGTTGTCCAGAATGTTACGATGCGGCAGAAGGGCGAATTTCTGAAACACCATGGCTGTCTGATGGCGGCGAAAGGCGCGCAGCTCCGTCGCATTCATCTTTACGACATCAACGCCATCGACCAGCACTTCGCCAGCCGTGGGGTCGATCAGCCGGTTGATGTGGCGGATCAGCGTTGACTTGCCGGAGCCTGACAGACCCATGATGACCTGAATGCAGCCCGAGGGAATATCGATGTTGATATCCCGAAGGCCGAGAACATGACCGTACTTCTCGTTGAGTTCGGTTTTTGTCAGCCCATTGCGAACGGCGTCGATATGAGCCTGCGGTTTGACACCGAAAACCTTGTAGAGATTGCTGATCTTTATGCCGCCAAATGCAGTGTCAGCCATGGGCAATCTCCTGATGTTTCTGGAGCCTTTTGCCATAGGCCTGACTTATGCGATCAAAGATGATGGCGATGCCAACGATGGCCAAGCCATTGAAGATGCCGAGCGTGAAATACTGGTTGGCGATGGCTTTGAGAACCGGCTGGCCCAGTCCCTGTACGCCGATCATCGAGGCAATTACGACCATGGCGAGCGCCATCATGATTGTCTGGTTGATGCCGGCCATGATAGTGGGGAGCGCCAGCGGCAGTTGCACCTTGAAGAGCTTTTGCCAGCCGGAAGATCCGAACGCATCGGCGGCCTCCAGCACATCCCGGTCCACCAGTCGGATACCGAGATTGGTGAGGCGTATCATCGGCGGAATGGCATAGATGACCACAGCGATCAGCCCCGGTACCCTGCCGATGCCCAGCAGCATGACGACGGGGATGAGGTAGACGAAGCTCGGCATGGTCTGCATGACATCCAGTATGGGATTGACCACCCGCTGGACGCGATTGGAGTGCGACATGGCGATACCGAGGGGGAGCCCGATGACGATGGACAGGACGGTGCAGACGAAGATCATCGAGATCGTTCGCATCGTATCTGTCCACATATCGAAATAGCCGATAGCCAGAAGTGTGAAGAGACAGCCAAGCACGATCTTGAGGCTGCGACTGCCAGCCCAAGCTATGCCCAAAATAATCAAAATAATAATCGGCCACGGCGTTTGCGTCATGAAGCGCTCGGCCCATATCAAAAACTGTTGAAGCGGTGAAAAGAAGCCCTCGATGCTTCCACCCCAAGCGCGTGTAAACTCACGAAACCCGTCATCAATCATCTTTTTCAGATTGCGAAGCGTGTCGTCGTTCATATGCGGAAATCTGTAGAACCAATCCATACGCGTCCCCTGTGATCGCGGCGACATGCGATCGAAATATCAATCGCATATCTTTTGGCACGGCTGCCGACCGCCGGTCAGACAGCAGGGCAAGTCTTCAGAGCGAAGCCTTGATTTTTTCCGCAGCGTCTGACGACACCCACTTGGTCCAGATGTCGGGGTTTTCCTTGAGGAAGTGCTTGGCGCTATCCTCGCCTGTTGCCTGGTTGTCCGTCATCCATGCCATCAGCTTATTGACGGTATCGTTGCTCCATGAACGCTTTTTAAGATAGTCCATGATTTCTGGCCCCGCCTTATCCGAAAACGGCTTGGCAACCAGCGTCACCACCTTGTCCACCGGCCATGCGTTGGGTTTCGGGTCTGGGCAATCGGCAACGGTGTTGCAACGCTTCCACTCGGCCGCATCTGCGGCAACGCCCGGCTCCAGCTTCACCATCTCGTATTTTCCGAGAAGGGCGGTGGGCGACCAGTAATACCCAACCCATGGCTGCTTGCGCTCGTAAGCCTTGGCAATGGAGCCATCGAGACCGGCGGAGGAGCCGCTATCAACGAGGATAAAGCCTGCCTTTTCAGCCCCGTAGGCCTTGAAAAGCTGTCCGGTGACCACAGTGCCACCCCAGCCTTGCGGGCCGTTGACGATGGCGCCCTTGTCTGGATTTTCCGCATTCGGGAAAAGCTTGGGGTTCTTCATGAGGTCGCCGATGGTTTTGATCTCTGGGTGAGCATCGGCCACGTATTTGGGAATCCACCAGCCCTGAATGCCGCCGTCCGGCAAAGCCGTTGCGGCTACGACGAGCTTGCCTTCATCGACGCCGCGCTTGACCACTTCCGGCAGCGTATCGGCCCACGCCTCTGGTGCGATATCCGGTTGGCCTTTCTCGACCATGGAGGTGATGGTCGGAACGGTATCGCCAATGGTGATCTCGGCGCTGCAACCGTAGCCCTCGTTGAGAATGATCTTGTCGATGGCGGAGAGCACTTCGGCGCTCTGCCAGTTCATGCTGGCGATGGTGGGGCTACCACACTCTGCTGCGCTGGCCGCAGCCACGCCACCGAGCAAGCCGAACACCAGACAGGTGGATGCAAGCAATGTCTTCATATCTGTTCCCTTTATTGGCGACACTTATAAATAGGCGCACCTGCCGCAGGGGTGTGCCGCTGTTCTTGTCTTCTGCAAGGTTGAAAAGATGATGGCGCGAAGCCCTGCCGGGAACCCACGCGAAAAGCGACGGCCATTCGCCAAACCACGACAGGGCACGGTATTTTAATCTTTGGGTAACTTTCAGACCGGCAGGCCTACACAATCCAGATCGCGCATTCTCTACTGATGATCGTCAAAAAAAGCTGGATAGTTAGGGTTCTCAAGGCAATAGTAGGGCTGTTCATGAAAGGACAGGGCGGTAGTGATACTTGCCGCTCTAAAAACAGCTCGTTTTAGGGGGAAATACCTTGGCTCGAATAACGCTCCGTCAGTTGCTCGATCACGCGGCAGAAAACGGCTATGGCGTACCTGCTTTCAATATCAATAATATGGAACAGGCGCTCGCCATCATGGAGGCGGCGGATGCGACGAATTCGCCCGTCATCATGCAAGCATCGCGCGGGGCACGCGCCTACGCCAACGACATCATGCTCAAGTATATGATGGATGCGGTTGTCGAAATCTATCCGCACATTCCCGTCTGCGTGCATCTGGACCACGGCAACGAAGCAGCCAGCTGCATGACCGCTATTCAGGCCGGTTTTACTTCCGTCATGATGGATGGCTCTCTGAAGGCCGATGGCAAAACGCCGGGTGACTGGGACTACAACGTCGGCGTTACCAGACAAGTTACCGACATGGCCCACTACGGCGGTATCTCCGTCGAAGGTGAACTTGGTGTCCTCGGCTCGCTGGAAAGCGGCATGGGCGAGGCGGAAGACGGTCACGGCGCCGAGGGCGTGCTGTCACATGATCAGCTGCTGACCGACCCGGACGAAGCGGTAAAGTTCGTGCGCGAAACCAAGGTGGATGCACTGGCCGTTGCCATGGGCACCAGCCACGGCGCCTACAAGTTTACCCGCAGGCCTGATGGTTCGGTGCTGGCCATGAATGTCATCGAGGAAATCCACAACAAACTGCCAAACACGCATCTTGTCATGCACGGATCATCGACCGTGCCGCAGGACTTGCAGGATATCATCAACGCCTATGGCGGCGCGATCAAGCCGACCTGGGGTGTGCCGATCGAAGAAATTCAGCGCGGAATCAAAAATGGCGTCCGCAAGATCAACATCGACACCGACTGCCGCATGGCGATCACTGGCCAAATCCGAAAGGTGCTGGCGGAAGACCCGGCTGAGTTCGATCTGCGCAAGTATTTGAAGCCTGCACGGGAGGCCATGACGAAGCTGTGCAAGGAACGGTTCGAGCTGTTCTGGACGGCAGGGCAGGCATCAAAGATCACGCCGATTCCGCTGCGGGAGATGGCGAAGCGTTACGCGTCTGGTTCGCTGGACCCGATTGTTTCGTGAGGTTCTTTAGAGAAGGGGCAACCCCCTTTTCTCCGTCATCCTCGGGCTTGTCCCGAGGATCTGCTACGTCTCGTCTTGTACGACGGTGACTGATCTTTATACCGCTGAAAAAAAGCCGGGGGCAATGAATTCGCCCCCGGCTTTCCGTTTCAGGAATAGGCCAACGTCACAGCCTGCTTGAACCTTGGCAGATCCTCGGGTCAAGCCCGAGGATGACGTCGGTGGATGTGGTCAGCAGACTTACTTCTGCCAGCTCTTGACCAACTCATCATAGTTGACGGTCATTGGCTTTTCTTTTTCCTCGGCGATCTTCAGCTGTGGTGCAAGGTTGCCCTTGGAAACTGCGTCCTTGTTCCAGTATTCAAGATCGTGTTCTTCAGCCAGCTTTGGTCCGATTTCGCCCTGAACGCCTGCGCGTTCCAGACGCTGCATGACCTTTTCCTGTTCGGCGCAGAGCGAGTCCATAGCTTCCTGCGCCGTTTTTGCGCCGGAGGATGCATCACCCACGGCCTGCCACCACAGCTGAGCCAGCTTTGGATAGTCAGGAACGTTGGTGCCGGTTGGAGACCACTGAACGCGGGCAGGCGAGCGATAGAACTCGATCAGGCCGCCGAGATCCTTGGCGCGCTTGGTGAAGCTTTCGTGGTTGATCGAGGAATCGCGGATGAGGGTGAGGCCAACATGGCTTTTCTTCACGTCGACGGTCTTCGAGGTCACGAACTGGGCGTAAAGCCATGCGGCCTTGGCGCGGTCGTCAGGCGTGGATTTCATCAGCGTCCAGGAACCCACGTCCTGATAGCCAAGCTTCATACCGTCCTTCCAGTAAACGCCATGCGGGGAGGGGGCCATGCGCCATTTCGGCGTGCCATCCTCGTTGACGACGGGCAGGCCCTTCTTGACCGCATCAGCCGTAAACGCCGTGTACCAGAAAATCTGCTGCGCCACTTCGCCCTGCGCCGGAACTGGACCGGATTCGGAGAAGTTCATGCCCTGCGCTGCTGGAGGCGCGTAAGCCTTCAACCAGTCGAGATATTTCTGGATCGCATAGACCGAGGCAGGGCCGTTGGTGTCACCGCCACGGGCCACGCAGGAACCGACCGGCTGTGACTTTTCGTTGACCTTGATGCCCCATTCATCGACCGGCAAGCCGTTTGGCAGGCCTTTGTCGCCGTTGCCAGCCATGGAAAGCCAGGCATCGGTGAAGCGCCAGCCAAGCGATGGGTCTTTCTTGCCATAATCCATATGGCCGTAGACTTTCTTGCCGTCGATTTCACGACCGGTGAAAAATTCGGCAATGTCTTCGTAGGCAGACCAGTTGACGGGAACGCCGAGGTCATAGCCATATTTCGCCTTGAAATCTGCCTTGTTCTTCTCGTCGTTGAACCAATCGTACCGGAACCAATAGAGGTTTGCGAACTGCTGGTCGGGAAGCTGGTAGAGCTTGCCATCAGGTGCCGTCGTGAATTTCGTGCCGATGAAATCCTTCAGGTCTAGACCGGGATTGGTGACGTCCTTGCCCTCGTTGGCCATCCAGTCCGTCAGATTGCGGGCCTGCTGATAGCGCCAGTGGGTGCCGATGAGGTCGCTATCGTTGACGAAGGCATCATAGATGTTTTCGCCGGACTGCATCTGTGTTTGCAGCTTCTCCACCACATCGCCTTCACCGATCAAGTCGTGCGTCAGTTTGATGCCGGTGATTTCGGTAAAGGCTTTTGCCAGCACCTTGGACTCGTATTCATGCGTCGTCAGGGTTTCCGAAACGACCTTGATGTCCATGCCGGCAAAAGGCTTGGCGGCATCGATAAACCATTGCATTTCCTTTTCCTGCTCGGCGCGGGAAAGACTGGAGAGATCGCCAATTTCCTTGTCCAGAAAGGTCTTGGCTTCGTTCATTCCGGCGTTTGCCACGCCGGTCAGTGCCAGCAGCGCGGCTGCCGTCGTCGTTAAAAGATGCATTCGCATAATCATCCTCCCAGTGTTTACGATTGCTTGCAGATGTATCTCCGGGCGGTCCTCCCTCCCGGTATTTCCGTCAGTGGCCTATACGAAGCGGAACACGCCAATCGCATAGACGACCGAAAGAGCCAGTGCCCACCAGAGGCCGGGGCCGACGAGACCGAGCCAACCGAGGTGGATGAATGCCGAGCCGAGCAGCGACACAAAGAGGCGGTCGCCGCGTGTCGTCTCGAAGCGTAAGATTCCGACGCGCGGATTGCCGCCGGGCGAAACATACTCCCATACCGCCATGCAGATCAGCAGCAGTAATATGGTGATAAAGAACAGCGCCGTTGGCAACGTCCATGCCATCCAGGAAAAATTCATTGTGCTTCTCCTTTCAGACGCGGCCGAGGGCAAAGCCCTTGGCGATGTAGTTTCGGACGAAATAGATCACCAGCGCACCGGGTATGATCGTCAGCACACCGGCGGCGGCCAGCACGCCCCAATCCATGCCGGATGCGGAAACGGTACGGGTCATGGTCGCGGCAATCGGCTTGGCGGCGGTTGTCGTCAGGGTTCTGGCCAACAGCAGTTCAACCCATGAGAACATGAAGCAGAAGAAGGCCGCGACACCAATGCCGCTTGCAATCAGGGGCATGAAGATTTTGACGAAAAAGCGCGGGAAGGAATAGCCGTCAATATAGGCGGTCTCATCGATTTCCTTGGGAACGCCGGACATGAAGCCTTCGAGAATCCACACAGCCAGGGGAACGTTGAACAGGCAGTGGGCGATAGCAACCGCAATATGCGTGTCGATCAACCCGAAGGCGGAATAGAGCTGGAAGAAGGGCAGGGCAAACACGGCAGGTGGCGCCATGCGGTTCGTGAGCAGCCAGAAAAACAGATGCTTATCACCGAGGAAGCGATACCGCGAGAACGCATAGGCGGCGGGCAACGCGGCGGCGACCGAGATCACCGTGTTCATCACCACATAGATGATGGAGTTGATGTAGCCGTTATACCAAGCTGGATCGGTGAAAATGACCGTGTAGTTTCGCAGCGTCGGGTTTTGCGGCCAGAGCGAGAAGGCACCGAGAATCTCGCCGTTTTCCTTGAAGCTCATATTGACGAGCCAATAGATCGGCAGCAGCAGGAAGAGGATATAAATCGTCGGAATGAGGAAGGAGAAGCGGGTGATGGATTTTGAAGTGCTCATGGTGGTCTCCTTTCTCAAGCCTGTTCGTCGCTGTTGGTCATGACGGTGTAGAAAATCCACGACAGAGCGAGGATGATCAGGAAGTAGATGATCGACATGGCCGCCGCTGGCCCCAGATCGAATTGGCCGACTGCCATCTTCACCAGATCGATGGACAGGAAGGTGGTTGAGTTGCCGGGGCCACCGCCTGTCACCACGAAGGGTTCGGTGTAGATCATGAAGCTGTCCATGAAGCGCAAAAGAACGGCAATCAGAAGCACGCGCTTCATCTTCGGCAACTGGATATAGCGGAAGACAGACCAGCGCGATGCGCCATCGATGCGGGCTGCCTGATAATAGGCGTCGGGGATCGAGACGAGACCGGCATAGCACAGGAGCACGACAAGGCTCGTCCAGTGCCAGACATCCATGATAATGACGGTCGCCCAGGCATCCACAGGGTCCTGCGTGTAGTTGTAATCGACGCCGAGCATCGACAGGTAATGGCCGAGAAAACCGATATCGACGCGCCCGAAGACCTGCCAGATGGTGCCGACAACGTTCCACGGAATAAGAAGCGGCAGGGCCATGAGTACCAGGCAAACAGGTACGCCAAGACCGGTCTTGGGCATGTTGAGCGCAATCAGAATACCGAGCGGAATCTGGATTGCCAGAATGACGAAAGAGAAAATCAGGTTGCGCATCAGCGCATCCCAGAAACGCGGCGAATGCAGCATCTGCACGAACCAGTCGGTTCCCGCCCAGAAGAACTGGTTGTTTCCGAACGTATCCTGAACCGAGTAATTGACCACCGTCATCAGTGGGATGATCGCTGAAAATGCCACAAGCACGAGGACGGGAATGAGCAGCAGCCATGCCTTGTTGTTGAACGTCTTTTCCATGGCTCAGCCTCCCGCGCCAACGCGCCAGCTATCGGCGTAGATGCCGATGGCTTTCGGATCGAAAGTGACGCGGGGTTCTGAAGGAATGTCGCCATCCTCAGGCACCACCACGGTCAGAGGATTCCCGGCAAAGCTGGCGCGGACGATCTTCTGGCGACCGATATCCTCGACCTTGCTGATGGTGACAGGCATGCCCTCGCGACCCAGAGAGATGAATTCCGGACGAATGCCGAGTTCCGTCTTCACGCCGCTTTCAACATTTGGTGCTGCGTCGAGCAACACATGCTGATCGCCTATTTTCGCTTGCGCACCATCGAGCGACACAGGCATGAAGTTCATGCCCGGAGAGCCGATGAAATAACCGACGAAGGTATGGCTTGGCCGTTCGAACAGTTCGGCGGGCGTGCCAATCTGCACGATCTGGCCGTCATACATCACGACCACCTTGTCGGCGAAGGTCATGGCTTCGGTTTGGTCGTGCGTGACGTAGACCATAGTAAAGCCGAACTGCTTGTGCAGGCGCTTCAACTGCGAGCGCAGCACCCATTTCATATGCGGGTCGATCACAGTCAGCGGCTCATCGAACAGGATAGCGTTGACATCGTCGCGCACGAGGCCACGGCCTAGCGAAATCTTCTGCTTCTGATCGGCGGTCAGGCGATGTGCGCGGCGTTTTCCCCATGCGCTGAGGTCGATCATTTCGAGGATTTCGTTGACACGCCTGTCGACATCGGCCTCGGGCACGCCGCGATTGCGCAGTGGAAAGGCCAGATTGTCGTAAACGGTCATGGTGTCGTAGATGACAGGGAACTGGAAAACCTGCGCAATATTGCGCTGTTCCGTGGCTAAGTTGGTCACGTCCTTGCCATCGAACAGGATGCGTCCATCCGATGGGTTGATGAGGCCGGAAATGATGTTGAGCAGGGTGGTTTTGCCGCAGCCAGATGGGCCGAGCAGCGCGTAGGCACCCCCATCGCTCCACTCGTAGTTCACTTCCTTCAGGGCGTAATCATTGGCCGCCCTGGCTTTGGCGTTGTAGGCGTGGCGGATATGATCGAGGCTGATGCGTGCCATGGTCTCTCCTCACGCGGCTGCTTGTTGCGGGGTTGCAAGCGAACGGCCATCCGCATCGAACGCCATCAGATGACGGGTATCCAGGTAAATATCGACTTGGCGGTCCGGCTCGATATCGAGGATGCCACGTGTCAGCATCACCCAGCGATTGCCCGCGTAATCCAGATGAATAAAGCTTTCCGAACCAGCAATTTCCGAGATCAGCGTTTTTGCACTCAGCTTGATTGCAGCTCCGCCATTTGCGGGTGCCGGATAGAGATGGTGAGGATGAAAGGCCAAGGTCACCGGGCCATCTGCAATGGTCGAAAGATGCGCCGGTACCGGGAAAGCAGGCTCATCATTGAGTAGAAACGATCCACCGGCGCGCGTCAGCGCTATGATGTTCAGCGGTGGATCAGCGAAAGTCTTTGCCGAGACGAGATCGACCGGGTTTCTGTAGAGATCAATGGTGCTGCCATATTGGGCGATGTGCCCCTGATGCATGGTCGCGGTGTTGCCACCCAGGAGCAGGGCTTCGGATGGTTCGGTCGTTGCGTAAACAAAGATGGCACCGGATAGCGCGAAAATCTTCGGCAACTCCTCGCGCAACTCTTCGCGCAACTTGTAATCGAGGTTGGCAAGAGGCTCATCCAGCAGGACCAGGCTGGCATTCTTGACGATGGCGCGGGCAAGCGCCGTGCGCTGCTGTTGCCCGCCGGAGAGGTTGAGCGGTGTGCGGTCGAGGTAGGGCGTGAGCCGCAGCATGTCGGCAGCGCGCCGCACTTCGCGGTCGATGGTTGCCTTGTCTTTCTTGGCGATCCGCATCGGGGAGGCGATGTTTTCGTAAACGGTCAGCGCCGGATAATTGATGAACTGCTGGTACACCATGGCAACGCTGCGATCCTGCACGCGCTTGCCGGTGACATCCTTGCCATCGAACAGCAGTTGGCCCTCGGTCGGTTTGTCGAGACCGGCCATCAGCCGCATCAGTGATGTTTTTCCAGACAGCGTCGGCCCCAGCAGCACGTTCAACGTGCCTCGCTTGAGGGTCAGATTGGTCGGGTAGATGTGGTAATCACCACCCACCATCTTGGCGATGTTGCGTAATTCCAGCATGCTGTCCCGAGGCCTCCCAACCTGCAAGATATCCGCTTCAATATCAGTCTGCTCCGCCCTTTCGGGCGTTCATCATGCGGCGATAGACGCCATGTAACTGTCGAGTGCGGCCGCTTCTTCCTTAGAAAAATGCAGGCCCTGCTTTGTTCTGCGCCACAACACGTCGTCGCTGGTTCTGGCCCATTCCTGTCGGATCAGCCATTCGACTTCGCGCTCGTAAAGATCGCCTCCGAAATGCTGGCCGAGCGCCTCCATATCAGTCGCATCGCCAAGGATCGCATTTGCTTTGGTTCCGTAGAGACGCACCAGTCTGCGCGCCTGCCGATCAGATAGAAAGCTATATTTCGCATTGAGCTTTTTAACTTCCGCCTCATAGCCGGTGGCCACGAAATCACCGCCCGGAAGCGAACTCTTGGCTGTCCAAGGCTTGCCCTTGTCACCAATGGCTTCCGCCACTTTTTCAAGCGCGTGTTCCGCCAGACGACGATAGGTCGTCAGCTTACCGCCGAACACGTTCAGCAACGGCGCTTCACCAGAAGCATTCTCAAGCTTCAGAACGTAGTCGCGCGTGGCTTCCTGCGCGCTGGAAGCGCCATCGTCAAACAGCGGGCGAACCGCCGAATAGGTCCAGACTATATCGTCCTTCGTGACCGGCTCGGCAAAATACTCGCTCGCCGCATTGCAAAGGTAATCCGTCTCTTCGCCGCTTATTTTCACATCTGCCGGATCGCCCGTGTAATCACGGTCGGTGGTGCCGATCAGGGTGAAATCCGTCTCGTAGGGAATTGCGAAGATGATGCGATTGTCCGGGTTCTGAAAGAAATAGGCGCGCGGATCGTTGAACTTCTTTTTCACGATGATGTGGCTGCCCTGAACCAGCCGCACATTATGAACCTGATTTTTGCCCGCCGCGTTGGACAGAACATTGTCCACCCAGGGGCCAGACGCGTTGACGAGCATACGCGCCTGAACCGTCTTGACAGTGCCGGTCGCGTTTTCCTTGATGTCGATGTTCCAGAGCCGGCCTTCGCGGCGAACGGACACCACTTTCGCGCGGCTCATAATGTCAGCGCCACGGTCGGCAGCATCTCGCGCATTCAACACCACCAGACGCGCATCATCCACCCAGCCATCCGAATATTCGAAAGCCTTGGTAAAGAGCGGCTTCAATGGCTTGCCTGCCGGATCGCGGCGCATGTCGAGGGATTTTGTGGCTGGCAGCAGCTTGCGACCGCCCAGATGATCATAGAGGAAAAGCCCGAGCCGGATGAGCCATGCCGGGCGGATACCACCTTTGTGGAACGGCAGAACAAAACGCATCGGCCAGATGATGTGCGGTGCCATCGCCCACAGCACTTCGCGTTCCATCAGGGCTTCGCGCACCAGACGGAACTCATAATGTTCGAGATAGCGAAGTCCACCGTGAATGAGTTTGGTTGCGCCTGAAGAGGTGCCGGAGGCGAAATCGTTCATTTCGGCCAAGGTCACGGAATAGCCGCGACCAGCAGCATCACGTGCGATCCCGCACCCGTTTATGCCACCACCGATCACGAAAATATCGCGAACTGCCTGCTCAGTCACGTCACTCTCCCTGGCGCGCCATTCCGTCGCTTATCCTTGGAATTCGAACTTGGTAGGAGTTAAAATGAAAATAAAGTGAATGTCAAACGAATGTTAATCGTTTCAGTTTTGAGCTTGCGAGCGTTCTGTTTCGATCAGCCGTACGTCATTTTCCTTGCAAATGACTTTCACGGAGTCGAGCGGACAGTGGTCCGTTATGAAAGTGTGGACCTGCGAGAGATGACCGATTCGCACCGGTGCCGTCCGGTCGAATTTGCTGGAGTCTGACACCAGAATGACATGCCTCGCATTGGCGATGATGGCCTGCGCCACCTTCACTTCGCGAAAATCATAATCCAGCAACGCGCCGTCCTTGTCGATGGCAGAGACGCCGATCACCGCATAGTCCACCTTGAACTGGCGGATGAAATCTACGGCGGCTTCTCCGACAATTCCGCCATCGGTGCCGCGTACCACGCCGCCGGCAATGACGACCTCGATACCGGGGAATATCCGTAACCTGTTGGCAACGTTGATGTTGTTGGTAATGACCATCAATTCCTGATGGTCCACGAGAGCTTCGCCGACAGCTTCGGTGGTTGTGCCGATATTGATGAACAACGATGATTTACTGGGAATGAGCTCAGCTGCGGCCTGACCTATCGCCTGTTTTTCCGTGGCGGCAATCAAACGTCGCGCTTCGTATTTCACGTTCTCCGTGCTGCTTGGAAAGATGGCGCCGCCATGGATTCGAGTCAGCGCACGCGCCTCGCAAAGATCGTTCAAATCCTTGCGTATCGTCTGCGCCGTCACCGAGAATCGTGAGGCCAGATCGTCGACGCTGACCTTACCCTCGGATTTTGCAAGTTCGATGATATCAAGCTGGCGCGATGAGAAAAACATGAAAGCTTCTACCCGACAATATCTGTGGACTTTCGTTTTATTTCATTTTTATGAAAAACGAAAGCGCCGGGACAGACGGGTTTGGAGCAAGGTTTTCCACAATCAACATGTTTACGGGTTCTCTAATTTGTCCGCCTGATAAATATTGGGGTTGCGCCCCAGCGCATTTTGTCCTTGTTTGCGCGTTCTCACACTTTATGGGGAAATTAAAAAAATGAATTCTATAAAAACAACAACGCGCGCCGCAATCCTGCTAGGCTCGCTTCTGATTGGCGCTAGTTCCGCTCTCGCAGAAACCGTTCTGCATCGCGGTAATTCCGGGGAACCACAAACTCTCGATCAGGCTCAGACCTCGATCAACATCGAAGCCTTCATCGTGAAGGACCTTTATGAAGGTCTTACCATTTACGATGCAGCCGGCAAGATCGTTCCCGGTGCGGCAGAAAGCTGGACTTTGTCTGACGATGGCACGGTCTACACATTCAAACTTCGGGAAAACGCCAAATGGTCTGATGGTACGCCTGTGACGGCTGAGGACTTCGTGTTCTCCTATCAGCGCGTAGAAGATCCGAAGACTGCCGCGAAATACGCCAACATTCTTTATCCCATCAAGAATGCAGAAAAGATCAACAAGGGCGAAGCCAAGCTTGAAGAGCTCGGCGTGAAGGCCGTTGACGCCAAGACGCTGGAAGTCACGCTTGAGCGCGCGACGCCTTTCTTCCTCGAATTGCTCGCGCACCAGACCGCTCTACCAGTCTCCAAGGCTAGCGTAGAGAAGAACGGCGCGGATTTCGTGAAGCCCGGTGTGATGGTGTCCAACGGTGCTTACAAGCTGGAGGCTCACGTTCCAAACGACAGTCTGACCGTCGTCAAGAACCCAAATTTCTGGGACGCCGCTAACACCAAGATCGACAAGGTCATTTTCTATCCGATCGACGATCAGGCGGCTTCTGTTCGCCGTTTCGAAGCCAAGGAAATGGACCTCGCCTATAACTTCTCGGCAGATCAGCTAGATCGCCTGCGCAAGTCCTACGGTGAGCAGGTCCACGTTTCTCCGACACTCGCGACCTATTATTACACCTTCGATACACGCGAAGCGCCCTATAACGACGCTCGCGTTCGTCGCGCCCTTTCCATGGCCGTGGACCGCGACTTCCTTGCCAAGGAAATTTACAGCGGATCGCAGATTCCATCCTACTCCATGGTTCCGCCCGGCATGGGCAGCTACGGCGAGCCTGCAAAAGCAGACTTCGCAACACTTTCGCAGCTGGATCGTGAAGACGAAGCTATGAAACTCATGAAAGAAGCGGGTTATGGTGAGGGAGGCAAGCCGCTATCCATCGAGATCCGCTATAATACCAATCCCAACCATGAGCGCGTTGCCACAGCCGTTGCCGATATGTGGAAGACCACATTCGGTGCCAATGTTTCGCTGGTGAACCTCGATGTCGCCTCGCACTACGGTTACCTGCAGGAAGGCGGCAAGTTCAACGTCGCCCGTGCTGGCTGGGTTGCTGACTACGCGGATGCCGAAAACTTCCTCGCGCTGTCCGTCTCGACAAACAAGACCTTCAACTATTCGAAGTTCAACAACCCTGAATTCGATGCACTGATGAAGAAGTCTTACGACGAGAAAGACCCTGCTGCCCGCAACAAGATCCTGCACGAGGCAGAGACGATCCTGATGAAGGAGCAGCCAGTTGCGCCGTTTCTGACGCAGGCCGACTTGTGGCTGGTTTCCAACCGCGTCAAGGGCTGGCAGGACAATGCGGCCAATGAACACCTCAGCCGCTTCCTGAGCGTTTCCGAATAAGCAGTGCTGCCACGGTGGTTTTGAAACATGTCGCGCAATGGCTTCAGGGCTTTTGCGCGACATGCTGAAAGAACGGGCGAAAGCGTTAAGGCGATGATAAGGTCGCGAGACGCGTAGCCGCCGTGCCATGCCCGGAGCCTAAACCTATGATCTCTTTTATCCTGCGCCGTTTGGCGAGCGCCGTGCCGACGCTGTTCATCGTCGTCACGATTTCTTTTTTTCTGATGAGATTTGCACCCGGCGGTCCGTTCAATCTTGAGCGTCCTCTGCCACCGCAGACGATGGAAAACCTGATGAGAACCTATCATCTGGATGAACCATTGTGGCGCCAGTACCTGATCTACATGAAAAATGCCGTGACTGGCGATTTCGGCCCCAGCTATATCTACAAGGACAACACCGTTGCCCAATTGATCGGCAAGGGTCTGCCTTATTCGCTGGAGCTTGGTTTTTACGCCCTTCTGCTTGCGCTGATCGGCGGTGTGCTGGCCGGTACATTCGCGGCATTGCGGCAGAATAGTTTCTTCGATTTCTCCCTGATGTCGTTTTCGACAGTCGGCGTCACCGTTCCCAACTTCGTCGTCGCACCCGTGCTGACGCTTGTATTCGCTGTGCTGCTCGGTCTTCTGCCTGCCGGAAGCTGGGGTGACGGATCGCTGCGTTATCTCCTCCTGCCGATGATTGCGCTGGCCTTGCCGCAGCTTGCGGTCATTGCCCGCCTCACACGTGGGTCAATGATCGAGGCTTTGCGGATGGACCATATTCGCACCGCCAAGGCCTATGGTCTGCCGGGCCGCACCGTGGTGATTGTCCACGCCATGCGCGCTGCGATGCTGCCGGTGGTTTCCTATCTCGCACCTTGCGCCGCCGCTCTTCTGACTGGCTCGGCCGTCATAGAAACGATCTTCACCATTCCCGGTGTCGGGCGTTATTTCGTGCTAGGTGCTATCAATCGTGACTATACGCTTGTCATGGGAACCGTTGTTCTCATCGCGCTTTTCGTCATTGTTTTCAATCTTGTGGTCGATATTCTTTACGGCCTTCTTGATCCGAGGGTCAGACATGACTGATATCCCCGGCAGCATCGCCGCATCTCCCTCGGTGAAAAGCCGAAGCTTGTTCCAACTCGCAACTATGCGTTTCCGACGAAATACCGCTGCCATGGCCGGAGCGGTCATGTTGGTGCTGATTACGTTGTTTTCGTTTCTTGGACCGCATTTTCTCAGCCACACCTATGATCAGGTGTTTTCATCATACGTCTCAGTGCCGCCAAGCCTTGAAGCCCGTCCCGATGTCACCAACCTTCAAGGCGTGATGGAGGGCATTGCCGGCCGCGCGCGTGTGGAATTGAGGGAGTTTGCCGTAGAGGGCCAGACCTTCACAGCAACCGTTACCTCGGCAACCGAAGTCGACCCGCGTACCACACGTTATTTCGATCGTGCCAACGAGTTTGAAAACACCAAAGTCGTCGCCACCGAAGACGATGGCCGCACTCTGAAAATCACCGGCGATGTGAACCGCGAATATTTCTTCTTCGGCACAGATAGCAATGGTCGCGATCTTCTCGTTCGCATCATGCTGGGCGGTCAGATATCGATTGCCGTCGGCGTTCTCGCAAGTCTCGTGTCGCTCGGCATCGGCGTCGTCTACGGCGCGACTGCCGGTTATATCGGCGGGCGTATCGATAATGCGATGATGCGTTTCGTTGAAATTCTCTATTCGCTGCCCTTCGTGTTTCTGGTCGTCGTGCTCGTGGTATTCTTCGGGCGAAGTTTCATTCTCATCTTCCTTGTCATCGGCGCGGTGGAATGGCTGGACATGGCGCGCATCGTGCGTGGCCAGACACTGGCCTTGAAACGCCGTGAGTTCGTGGGTGCCGCACAGGCGCTGGGCTTGACCGACTGGCAGATCATCCGCCGCCACATCATTCCCAACACCATCGGCCCCGTCGTTGTGTTTGTGACCGTGGTGGTGCCGAAGGTTATTCTTCTGGAAAGCTTCCTCTCCTTCCTCGGTCTGGGTGTGCAAGCGCCATTGACCAGTTGGGGCGCGCTGATTTCCGAAGGTGCCAGCAATATGCAGTCGGCCCCATGGCTGCTGATATTCCCGGCGATCTTCTTCGTGATGACGCTGTTTTCTTTGAACTTCGTGGGCGACGGGTTGCGTGATGCGCTCGATCCCAAGGATCGTTGATATGAATACGACATCTGACACCATACTGAATGTGCGCGGGCTCAAGGTGAATTTCACGACGCCTGACGGCATGGTCAGCGCCGTCAAAGGCATCGATCTCGATGTGAAGCCGGGTGAAACCCTGGCTGTCGTCGGCGAGTCTGGTTCCGGCAAAAGCCAGACCATGATGGGCATCATGGGCCTACTTGCCGGTAACGGCCAAGTCGAAGGTTCGGCAAAATACCGGGGCCGTGAGTTGATCGGCCTCCCGGTCAACGAACTGAACGATATCCGCGGTGCAAAGATCACCATGATCTTTCAGGAGCCGATGACCTCGCTCGATCCGCTCTACACGATCGGCAAGCAGATTGCGGAGCCGATCTTGTATCACCGTGGGGGCAGTCGCAGTGAAGCACGGGGCCGTGTTCTGGAACTGTTGCAACTGGTCGGGATTCCTGACCCGATGCGGCGGATCGATAGCTATCCGCACGAACTATCGGGTGGTCAGCGTCAGCGTGTGATGATCGCCATGGCGCTTGCAAATGAGCCGGATTTGCTGATCGCGGACGAGCCGACGACGGCGCTCGACGTTACCATTCAGGCGCAAATCCTTGATCTGCTGAAATCCTTGCAGAAGCGTTTTGGTATGGCCGTTGTTCTCATCACGCATGATCTCGGCGTTGTCAGGCATTTTGCCGATCGCGTCGCTGTCATGCGCCGTGGCGAAATCGTAGAGACGGGGACGACCGAGGATATCTTCGAACGTCCGGAGGCGGACTACACGAAGATGCTGTTGGACGCCGAACCGAGTGGCCACAAACCACAGGTGGGCCCGGAAGCGCCGGTTGTTCTATCCGGCCATAATGTGACCGTTGATTACGAGATACCCGGCGGCCTTTTCACCAAGGCTAGCGCCTTCCGGGCAGTGGATGGCGTCAATGTCAGTTTGCGCCAGGGCCAGACTATCGGTATCGTCGGAGAGTCCGGTTCGGGAAAATCTACGCTAGGACGGGCACTGCTACGGCTCACACCGTCCATCGGGCGCTTGTTCTTTGGCAAGAAGGATATTTCCAGCCTGGACAGGAAAGCCATGCGGCCCATGCGCAGACAGCTCCAGCTGGTGTTTCAGGATCCCTATGGTTCGCTGTCCCCACGCCAGACGGTGGGCGAAATCATTACCGAGGGGCTATATGTGCACGCACCGGAGCTCAGCCGGGCCGAGCGGGACAAACGCGCAATCGAGGCGCTGACGGAAGTCGGGCTCGATCCCGCCGCCCGCAATCGCTATCCGCACGAGTTTTCCGGCGGGCAGCGCCAGCGCATCGCCATCGCCCGCGCCATCATCCTGAAGCCTGACGTTGTGATCCTTGATGAGCCAACGTCGGCACTTGACCGCTCCGTGCAGGGCCAGGTGATCGATCTGTTGCGTGATCTGCAGAAGGCTCACGGTCTTTCCTACATCTTCATCAGCCACGACCTCTCGGTGATCAAGGCGATCTCGGATTATGTGATCGTGATGAAGGATGGAAAAATCGTGGAAGAGGGCGAAACCGATGCCATCTTCAACAGCCCTACGGCCGACTACACCAAGACGCTCATAAAGTCCGCCTTTACCGCCGACGTCGCCGCATAAGGGACCGCCCGGCCGCAATGCCGGACGTTTCCAGTGTGCCGTCAAGGAACAAGCAACTCACATCTGCGTTATTGCCTCGTGAGAATTGATGTGCGCCATCGAAGGCGCCCAGGAGGAAATATGTACAAGGTAATCCAGATTGCCGGATTGGCCATTACGATGGCAGTTTCAGGCTTCGTTATGACTGCTCCAGCCCAGGCGCAGGACATGGAGCTGAGAATTGGCCGTGACGGCGTGCGTCCAGTCATTCGCGAGCGTGACCGAGAAGTGGACCGTCGCGGACCACCACGCGGTCGTGGGTGTGGGGAGCGCGAAGCTCGCGCTGCGGCACGTGCATCCGGTCTTCGCGATCCGGAAATCGTTCGTGTCACGCCACGCCGCGTTGTCGTGCAAGGCTTTACGCGCCGCGGCCAGGACACTATCACATTCGCAAATGAACGCGGTTGCCCTGAAATCTGAGATCACAGCTCAGACATGTGTCGTTTAAAAACGACTGCCTACCGAAACCCGCCTCGCGCGGGTTTCTTTGCGTAAGGGCCATCTACTACAATTTGGATTAGTAATTTCTAAATTTAACTGTACTAATACATATAGTCGGTTGCTTCATTGTTGGAGGTGTTGGCCCAGTGTTCGCTGTACTAGAATGTGTTGCTTTGCAACATGATCGACGGATCGTCGTGCTTGCTGGCGTAATCGCGCTTCTTGGAATGCTATCCTTCTATCATCTGTTGCTTCGTGCGGAAGAAAGCCCAGTGAGACGCAGACCCTATTGGGTTCTCGTCGCTGCTTTGGCGTCCGGTCTCAGCGTTTGGGCGACTCACTTCATCGCCATGCTGGCCTATCAAGGCAGTGTGCCGATCGGATTTGATTTCCCATTCACGACGGTTTCTGCCGTCGTTGCCGTGTTCGGCTTTTGGCTGAGCATGCAATATTTGTGGCGTGGCATAAGGGGTGCGATGTTATCAGGAGGCATCATAACATTGACGGTTGCTGCGATGCATTTCCTGGGTATGACCGGGATGCAAGTGGCCGCTCAGATTGAATACCGCCTGCCGCCCATCATCGTCGGCACTGTTATCGCTGGCGCTCTCTTCACACTGTCATTTATTCTATTCCAGAGCCTCCTTAGCTGGAAGCGCGTTGTGGCGTCCGCGACAGCGTCGATCCTGGGCGTGCTGATCCTTCATTTCACGGCAATGTCATCCACGATCCTCATTCCTGATCCCAGCATACCAGGTCCGCAAGTTGAGGGTCTGGACAGGGTGGTGATGATGGGTGCGATCAGCGGGGTGACGTTCCTTATCCTAGCTGCCACCGGCGTTGCCGCACTGATAGACCGTCATCTGGTAGATCTGAAAGGCCTCGTGGGCGCTACGCTGGATGGTCTGGCAGTGGTGCGCGATGGTCGGATCGTTGAGGTCAACAGCCGGTTTGCGAAATTGTTTGACACAAGCGAAGCCTCACTTATCGGAGAAAATGCCGAAGAACTGATGCATGCCGATGACGGCATTCCAGCTCATCTACAGCGCAATGGGGCTGTGGAGGCAGTTCCGAACCGCGGCGATCGATCACGCACGTTCGAGCTCGCTGTCACCACCATCGAATATCGTGGGCGTCCCTGCGAGGTTATGGCAGTGCGCGATCTGACGGAAAAACGGCGGGCGCAACGCGAGATCGAATACCTGGCGCGTTACGATGTTCTCACTGGTCTCGCCAACCGTACGCTCTTTCAAGAACGGTTGAAAAATCACATTGCCGTTGCGCAGGAAGATGACGAGTTCGCGCTGCTGGCGCTGGACCTCGACCGTTTCAAAGCCGTGAATGATCTCTTCGGCCATGCCGAAGGTGACCGCGTCCTCAAGGATGTCGCACGAATATTGATACAGTCTGCCAGGCCAGGTGACCTTGTGGCCAGATTGGGTGGAGACGAATTCCTCATTCTGACCGCTTTCAGCACCACAAGCGAAGACGCGCGTGATCTCGGTGAGCATATCTTGTCGACATTCCGGCGGGAGATGAATTGTGTCAGCGACCCGACAGCCGTGGGCGTCACCATCGGCATTGCAGCTTTCCCCGCTAATGGCGACGACAGTGAGACCCTGATGCATGCTGCTGACATGGCGCTTTACCGCGCGAAGGTGAATGGCCGCGGCATCGTCGCTTTTTACGACCCGGCAATGGATCAGGAAAGCAAAGAACGTCGGCGTCTGGAATCCGATCTGCGCCAAGCCATCAGCCGCAACGAGCTGGAGCTCCTCTATCAGCCGGTGCATTCTGTGGAAAACGGTGAAGTGGCGAGTTACGAAGCGCTGGTGCGGTGGCAACACCCAACGCGCGGCACGGTACCGCCGGACGTCTTTATTCCGATCGCGGAGGAAAGCGGCATCATCATTTCGCTCGGTGAATGGATATTGCACGAAGCGTGCTCCGCCGCCACGCGCTGGGAACCGCATATCAAAGTGGCGGTCAATGTCTCACCGGTACAGTTCTCCCTCGCAAATCTCGCATACACGATCTGCTCGACGCTTGAAAAAACCGGACTGTCTCCTTTGCGTCTCGAGCTTGAGATGACGGAAGCCGCACTTCTGAAGGACCGCGCCATAACGCTGTCCACCATGCGGCAACTGAAGGGGCTTGGCGTTACAATCGTCATGGACGACTTCGGAACTGGATACTCCTCGCTCAGCAATCTTCGCAGTTTCCCTTTCGACAAGATCAAGATCGACCGCAGCTTTATCGCGGCCATGAAGCAGGATGAAAATGCCCACTCTATCGTGCGCGCCATCATCGGGCTTGGTCGCAGCCTAGATTTGCCAGTAACGGCCGAAGGTATCGAGACGGATAGCCAATACAGAATGGTGGTCGATGAGGGCTGCGCCCAAGCGCAGGGCTATTTATTCGGAAAACCCGGAAAAGCGCCTTCCCGGCAAAAGAAGCCGCATAAGGCTGTCGTCGATTGACCTCGGATCGCTTCAAGCATGAAGAGGTGAGTATCTGAGACGTAGGCTCGATCCATCTTCTGGACGGTGGTTTGTAAGGCTATCGCACAACGTTTGGCGTCTTCCTTTTGTAAGGCTAAAAAATTTGTGGCATAACGTAACGTCACTGGTTGCCAAATGGCCACAGGGGCTCTGTTACCGATGGCATCTTTTTCAATTTTCAGCTTCAAAGTTATTGCGAGTTAACGCCTTGATGCTATTCCTGCGTGTAGGTGATTCTATTGCGGGGAAATGGAATGAAGAAGGTTGTCTCGGTACTTCTTTTGGCTTTGTTGAGCGGTTGTGCGAAGCCCTCTGATGGTCCGACTGCCGGAAATATCCGGTCAGCAACTCTTCCCAACACCAATGAAAAAATTCGTGTTATTGAGCTGGCAAACGCGCCTGCGACGCCAATGTCACCGTCTTTGGTGGAAAGCTCGACCGGTCCTGGTCTGACTGCTTTGCGCAATACTGGTTACAACTCTCAACGTCTGCGCCGTGGCGATGTTATCGACATCACTGTACTTGATACCGGCGAAGATGGACTTTTTTCCTCTACCCAGAGCAAGACACTTAATCTCGGGCGCTTCACAGTCGACCAAAATGGCAGCGTCAATCTACCCTTCATCGGCAAGAAGCGTGTGATCGACTCGACACCAGAGGGCTTGCAGTCGCAGGTCGTGACCGGCCTCAAAGGCTCTGCGGTCAATCCACAGGCGGTTGTCACGGTTGTGGATAAGCCGACAAGCGCTGTCATGCTCAGCGGCGCGGTCAAGACGCCCGGCAAACTTGCCCTGACTGCTCGGCAGGAGCGGGTCATGGATGCCATCAACCAGTCTGGCGGTCCAACCGTTGCGCCGGGTGCGGCTCAAGTGACAGTCGTTCGCGGCACACAGCGCGCCAGTGCCTCTCTGGACCGCATCATGCGGGAAGATCGCCAGAATATCCGCCTGTCGCCAGACGACCAGATCATGATCGATGGTGATGCATCGAGCTTCACCGCGCTTGGTGCATTCAAGAGCGCTGGTGAATTCCAGTTCGAAACCGGCAAGATGACGCTCGCGCAGGCCGTTGGCCGTGCCGGAGGCCTGCTGGATGATCGTGCCGATGCCCGCAATGTGTACGTTTTCCGCAACGAGATCGTTAACGTGCCAACGAAGGCGCCGTCCGGTTCCAAGGACCCGGTGGCTCTCACACCGACCATGAAACCGGTGATCTACCACGTCAATATGCGTGACGCGTCCAGCATCGCCTTGATGCAGCTATTCCAGATGCAGAAGGGTGACGTTCTCTATGCCAGCAACGCACCGCTGGTGGATTCTGCCAAGCTGTTGACGGTCTTCCAGAAGAGCGTGCCGACGGCGGCAGCGCCTCAGCCGGGCGGTTCCAACTGATATCTACGGGGATGAGGGCGTTTGCAAAATGCCGCTCTTGCCTAAAGATAAAGAGCGGCGTCGTTCGCAGATTGAGGGCGCTTTGATGCGTCCAGTGCCGTGCAAATCTGCGCAAATCTCACGACCTTGTCATCGACGTCAGCATCTGTGACGCTCAGCAGCCGCTGGGCTAGCTTGCCGACCGAATATATATCATGCAGCGGATGCGCCGCAGACGAGCCAGCCATTTGTTCCGGTGCTGAAAATTCCGGTGAACCCGCATAGTCGATACCGTGCATGCGGTGGTGTTCGCCGGTTGTCAGCGTGATCCCGAAATCCGCAAGCCGTGCCTTTTCCAAATCTCCATCTGGAAGTAGAATGTTTGCAGGCGTGATGTCGCCATGGACATAATCTTCTGCGTGGAGCGCGGCAACAGCTCTCAGCACTCGGTGCAGCGTCGTGTTGATCTCATTCTGGGTCAGTTTTCGGTCTGCCAGCAGAGATGCGAGAGACATAGGCGTCCATGGTTGCAGCAGGCCGGGCCGCCCATCTGGCAAACGCAGAAGTGCCGAAACTTCCTGCACGCAGGGGTGCCGTATAGACAGGCCTATCTCGGCTTCTCTGCGCAGATTTTGCACAAGGAAAGCGTTATCACGTCGGATTTCTGGTAATGTTTTAATGGCAAACGATGTACGCCGATCGCGGTGCGTTACCCGCAAAATCTGTGTCGTTTCCGTTTCATAGGCCACGGCCTCGAGTGTGAAACTGTTTTCAATGAAAGCGGGATTTTGCCGAGCCAACTTGGACGCCTTGCGATCAAGCGCATCACGAATACGATCTATGACGTCCTCAGATCTTTCAGACTGTCGTATCGTAGCCCACAAATCGGCAAAACGTCTTGCAACATCTTCATCGTTGCTCAAGCCGATTTCCGATCACGATAGCGCTGATATTGTCCCTGACATTTTCGATAAGCGCTTCCTGCATCAACGCATTGGCGCAATCGCTGATCGGAGTCTCCTGCAATATCTCGGCGACGATGCGCTCCTTCAATGCCTGCATCAGGGGGAAACTGCATAGCAACAAGCGGTCATGCATACCCCACTCTTCGCCAAAGGTATCGGGACGAAATTGCTGGGAAAGGCCCAGACATTGTGAAAGCTGCTTTTTCATACCGACGATGACATGATCGCGTGACAACATATGCATGGTGCCATCACGCAGAACGTAGGCGCGCGCATCGCCTGACCACAGGACTGTCAGCGTATTCTCAACCAAAGACGCCACAACTACGCTTGCCATTGGTTTTTGCGCTCCTGTCCCAAACTGGCGTGAAAGCAGCAGACTGTTGACCGTTCCGAGTTTGCCCTTGATATCCTGAGTGACAAATTCAGCCTGATCGTTGCTGGCGATGTCGGTGAGCGCATTGGTCGTCAGCCGTGCAGCCTCAACCGCTGCATTGCCGTCTCCAACACCATCGGCAATGGCGAAGAGGGCAGGGCTCTTGGATACAAATAGTGCATCCGCATTGACGCTAAGGCGCGTTCCCGGATGCGTGGCGTAACTATAGATAAGCGAAGCTGTGGACGCCTCATGCCGCGGCGGTTTCGGGGCAATCGTGGTTTTGGGTGGAGACGCAGGTTTAGTCTCAGGAGAAACCTGTTGAGCGGGCGGCGGGCTCGCAGGCGTCTCGCTTTCCTCCGTAGACGTCTGGTCACGAAACAGCCGCACAAAATCCGTTGCCGCGGGCTTGCCTTCGAATTTCATTCCGCGAGCACGGCGAGTGTCGGCATCGATATACCACCAAAGACTGATCGGCCCGCCGGAACGGGCGGAGAACTGGACGTCCTCATCCTCGCCTTTCGGCTTGGGCAAACGTAGCCGCTTGACCGATGTCGTAAAGCGCTGCATGTCGAAATCTGATCTCATGGACGTTTCAGCCACCGCTTCCGCGGCCATGAACCAGGTATCATCAAGATAGAGCGTTCTTGGGTGCTGGTTGAAGTCTGTCAGTTGTGCCAATACGACTAATGGATATTTACGGCCAACCCTGTCACGGCTGGGCAGGAGCACACCCGCATAGGCATTGCGCCCCCAAATTCCGCGCTCGGTAATGAAGCGCAATGGAGGGGATGCTGAAAAAACGGAATTCCAACGCGATGCAAAAACATCGGCGCAGGCATGCATGCCTGCCTGCACCCAACCATCGAGCGCGCCGATGAGATCGCGGTCCATTCCCTCGGAGATGAAATCTCCGTGGCTCTGGATCTTCCCGAAAAAGCCGATCCGATCGCTTTCGACTGCGGCTTTGACGGGGGGGCTGACTTGCTTTGCCATCAGTCAGACAAGGCGGCTCTGCGGTGCCGGTGCATTTTCGTTGTCATTATCCCCTCCATTAAACACCATTGGTCTGTCACTCAGAATTGAGCAGGGCAGGTGAAATTCGCAAGTGCATCCAGCCTGAACGGATTGAGCACCGATCCAAATTGAATATCGAACTCAGCCACCTGGCCATTATTTTCAAACCTAGCCCTTAACAAATCGCCTGCCTGGTTATCGATTTTAGCGTCGTCGAACAGACGGAATGGCGACCAGTCGCCATTTTCTGTTTTCGCCTGCTGCCAGCCGCCGGGCTGGAAAGCGATGCGCGAAAGATTGGCGGAATTGCTCTCCGAAGGCCAGGTGATGGATTTTGCTTGAACCGGGCCATGATAATACACCACCCGTTCTCCCTCGATTTCCAGCATGACCGCACTTGACGCATCCGTCAGCGACACCGGCTTCACGTTGATTGAAACCGCTGGCACTTCACTCCCATTGGGAAAGAAAGCGCGGAAAATCTTGTCGGCATTCTCGAACTGAGCGATGGCATCACTGGGTATGCCTGTTGCGCCAAAGGTGCCCTTCCAACCCCATGGGGTTGTCGTTCTGTCGACGAATGGCTCCATGCGTTGCTTGAAGAACGTCTGGAAGGTGCCCTTCGGTCCGAAAAGCCGGGTGAAATCGGCCATAGCAACATCTCTTGGAGATGCACGATCAAATGGATAGCGGCCCGAAACAATAGAGGAGCAAAGCGACGCGCCTTCCGCTGCCCAGAGATCGGCAATTCGGCCACGTGCGGATTTCACCGCCAGCGAACCGACGTCGGCCGCAAGCCCGGCAACCCAGACGTCAAGCGGTGCCGGAAGCTGGCGCGCCTCCTGCAACAGATCCTGATTGGCTTTCGTCAACTGGCTGTCCACATCGAACACTTTGGCCACCTCGTCCGACGTGGTCGAGGAACGTGCCAGTTGCTCATGCAAAGCCTTGATATCGGCAAGCAGCTGTTCCGAAGGCGAACCTGTTTCCTTGCCACCATTTGCGCCATTGCTGTTCGTCTGTTCGGATTGACCCGACCCTTTCGCTGCCAGCATTTCGCGAAGTCGTGCATATGGATCAGCCGCATCGACGGTTGCTGACAGGATCGCTGCCGTATTGTCACCGTCGGTGGTCGTCGCCAGAGTGGTGAGGCTCGCGCCTGCGTTAGGACGCAGGTCGGTCGCATCAGCGATGGACTTGGCGGCTTCTATGACGATATTGCGATCATTCGCCAGAATGCGCGTCGTCTCTACCGCGTCACCAAGGCTCTGCGAAGGCTTGATGCGGACATCGGTAAGAAGGTCGTTCCAGCGTTTTTCAAAGCGGTCAAAATATATCTGAAGAGCGGCCTGCGCCACGGTTTCCACGGTCGCACCACGAATTGCATCATCCGAACCCCGCACCCAGGCTTCAGACAGCGCGACGCGTGAGGCGTAGGAAACCTGTGGGATGACCACGCCGCGATATCCATTGGCAGTAAACAGCCCTTCGATGCCATCCACCAGCGGTGCGCTACTTTCACGCTCCATGGCGCGTTCGCCAAGCGGCCCGAAAGCACCAGAAGGGCTCCAGTTCGGCAGCTCGCGTGCCTGCGGAAGGCCAGCGAGAATATCATATGCGCGGGCACCGATGGCCTGACCACGGATGGTGTCCCGCGCCTTGGAAATCAGTCTGGCGTCGAGTTCTATCGGGGCCAGGACACCACCGGCCAGCGCCAGCGCATGGCGATTGAGCGCGTCACGGGCCGCGGCCCTGCCATCACCGGGATAGAGAGACGCGAACATATCCTGCGACTGCACGGTCATGAAATCGCGGTCGAGGTTACCGAGACCGCCGAGCATGCCGTAAAGCTTTAACGAATTGAACGTCCGCGTGACATCGTTCTCGTCTTGAAGCTGCTTTTGTAATTGCACGATCATGCGCGGCAAAAGCAGTGCGTTCAACGCCCGCTGATAGGCATCGCGCTGTCTGCCAGCGATTTTTTCCTCCTGATCAAGCCCGAAACCAACATTCCATACGCGGTCTTTGGCAAAGCCGGAATTCACGTCGCGCAGATTATCGAGAGCTGGAAGAATGCGCAGGAAGTCCGCGTCCGATACGTTGCGAACTTGAATACCCTGCACTAGCTGCTGGTAAGCATTGAGTTTTCGGTCTGCCTCCGCCAGCGCCTGCGTGTTGGAGAAATAGGTCAAGATCCAACCGGTAAACACGATTGCGACCACAGCCACGGACAAGCCATAGGCTATGCGCCGGACCAAAAGCTGACGGCCGGACAGGCGCTTGTCACGCATGACGAGCGCTGCTTCCGGAAAAATGACCTCCTTGAAAAGGCGCACGAGGAAGTAGCTGCGGTGGGCGCGTGGGGCCGTCGTTCCGGCTTCGGCCTGTGTTCCGGACGCGAAGTACACGCCACGAAGCAGAGGAGCTTCGATCAGCGGTGAGCTGGCGCAAAGCTCGCTCAATGCCTCATGCAAGCGGTCCTTGAGCTTGGAAAGTTCTGCTGGGAAGCGGAAAATGCGACCACGTATCTCCGCATTCTGCTCCTGTTGCAAACGCTCGATCAGCATCGCATCGACACGTTGTTGCAACAGTTCGAATTCTTCGAGAAAACGCTCGGGCAGGTCCTGTGCGGAATAGCTTTCGTCCAGCTTGAACGTCGTACCCCAGACCTGATGACGATCCGTTTTGTTGAAGCCATCGAAAAACTCGATGAAGCCGTCCAAAAGGTCGGCCTTTGTCAGCACGACATAAACAGGCACGCGTGCGTGCAGATACTCGTCCAGTTCCGATAGACGCTGTCTGATGGAGCGAAGCTCCTGACGCTGCTCCTCCGGGTCACGCGTCAAAAGGTCGTGGATGGACAGAGTGACGAGTGCACCGTTGATCGGCTGAGACCGTCGATAGCGCCGCAGGAGATTGAGAAAGCCTTCCCAGCCAGCCTTGGACGAGCCGTCGAGGTCGTCCTGTGTCGTGTAGCGGCCTGCGGTGTCGATGAGGATAGCCTCATCGGTGAACCACCAATTGCAGTTTCGCGTTCCGCCGATGCCCTTCACGGCACTTTCGCCAAGCGCATCGCCCAGAGGAAACTGCAAGCCGGAATTGGTCAGCGCCGTGGTTTTACCGGAACCGGGAGCGCCGAAGATCACATACCAAGGTAGATCGTAGATATAGCCGAACCGCTTCTTGGTAACCCGGCGCAACAGGGCAAGCGCCTCTTTCAGCCGAGTCTGTATCTCGCCGACTTCGGCATTCCTGTTGTTTAGCGCTTCCTGCTCAATGCTATCAACAAGTTCCTTGTCCTGCTTGCGAGCGCGGTAGGCCGTAATGACGATGTAGACCACCCAGATCAGCAATATGATGCCGATGGCAATCAAGCGCGCCTGCGTCGTTCCGAAAGGTTTAAAAGTACCGAAGGCGACGAGATATCCGTAAAACCAGATGACGACGCAGAGTGCTACGGCCCACAGCAACGAGATGAACCGCCTGCCGATGAGGGCAGCATAGCTATCGACATATGACCGGATCGTATAAAAATAACTCAGCGGATTCATTGCTGGGCCTCACCTGGTTGCTGTCCGGTTGTCGTTGTGATCGTCGGGGAAAGAATACCCGCTTCGCTCAGTTGTTCGCCGGGATTGGTCAGCACCATGATCTCTGTTCTGCGGTTCTTTTCCCGCCCTTCCGCCGTATTGTTATCGGCAATCGGATCGCTGTCGGCGCGGCCTTCAGTTAGAATGGCTTCGGGGCCTGTAAAGGTGGAAAGAATATCACCCACCGCCTTGGCGCGGGCTTCCGAAAGATGCCAGTTCGATGGGAACTGGATTGTCTTGATCGGCACATTGTCCGTGTAGCCGATAACCACCGCACGGAATTTGTCGGCAGCAAGCGCGCCGCCGATGCGCTGGATGAGATCACGGAATTGCGGGCTGACATCGGCGCTGCCGACATTGAACAGGCCGGAATTGTTGATGCGTACACGAAGACGACCGTTGACATTCGCCAGCGTTACCAGATTTCTCTGAACCTCCGGCTGGAGGAACGCCATCAGATTATCCAGCCGCGTCGGTTTCGGCGGCTCAACGATCCTTGGCGGCTCCACTTTTGGCTCTTCGGCCTTGACCGGCTGTGTTTCAGGCGGGGCGGGTGGCGTTGTGATCAACACACTCGGCGTGTCGGTGGGAGGCAACGATGCCAGCCGCTCGAAGGTGGTATCGGATGCGCTGTTCAAAGACAGGGTGAAGAACAGGTAGCCGAAGGCAAATGCCAGTGCGATCAGTGACAGCAGGGTCCAAAGCGCCGCCATAGTGCGCAGCGGCGTGTGCCGTGCCTCGACACCCTGCCAGTGCGGCGACAACTCGCGTTCGAATACCCCGTACTGCCCGATCAGCGTTTTATAGAGACTGTCGCGGATGCGGGAAAGCTCTAGCGCACCCTTTGCGGAAACGCGTGTGCGTCCTTCGAATGCCAGTGAAAGGCAGAGATAGAGCAGCAGAAGTATGTCTTTGTTGGCACCAGGCGACTGGTGGAAATGGTCGAGAATGTCAAATACGCGGTCGCCGCCGGTGACGTCATTGTGGAAGGTGGAAACGAGGCCGGAGCGGGCCCAGCCTGCACGCACGCCCCAAGGCTTGCTCAAGATGACATCGTCCACGGTCGCGCAGACCACGTAGTGGGCGGCTCTGGCGCGTTCCGGGCTGATACGGGCAGATCCAAGATCGCGCTCGTAACGGGTAATGGCCTCCATGCAGGCGCGGCGCAGATGCTCCGGGTCCGGCTCGGCATCGCTGAAGCGCAACACATGTGCAAGGTTCAGCAGGGGTGCTGCCGACTGCACCAGTGTCGGGACCTCGTCGCCGCCGAAACGGAAATTGGACAGCAGCGCATCGATGGGCAGCGAATTGTCGCTGCGGCCTGCGCGGGCGGGGACCACGTCGGTCTCGATGATGTCATCGAGGATAGCCGCCATGTTGCGAGCATTTTTGTTTCGAAGCCGGCTTTCGTCGGTGATCTCAACCACCGTCGGCAAATCTTGCCATGAGGAGGGCTTGTCGTTGCTCATTCGCGTAATGCCCACATTTCCATCTCAAGGCCGGGGAATTCACCCGCGAGATGCAGCGCGATGGCGCCGGAGGTTTCAAGCTGCTTCCAGAGAGGTGACTTGGTATCGATCTCGAAATAAATCGTGCCGGAACGATAAGGGAGCTGGCGCGGAAGGACCGGCAGCGAGCGTACGGGAATGCCCGGCAGCGCCACGTTGACGAGTTCGGAAATGCGCTCCACCGGGCCGACCTTTATCTGGGCTGGCAGCTTGCGGCGGATATCCTCGGCTGACATATCTGCGCGAACGGCCAGAACGAATCCGGAGTCGCGTAGCAGGGTGCGGTCGTGGATGGTGCCGACACGCACACCGTGTCTGCGTTCCACCAGTTCGATGGCGACAGCGGCCTGCTCCAAGACGGAGGAAAGCGACGTGCGCAGATCATCGAAGACAGCGGCAAAGCTCGCCTTCAGATCATCATGGCGATAGGGCGGAAAATCCGTTGCGCGCTTTGTATCCGTGGTGAATGTGGCAAGTTCACCGGCCAGTTGAATGCAGTCCTCATAAAACCGGATGGGATGAAACCGCGTGGCATTCGCGGAAAGGTGAGCCAGCAGCGGATCGGCGCGATTGAGAATTTGCAGCAGAAAATAATCGCCGACTTCTGCGGTACCCCGAATGGTCGGATCACCGATGCGCTCTGAGATTGCCTGCGCCCGGTGCCGGACAATACCGAGAAGCTCCGTCAGCAATTCGGAAAGGCGTGACGAGGCTGCGCAATTGAGGATCGGCGGAATGAAATCCGGATCGAGAATGACAGCGCGGTCGGAGCGCACCTCGATGACACGCGCCAGCCCGATGAGATCATAGCCGGAAAGATCGTCGCCTGTTTTCAGGAATTTGAGACTCAAGCGCCCGACGTCGATAGGCGCTATGAAATCCGTATCGACGTTGGCGTCGGACACCTCATATGTGGTTGCGACAACGCGCACGCTGTTGCTATCAGCCTTGGCGCTACTGGACATATCGGCCTTGCCCGGCTGACGGGCCGGAAGCGCCAGATAGACGATTGCATTCTTGACGCCTTCATCCAAATCCAGCGGCGGGGGTAGATCAGAATCCTCAGGCGCTTCGAACGGCGTTCCATCGGGCAATATGCCGCGCAGGTTCGAGAGCGCAAACTGGCCGATGGCCAAGGCGCTACGATCAATGCCTATTTCCGCGACACCCCAGGGATATGGCGAAAGGTTGCGCGTGGTATTGCGGACCAGTCGCTCCGTCCAACGGTCCGATTGCTGAAAATGTTGAACGCGAAGGAACATGCCCTCGCTCCAGGCAACCCGGTTTTCATGCCTCATTTTGTCTGCTTACCCCCTTGGTATCTGTTTGAAGCGCTTCATCAGGCGCAGCCTCGCCCCGTGCTGCGCGCTGAAGAAACTCCCTGACCGACAATTGACGACCATCTTCTTCGAAGTGCTTTTTGAACGTGGACCAGTAATCGGTCCTCTGAACCAGAGCGCCCCATTCCTTGCGTGCAATCTTGTCGCGCCAGTCGTTTTGAGCGTCAGCCTTGGCTTCGATCAATCGCGGCTCGAGCTTTTGCGTGCAGGTTCGGATCAGGATTTCCAGAGACGAGGCCAGCAGCCGCTGCTGGCGAATAAGGCCTTCAAGCCGTGCTCTTGGCGATGTCTCATGGGTCTCAGCGCCGATGGCCGTCTGGTCGATGTCGAGGATGGAAAGACATTCGGCGCTTTCCTTTTCCATCTCGAGCAGAAGGTCATCGATAGGATCGCTCGTGCCGGGCACAACTGCGGCTGCCGGCTCAATCTCTGCCTCCTCGTCGTCCCCACCCATGAAGACAGCGTCGAAATCTTCGACGGGTGCTTTCTTCTTGGGCCGTGAAACCAGCACTGGAATGTTCATCGCATCGGTGTGTTCATGCTTGGAGCTTTCCACCGGCTCTTCGTTCCAGTCAGTGGGCAAAACAGTGCCAACACCGGCAGTCGAGGGAGGGGCGTTCCAGCCGACCTCGACATTGCGGGAAATGGACTTGGTTTTCTTGCCGGTCAGGTCCGGTGCCGTGTCCGGCCAATCGTCGTTGGAGGCACCACCGGCAATGACGCCGCGTGCAGAACGGCCATTTGGCGCGATATCCGCCAGAATTGCGGATATCGTCATATGTTCGTCGCTGACACGAAGCGAGCTTTCAGGATCACCATATTCTAATTCAGCCTCGCCGCTGATGATGACGTCGAATGTCTGTCCGCCGATGCCGATCTGTGAGCCATTTTGCAGGCGAACGGTTTCGCCTTCCAGTAAGAGGCGGCCATCGACCTGCGTGCCGTTCGCGCTCTGGTCGGTGATGGAGAACCCCTCGCGGTCGCAGCTCAGTGTGCAATGTTGCTTGGAAACTCGGCGGGCATCGTCATTGACCTGCCAGTCGCAATCGGTCGATCGTCCTATTACGCGTCTGCCCTGCTCGAAGCTCCACAGGGTGGGCTTTGCACTTCCGTTGACCTGCTTTTCTTTCAGAATAAGTTTCATGATGTCGTCCTCACGCTGAAAGTGCCGAGTCTTCGCGCTCGGTTACGATTGCGTCGGTGCTGTCTTTTGCAGCGGGGGCAAGGCGGGCCCAGCTGTTCCATCCCAGCCGTGCCGGTGCATCTGCCTGACCCAGCTGGCAAAAAGGTACGTCCTCTTTTTTCAAAATGACCTGAATATCGAACTCAAAAGCGCTTCCGACAAAAAGCCTTGTGACGGCGAAGATCTCCGCAAGCCGCTTCGAGCCGGGCGTCAACGCCAGATAATCCGCATAACCGACGGGGCCAAGGACGATGCGGAAGCCGCCGCTGAAATCCTCGATGGCACTTCCGGCCGTCACATTCTGCCCAAGCCGCAAACCGCCGGGCTGCCCCATCCTGCTTTGCTCGTGCACCGGAAGCGGCACCCAGCGTCTGCGAAATTGCTCGATGGTGACATCAAGCCCTGTGAATTCATGCAGCATCGACGTCAGTGCCGTTGCGTTGCGGTTGCGATTTGCCAGCAAGCCGCTGAAACGCAGCAAGACATCTTCCTTGACACCCACCTTAGCGCTGAGACCCGTAGTGCCGAAACCTGTCAGCGAAAGCAGCGTTTTGCGAAAGGCGTTGTTCTCAGGGGTCGGCGTCCAGCGCAGCCCACGCGCCAGCCGATATTTTTCTGTCGCGGAAACGAAAAGCTCGCTGAAGCGGGCGGCAAACAGATTGAAGAAGCTGGTCAACGCCTTCGAACGATTGCGTTCTTCACGCTGCTGCAATTCACTATAGCTTGGCGGCAGTGATCCAAGCGGACCGATGATGGGTGCGAATGCGGAGCGCAGTTCCGCTTTGCCATTCTTGCTGCGATAACCGCTGATAGCGACGGGCGTCGGGCGTGCGCCGTTGTGGGAGCCGATGGTCAACTCATCCTGCTTGACAAGATGTTGCGCCACCCGAAACGCTGTCGCAGGGTCAAAGCTGCCTGGATCGTTTGCCAGAAGCGCTGCTTGTTTTTCACGCATTGCCTGAGACTGCATCGCGAACTCCTATAGCAACGGTCGGTCTGCCGCGCGGGCAGGCCACCGGGCAAGGGGTTCGGATTGGCCGCGCATCGTTGCGGTCAGGCGGGTAAAACTGTTGATCGAGGTGTAAAGACCGAAGAAGTGGTTGAGAACGCTGGCGAACACGAAGGCGGCGGATCGGTCTATCAAAGTCGAGTCGAACTCCAGGGTGATGTCTGTTCCCGGCACCATCGCAGAGCCAATTCTGGCATGTGAGTTGCGCGCTTCGACCGACGTGATGGCCTCCACCAGTTGGCGGGTCTCAGGCGTATCCCTGAAAGCATAAAGGGAGAGAATGTCTTTCAGCGGGGCGCCACCATTATCGAACAGCGACAGATGGTTGAGGAGAAGATGCGAAATCAGCCGCCATTCGCGCGCGGAACGCTCGTTCATTCGAACGGCTGCTGTTGGTGGCATCAGCGCATGAACCGAATTAACCGCCTCATTTCCTGCTGCGAGTTGCAGGAAGGGATGCCCGCCGCCAAATGGCAATTGGCTGGGCAGTTCTCGATTGATGCACAGCGTGCTGACGCTGGCCACGACATCTAGCGGACCCAGCGGCCCACGTTGCTGATCGACAAAAGCGATGTCGGTATCGGACGAACCGTCATCATCATCGAAGCGGCGATAGCTTTGCCAAAAGACGTTGGATCCATTGCTTTTTTGCGTCCGACCGAAGAATGGCGACGTCTTTTCGATTTGGCCCGTGCGGCTCGTCAACTCTACATCTTCGACGCCGTAGATTTCCCGTGTTCTCTGACGTCTGGCATCCGGCAGCAGGCGATATTCCGTTCGCGTGCCATCGAGGCTTAAAGGTTCGCAGCTCTGCTTGAACAGATTGATGACGGGCGATGCGTTGAGCACGAAGTCCTTGGCCGAAACCATACGCTCAAGCCGCGTCTCTGCGGCATCGAGGTAGATGTAAAGCTCGCAATCGCCGCCGCTCCATTGGTCGAGGCCTTCGATATCCAGAAATAGAAACTTCTGCGGCAGCGCGAAAAACTCCGTAAGCAGCCGGTATCCGTCGAAGCTGTTGGCAGGGTAGGGTAGCATGGCCTGATCGCGCGAAAACCCTGACGGTTTGAGATTGGCTGCTGGAAGGAAGATCGCGTTGCGGTCTTCGGAATGCTGGGCGAGTGAAATTCCGACGCAATGGTTGGCCAGGAGTTCGTAAAGGGCGGTCGCCTGCTGCCATGCCGATGAAATGAATATCTGTAACGATGTCAGACCTATCTCGCGAAATGTTGCGGGACGAGGTGAGGTGGTTCGCAATGAAAGTTTCAGGCAACTTGCAGCACCCGCCGATGACGGGAAAAAAGGCGCGTCGATAGGTTGGCTAACAAGTGACGCTGCCGCAATCTCCAAAGGGATGATGTCGATATCTTGCGTAGTGCGAAACTTGCAGCTTTCGCCGCCGATAGGCTCAGCCAGGATTTCGCTGTGTCGTGGCAATGTCTGTACCGTCGTCAGCGCCGGGCTTGGTGCGAAATGCACGACGCTCATGGATGGCAGCGGTGCGAGATAGTGCGGATAGAGCGTTTCCAGCAGGCTGTCCGAGAGTTCAGGGAATTCGTCATCCAGCTTCTGCCGCACGCGCGCGGCGGAATAGGCAAAACTTTGGATCAGCCGTTCAACATGGGGGTCGTCGGCGACTTCGCCGGTCATTCGAAGTCTACCCGCGATCTTTGGGAACGCCGCGGCAAAGCGGGAGGCCCGTTTTCTCAGCGCAAAAAGTTCGTCATTGTACTTTTCGAGGAAGCCGTCAGCCATTGCTTGCCTCCACCAGAAAGCGTTGGGTCGATGGGTCTATCTTAGATTCGAAGCTGATCGGCGGCATGCCTTCATGAAGGCGGAACGTCGCCTGAATGCGCATGCGCAACGCCCGGTCGCCATCCATCCGGTTCTTCATGATCGACACGCGCACATCCGCAAGGCGTGTCTCGAACATCGATATCCGCCGCTCTATCGTCTGGGCGAGCTTTGCCTTGGAGGCGTCTGTGACGAGATTGGCGGAGAGAATGCCGTCAACGCCATAGCTTACCAGGGCATCCGGCAACTCTTTGAAATCGGCAGGCGGGCCAGCGGGATTGCGCCGGGTGTTCAGCAGGGTTTCGAGATCGCGGCGAATGACTTCGCGCATCTCACGCACTTGATCTGACAGGCTAGCAGGCGGGTCGTTTTCCAGATCTGGCGCATCGTCCAGCAATCGGTCCAGCACCGAGCGGGCAAGAGTTCTTTGCTTTGGGCGATATTGCTCCAGCGGATCAACCACGCGCAGTCTGCCTTTCTTCGGTGTTGGCAGGTGCCGAAAGGCTGGAGATTTCGTGGAAGGGCACCATATCGTCGCCGATCAACAGGCAGCGCTGGCCGCGCCCCGTCACCAGAGGAGCATCGTCATTCCACAGGGTTTCGCGACCAAGCAGCAACGGCGTTGTCTTGTCCGCGCCGTAATAGACTGCCGGCAGCAGCACCGATGCTATGGCGCCGTCCAGCAGGGTGATCTCAGCCGAGCGGAAGGCCAGATCGCGCGGGCGCGTCATGGGCTCGATGACCAGAGTGTCGATCCGGCTGAAATCGATCCACAAATATTTACCGCCGTTGGTCAACACTTCCAGCGCGTGCGGGATGCGGTCATCGAGATCGCGGATATCACCTCCCTTGCCGTCATTCAAAATGATGGAGATTTCAGCACGCTTTTCGTCCAGTTGCAAAAGCGCTTGCGCTGCTTCATCCGCCTTGCCGTCGCGCGCGGCGATGTTGGCCTTGATGGCAAGCTGGTCAAGTTCGGATGGGCCGTGAGCGAAATCAGGCACGGCGCCGGTTTCAAACCATGCCACGCGCGCCGCCATGGCGCGCAAGTGGTGGCGGAACAGCGAGAACCCAACAGCATCCTGCGGTGCGAATGTGGCTGCCAGATTGCACTGCGCATCGGCCTTTTCGTACTCTCCGGCAAGGATCAGCAGATCAATGTAGAGGTTGCGGCCTTCCTTGTCCGAAGGGGCAGTCTTGACGTGGTCTTTTGCCTTGACGATGGCCTCGTCAAGCTGGTCTTCATCAAGCAGGCTGGAGATATCGTCGCGCAATGTCATGCTGGTATCCTCTGTGGCTCAGCCGGGGACCGGGCGATGGACGCCGTATGCGTGGTCGTTTCGGCAATGAGGTGGAAACTGGTGGAAACATCATCCAGCTGAAAATGCGGCTGGAGACGGACGGTGCAGGAAAAGCTGCCCGGTTTTCCGGGGATTTCGAAAACGCTTATACCGGCCGAGCGCAAAGGATACCGGGTGCGCAGCGACGCCTCGGCATCGTCATTGCCTAACGTGTAGGACGACAGCCAGTTTTCCAGCTTGCGCTCGATGGTGATGGCATCGCTCAGCTGGCCGATGTCGTCGCGCATGATGACCTTGAGGTAATGCGAGAACCGCGAGGCGCACAGCACATATTGCAGCATTGCCGCCAGCCTAGCGTTCTGGCGCGCGCTTTCCTTGGAGTAATGCCCTGGCGCGTGAAGCGACTGGTTGGCGTTGAAAATTGCCATGCTGGAAAGATAAGTTGTCGACACCGGCACGATGCCGAGGTCGGAAAACTGCTGTTCCTGACCCATGGTCAGTTGCATCTCGACAGGCGGCTGCGCCGACAGGCCATTGCTCTCGATGCCGAGATCAAGCGGTGGCAATTGAGACTGGGACAGCATGCCACCGTCCACCTCGTCCTGCGTCACGCCTCTGATGTCGGCAAACCAGCCGGAGTCAGTAAAATTCCTGATAACGACACACGCGAATGCGAAAGCCGCATTTCCCCAGAGCAGCGTCTTGCCATTTTCCGCTATGTGTTCGCGAAACGGAAACGGATCTTCGCGGCGCCGCGAGTAGGGTTTGTGGGGCGAACGCAACAGAATTCGGGGAGCGACCAGCCCCACGAAGCGGCTGTCGTCGCGGGCGCGCAACGCATTCCAGCGAAGGCGGGTCTTTTCCTGTTTCAGCCATGAGAAATCATGAACACGGCTCAGCTCGGAGAAATCCTCAAGACCAACGGCGGAAGGGGCCGCTGCGGCTATGAACGGGCAAAACGCAGCAGCGGCGACCATGCCGATCTGCGACAATGCCGTGATGGAATCGATGCCCTCGAAATCATCGGGAGAGAACGTGTAGTCTCCCACCAAAAGCCCCACGGGTTCACCGCCGGGCATGCCGAATTCTCTGTTGTAGATGATCTCGAACAGGTGGCTTTGGTCGAAATCCGTTGCGCGCTCCATGCTACGCGCCAGCTCCCTCCAACTGGCGTTCAGAAGCTTGATTTTCACTTCCGGGCATCTGCTGGCTTCTCGTACCACCATGGCAAGCCCACGCCATCTCGCTTCCATCGCCTGAAATTCAGCGTGGTGCAAAATGGCGTTCACCTGGCCATTGAGAGCATCATCAATGAGAGCGATGAGCTGGTCGGCCTGACTGCGTATGTCCGAAACGGACCTGTGCGTCATGAAGGGGCTCCGGGCGGGAATGCGGTGGGTGAGGGGCATTGCTGCCCCTTCATCCTGCTTAGTTCTTGGTTGGAATGCGTGCGACCATGCGCAGCGAAGTCGTCAGCTCTTCCATCTGCAACCAAGGGCGCATCCATGCGACAGCGTTGTATGCGCCAGGCTTGCCGGGAATTTCCTGAACAGTCACCTTCGCGTCGCGCAGAGGATACTTCGCACGCGATTCTTCGCCCGCCACGTCGTTGGCGTTGACGTAGTTGGAAATCCAGCGGTTCAGCCAGACTTCGCAATCAGATGCCTCCATGAAGGAGCCGATCTTGTCGCGGCCCATGACCTTCAGGTAATGCGCAAAACGTGAGGTCGCCATCATATATGGCAGACGCGCCGAAACCGCAGCATTGGCTGTCGCTTCAGGGCGGTCATAGAGCTTGGGCTTATGGGCAGTCTGCGCGCCGAAGAACACGGCATAATCCGTGTTTTTGTAGTGGCAGAGTGGCAGGAAGCCCAGTTTGCCCAGTTCCGCATCGCGACGGTCGGTGATGCCGACTTCCGTCGGGCATTTCAGATCCAGATCGCCGTCATCGCTGGAGAAAACATGCATGGGAAGGTTTTCGACCTTGCCTCCGTTTTCCGCACCACGAATGGCCGTGCACCAGCCATTCTTGGCAAAGGCATCGGTCAACTTGGTGCCCATGATGTAGGCGGCGTTCATCCAGCAATATTCGTCATGCTGCAAGTCGCCATTGGCGGAACCCCGTGTTTCGTCATAGGCGAATTCGTCAACCGGGTTTGTCTTCGGGCCGTAGGGCATGCGGGCCAGCACGCGAGGGAGGGCCAGCGTGACGAAGCGAGAATCGTCGCTTTCGCGGAAGCTGCGCCACTTGGCATATTCGACGGTGTCGAAAATCTTTTCGAGATCGCGCGGACGTGCGAGGTCGCGATAGTCTTCGAAGCCGAACATGCGTGGGCTGGCAGCCGAAATAAACGGTGCGAATGCCGCAGCGGCGATCATCGACACGCCCTGTAGAAGCTGAACATCGTCAAACGAGTTGTCGAATTCATAGTCGCCGATGATGGCGCCCATAGGCTCGCCGCCGGGAGTGCCAAATTCATCTTCATAGATGGATTTGAACAATCTGGACTGGTCGAATTCAACAGCCTTCTCCAAATCGCGGCCCACGTCGCGCTTTGAAGCGTTCAGCACGCGGATCTTGAGGTTGACGCTGGTTTCAGAGTTTTTGACCAGATAATTCAGGCCGCGCCATGTGCCTTCGAGCTTGGCGAACTCCGGTGCCTGCATGATAGCCGCCAACTGGGCGGAAATTGCCTTGTCGATCTCGGCAATCGCATGGTTCAGCGTGACAGTCAGGTTTCGGTCATATTTCACCGTGCCCTTCAGTGCCTGATCAGTCAGAGTCCGCAGCAGGTTTTGTGCGCGGTCCGGTTCGGTCTGACGAGTTGCGGCAACCACCTTGGCGAGTAAGCCATTCTCTTCGGTGGTCGTCGTCTGTGCCTCGTTTTTCAGCAGGCTTTCAGCGCTCATGTTTCAATCCTTCCAAATGCGGCTCTTGTCTTACCGCTAGAACAGGTGAAGCCCCATGCGGCGGGGCAACTCGACGGAACAGTCCTCAAATTTCGAGGTCAGGCGCCCGCACTGTTTTTCTCTTTCAATTCGGATACGAGCTTTCCGAGATCGGTCTTGTTCTGGAGAATATCTTCCAGGAGACGCTCGAGATCTTCGGAACGATCGGCCTTTGATAACAGGTCACGAAGTTCGTTGCGCGCATCCAAGAGGGCTTTGAGTGCCGGTACCTGCTCAACAACGGCTGCAGGCAGGAAGTCGTCCATGCTTTCGAATTTCAGGTTGACCTGAATATCCGTGCCGTCGTCCTGAAGCGTATTGGGAACGGCAATGTTAAGACCCGGCGTCATGCGGCGCATGACTTCATCGAAGTTATCGCGGTCTACCTGGACGAATTTCCGTTCCCCAAACGGCTTCAGCGGCTGCGTCGGGTTGCCGGAAAAGTCGCCTAAAACGCCAACCACGAACGGCAGCTCCTTAACGACCATCGCACCTTCGGTTTCCACTTCGTACTTGATGTGGACGCGAGGTTTCCGAACCCGTTCCAGCTTCTCATGTACACTTGCCATTCAAACCTCCTTGATGCCGTGTTGGCATTGCTGACTGTAGGGAGCGTCGCATCTCCCTTGGTTTCACTATTTTCCGGTGTTCTCACTCTCGGGCTTTATTCCAGCCGCCGTCAAAACGGCGTGGCGTGCCTGCACTTCTGGCAAAAGCTCTGCGAGCAGTTCTGAAAAATCCATACGCCCCCTGCGAACCAATGTTTCAATTGCCAACGATATCGGAGAATGCGGCTCCATCCGGCGGAAATAACGCGCAACTGTAAGAAGAGTTTCAAATGCTTCGTCACGTGAAGCGATTTCTTCTGGGCCAGATGGCATTTTTTTAGGAACTTCGGGCTGTATCGGTGCGGAATCACTATCCGCTATCCGTGCATTGTTGGCAACAGCAGGCTGCGAGTCGTCCCGTCCGCCCAATGTGCGAATCGCGGATGCGGCCTCAATCAGAATGTTTCGGATGTTGGAACTGGCTGGCGCGTTGTGTCCGCACCGTTCGGACAAAATCTTGCTGATGTCATCGAATGTGGAAAGACACGCATTCACATGTGCCAAATGCGAAGACATGGCCGCAATGCCCGCTTCGGAAGCGGCATTATAGAGTTCTTCCTTGCGTTTCGTTTCAGAAGATCGCTGCGCGAGCTGGAAATCCCACAATGTATGTTCGCCAAACTTCCCGCCTGGAATGAGGGAGCTGAGACGCAAGGGCTGTATTAGCGTTCCCTCACTTCCAGTCCCGTTCAATCCGGCGAAAGGAGCGAATTTTTCTTCGTCGTCATCGTCACTAATTGAATGAAGTGAGTCCCATTGGTTGCAAAATATATCATATGTAACTCGATAAACTTCTCGCAAGCCGAGAAAGCCTTTTAGCCTTAGTTCTGCTTCTGCAAGCCATGCCAATATTTCAACGTCGCGACTTTCAGAATATATAATATGCAATCCGAGATTGCTGACCTCAATCCAGTTGCTGGAAACCCTTAGAATTTCTTGAGGCGAAACCGTGCGTTCTTCTGCACGTGCCTGATTTCTTTCATCCTTAATTCTATAGTATAGTTCACGAGTTCTTGCGTTGCTTCGAATATTTTCTCCGCAATCACTCAAGTATTCTATATTTTGTACCGACTCTTGTGTGGCCAATGTCAGTTTATCCCTTATTAAGTATGATAGATATGTGTCAGTTACTTCCGTTACGTAAGGTTATTCAGTAGACAGACTTATGGAAAATGGGGCGAAATTGTGGCGACTTGATTTTAAACTCGTCAAATAAAAAAGCAACTTTTGCTGGACAAGCGAGTTTCATCGACATAACTATGCCACGTCACGTTGTGGAATGATCCAAATCGGAGGCTCGCTGTATGTCGCATATTGATCTCAACCGCCTGGTAGAAGCGCTTGAGCCTAGATTGCGTCTATCGCTTGAAACCGCGGCATCTGTCGCTGTACGGCGGGGCCATCAGTTTGTCGACATTGCTCACTGGTTGAGTGCGGTTGTGGACGACCATGCGTTCACTGAGACGTTTGACCGGTTGCAAATTTCAAAAGACGATCTTCGCGCCCAAATTGACCGAGCGCTGGATGATGCGGCTGTCGGAGACGGCCAGGCTTTATCGTTATCTCAGAATATCCTGACAGCAGGACGGGAGGCTTGGCTCCTCGCCTCGTTACAGGACGGACGTTCTCACATTGCACTTACCCATCTGCTGCTGGCTCTCGATGAAGAAACATCGTTGCGCAGTCTGGCGCGCGCAGCTTTCCCTGCGCTGAAGCTGATGGATCGCGCGGCATTGGAGCAGCTCCGTGAAGAAGGTGCCAATCAGGCGCCTTCGAGCGATGACGCGATTGTCGGCGCTTCGCAGCCTAAGGATCAGAACGATTTTCTGCGCCTCTACACTCAAGATATGACCGAAGATGCGCGCCAGGGCAAAGTGGACCCGGTTATCGGGCGTGACGATGAACTGAGGCAGATGGTCGATATTCTGACCAGACGTCGGCAGAACAACCCCATTCTCGTTGGAGAGGCGGGCGTCGGTAAAACTGCTGTTGCAGAGGCGCTTGCTTTGGAGATCGTCTCTGGCAATGTTCCCGAAAAACTGAAGAATGTTCGTCTGCTCACACTCGATTTGTCGCTTCTTCAGGCCGGTGCCGGTGTGAAAGGCGAATTCGAGAGACGTCTCCACGGTGTCATAGATGCTGTAAAACGGTCGCCCGAACCTATCATTCTTTTCATTGACGAGGCGCATGGACTGGTGGGGGCGGGCGGAGCAGCCGGACAAGGTGATGCCGCCAACATTCTCAAACCGGCACTTGCCCGCGGTGAAGTTCGCACTGTCGCTGCGACGACGTGGAGCGAATACAAAAAGTATTTTGAAAAAGACGCGGCATTGACCCGACGTTTCCAGCCTGTCCACGTCCGCGAGCCGGATGAAGCGACGGCCATCCGGATGCTTCGCGGGATCGCCGATACTTTCGTTAAGCATCATGGCGTGACCATACGGGACGAAGCGATTGTCGCGGCAGTTCAGCTGTCAGCCCGTTACATGCCATCACGTCAATTGCCGGATAAGGCCGTTAGCCTGCTGGACACTGCGTCTGCTGCGGTATCGCTGGCGCGTCAGACATTGCCTGAAAAGCTTCGCTCCATGGAAAGTGAACGTCGCCTGCTTTCCACTGAGCTTGAATGGCTCACGCGCGAGCCTGCCGACGAAGAGACATGCTCTCGCATCGAGGCCATAAAAGCTCAGATAGGCAATCTGGAAACGACCATTGATAACCTGAAAGCCCGATATGATGCGGAACTTTCCGAGCTTCTGGAGGGTGAAGCCCACCTCGCCGGTACGTCGAATGTCGCGCCGCTCCGACCGGTCGCCGCAGGCTCGGGTCATGGCGAAGAAAAGCTCGTTCCGACGGTTGTTGATCGTGAGATGATTGCATCGGTGGTCTCACGCTGGACCGGTATTCCGCTTGGAAAATTGCTCGCCGATCAAATCGAAAGCGCAAAGTCTCTCGATGAGCGCATGAAGCAGCGGGTCATTGGTCAGGACATGGCGATTGGTCGTATTGCTGACGCCATGCGCGCTGCTCGTGCAGGCTTGTCAGACCCACGCCGCCCGCCCGCGGTCTTCCTCCTCGTTGGCATGTCGGGAACCGGAAAGACGGAAACCGCCCTGTCGCTGGCTGATCTTTTATATGGCGGAAACAGTCATCTCACCACCATCAACATGTCCGAGTTCAAGGAGGAGCATAAGGTCTCTCTGCTTCTCGGTTCGCCGCCCGGTTACGTCGGTTACGGTGAGGGTGGTGTCCTAACGGAAGCCGTGCGCCGCCGTCCCTTTGGTGTGCTCCTGCTGGATGAGATCGATAAGGCGCATCCCGGTGTGCAGGATATATTTTATCAGGTGTTCGACAAAGGCATGTTGAAGGACGGCGAAGGCCGCGACATCGATTTCAAGAATACAACCATCTTCATGACGGCCAATACCGGCTCAGAACTGTTGACAGCGCTGGCGGCAGACCCTGACACAATGCCGGAAGGTGAGGCTCTTGAGGCGTTGCTCATGCCGGAGCTGACCAAGCACTTTAAACCCGCCTTTTTGGGTCGCACGGTCATTTTGCCGTTCATGCCACTTGGGCCCGTGCAGCTGTCGCGCATCGTCGACATCCAGATCGAGAAAATTGCCGAGCGGGTTCGCTCTGCCTACGGCACGGAACTCACGCTTTCTGACGCCGCGCGTGACGCGCTGGTCGGGCGGTCGGGTTCCAGCGAAATCGGCGCACGCGCCATTGAAATCATGATCGGCAGAGATCTGCTGCCACCCATGTCCACGTACTTTCTGGACAAGGTCATCTCGGGTGACAGGGTGAAGCACATCACCGTTGATTTTGATGAAACCGGGTTCCGCATTCGTGCGGACGCGGTTGAAGAGAATGATGAATTCACTGCGGCCGCCCCGGTTGCAGCGGATAAAGTTGCCGCGTCGGAAGGGAAGTCCCGACGCATGCGGCAGTAGTGGAAAGGCAAACGCGGCCTCGAAGCAAGAGGTCTTTTCAGTAATTACAGGAGCTTACAGTATGCCAATTTATTTGCAGATCGACGGCATCCAGGGTGACGCTACGCACCAGGAACACAAAAAGTGGATGGATATCGAAGCTATTCACTGGAACGTAACGCGCAACATGAACACATCTGCTGGTTCTGCTGCAAACCGCGAAGCATCTGAGCCAACCATTTCGGAAGTCATCCTGACCAAAGTCAGCGACTCGTCTTCCACAAAGCTGTTCCAGGAAGCTTGCTCTGGCCGCCAGGGCAAGCTCGCAACGATCCATCTCGTCACAACAGGCGATCCAGGCAACACCTATATCCAGTACCTGCTGACGAACACGCTGATCGCCAGCTATTCCGTCGACTCCAGCGGTGACCGTCCTGTTGAGACCATCAAGCTCAACTTCACCAAGATGGAAGTCAAGTACACACCTGCTGACGAGAACAACACGCAGCAGGCGCCAATGATCGCGTCCTACGACCTCGCGACCACAAAGGCTGGCTAACAGATTCGACCCGGTGCCATCTTAGGGCACCGGGTCGTCTCTTCCGTCTTCGCAATTCTGATATTGCCGATACGCGGGAGCGCCTTTAGCGCCAAATGTAGCCTGTCCATTCTCGGATGTTGCTGGGAGAAGCTATCCATGCCCAATTTTGCTGTTTCTACTGATTCTTTCGTTGTGCGCCCGGTTCGGCAGGACGAGGTCGTGCCTGTTCAACGCATGGGAAAGGGACCTGATTTATCCTATATGTCTCTTCCTGATGGACCTCGACAACTTAACTCGCGAATGGCTGTAGGCGGTGCGGTCGCTGCCGCTGTCAGCCAAGTTTCGGGAGGGATCAACGAATATTCACTTACCGTTTGGCTAAAAAAATGGCTGGGCGCGAATGATGCCAAGATCAAGCAGGCTCTGCTTGCGAAAGGTCACTCTGCTTTCGCTTTGCAGGTGAACTACGCTGTCGGAAATTCTTTCGGTAACCAGATGTTCATGTCGCGAGACATTTACCTCCTCGGAACTGCGCCGTCTGCGAAAGAGATAGGCTCAATCTTGACGCCTGAACTTATGTTCGGACCGAAGATCGATGATGTTCCCAATAATGCGACGAAGTTTAAATATGCGCATCTCGTTGGAGAGCGCACCTGATTCCAGCATTGATCGTGACGCGTGGGCAAGTGCTCCATGGACGCGTTCTCTACGATTGCGCAAATATACGCTTACGATCACTTTAATATATATATTCGTCGGACGTATCCATGATGATTGTCCCTCTTGGTACTTGTGAGTTGCAGAGCGGAGATAGCCCATGACCGACCAGCCATCGTCGTCTGATTTCATCCAGGCCAGCCGTGTTCTAAAGGTAAAGTCGCCACTGGGCGAAGACCAGTTGCTGCCGGAACGGATGGTCATCAACGAAGGTGTGTCGCAGCTGTTCGAGATACAGCTGAATGTCCGCGCTAAGAAGGAATCGGTGAAGCCGGAGGAACTGATCGGGCGTCTGATCGATGTCTCGGTGGAGGTGAACCAAGGCGATGGCGAGGATGGAAGCGGTGTCCGCCGTCCCTTCAACGGGCTTGTCACGGACCTGCATGAAGGGCCACCCATCACCCGTGGCCTACGCTCTTACGCCATGACCATCCGCCCGCAGATGTGGCTGCTGTCCCGCCGTTCCGATTGCCGCATCTGGATGGACAAGACATCGGTGGAGATCGCCGAAACGCTTTTTTCCGAACACGGCATTCCAGCCCCGGATACATCGGGAATCATCAAGACTCCGCCTGCGCAGCACTACAGCGTGCAGTTTAACGAACGGGACCTTGATTATCTTCGGCGTCGTTTTGAAGAGGATGGATTGTTCTACTGGTTCAGCCATGAGGACGGCTCTCACAAGCTGCATGTGGCCGATACCGCCAATGGATGGCTTGGACCATCGCCTTCCGCTCAGGGCGAAGGCAAAGTGAGATTGGCACAGGGTTCCTCAGACCGCAACCACATCAATGACTGGGCCCGTCGCTTTTCCTATGTGCCCGGCCAGCGCGCGGGTGCCGACTGGAATTTCGAGACACCCGGCATGGTGCCGGGCAATATGACGCCATCACTGGTCCAGATGCCGGACGCGACCAAGCGCGAGCTTTACGAATACCCGGCGCGCATCAAGACGGTGGAAGAAGCAGAGCGGGCCCAGAAACTCCGGGCACAGTCCATCGAGGCCGACCATGACCGGGTCTTCGGCGGATCGACATCCCGCATTCTGGAAGCCGGCCGTCGCTTCACGCCCTATGAGGTGGCTCATCCCGAACACGAATATGAAGAGCATGTGATCATCAAGGCAAGCCACACCATTGTGGATCGCTCCTATGAGACCAACAGCAACGAACCCGAATACCGCAATACCTTCGAGGCCATCCCTGCGAGAGTGCCGCTCACCCCACACCGCACCACAAAGCGCCCGAAGATCGAAGGCACGCAGGTCGCCATCGTCGCCGGTCCCGAAGGCGAAGAAATCCACCCGGATCAATATGGCCGCATCAAGCTATGGTTCCCGTGGGACCGCAAGGCTAAGAAAGATGGGACGGATACGTGCTGGGTGCGGGTCGCCCAAAACTGGGCAGGCTCCACTTGGGGCGGTCAGATCATCCCTCGCATTGGCATGGAAGTGATGGTCGCGTTTGTGGATGGTGACCCGGACCGACCGTTGGTGACTGGGGTAGTGCCAAATGCGAGGCAGAAAGTGCCTTACGAGCTTCCAGCTAATAAAACGCGAAGCGTCTTTAGGACCAACACGCACAAAGGGAACGGCTATAATGAGCTACGATTTGAAGACAAAACAAATGACGAGGAAATTTTTATCCATGCAGAAAAGAACTTCTCTTCAGTTACCAAAAATAACCACGTTTCTTATGTGCTGGGCGGTTTAAGTTCAATAGTAAGAAGAAATGCAAACTATAATTACCAGAATTCAAAAACTGAAACAGTGAGGGGAACGTTTACAGAAAGTATTGGATACGACAAAAATGAATCGCCATATTTGCCATTTTCATGGGCTCATCTTCAGCTAGATAGCGAGCCAAATTTTGACAATTCGACTGCGAGCAAACTTTCATATGTGCGCGGATCTTATATTCAGCACGCCGGAAGCAATATCCAGTTTTCGTCGGCCAATGATATTGGCTTTGTCTCTGAGAGACGATTTAAGTCGAAGAGTGTAAATTTTGATGTCCACGCTTCAAAAAAAATGTCCATCACCTCGGAGCAATTTACGATTATCGATAGCTTGGGGGATATTCGCATTGGTAATGAAAAATGTAAAATCATATTGAGAAAAAATGGAAGTATAGAAATAAGGGCGGACGGTAATATAACAATAAACGGAAGTAAAATAGAACTAAATTGAGGGGGTGTGAAAGTTGGATGTGAACGATTTTCTCTCATTTGATGGGGATGAACTGATCGATGGGTACAGTAAAAACACCGTATCATATCGTCCCCTCGATTTGTCAAAAGCTAACGAAAAGGCTCTAAAAGCAATTTACGATTTGTTTGTAAATTACTTTTCTAACAATGGGGTCGGTTTCAAGAAATCAGCATTCTACGGTTATGATATGCACGGCGTACTAGGTGCTTGGCATTATTGTTACGCGATTAATTTTATTGAAAAGTATGATCCAGAGCAAGCTGCAGCTTGTGACGAAGTGAATAAGAATTTTTTTTGGCAACCACCTTTAATTCATTATGACGTGGTCAAAGAATATTTTAAAGCGCCTTTTGAAGAGGGTGAAAACCCAGCTTTATGGAGTTATGGCCTTCTAAAAGAAAGTATGCGTCGTAACGGAGAGAAGCCCAAAGCTTTGGCTGGCATGTCTTTAGATGATTTGATCAAGGCGGCTGATGCTATAAGTGAACTAAGGGGATATGTCCAATTAGGTAATAGGACCACTAGTTACGCATCTACTGCTGCCGGTATTCTTGCGATCTTAGCAGCGAAAAAGGCGTTAGGAGTTGCAGGTGTAATATGGGGACAGACAGATAACTTATTGGGGATAATAGAAAAAGCCTTAGAAGAAGAAATTTTGCATCGAATTGACGCTAAACCAAATGACGACCTTGATGTAGTCTATTTTAGATCAAGAGCGCAAATGTTGGGACTGAAAAGCTTGAAACTTGAGTTAGGTGCGCGATGAGGCGATTTTGTAAATTCATTTGGTGTAATGCAATTAGAATATGCTGCATCTTTTTTATAATATATATTGCGGTGGCGGCAATTGATTTCGTAGTCACTATGTGGCGTGTGCATCAATGTCCTGCAACCGAGGACTTGAGTGCGCTCCCTCCTGCTTATATAAAGGTTCTAGATTTAGCAAAGAGTGATAATCCATCCGACATAGCTGCTGCCGCTGGGTTGCTATATGAAGACAAACTTGTGTCTGATGCCGACACTGAGTTGGGTTTTCGTAATTTGTGCTTAGCGGAAGATCTCAGACGAGTTGCTGCTAAGTTGGGAGACGAAAATTCTCGGCAATGGCTTATCAAATTTTATGGACAGAAGAATTTCCCTATTGTCGGGAAACAATCATACTTCAACCCTTGTGAAGCCGCCGCGTGGAGAACTTACAAATCTAACGAGAAGTTACCTGAGAAGGGATTTACTCTAACTAGGTATTTTTACAATAACTCCTGTGACATACCCAATATGTGGGATGGATCACAGAGGATTGTTTTTGAAGCTGCACTAAATTGTATAAATAAAAACAGAGCTTAGTGATCAATGCCCCAAGCACACCGCCGCGCTGACATAGGCTCCGGCCATTCCTGCCACTTCCCGCCAACTCTGGCCACCGGTGGAAGCCCCAACGTGTTCGTCAACAATAAACCGTTGATGCGCGTCGGTGACGCCTATGTGCCGCATGGCTGTCCGGTGTGCCCTGAACCTGTCCATGGCCGGAAGCTGGCTGCTGGCTCATCCACCGTCTTCATCAACGGCAAGCCAGCCGGTCGCATCGGCGATGCTATTGATTGCGGCGGGCAGGCGCAGACGGGTTCGGGCAATGTCTTCATTGGTGATGAGGGTGGTTCCGGCTCGGGTGCGGGTGGCGGGGGTGGGACGGAATGTCAGAAGAGCATGTCGTCTCAGTCGATGCCGATGGTGCGAGGATAGTTTTGTATGACACCTGATGCCGTTGATGAGACCCAGCTGTCTTCAGTCGCTCAGGCTTTGCTGAAAAGCGTTTCAGAACTTGTCTCCGATCCCGACCAGCGCGTTTATGTCGTCATGGATGGTTCGCAGTTTGATGATCTTCCCAAGCTGTTTAAAGCGGCCAATGTCTTTCACAGACCGCTCTATCGTTACGCAGGCGGTGACTATGCGATTATCGTCGGAGGACCATGGCTGATCGACCCGTATCAGGCCGCGCTGCCCGCAACGACTGACCAGAGGATGGTCGATGAAGGCGCAGACGACATTTCTGATGAAGAGCTCGAGGCCCATTCTGCCGCTCTCTCTGCGCAAATGGTTGCGTCTTTGGAGGCGGGTGATCCGACTGGCGGCGGAATGTTGCCTGTAGATGCGGGTCATGCCCCGGCTTTGGTCATCGAGCGGCTTCGGCACGTCGTCAAGCTAACCGATGGAAAGCCTGCTGCTGTTTTCTGGTCGGGTGCAAGCTCCTTGAGTTCCGAGCATCTCTATAAACATCTGCGAGGGCTTAACCGCATATCCGTGCCGAAGGTATGGAAGGATAACCAGCCTACACATGAGGGGCCACGCGTCCGGAACGAGGAAGAGTTCACCGCCGCAGGTGAGGATGCGCCGTTAGAAGATTTGACCAATGGTGGGCAAGAGATGGTTATCTTCAGACATGCGGACGCGAATGTCATGATGCAGACAATCCCGGCTCTGGATGAGGTTCAACTGGCGCGTCTGTTCGGCCCGGCGACACAGCTTATTTTCGCGCCCGATTTGGTCTGGGGCGGAGGCGTCAAAAGGGCGCGTCACGCGGCGAACATAAAGCCTCCTCTTGGCGCACTCCAGTTTGATCCTGCAGCGATGCAGGTCATGAGTGCCGCCAGGCTGGAAGTCTCCCGGCAGCGGGTCATGGCCTACCTGAGAGAAGCTGACCCTGAGAACAATAAACTTTCCGATGCAGATCTGCGCAAGAAGACATTGTTTTATGAGCTGGATGGCAAGGAAATGGGGCTGCGGTCAGAGGGAGCGCATGCACGCTGGGCATTTTTGATGTCATCGACTGATGGTCAGATAGGCCAGGAGCAGGATATCAGAAAAGCCGTGAAAACTTCGGCCGATCCGGATCAAACTCTGGCCGAAATCATGGATGGCATGGTGAGAATTGGCCAATCTGAAATTCAAGGCAAACGTATCTCGGGGAGCAGTTGATGGCTCTTCCTCTCGCTATACCGGTGGCCATTGGATTGGGTCGTCTTGCCATGCTCGGCTATCGTGCATATCAGGGCTACAGAACTGTTCGCACAGCTCAGGCAGTCACGGCAACTGCTGAGGCTGCTCTTGCGGCTGAACGCGCAAGAAAAGCGGCGCAATTGGCTCAGGCTGCCGCGATGGCTCAACAACTTGCCCAAACGAAGGCGCGAGAGGAGCCATGTGACGACTGCCCCTGCCACGGAATCGTTATCATATCGAGAGGCAAATATCCTGAGTCCGCGCAGCACATAGTGGATGCTCAGGCATCAGGAAAGCCGGCAACCTTGACAATAGACCGACCGAATGCTGCCATGCGCAGGGCAGCGGCAACGGGTGCGTTTCCCCGAGAGACTGGGAAGCAACCTGATGAATACCCTCCCGCAATGTTTCTGGAAGGCGGGGCTGGCGCAAGTGTGAGAAATGTGACCGCGGGTGACAATATGGGGGCAGGCGCTTCGATGGGCAACCAGCTTCGGAAGTATCGTGATGGCTGCAAAGCTACAATTACTGTTGGACCTTGAACATGGCAGAAATTTTTCCACTTTTTGTAAGCTACCAGCAACTGGCAGTTTTCAATCATAGTCTCGACAATCCTTTTAATGATTGGAAACCGCGTCACGTTTCCCAAGGGTTTTCCTGGCGCGCTGAAAGCGTCTCTTTCAGAGTGCCGGAAGGTGAGAACTACATTGTGGAGGTGCTCCAGGATTCGGAGGTATCGGCTTTGATTGGTGAGCCGTCACGCATCATCCTGACGCCGTTTCTGCGGATCAGAGACAATTCCGTTACTGTCGGCTCTATCACTGAAGAAAACAGCATTCTGATTGACGAGGCGGCGAAATATCAATTGTCTTTTGAATTGCTGCGTCGCGGAGTTTACGAGGAGAAAGAATTCGAACACGGCATTCGGCTAAGGTTCGTGAAAGAGGAGAATCCTATCTTTGAAATCCGCAAAGCAGATGACGAAATGGATGCGTCATCTGAATTGGAGTTGGTGGCTCAGCCAGCGGAATAGTGAACAGCGCCGAGAGCGACCGCACGGATTGCTACCGCCTGCCCACCATCGCGGTGATGGCGTAATACCCGTGTTTAAGGACGTCATTAGCGATGTGTCTTATACGCCCCCCTCTCTGCCTTCGACTCTTTGGCCTTCCCAAACGGCGATGAATTTGGATCTCTGGTGCGAACGGTAGGTATGCGATCAGGCATTTCGTTACGTGAAGATTTTGATGGAGATCATCTCCGGCGGCTTGCCCGGCAAACCAAGGATGCAGCCAGGTACAACGCCTGTTAGCGCTCGGGTTGATCTACGATGAAGGTTCGCGTTCAGATGCCGCCCGTCTTGGCAATGTCGCGCTCCAGATCATCAGGGATTGGGTCATGCGCTTTAACGAGCGCGGTCCCGAAGGCCTGATCAATGGCAAGACTCCCGGCCGACAATCGCGGTTGAACGGTAATCCCCCCGCAAACTAACCGGGTTTAAAAGTAGAATTTTCTCACAATGATTTTGGAGAAGATTCGGATGAAGA